>DVGO01000078.1 GCA_018712645.1 Candidatus Faecousia faecavium | reverse complement strand
AATTGTCCTGGCGCTGACCCAGCATAAGAAGGGAGAGGCGGCATGATTTACTTACAGCTTTTCTGGAGTTTTTTGCAGATTGGCCTGTTTTCCATTGGCGGCGGCTATGCGGCCATGCCCCTGATTCAGGCCCAGGTGGTGCAGAACCACGCCTGGCTGAATATGAGTGAGTTTACCGACCTGATTACCATTGCGGAGATGACCCCCGGCCCCATTGCGGTGAACTCTGCAACCTTCGTAGGTATCCGGATTGCCGGGATTCCCGGCGCTTTGATTGCCACCTTCGGCTGTATTCTGCCGTCACTGTTTATCGTGTCTCTGCTGACCTTTATCTACTACCGGTATAAGAAATTGTCGGTGCTGCAGAGCGTGCTGGCAAGCCTGCGGCCTGCGGTGGTGGCGCTGATTGCATCGGCGGGCATTTCCATATTGCTGCAGGTGGCGCTGGGTGGACAGGAAATGACCATGGCCAATCTGAATTTCATTGGATTGGCATTGTTTGCAGTGGCCTTTGTACTGCTGCGAAAATTCAAGTGGAATCCCATTCTGGTAATGTGCCTGTGCGGCGCGGGGAATCTGCTGCTGGGACTTTTGCTGTAAATGAGTATATAAAAACGCAGGGTCAGACGTGGTGCTGGCTCTGTGTTTTTTTTGTGACAAAAGGGAAAGTAAGGGAAAGAAATACGCCTGGGAGTTTTCAAAGCCAAATCGCATAAATCCCCAATTTTTGCAAACAATAGCAGTGCAAACGCAAAGCAAGGAGAGAGTAGGTTATGAAAGCAACAGGAATCGTTCGCCGGGTGGACGACCTCGGCAGAATTGTAATCCCCAAAGAAATCCGCCGCACACTGCGTATCCGGGAGGGTGACCCGCTGTTAACATCATTGACAGTGAGGCAGCGGTTTGCCTGCGCGGTTGGAAACCTAGAAAGTCAAACTATTTCTTGAGATTATTGCTTATGTTATTGAGAATTACCGGAAATATCAAATATTTAAACGAGGGTGTCGCGAAACGCGACACCCTTTCAATCTGTGATGATAACGGTGTTGTCCGATTCCTGTTCGCCATCTGAATTATCGTTTGGCGTGAAAGCTTCCAGGGGAGCTGTTCACCGGTACATTCCGCCTTTTCTTTTCCCGTTTTTCATGCTATACTGTTGGAAAACACAGAAAAGGCGGGATTTCTTTGAAACTGGATCTGGCACAGGTAAAATCGCTGTTTTCCAATGCGGACTACGCCCGGGGCATGGAGTACTTCCGGCAGGGGCGTGTGCTGGATATGACGGCCGGAGAGGGTGAGAATCCGATCGTGAAGTGCTGCGTCCGGGGCAGTGAGGTCTATTCCGTCCGCTTTCAGCAGCTGGATTACGGATATATGCGCATCGGCTGCAGCTGCCCCCGGTTTGAGGACATGGGCAAATGCAAGCACATTGCCGCTGCCATGATCGCCTATGTGGAAGAACCGCCCCGGCCAGCGGCAGCCCGCAGTGACCGCTACGCCCAGGCCCTGCTGCAAAGCTACCTGCAAAAAAGCCGGGAGCAGCAGCCTGCCCTCCCGGATGTCCCTGCCCGTCTGGTTCCCCAGCTTCACACCGCCTACCGCGGCTACCCCATGTTCACCTTCCGGGTGGGGCGGGAAAAGCTGTATGTGGTGAAAAATATCCGGGACTTTCTGAACAATGTGGATCTGCGCCGGACGGAAAGCTACGGCAAGGGCCTAACGCTGGATCATAGCATCGAGCAGTTCGATGCCCGCTCTCAAGCCATGATCGATCTGCTGATGAATGAGTTCAGCCAGTTCCGTTCCATGAGCGGCTCCCTCTATTCCCGGTATGAATCCGGCGATGAGAAAAACCGGATCACCCTCACCGGCGATTCCTTTGACCGGTGGTTTGACCTTTTGGAGGGGGAACCGCTGGAAGCCGAATGGGGAAACAACCTCAGACTCCTCCGGGAAGACCCCCAGGTGGGTATCCGGGTGGAAAAGCAGGGGGACAGCGTTCTGCTGGAAATCAAAATGCCCTGTAATTACCGTTTCTTCGGGAGCCGAAAGAACCTGTACGCCCTGAGCGAGAATACCCTCCAGCGGTGCAGCCCTGCCTTTCGGAACAAGGTGTACCCTCTGCTGGAGCAGGGGCAGGCGTCTATGCGCCTTGCCCTGAAAGACCTGCCCACCTTCTGCGGCTGTGTGCTGCCGGAAATCGGGGAACTGGTGGAGATCGAAGACCGGGAGGGGCTTTTGCAGGAATACCTGCCGGAGGAATGCGCCACCGGCTTCTATTTTGACATGGAGGAAGAAACGCTGCGCCTGAAAATCGTCTTCCGCTATGGGGAACGCACCTTCACCCCCACAGACAGACCCTCGGAGAAGGACGGCGTCCGACGGGACGTGAAGGCGGAAAGCGCGGCCATCCTACTGGCCCAGCGATATTTCCAGCGGCAGGGCGGTAGCTTCACCCTCACCGGGGAGGAGGAAGCCTATGACTTTCTGACCGGCCCGCTGGATGGCTTCCGGCAGTACGGCGAGGTCTACCTCAGCGACCGGCTGCAAGGCAGGCGTATCCAGCCCACCGCCGCCAGCGTAGGGCTCTCCGTTTCCGATGGGCTGCTGACCCTGACGCTGGACACCGGCGGTTTTCCGAAGGAGGAGCTGTCTGCCCTGTACCAGAGCCTTCTGCTGCGTCGGAAATACCACCGGCTCACCGACGGAAGGTATCTGGAGCTGAATGGCTCCGGCTATGAAAAAATGGCGGAAATGGCCCAGATGCTCCAGCTTTCCAAGAAGGAATTGGCTAAGGGTACCGTCACGCTGCCCGCCTACCGGGGGCTGTACCTGGACGGAATGCTCAGCGGCAGCGAGGGCGTTCAGGTCAGCCGGGACAGCCGCTTCCGGGAGATGATCCGCAATTTCAAGGCTCTGTCGGAGAGCGACTACGCCCTGCCGGAGGGCATGGAAACGGTACTCCGGCCCTATCAGAAAACCGGTTTTCAATGGCTGAAAACCCTGGAAAGCTACGGCTTTGGCGGCATTCTGGCGGACGAAATGGGCCTCGGAAAGACGCTGCAGGTCATCGCGTTTCTGGCAACGGTTCCCAGGAAAACCACGGGGAAATCCTCTCTGGTGGTCTGCCCCGCTTCTCTCATCTACAACTGGGGCGAGGAGCTGACAAAATTCGCTCCCCAGCTGTCCTACCGGCTGATCCTTGGCACCGCCGCCGAGCGGAAAGCCCTGCGCTCCGGCGCGGACGCGGATGTGTGGGTCACGTCCTACGAGCTGCTGCGGCAGGACATCGGGGACTACAGCCAGAAGGAATTTTACTGCTGCGTGCTGGACGAAGCTCAGCACATCAAAAACGCGGCCACCCTGACCTCCAAGGCGGTGAAGCAGATAAACAGCCGCCAGCGGTTCGTGCTGACGGGCACTCCTGTGGAAAACCGGCTCAGCGAGCTTTGGAATCTGTTTGACTTCCTTATGAGCGGCTACCTCTACACCCACACCGCTTTCCGGGAGAAGCTGGAAAAGCCCATCGTCAAGAGTATGAACCCGGAGGCCTCCGCCCAGCTGCGGCGGCTGGTGCAGCCCTTCCTGCTTAGGCGCCGGAAAGCCGAGGTTCTGAAGGAGCTGCCGCCGAAGGAAGAATATGTCCGCCGGATATCCCTATCTGAGGAAGAGCGAAAAACCTACTGCGCCTGCGTGCAGGCCACGGTGGAAAAACTGGACGGGGAGCAGGGAAAATTGCAGATTCTGGCGGCTCTGACCCGGCTGCGGCAAATCTGCTGTGACCCCAACCTGTGCTTTGAGAACTACGAGGGGGAAACCAGCAAGCTGGATGCCTGCATGGAGCTGTGTCAGGCCATGGTGGAAAACGGTCACCAGATTCTTCTGTTCTCCCAGTTCACCTCCATGCTGGACAGAATCCGCGCCCGGCTGGACGAAGCGCACATTTCCAGCTTCACCCTGCAAGGCTCTACCACCAAAGAAAAGCGGGCAAAGCTGGTGAAAGCCTTCAACGCCGGGGCAGCCTCTGTGTTCCTCATCTCTCTGAAGGCCGGCGGCACCGGGCTGAATCTGACGGCGGCGGACATTGTCATCCACTTTGACCCCTGGTGGAATCAGGCGGCCCAGGATCAGGCCACAGACCGGGCCCACCGCATCGGCCAGCAGGCCCATGTGCAGGTGTACAAGCTCATCGCCAAGGATACCATTGAGGAGAGAATTCTGGAATTGCAGGAGAAAAAAGCAGCCCTCATGGACACCATCTCCGGCGCCGAAGACGGTGGTATCCTGAATATGTCCAAAGAAGATCTCCTGTCCCTCCTCACCGAAACCGTTTGACGCACGGGCTCCAGAGCGTTTGCATCCGCCAACAACCATGTCCACCTCCGCTGGCAAAGACACCCGGCGAATTTTTCGCCGGGTGTCTTTGCCAGGATTCGATTCTGGAAAGGAAACGTGTGAAAGGTTGCAAAATCCTTTCCATAGCACTTACACAGCAGTCACGCACTATGATATGCGCCCTCTATGAGAGACAGCGAAATAACACGCTGTCATCTCGAAGGATGCGCGTGACATAATTCCAAAGAAACTATGCACATTTTGCGACATAATTCTCATTTCGGCATCATGCATCAGCGCACAAAGCCGGACTGGCTGCTGGATTAACGAAATAGACGCCGTGCAGCCCACCATTTCGATGATTGGTGGGCAATTGTCTTTTTCGTTGATTCTTAGAATGATTACCACCATGATTTTCTGCAACTCCAGGTAACCGGCCATGAGCATACTTATTTCGTAAGTCCAATCCATTGCTATTTCTGCTTGTTATTAAACTGTCCGCTCCAACGACTGATTCCTATCACTTTTGTATTGACATTGATGATATATTGATTATAATTATGATCAAGAAGTTTAAGAGAATGAGCTTAGCAATCGCATTCCAGAAAGGGTTTTTCCTGTGAACAACATTGAATATTACAAGGAAATATTTGATCGCTATGGCGGAATGATGCGAACTTCACAGCTCGCTGATGAGAAAGTGTACTATCAGCAGCGAGAACAACTTCTCACAAGTGGTGTTATTGAAAAAGTTCGCAGAGGGTACTATCAATGGGTCAACCCCGATGATTTCAGCGAGGTTGGCACGGTAAAGCGCCTGTTTCCGGATGGGATTTTCTGCATGGATACGGCTCTCAGGTATTACGGGTATAGCGACCGCACTCCTGGGCAGTGGCATCTGGCAGTCAGTAAAGATTCTGGGAAATCCCGATTCCGCATCGACTATCCCTTCGTGAAGCCCTATTTTCTGGAGCCTGCGGTTCTGGAACTGGGCCTGACAAAAGGGAATATGGACGGGCACGAAATTCGGATCTATGACAAAGACCGCGTGATCTGCGACTGCCTGCGCTATCGCAATAAGATGGATAAAGAGATTTTCAACAAGGCAATTCAAAACTACATCAACGATCCGGGAAAGAGCATTCCGAAACTACTGGAATATGCGGAACCTCTGCGCGTGAAAAGAACCGCAAAAGATTTGATTGGAGTGTGGCTGTAATGGCAGACATTGCCGCTTCTGTTCTTGCAAAACTGAAAAACAAGGCCAAGGCTTCCTCCATCAGCTATCAGCAATGCCTGCAGCTGTTCTTCCAGGAAGAATTTTTGCGTCGGTTGGCTGGCTCCAAATATGCGGAGAACTTCGTGTTGAAGGGCGGACTGTTCATTTATACGCTGACCAATTTTGAAAGCCGGGCAACGGTGGATGTGGATTTTCTTATGCGGGGACTGAATAATGACCTTGCCAGGATGGACGAGATCATTGCAGAAATCCTGACAGTGGATACCGGCAATGATTTTGTGACTTTCAAGGCAGGCAAAGCCGAACCGATTGCAGTCCAGCGGAAATACCACGGTGTCAGCACCCAGATCACCGGCTATATCAAGAATGTCCGAGTCCCCTTTAATGTGGATATTGGTGTGGGGGATGTCATTGTCCCCAATGCTCAGAGACGAAACATTCAGACCCAGCTTGAGGGCTATGAAAAGCCGGAAATCCTTACCTACTCGCTGGAAAGCACCATCGCCGAGAAATTCGATGCGATCCTGCAGCGGTTTGAACTGACCGGACGGATGAAGGATTTTTACGACATTTATTATTTGTCCCGGACATTCGACTTCAATGGTCTGAAGCTGCAAACCGCCATCCAAGAAACCCTCCAAAATCGTGGGACGACCTATGAAAAGGATAGCTTTGATCGTGTGCTTTCTCTGGTGGACGACGAGGATATGCAGACCAAATGGCGGTACTTCCTGAGAACACTGGGAAATCCAGATGTAGAATTCTCTTCCGTTATAGCAGGAATAGATCTGTTCCTTGCGCCGGTTTGGACAGCCATTACCCGTGAAGAAGAAATGCAAAAAATATGGCACGCGAATTCCGCTATATGGGAATAAGCAAGCACAATGGAAGAATTTGAACAGGATAATCATAATTGGTTGATTTTGTCCCTGTTCTCAGTGTTCGCATTTTCAGATGCAGATATCCCCAAAGAAATACTCAGATAGAAATGGAGGCAAGATATGCCTAAGTTAAGCGAAATATTCGATACGTAAATTGCAAGTTCAAGTTGGACACCTAGCGGTAGAAAAATGGGTTCCATCTTAGCTACAGTTTTGGTTGAAGCGTCAGATTCAACCAAAATTGGGGCTTCGGCAGCCGCTCAGGCTGCGCAAATAATAAATTGGATAGGAGTGGGGTGAAAGTATGCCCAGAGAGGTCGTATTCTACAAGACAGTAGATCAGTCAGTGCTGACAGAAGGTTTTTCAATTCCTCTTTTGTATCAAGAACAACTGATTGCAGGACTTGGGTTAACCCTTAACCGAGGGCAGAAACAGCCAATCCATATTTGGGTTGATGGGAAACAATACCCAGCAGTAATGACTAATATACAGTTCGACGAACAAAAGTATCCCCATCACAAAGATTTACTTCAGATTCGATATGGAAGAAAAAGCCCAATGGCGGCAAAATTCCGAGAGATATTCTCCTATACTAATTCTTTGATAACAGCGCAGAAATTGTCCACCGGAAATGGAAGAATTACCCACCTAGCGGAAGAGAGAAAGGAATTCCTTGCAATATATTCTACAACAATACCCGGCGAACTTCTCTTGGAATGCATTCCCAATACAGAGTTCCGTGAAGAAACGGCAGGGCTTGTTCTCCTTGGAGAGAAAGCTGCTGAGGGCCTTCTGGATGGCACCGATGATACAGCGAGCATCCATCTGCAAACCAGAATATGTAAAGTCAGACATTTGGCAAAGACTATCTGCCAGGATCTCAAAATTGCCTATGGCTATCGATGCCAGATTTGTGGGCAGTATATCGGTGAACCATATGGTTCAAATCTAATACATGCACATCACATTGATTACTTTGTAAAAAGCATGAATAACAACGCCAGTAATATCATGATTCTCTGCCCCAACCACCACGGAATTATTCACGATCGAAACCCGATATTTGATTTCTCTACTAGAACATTCCATTATCCTAATGGCTATATCGAGGGGTTGAAGTTAAACATTCATCTAAAGTAGACACCTTATCTGCTGAAAATAGTACGCATCTCAGCCCAATGTCGGTGGCATCATGGCCTCCCTCATGCCAGACAAAATCGCGGAAGCAACCGGTATTGAGCGTTCTCATGTGCTGACCGGTCTGTTCACAGATACTTCTGTGGTCGGTGACGACAACGGTATCAATGTCGATGAATTGCCGCTGGACTATGACATTTTAGAGCAGGTTGATTATAAGTACCCCGCTGGTGATAATTACTTTGCTTACACCACCAGAGGTTGCCCCAACCATTGTTCGTTCTGTGCTGTGCCAATCCTGGAGCCCAGCTTCCATGTAACCAACAATATCATTGACCAAATCAGAACCATAGATGAGAAATACGGGCCAAAACAGCACCTCCTTCTTCTGGATAATAATGTTCTGAACACAACAGATTTGAAAAGCTTGGTGGATGATCTTTGCGCAGCAGGCTTTGGGCAGGGCGCGAAATACACTGACCCCGGCGCCTACAATATTGTTATGATGCGTTACAAAAACGGAGACCGTGCAGATTTCCTGGACAAGAAAATAGCTGCATATCTGGAAGGGTTTAAGAAACGAATCAAATCTGCTGAAATGCTGGAAAAATTCCTCCAGATTGTTATTGGTGCAGAAGATGCTGAGGACTATGCGCAATACATGCTGGATCATGAGGAAGAACTGTCTCCCATTATTGAGAAGTACCGCAGCAAGGCGAAGAAAGCCCGGTATTTAGACTTCAACCAGGGTGTTGATGGTCGAAAAATCAATGAGGAGAATATGGAACAGCTGGCCCGGCTTGCAATCCATCCGTTACGCATTGCATTTGATGACATCCATCTGAAAGATGTATATTGCAAAGCCGTTCGTACCGCACACCGTCATGGCATTAAAGAGATTTCTAACTATATTCTGTTTAATTACAAGGATAAGCCAGAAGATCTCTATGAGCGCCTGCGGGTGAACATTGAGTTGAATGAGGAACTTGGCATCCAGATTTTCTCCTTCCCGATGAAATATTCTCCCATTAGTGAGACCGACCGCACATATATCGGCGCTAATTGGTGTAAGAAATCTGTTCGTGCAATTTCCGCTATTTTACAGGTGACCAAAGGCGTTGTAGCTGCAGGCTCCAGTTTCTTCTATAAGGCTTTCGGCAATAATCTGGACGAGTTCTATGAAATTCTTGCCATGCCACGGGAATTGATTATGTTCCGATCTCATTTCGAAGGAGATGGCACAACGGCAACGTGGCAGGCTCTTTATCGAAAGCTGAATGATGAGCAAAAGAATCGCTTGATGGAAATTGTGTCTCACAACATGTCAGAGCTGCGAAATATCCCGTGGCCAGACGATTTGCGAGAAATTCTTGAATTTTATCTGATGAAATATTCCGGTAAGACTAAACATACAGAAGAGCGGTATGTTCAGATGTCGTTGATGGATGACAGCGATATCGTTACCGAAGATACGCTGCTCGATTAACAGTAGCAGGGTACTGCGAAACGCAGCACCCTGCTACTGATCTTTTCACTTGCTAAACTATACCAACATCCACCAACGATGACATTAATTCTATACTGGAAAGCATTTTGTATAATGTGTAGATAAGCACACTGTGCTGATCTTGGGGATTGGGGATTCGTCCCAACAAGCAAAATCCGGCTGGGTAGCACCCAGACACTGCTTGCGACTATTATACCAAAAAATCCGTTATACCAAAAATGCAGAAAAGTCCTTTAACCACCGGGCTTTTCCCGCGAAAAATTTGGTATAACGGATTTTGAGAAAAGGTGAAAAATGCAAATTGCGGTCCCCAACGGCCGCTGGTGCGGTAGTCAGCGGCCACTGTGCGGCCCAGCGGCCGGGGCTGAAATAATAGTTTAATATGGTAAAAATGCCCTTCATAATAGTGGTATCCGACAAGTCGGA
>DVGO01000077.1 GCA_018712645.1 Candidatus Faecousia faecavium | reverse complement strand
AGTGACGATTTCCTTGGCATCGGTGTCATAGAAGTTGCTGACCAGTACCGTATCGTCCTGCATGAAGGTCAGGCGCACCTGGCCCTTGGGCAGGGACACATCCTTGTTGGTCATGGCATAAGCCTGCCACTTGCCGGTGTCAGACTTCTTGAAGAACAGGGTCTGATCAAAGTCATAATCCTTCTTGGTTCCGTCGGTACGGGTCACTACCAAGTCCAAAGAAACATGAGCAGAGAACAGAGAGTCACTGTAGCTGGCGAAGTCGCTCACAGATTCATTCTGGAATTCATAACCAGAATTGCCCTGCATCCACAATTCACCCAAGCCGGTGATGGTCTTATAAACATCGGAAGTGGGGTCAAAGTACTTGGCAATGTCCGTACGGTCAGCCCGCTCGATCATATACAGGCAGTAGGTTTTTGCTGCCTCCAGAGCAACGTTCTTCTGCTCATCGGTCATGGCGGCGCTGCTGCCGTCTACATTCTCCACGAAGGTCTTGGTTTCCTCATTGTAGGATACCTCCATCTGGGTACCCTTTTCGTCAAAGACCGTCACGGTGGGCTTGACCATCAGGCCGGTAATCTCCTGAGTACACATCCGGAATCCGGTAACGCCCTCCGGCAAATAGTCGGCAGCCAGGGTGGTTGCCTTCTGGATGGTGAAGCTTTCGTCCAGAGCCACATCATTGACGTAAGCAGTATGGCCTTCCAGGACCTGAATCCGGTAGGTGCCTTCCCGCTGGAACTTCACATCCACCTTGCCCAGCTGCCAATCGGGAATGGCGCCCAGATCGCCCAGAGCGTTGTCTGCCTGGGTGTTCTGGTCCACCAGGGTAAAGGTGGCAATCACTTCCTCGCCCAGGCGGACTTCGTACTTCTTGTCTCCGGACAAACCGGCGGAGGTTTCCAGATAAGTCAGCTGAGTAGGATCAATCCGGCTCTGCATGAAGGCCACGAACTCTTCCTTGCCTTCATAGGGAGAATCCTGAGCGCCGGTGGCTTCGTACAAGGCACTCCAGTCCGGGTTGGTGAACAACTGGTCAAACACCTGCTGGGCCTTGGCGGTAGGCTGGGCTGCTTCGTAATCGCTCAGCCAGCCATGCAGCCAGGTAAGGCCGATATAGGTGCCTACAAAGAACACCAGAATGAACAGGAAATACAGCGTATAGAAGATCACGCCGCCGGTACGGGGGCCCTTCTTCTTTTTCTGGGGCGCAGACTGGGGCATGGGCTGCATTCTCTGGGCTCTGGCCGCCTGCTCCCGGGAAGCGGGGGCTGCCGGTCTGCCCGAAGCCGGACGGGTCGGAGCCTGGGAAGCCTGGTGGGCTCTGTTTTGGGGAGCCGTTTTTGGAGCGGCTTTGGGCTGGGGCTTAGCGGGGGCCGCATTGCGCTGGGCAATCAGCTCCTGGATATCAGAAGTGGTATTTTTTGACTTCTGGTCAAATTTTCCTTTGTACATGGCTTACCTCCTTACTCTGCAGCCCGAACAAGCCAGTAGTTGGGCATACGTCTGGGCTGAGACTGGAGCAGAGAGTAGTTGTTGATCATCTGCACCTGACCGGCTTCGCCGTAGCGTCCGTAGGTATCCCGATAATACATAATGGAAGAGGAACCGCCGTCCATGTTGCAGGCATTGACTGCGCCGTATTCCACCATAATATCGATGATATCGGCATAGGTGCCGCCCATGGAGCTGGTCTGCCGACCGTCAATGCAGACAAAAATCACCGCGCCGTCGGCTCTCTGACCAATGGCAGTCCGGGGATTCAGGCCGGAGTTGCTGTTGTAGGCTTCACCGTTAATTTCGCCGTTGATAATCAAGGCAGGACCGAAGCAGCAGCCGTCCCGGATGTTCAGCTGCTCTGCCTCAGACTGGGACAGATTGGTCTTGGAAACCACCAGAATGTTGTCGGTGTTGAATCCGGCAAAACCTTCCAGACCGGGCTGCTTACCGCTGGTCCAGACACATTTTCCGCCGGACATAACCAGACCCAGAGGGCAGCTGCCCACGGAAGCGCTGGCGGTGCCGTCATCGTTGAATGCGCCGGCGTTGATGGCTGCCAGTGCGCCTTCTTCCTCAATGACCGCATTGAGCCGCTTACCGGGAATGCTGGTGGAGAATTTCTCTGTGGAAATACCCATATAAACCTGAGAGGGGTCCTTCACGATCATGATGTGGGCGTTATAGGTATCGCCGGAATAGCTTTCAATCCGAATACCATCGGGGTACTTCTCCCATTCATCGCTGTTGGAGGTCATGGCAGAATCCTTGTTGATGACCACCTGGGAAGTATCGGTCACCTCTTCTTTCAGTTCTGCACCCTTATCGCTGGCGCGGATCTCCTCCACCGCTTCCTCACCAATAAACAGGGCCGGAACCCACTTGGTGGCACTGGCTTCGATCAGGGACATGGTCAGCTGGGTTCTGGCTGCGGGAGACGGGCCGTTGAACACCAGGTTCATCACCAGAACCAACGCTGCAAAGGCCAGCAAAATCACCGTAAACAGCAGCAGGAAAAACCGCCGCACAATCCGGCCCATCAGGCCGCTTTTCTTTTTCTTGGGCTGCTTTCCACCCGAGGCGCCCTGGACGGCATGAGGGGCGCGATCCGGAACTTGATTTTTCTTGTTCATACACATACCTCTTATTTGGATTTTTGCGGTGCAAAGACCCAGCGCTGCTGGATCATATAGCTAAGGAAATACAGGGCAATCATCACCAGGGCGTAAATCACCGTGCGCAGGCCGTTGGAGCGGTCGCTGACGGCAAACAATGCGTAAGCTCCCTGGGTCAGCAGCACCTGCGCCGCCATCTGGGGCAGCGCCAGGGCATAGTAGCGGAGCATGGCCCGTTTGGTATCCACATTGGCCCGGAACACCAGCTTCTTATTCAGGAAGAAATTCAGCAATGAAGAAATGGTTCTCGCGCCCACGCCGGAAACCGCCGTCAGGGCAAATCCCCACAGCAGCGGAGCCAACGCCCAGCTTAGCAGCGCATAGCTCAGGGTGTCCACCACGGCACTAACCAGGGAGCTGATGGTATAGCGGAAGAAATGGGCCAGAATCAGCTTGTAAATCCGCCAGGAATCGTGAATCACCCGGAAATGGGAACTTTTGTTTTCCTCAATATAAACTGTGCGGATCTTGACCTCATCAAAGGGAATGCCCTGGGTCTTGAAGGCCAGGAGCATGTTGGTTTCGTATTCAAACCGGTCGCCTTCCACATTCACCAGGGCTTCCAGCACATCCCGGGGAATGGCCCGCAGTCCCGTCTGGGTATCGGAAATGGTCATACCCACAAAGATCTTGAAAATGGCGGAGGTGGTGTGGTTGCCAAACCGGCTTCTGGCGGGGACATGCTCCAATGTAAAATCCCGGCAGCCCAGGACGGTATGTCCGGTTTCCAGCATATGTTCACAGCAGGCCCGGGTATCTTCCGGGTGGTGCTGGTTGTCTCCGTCCACGGTGACCACGCCAAGGCCCTCCGGACGGTTCTCCAGGAAATAGCGGAAGGCGTTTTTCAGGGCAGCGCCCTTGCCTTTGTTTACTTCGTGGTGCAGTAAATGAATCTGGGGGTGTTTGGCCGCCAGATCCTGAAAATAGTGCAGATTCTCTGGTTTGCTGCCGTCATTGACCAGAATGATATCGGTGAAGCCATATTCCAGAAGGCCATCTACCACCGCAATCAGCTTTTCGTCCGGGTCCAGAGAAGGCAGCACTACCGAAAGTTTCGATAAATCCTTCATATCCATCGCCTCTTTTGCATTTGCGCATAATCAGTCATCTTAAACTCCGTATACTATATCATACTTTTTCGGGATTGCAAAGGCTTTTCATAAAAACTTAAAAGTTTTTGTCGAGAAAAAAGGTAGACATAACTTTCATTCCCAACAAGTCGGGCAGCTTTTGTACTAGTATTTGCCCTTTCTGGAAATTCACAACAGAACCCCAAAAATAAAATGGTTGCATCTTTGGTCAGATTCGGATAAAATGAGAGAAAACAACAGGAGGTGCCGGGATGCAGACATTGCCCAACAAGGAAACCATGGAGCAGATTGCGGAGCTATTCAAGGGCTTTGCGGATGCTACCCGGGTGCAGATTCTGTCTTTGCTGGCCCAGCAGGAGCTATGCGTAACGGACATTGCCCAGGCGGTGTCTCTGAGCCAAAGTGCCATTTCTCATCAGCTGCGGCTTCTGAAGCAGATGCACCTCATCAAATACCGTCGGGAAGGAAAAAACATTCTCTATTCCCTGGCTGACGACCATGTGAAAACCATTTTGCAGATGGGTCTGGAGCATGTATTGGAGTAACAAGGAAAGCATGGCAGCGTTTCGCCGGAAAGGCAAAACGCTGCCGATTGTTATTTTCCCATGTTCAGGCAAAGGCCTTGCGCCACAGCAGGGCCAGAATACTCTGGGTACTGGCGGCAATGGGGTGGCGCAGAGGCTTTTCCGCAAAGAACTGAGGGTCTTCCCGGTAGGTTTCCGGAAAATCCCCGGTATAAATGTGGTAATCTTCCAGCCGGCGGGCAATGGCGCCGATGGTATAAAACCGGTTCGGGTCAAAGTCAAAGCCCAGCATGCTCAGCACGCTCACTGCAAATTCCGCACAGGTAAAGGCATCCCGTACCCGCACCTTCCGGTGCAGCGGCGCCGCCAGGGCAGAAAGATGGTTGTACAGATATCGCTGGGGCTGGGACTGCATGGTACGAAGCCGCTCCTGCAGGATATCCCACTGCCGGCTGGTCAGGGGAAGACGGTAAATCCGCACCTGGGCCGTAACCCCGTTATGCCGGTAACGGCAGGGGCGCTCCTGTACAAATCCGCCGTAAAAAGGCGTGTGGTAATACCGGCGGGCAAAAGCGTACATGGCGCTTAAATTCTCTTCCGTGGCCAACGCCACATGATTATAGGGTTCCCCGGTCACCCGGCGAATCCACTGTCCCATCCGGTATGGGGTCGCGGAAAACAAAACATACAGATACTTCTGCTGCATGGCGTTCACCTCCTGAAAGCTGGTTTACTGAAAATGTGGGGCCATTGTAGCATATGCAGGAGAAAAACGCAATTCCTCCGAATGCAATTTAAGCATTCGGAGGAAAAACTTAAGAAATTATAAAACTTTGGACAGAAAATCCTTCAGCCGGGGATTCTGGGGATTGCCGAACACTTCTTCCGGAGTGCCCTGCTCCACGATTCTGCCTTCGTCCATGAACAAGATCCGGCTGCCCACTTCCCGGGCAAAGCCCATCTCGTGGGTAACCACCACCATGGTCATACCGTCGGCAGCCAGTTCCTTCATAACACTGAGCACCTCGCCAACCATTTCCGGGTCCAATGCGGAGGTGGGTTCGTCAAAGAGCATGACCTTGGGGTTCATGGCCAGCGCCCGGACAATGGCGATTCGCTGCTTCTGGCCACCGGAGAGCTGGTTGGGATAGGCATTGGCCTTTTCTTCCAGGCCAACCCGGCGCAGCAGCTGCATTGCCAGTTCATCGGCCTGAGCCTGGCTCATCAGCCCGGTACGCACCGGCGCCAGGGTGATGTTGCGCTTGATGGTCATATTGGGGAAGAGGTTGAAGTGCTGGAATACCATGCCCATTTTCCGCCGAACCTGATCGATATCGGTTTTCGGGTCAGTAATCTCCACACCGTCAAAAGTGATGCTGCCTTCCGTGGGCAGTTCCAGCAGGTTCAGGCTGCGAAGGAAGGTGGACTTGCCGGAGCCGGAGGGTCCGATAATGACCACTTTATCACCAGGGTAGATGTGCTCGGAAATATCCTTGAGCACCTGATGGTCGCCAAAGGATTTGCTCAAATGTTTAACGTCTATCACTCTGACGCAGCCTCCTTTCCAAAATGCCCAGCAGCCAGGTAAAGATGATCACCATTACCAGGTACATACAGGCCACGCCCACCAGGGGGAACATCTGCTCGTAGGTTCTGCCGTAAATGGCCTGAGCGGCATACACCATTTCCTTACCGCCGATGACGTTGATCAGGGAGGTGTCTTTCAGCAGCACAATAAACTCATTGCCCAAGGAAGGCAGAATTGCCTTGAAGGCCTGGGGAATGACAATAAAGCGCATGGTGTCCACATAGTTCAATCCCAGGCTTCTGCCTGCTTCCGCCTGACCGGGGTCCAGTGCCATCAGGCCGCCCCGGATGATTTCGGAAACGTAAGCGCCGGAGTTGATGCCCAGGGTCAGCGCGCCCACCATGGTGTAGTTACGGGAAGAGGAAAAAATAACAAATCCCATAATCAGCAGCTGGACCATCATAGGGGTGCCCCGGATAATGGTCACATAGACCTGACACACCGCGTTCAGCAGACCCAGCACAGGATTGCGGTGCCCAATGCGCTGCTGGTCGTGAGAGGTACGGATGGTGGCCACCAGAATACCCAAAATAACACCCAATGCCAATGCCAGAGCCGTAACCAGCAGCGTGGTGCCTACACCCTGGAGGTACTGCCGCCAGCGGTCACCTTCAATAAATGCCTGATAAAACTTTACATAAAACTCCTGCCAGAAAGAAACATCGCCCCCCTGCCGCAGCAGCTCTTTCCATGCCTCATATTGTGCCACAGACTCACTCCTTTTCTATGTTTTTGCGTTATATGCAGAAAGCTGCTTTCTGTATCAGGCAAAAAGCAGGTTTCCGAACACAACAAAATGCCGTCAACGGGGGCGGCAGTGCCGCCCCTGTGACGAAAACGCTTATTCAGCGGAGATGTACTTGTCCACGATGGACTGA
Source organism: Candidatus Faecousia faecavium (assembly GCA_018712645.1). Lineage (GTDB taxonomy): Bacteria > Bacillota > Clostridia > Oscillospirales > Oscillospiraceae > Faecousia > Faecousia faecavium. Next base: position 2,015 of record DVGO01000077.1, on the reverse strand, counting down.
ACAGTGCCGTCAGCAATCAGCTCAGCCAAAGCCTGGTTCACAGCCTCCAGCAGGCCAGCGTTGTCCTTGTTCAGGCCAATGGCGTACTCCTCTTCCACCCAGGCGCCATCCAGCAGGGTCAGGCCGGAGTTGGCAGCCACGAACTCCTGAGCGGGGGCGTTGTCGATGATGACGCAGTCAACCTGGCCGTTCATCAGAGCCTGCACAGCGCTGGCGCCGTTGTCGTAAGCGGTAACATGATCTTCGCCGTAGTCACCGGAAGCGTAGATGTAGCCGGTGGTGCCACGCTGGGTGCCGATCATCTTCTCGCCCAGGTTATCCATGGTCACGTCGGAGCCTTCCTTGACAATAACAGACTGGATGCCGGTGGCGTAGGTGTCAGAGAAGTTCATCACCATCAGACGATCTTCCGTAACGGAAACGCCAGCCATGACGATGTCGGCCTTACCCTGCTGAACAGCCAGCAGTGCAGCGTCAAAGTCCATGTCGTCGATTTCCAGCTTCAGGCCCAGCTTTTCTGCAATGGCGCCGGCAACTTCTGCGTCAATGCCCTCGATGGAGCCGTCATCAGCAACCATCTCGTAGGGAGGGAAAGCAGCATTGGTAGCCATAATCAGCACGCCGTCCTCAATGGTAGAAACCTCAGCAGCAGTTTCAGCAGCCTCGGTAGCGGCAGTGGTCTCAGCAGCGGCAGCCGTGGCCTCGGCAGCAGCGGTGGTTTCAACAGCAGCGACAGTGGTCTCTTCTGCAGCGGAATTGCCGCAGCCAGCGAACATGCCCACAACCAGCAGGCAGCTCAAAGCAATCGCAAAAAACTTTTTCATTTTTCTTACACTCCTCATTTCATTTTCAAATCCATCCAAACTGGATTTGATGAATAAATTATACTCTCAGCACTGCATATCGTCAATGGGTCAACGTTACAACTTTTCCATTTTATTCCCTGTTTCTATCGGTAATACTGCACAATAATATACATTTAACCAAGGAATATTCAAATACACGCAGAAAATATACCGTTTATTTCTTAATTGTGTATGCATAATATTCGTCGTATATTGAATATTTCAACAGAAAATTTCCCATCGTTGACGCAGGAAGAAACCTTTGGTATAATTTGGGCAGAAATTGCTGAAATCAAAGGAGTGTTACCATGAGCGCAATGTTGACCGGAATCGGTGTCGGCCCCGGCGACCCGGAGCTGATGACCCTGAAGGCCATAAAGAAATTGCAGGCGTGTGATCTTCTGGTGGTGCCGGATGCCGACAAGGGAGAAAGCACCGCTTATAAAATTGCCGTCCAGGCCTATCCGGATCTGGAAAGCAAGCCCAAGCTGGTGGTGCGGATGCCCATGACCCACGACAGAGCCCAGTGGCGCGCCAGTCACCGTGCCGCCGCCGATCAGATTGAGGCCCAGCTGGATCAGGGAAAGCATGTCGCCTTCATCACCCTGGGTGACCCTACCGTATACGCAACCTATATGTATGTCCACAAAATGGTGGCCGATGACGGTTATCCCACGGAAATCGTCAGCGGAATCCCCTCTTTCTGCGCCGTTGCCGCCAAACTGAACATCTCCCTGGCGGAGGGCAGTCAGATGCTGCACATTGTTCCCTCTTCCCACGGGATCGAAAGTGCGCTGACCATGCCCGGTGTGAAGGTACTGATGAAAGCCGGTTCCAAAATGGGCAAGGTACGCAGCCAGCTGATCCAGGCGGATATGGACGTCAGCATGGTGGAAAACTGCGGCATGCCCACGGAGCGGGTGTTCCACAGCGCCGAGGAAATTCCGGAAGATGCCGGATATTTCTCCCTGATTATTGCCAAGGACAAGCAGTAATGGCTGCTTCCCTTCTCCGGCTGCCCGGTGCAGCCGGAGAAGGGTGTGGCGAAAATCTTCCTCAACCGGAAAGAATTTGCTTGACAGACGCCCGGAGCGGTGCTATAATATGCGTCGTGATGGTGTTAAGCACCCGCGACCTATATGGGCCTTTAGCTCAGTTGGTTAGAGCCTC
>DVGO01000076.1 GCA_018712645.1 Candidatus Faecousia faecavium | reverse complement strand
TTGCAAGTCTCCTTTGAAAATGTTTAATTTATTATACATAGAGAAAACAGCATTGTCAACCTACCATTGTAAAATAAATTAAACAATATTTCGTTACCCCCTTGACAAACTCGACGCACCTGTGTATTATGACTGTGTAATCAATTAAACACTCTGTAAGGAGGTGGCACAATGGGCTATAAAATTAGAGAAGTTCGGGAAGCAAAGAACATTTCCCAGGAAGAATTGTCCCAAAAAAGTGGTGTGAGTCGTAGCATTATTTCTGCTTTGGAGAACGGAAAGACCAATACCACATCAAAGACACTGGCAAACATCGCCAAAGCCCTTGGCGTAAGTGTTGACCAGATTTTTTATACCGATAGTGTTTAACCTATTTAACACTATCGGTATGCAAGTCCTGGAAGAAAGCTAATGATCCTGAAAAGGGGAGAAGCGTATGTTTGATGTTCAACGATTGATGGAAGTCATGTCGGAGATTTTGTCCGACAAGTATGGAGTAAAGGTTACGATGACTGCGGTTCCGAAGGAGCAGGGGGAGAACTGCGCCTGATCCGCTAGAAGATAAGGGGTCCTGGTACCGTTACCTCTTTCGGTAGGAGCGATGCGCTGCATCAGAAGGCCGGTTCGATTCCGGCCTCCCCAAAAACTAAATAGCACCCCTGGCGGTAGTGCGGCAGGGGTGCCAATATGGGCATGGCTACGGAGCAGCTCCGGCAAGCACAGCTGGGGTGTGCGGGTTCGATTCCCGCCGTGCCCTCCACGGCGTGGGCAGAGCGCCGACGATTGCTTCCTAATGACAGCTGGCAAAGACCGCCCCGTGCCGGCGGGTAACCCGGTACTACCCCGCAAGGGGACATAATATATCACCATTCCCAAAGGGAAGGAGGTGGAAAGTTGGATAGCTGCGATTACCTATCAGATGTTTTAGATGATTTTGACGTTGTAGCGGATGCAATGGGTGAAGATTTCACTCAGGCTTTGATTGCTCAGAATGTGGGCCGCCTTCCTTATGTCCTACACGCATACCGAAAACTCATTGAGGCGTTCAACCGCTATTTCTCCGAAATCAGCGCAACAATGGATGATTTCCTCAAAAACCTCACGGTAATATTCAAACGCAAGGACGATCTGCCCCGGCCTTGCAGATTCGGGCCCAGGGTTACCAAGCTCAGGCGGCACGGTATCCCCTGGTACACCAGCGGGTTTACTTAGTGCTGCGAAGTTAGCAAACATTCGGATCTGCCCAACTTTCAAGAATCTGACAGCCGGAACAGACGGCAAAATAAAAATTTTTGTATGCATTTGGACTTTTGGCGTGCAAGGATGAAAAGGCCCCGGGGTGACCCGGGGCAACAAAAAAGACGGCGATGCCTGCCAGCACCGCCGCAAATCCTTAGAAAGGATATTTACCTATGGAACAATTATACCAAGAACAAGAGCCGGTGTCAAGACCGGCTTACTATGCCGTCATCCCGGCGGATGTGCGCTATGATGACCAGCTGCCAGCCAATGCAAAACTGCTGTACGGCGAAATCTCCGCCCTGATCGGAGCAGATGGCTTCTGCTTCGCCGGGAATCAATATTTTGCGGACATTTACCGCTGTACCCCTGAATCTATCGCCCGGCTTATCACCAAATTGGAGAAAGCCGGGTACATCCATAGGGAGCTGGATCGGGACAGATCCGGTCAGATTGTCCGCCGGAAGATCTATCTGAAAGTGTCCGTACCGGACGCACAGCCACTTAACAATATTGTTACCACCTCCCAACAAAATTGTGGGGAGGGTATTGATAAAAATGTTAAAGATACCAATACAAGTATTACCAATATAGAAAAAGAAAATAAAAAGAAAAAAGGCAGGAAACTTCCGCAGCTGACGGAAGAGGAAATCCATACACGGCTGACGCAGTGGATTGTTTCCATTGCCGGGGAGAATTGGACGGCGAGTACCAAGAATGGCCTGTACCTGGCTCTGGTTGGATTCTATGAACCCAGAGGGACAAAGTCCGAGCCGGGTCGCACCCAGGCAGCGCTTACCGCATTGACTAACCGTCTAATGCGTTACTCCAAGGGCGATCCTGCCGTGATGATTGACATGCTGGAGCGGGCAACCACCGCCGGATGGCGGTCAGTCTATCCCATTGGCGGTGACCGTCAGACTGATCCGGAGACCAGAAAGGACGAAGTATGGCTGTAACCGTAGACGAAAAGTGGCTGGACGCCCAGTACAGCGTGCTTGGCTCCGTGCTGATCTCCCCAGAGGTTGCGCCAAGGGTCATGTCCGGAACTTCTGAGCAGGACTATTCCGGTACCTGCCGGACGGTATTCCTGGCAATCAAAAAACTGTTTTTATCCGGCGCTGCCATTGATCCGGTGTCTGTATCCGGTGCGCTTGGGCCGAATTACCGGGACTTCCTGGTGCAGCTGATGCAGATCACGCCCACCGCCGCAAACATTGACGCCTACATAACCCTATGCCGGGAGCAGTCCCGGGTGGCTGCGGTTCGGGAGCTTGCGCAAAAAATGGCGGTGGCAGACACCAGCGAAAAACTTCGGCCCTTGCTGGAGAAGGCCAGCGGCCTGATGGCAGACAAGCTAAACTTGAAAATTACCACCATGGCTGATGCTCTGTCGTCGTTTATGCAGCGGCATACCAAAAAGCCGGAATATCTGACCTGGCCTGTACCGGAGTTGAACGATCAGATCTACGGAGAACTGGGAGATTTCTTTATCATCGCTGGATCTCCTTCCACCGGTAAATCCGCTTGGGCGCTGCAATGCGCTTGGCATTGGGCCAAGCAGTACAAGGTCGGATTTTTTAGCCTGGAGACTTCCAGTGAAAAGCTCTTTGACCGGCAAATGGCAGCGGCAGCGCAGATCAACATGGAAGTCATCAAGCGCAATGTGCTGTCTCAGGCGGAGTGGGACAAGGTCTGCGGTATGAATCCGGAAATCACAGCCCGAAACCTGGAGCTGATCCCGGCGGCAGGCATGACACCGGCGGATGTCCGGGCAGTCACCATGATGCGTGGCTACCAGATTATTTTTATCGACTACTTGCAGCTGCTGGCAGCTTCGGGGGATAACCGGACAGCGCAGGTCACGTCTATCTCCATTGCCCTGCACACTCTGGCCCAGTCCATGGGGGTTACGGTGGTAGCACTGTCCCAGCTGGCCCGAAAAAAAGAGGGCGCACCCTCTATGTCAGACCTCCGGGAATCCGGCCAGATTGAGCAGGACGCGGACATGGTGATGATCCTGTCCCTGGAAAAGAAAGACGATCCCAGCGGCAACCGGATTCTGCACGTTGCCAAGAACAAAGAGGGCATCTGTCCCAAGGTTATGCTTGCCTTTGATGGCAAGCACCAGACCTTTTCCAAAGCCAACCGATCCGGGGATGTCCTGGGCCAGATGGTGGCAGACGGTAAAAAGGCCAAGCGCAAGGCCCACCAGCAGGCTGATCCCAACCAGATGCAGATTCTGCCGGAGAATACACCAGTGCCATTTGACAAATAAAGAAAGAGGGAAATCAAATGCGAACAACTGCAATTTTGAACTTAAAGGGCGGCGTGGCAAAGACCACCACCGCCGTGAATATGGCAGCCATCCTGGCCCGGGACTACCAGAGCCGAGTGCTGCTGATCGATGCGGATAGCCAGTGCAATACCACCGAGTTTTTCGGCGCTGACCCAACAGACGGCAATCTGGCCGGACTGCTGCGCCATGCAAAAGGCAACACAGACCCTGTGATTCTGGCGACAGACTGTATCCAGCATACCCGATTCCCAAATGTGGACATCCTGCCCGGTGACGAAAGCCTGATGGACATGGATCTGAGCCAGGTGAAACTGGGTACCGCCAACGCTAATATCCTGCGCGCTTTGACAGAGGTGGTTGCTGGCCTGTATGACTACATCTTGATCGACTGCCCACCCGCATTCAATGCTGCATCCGCTGCGGCTCTGATCGCTGCCGATGATGTGATTATTCCCATCAAGCTGGATGCCTTTTCCCTGCGGGGTATGGGAAACCTGATGCGCCAGATTAAAAATATGCGGCAGATCAATCCAAAACTCCGGCTGGCCGGATGCCTGCCCACCATGTGGTACCGAAACCCGCAGATCACCGATGCCGAAGCCCAGCTTCGCCAGGCAGGCTTGCCGGTGTTTCATCACATCCGCCGGTCGGACAAGGTGGACGATATGACATTCCGGCAGGATCCGCTGCTGGTGACCAGCCCTAACAGCGGTGCCGGTGTGGATTATCGGCGGTTTGTCGCTGAGTATGTCAAGGGGGTGCGGTAATGGCAGGATTTGACTTGGGGGCCATGCTGGCCAGTGTGTCCGATTCGGACACCGGACGGGAGCAAATCGAATACATCCCTCTGGTGGATCTGCAAAGTGATCCCAATAACTTCTACCAGCTCAGCCACCTGGACGAACTGGCGGACAACATTGCCACCTGCGGATTGCAGCAGCCCCTTCGGGTCCGGCCTGATCCTGCCGGGGGCGGCAAGTACATCATCGTATCCGGCCACCGTCGCCGGGCAGCTGTGGAAATTCTGGCCAAGGAGAATGAGGAAAAATGGCGGGAGGTGCCCTGCATCGTGGAGCGGGATTCCGTTTCCCCGGCCTTGCAGCAGCTGCGCCTGATCTACGCAAACGCCAACACCCGGGCCATGACCTCTGCTGAAATCAGCCAGCAAGCGGAGCAGGTGGAAAAGCTGTTATACAAACTTCAGGAGGAAGGATATGAATTCCCAGGCCGGATGCGGGATCATGTAGCCAAGGCGGTACAGGTCAGCACCTCCAAACTGGCCCGGCTGAAAGTCATCCGGGAAAATCTGGCGGAGGAATGTCAGCCTGCTTTTCAGTCCGGCAAATTGAATGAGTCTACAGCCTATGAGCTGGCCAAAATGCCGGTTGAATGGCAAAGGATATTCTGGGGAGCGAACATAAAAGATTTCCGGCACTTCTATACGGAGGATGTCAAGATGAAATCTGCGGCGTTCCAGCGCATCTCTGAAATGGAATGCAGTCAGTCCCACGGCCTTTGTGAAAACCGAGCAAATATGATCCGAAAGATCGCAGGTGCGGGAGCATACTCCACGCCCTGCACCGGATGTTGCCTGGAATGTGTTTACCTGAAAACCTGCGGTGCTGCCTGCAGATATGCATACGGGAAAAAGCAGGAACTGAAAGCCCAGGCCAAGGCAGAAAAGCAGGCGGAAGAGGCAGAGAAAGAAAAAAAGAACCGCCCGGCGATCGAGTACATACAGGGGGTGTATTCCCGGATCGGTCAGCTCCGGAAGAAACATGGAATCTCCGTGGAACAGCTGTATAAGGCTGGCAAAATCTTTTATGGAAAATCAGATGAGGAGAAGGAAAAGAATCTGGAGGCCGGAAATGGCATATCAGCAACTGACAGCCTTCCGTTCCACTACGGGTTTAACACGAGCAATGCGACGGCTCTCTGCGCCGTTGCGGATCTGCTCCACTGCTCCACGGATTACCTGCTGGGCCGCAGCTCTTACCCAGAGCAGGCCACCCCATGGCACACTGGAAAGCCCTGGAACATCGGGGATTATGTGGTTTTGGTGCGGTATTCTCCGGAGTGCAGTACATGTGTCGCCACCGTGCATTGGGATGGAATCTCCTGGTGGGAAGACGGGACGCCTTTGGAAGACATGGGGGCGGAAATCCTGCTGTGGACGGATATGCCGGAGGTGGAGTAGATGGCATCTTGGGTTCCTGTCACATGCTGCCCCAGGTGCGGGGGTAATCTGGAGATAGATTTCTACTATTCCTTTTCCCGCACCTACAGAATAACGAAAAAAGGGAAGCTTAGTAACCGCTATAGAGTGTCAAGCGCCGGGGAGCTAAATTGTCTGACGGCTTTTTGTACAGATTGTGAAACAGCGTTTGATGACGATAAAATTGTTGTCGAACAAGACGGGACTGTCTACATGAAGGAGTAAGGTGTAATGGAGCGTTTGGTTATTCGGGTCGGTAGTAATACGGCAGTGCCATGTAAATTTGATCTGGATTTTGCCATTGATTTGGATAAGAAAACATGGAATGGACTGAAAGAAATTTTTGATGCGCTGGCTGATGTTTACGATATCCTCGGAGAAAATTACAACCTGGACCGGCTGCGGGAGCTGGCAGAGGCTGACAAAGATGGTAGATGCTTAATTCTGAACAAAAAGCTTGCCCTGACTCCAAAAGGTAAGAATCCGGTATGGATTTTGAGAGATAACGGTATTATCAAAGATTATATTGTTGATGCATGGCTCTGCTTTGATCGAGATGAAAACTTGTTTTGTGGCTACAGTACAAAAAGCGGAATTGATATTGTGGAAAATGCAGTTGGAAATACTGTGTTCTTTTCCCAGGAAGCCGCCGAAGCTGCACTGAAAGAGAGGCGTGGAGATGAAGGATAACGAATTGATAGCTGCCTTGAAGCAGCTGAAAGTGGAAACCGGCAGCCTGGCCTGCCTGGGTTGTGGGTATGCGGATCATTGCAGCACCCATGGCTGCGCCATTATCCGTGCGGCGGTTGATCGGATTTCCGGAAAGGTGGATGGAAAATGAAGCCACAGTCAGATCATTATTGGTCAGTAAAACGGGGACCCGTGACCTTGTGTCACGGCCCCCGGGAAACCCTTCCCACTCCCGCCCAGCGCAAGCAACTGTTGGCGGATGGGTACCAGATAGTGGTGGAAGGAAAAGAGAGAAAGGGAGGAAAACAATGAAAGCCATTCGCTTCGTGCCGGGCGCTCTGCCTGAGCAGATTGAAATTGAAAACACCCTGGAAGCATTACAGAAACAGGTTGGCGGGCACATTGAAGCTGTGCCTATTGGTTCTGATTTCTGTGTGATCTGCAACGAAGAATGCCTGCTGATGGATCTTCCATATATGGGATTGATAAACGGCGTGCCTTTTTTCGGCCCCGTGCTTTTGGTCGGCGTGGATGGAGAGGATTTCTGTGACGTCCCTGTTCTGGAAATCGCACCAACCGGATACAAGATCTGGAGCAAGGAGAAGAACGATGAAGGACAAAAATAAGCGCCGGATCTCCATCCTTGTCACAGCTCAGACGGCCTACAACCTGCGCCGCCTTGCGGATCTGGCCGGGTACCATGAGCCGGGCATGATGGTGGACAAGCTGGTGCGAGATCGATTGAAGCTAATCTGGCTGGACAAAAGCAGACTTAATGGTCTGGACGCAACAATTTATTTTTGTGAGTTATCCGAAGAAGATGTCAATAACCGTAATCAGACACCGGAATTCAGAACGAAGTACTTGGGTAAGTGGTTCTTCAAAAACGACGCCAAAAATGGGAAAGGAGGCTGATATCATTGGAGGCTTTATCTTGGGCATCCCTTATTTTGCAAGTGCTGATTGTAGGGCTGCTTCTGTACATCGAACATGACCGCCCGGAGCCGGAACGCCATCCAACCTGCCGCAGCTGTCGGCACTGTGAACCCATCCCCGCAGAGTATCAGCAATTCTTTACCCCGGCGGAACGGATGTGCACCAACGGCCGGGGCTGGGATATCCAATGTATTGACAGCGACCGGGACGCTATCAGCGTGGTGCTGGCGGATGATTATTGTAGCAAGTACACCCCGAAAGGAGACGACTATGGAAGAACCCAAAATAACTGAACATTGGATTAAGTTCCGACCCACTTCTGGCGGCTTTCTCTATGATTTTGAAATTGCCTGGAGCGTTTCAGGCATCCGGTGCGTGCTGGATCAAATCAACCGCAATAGGTACGATCTGGTCAATGTGCTTCCCTATGATCGGGATGGTTACATAATTTTCTTCCGGAGGCCTGCCCATGGCTAAGGCGCGGCGGAAGATCATCCAGGCGGGCCGGTTATGGATGGCGGTGCAGTACACCGCCATCCGTGGAGGAAATCAAAGTGCCAAACGGGAGGCAAAGGCCATGATCTCTACGCCTGCCCGGGAAGCCCTCAATGCCAAACTGTCCTGGCAAAAGCTGATGCTGACTTTGGCAGCAAACTTTACTAGCAAAGATCTGGTGGTAACTCTTACCTATCGGGATGCGGATCTTCCAGCCCGGCGTGAAGATGCGGACAGACGCCTGTCCAATTTTATCCGCGCGCTGCGGGCACATCGTCGGGAGACGGGGACGGATCTGGTCTATGTCCGGACCACGGAGGGGTACCATACAGGCGGCCGGTTTCACCACCATTTGATTATCAACAGCTCCGGCAATGATTATGACATCATCCGAAAGCTTTGGAAGTACGGCGACAATGTGGACTTTGAGGCATTCGGCGGTGACGGTGCGGAGCGCTGGGCCAAGTACCTGACCAAAGAACCCCGGATTCAGGGACGAAAATACGTCGGGGACCGAACCTGGCGAACCAGTGTCCATATGAAAAAGCCGTCCCACAGCTACTGCTATGTGGATGTGGACGACGATCTTTCCCCGCCTGCCGGAGCCTGGATCACAGACAAAACCCAGTGCGATAATTGCTACGGACGATTCTGTCACATGATGGCGATCCTGCCGGAGCAAACCCAACTGAATATCTAATATCGGTCTTGGGGTAGTGTATAATAATCGGGGAGTCCCAAAAAAGGAGATGCCAAACAGTTGAAAAACCAAAACGAGTGTGCTAAAATGGTAACAAACAAAAGACGCTACCTGTGCCCGGCATGCGGCAAAGCCACAGTGCTTTTCCTGCTGCCGACTACGAGGGTCCAGGACCTGCCCGTCAAGTGCAAGCGCTGCGGGGTTGAGTCCGTCTTGAATATCTTGCCTGAGCCTGCGCCTTGAGCCCGAGCCAATGACAACGCTGTCATGGTTCGGGCTTTTGTTTTTCCGGACACGCAGCTCTGAGCCTGAGTCTTTGCGCCTGAGCCTTTGCCCATCGGGCATCGGTTCAGGCGCTTTTTGTTTTCCTGGGGGCAAGACATGACAGAGTTTGACTACAGCAGCACCAACCGGCGATGGCAGCGCCTGCGCCAGCGTGCCCTGCGGCGGGACGCTCACCGGTGCCAGGAATCTGCCAGATACGGCAGGGCGGTACCTGCCGAGGTGGTGCACCACATCTGGCCGGTGGAGGAGTACCCCGAATACGCCTACTGCCTGTGGAACCTGGTCAGCCTGAGCAGGAAGGCACATGACGCTATGCACGATCGCAACACACGAAACCTGACGCCAGCGGGTCTGCGCTGGAAAAATCGAACCCCCCCCACCCCTTCGGCGGAAAAGTAGGGACGCTTACAGCTGGGCGGGGAACTCCACGCACACGCAGCGGAAAATTTTCCGGGGCGAAAATCCGGGAAGGGCCACAAGTAAAACGCGCCCGCGCATACGCCCAGGACGCGGACACATACCACGCAGGCAGCACACGGAGGTGTAGACCATGAGCAAAGAGCAGCAGTACAAGCAGCAGCTGATAGACCTAGGGGTTTACTCCCCGGCCTTTGATGCGGAGATCCATACCCTGTGCATCCTGGAGCGGGAGCTGAGCCGGACCATGAAAGCCTGGAAGGCCACGGCCCCGCCCGGCGGTGCGCCGCTGGCCACAGATCCGCTGTACGAAGTAATCACCAAACAGCGCCGGGACATCCTGACCCACCGGGACGCTCTGGGCCTAACCCCCAAGGGATTGCAGCGGCTGCGCAGACAGGCACCGCCCTCCAGCGAAGCTGCTGCACCAGTCGGCACCAGCAATCCGGCACTGAACACCCTGCTGGATGGTATTCGGGGAAAAGTCAATGGCAGCACCCCATGAGGAGATTGTCCGGCAGTATGCGCTGAGGACTGCGGCAGATCCGGAGGCGGGACAGGACATTCGGGCGGCCTGCCGACGGTTCCTGGCAGATCTGGAGGATCCCCGGTGGGAATTTCGGACAGAGCTTGCAGAGTTCTGCATTGAGGCAATCCAGACGCTTTTCTGCCATCAGCAGGGAGAGGATCTGTACGGAAGGCCCCTGAGAGGCACGCCGTTCCTTCTGGGCGACTTCCAGATATTCATCATCTACAACGTCTGCGGTTTCTTCCTTCCGGGTACGGTGATCCGGAGATATCAGGAAGTGCTGCTGATGCTGGCCCGGAAAAACGGCAAGACCCCCTTTGCCACAGCTCTGTGCTGGGTGCTGGGCCTGTGGTACAGCGCCTCTTTCAGCAAAATAAAGACCGTTGCCGGATCGCTGAAACAGAACATGGAAGGCTTTGGCTTTCTCAGCTACAACCTCCACCGCCTGGGCCTGACGGTGACAGAAGATACCGTCCACGGACTGCGGGTGCTGGACAGCTCCCTGGGCCACAGTTTTTCCGGTGCCATCTGGAATGGGCAGATCTCCTTCGAGGCCCTGGCCTACAAGCCGGATATCTTCGACGCCTTCAACGCCAATATCGTACACCTGGACGAATTGGAGTTGTACAAGAACTCCATCCCTTACGGCCGCCTGAAAGACGCTACCAAGGCCTACGGCAACAAGCTGATCCTGGCAACCACCACCGCCGGTGACGATGGCACCGGGTTCTGCGCCCAGCGTGTGGAGTACTGCAGCAAGATTGTCCGGGGCGAAATCACCGGTGCCGATGCTGACCGTATCTTCGCCTTTATCGCCCGTGCCGATGAGGACCCCCAGACCGGAGAAGTGGACTACCTGAACCCGATTTCCTGGAAGCAGGCAAATCCAAACTGGGGCGTAACCATCCGGCCTGAGGAAATGGAGGCTGCTGCTCTACAGGCCAAGAATGACCCCCAGATGCGAAAGGAGTTTATCACCCGGTCGCTGAACCGGTTTGTCAGCTCCTTCAAAGCCTGGTTTAACATCGACGAATTTACCCGCTCTGATAGCCGTTATGACTTCACCCCGGCCCAGCTGGCCAAGCTGGTGAAAGCTTGGTATGGCGGCGCTGACCTGTCCAAACTCCACGATTTGACCGCCGCTGCCATCGTGGGGGAGATCCCCGCCAAGGCCGCAGCAACCAAAGACTGGACGCCAAAGGAAGATGTGCTGGTGATTATCCCTCACTGCTGGTTCCCGGTTGTGGCGGCTGCTGAGAAGGCGGACAAGGACTGTATCCCCCTGTTTGGCTGGAAGGATGACGGGTGGTTGGATATGCCAAACGAACCGTCCATGGACCCCACGGAGCCGGTGAAGCAGTTCCAGGCATGGAAGAAAGCCGGATTCAATATCCGCAAGGTTGGCCATGACCGAAAATTTGCCCGCCCGTACTACACCGCCATGAAAAAGGCCCGTTTCCCGGTGGTTGACCAGCCCCAGCTGTCCATTGCCAAGAGTGAGGGCCTGCGATACATCGAGCACAAAGCAAAGGTCGGCTGCCTGTACTACTGTCACGCAGAACCCTTTGCCTACTGCATCCAGAATGTCCGGGGCCAGGAAAAGACCGATGACGTGGTGATGTACGACAAAGTATCACCCAACGCCCGCATTGACGTATTTGACGCCAGCGTCTTTGCCACCATCCGGATGTTGGTGGAGACCGGAAAGAACGCCGCCATGGCGGCATGGTTTGTGTCCGATTCGGACACGCAGAAAGGAGCCACATCGGATGGCGATATTTGACTTTTTGAAACGCAGCACACGGGCCAGTCCCACAAGTGTGTCTGCTATTACCATCAATTCCCCGGGGGTGGTGACGGTACCGGGATACCACCTGCTCAGCGATGCCCCGGAAGTGTCCGCAGCCGTTGGGATCATCGCCGGGCTGATTGCCTCCATGCCCTTGCATCTGATGGAGAACACCAAAAAGGGGGATGTCCGGGTGCGGGATCAGCTGTCCCGGAAAATCGACATTGATCCCTGGACGCTGGGAACCCGCAGCACCTGGATGCAGTGGATCGTGGAAACCATGCTCACCGAAGGCGAAGCCGTGGTGATTCCTCGGACCGCTGGTGGCCTGATTACGGATCTCACGCCTGCACCTGGTGCCACGCTGTACCGGCCCACCGACAGCGAAACCTACTACGCACGATACAAGGACATTGATTACGATGCCGACAGTATCCTGCACTTTCGCTTCCGGCCGGATCCGGACTATCCCTGGAAGGGCATCGGCCCGGAAATTCAGCTGCAGCAGGTTGTGGATTCCATCATCCAGACCGCCCAGACCAAGACCTCTTACATGTCCAGCGAGTACAAGCCTCCGCTGATCTTTGCGGTCAATTCGGATTCGGCTTTTTCGGATTCCAAGGAGCGCAGCAAATTTGTCAAGAGCTACTTGACCCGCACCGATCCCAAGGAGCCCCTGGTCATTCCTGCGGATTTGATCTCGATCCACCAGGCGAAGCCGCTGAGCCTGACAGACCTGGCCATCAAGGACGGAATGGAGCTGGACAAAAAGACGGTGGCAACGGTCTATGAAACTCCGCCGTTTCTGTTGGGCGTGGGAACCTTCAACAAAGACGAATACAACCGCTTTATTTCCGGCCCACTCATGCGGATCTGCAAGATCATCGAGCAGGAGCTGACCAAGAAGCTGCTGCTTTCTCCGGATCGATACTGGCGATTCAACCCACGGGCGCTGTACGCCTACTCCCTGCAGGAACTGAGCAACATTGCAAAAACAATGCGTGACAGCGGCCTGATGACCGGCAACGAGGCCCGCAACTGGATCGGCCTGCCGCCCAAGGATGGCCTGGATGAGCTGGTCATGCTGGAAAACTACATCCCCACTGCACGCCTGGGTGACCAGAGCAAGCTGACTGCACCAACCGAGAAGGAGGAACCCACCAATGAAACCCAATGACCGCACGATCCGGCAGACGCGATCTGTGCCGGTGAAATTTACAACCCGCAGCGGCGAAAACGGCCCGGTGATTGCCGGATATTTCGCTGTGTTTGATAGCCCATACGAAATGTGGCCGGGCTGTATTGAGAAAATCGCCCCCGGTGCCTTTGCTTCCAGCATGGGCCGGGATGTCCGGGCCCTGGTCGACCATAACACATGGCTGGTCCTGGGCCGGACCACTGCCGGAACCGTCACCCTCCTGGAAGACGCCATCGGCCTATATGGTGAAATCTTAGTCAATGAGCACGACACTGACGCCATGAACCTATATGCCCGCGTCCAGCGGGGTGACGTCAGCCAGTGCTCCATTGGCTTTGATATTGTCGCTGAGGATTATGTGGTATCCCCCGACGGCCAGACGTGCACCTGGACGATCCGGGACGTGATCCTCTACGAAATCAGCGTTGTCACTTTCCCGGCCTACGAAGCAACCAGCGTCGAGGCCCGCAGTGCCGATGCTGCCGCACTCCATACCGCCCGCCTGGAACGGCGGAAACACGATCTGTTGGAAAGGATGAAAAAATAACATGCTGAGAATTATGATGCTTAGAAAGAAGCTGCAGACCCTCCAGGATGAAGCAACCACCCTGAGAGCTAAGCAGGTGACCTTCAAGACCCGGGAAGGTGAGCTGGCCGCCCAGATTGAGAAAGCCAAGACCGAAGAGGAAATCAGTGCCGCCGCTGCCGCTGTGGAAGAATTGGAAAAGAGCCAGAAAACCACCAAAGAGCGGCTGCAGACCATCAAGGATGAATGCGACGCCATTCTGGAGGAGATTGCCGCCGCTGAGGAAGCTGCCGCTGCTGCCGGTGCCGGTGACGGAGACGGCGATGGTAATAATGACGGCTCCAACGATGGCTCCGGTGAAGCCAGATCCCGCAGAACCTCCGGTGCCGCTTGGATCAAGCGCTGCAAAGAATTCCAGCGCACCGGCCGCATGGTGTATGAAAACGCCCGCTCTCTGGTGAAGCGTGCAGCGGTTACCACCGGTTCTGCTGGCGTGGTTGGCCCCACGGGTATTGGTCAGATTAACGATCTGGCAGGCAACACCATTTCCGGCCTGATCGATCTGATTAAAATCACCGACTGTACCGGCATGGCCACTTACAAAGTGCCCTATGAGGCAAGCGACCCCGATGCTGCCGATTTTACCGATGGGCAGGCTCCCAGCGAATCCGAACCCACATTCGGCTCTGTGGAGCTGACACCCAAGCTGGGGGGCTTGATTGCATACATCTCCCGGGAGATCCGGAAACAGTCCCCGGCCCTGTACGAAGAAAAGGTACAGGAAGCTGTCCGCCGTGCCCTTCGCCGGATCCTGAGCAAAAAGGCTGTGACTGCCCTGCTTGCGTCCAGCCTGAACACATCCATGGACCTGACTGCTGCAACCGGCAAGGAACTATTTACCCCGACCCTGCTCAGCGACATCATTCTGTCCTACGGCGGCGACGAAGGCGTGGACGGCGTGGCATACCTGATGCTGAACAAGAACGACCTCAAGGCGTTTGCCGCTGTCCGTGGCACCAATGAGTTTCTGCCGGTCTACTCTATCACTCCTGACACTGCCAACCCCTCTCTGGGTACCATCAAGGACAACAACGGTCTGAGCTGCCGTTACTGCCTGAATAAGAACATCACCTCCCTTGCAACCGCTACCCTCAACGGGTCTGCCAAGAAGACCATGGTCTACGGCAATCCCCAGTGCCTGGAAATGGGCCTGTGGGGCGGCGTGGAAGTCAACGTCAACGAGGGTTACAAGTTCGGCGAGGGTCTGCTCACCATCCGGGGTGAAGTTATGTCCGCTACGGATGTCACCGTGAAAAACGGTTTCGTGGTGGTGACTGCCAAGACTGCCGGTTAATCCATACCCAACCGGGGGCGGTTTCCGCCCCCAATCAGAACATAAGGAAAGGATTGTATTATGGCTGCAACAAAATCTACGGTTAAAGTACCCATCGGTATGCGCCGGAGCTGGTTTTTCCCCATCGCCACCGAACCGGACAGCGCAAAGCCGACTTATTCCGAAAAATTGGATATGGGTGCTGCGGTTAAAGGGTACCTGACTGTTACCACCGCTTCCGCCTCCATCCCCGGTGATGATATCACCCAGGTGGAGATTGAAAAGTTTGTCAACGGTCAGCTGGATGTGGAAACCACCATGTCCGATCTGGAAACAAACTCCAAACTGTATGGCCACACCTACGATGCAGAAAATGGCGAGGTCAGCAGCTCCGAAGATGCCCCGCCCAATGGCGGCTATGCCTTCATTGAGCCGATTTTGACCAAGGAGAAGAAAACAGTCTACCGAGCCAGCTGCTTCCATAAGGTCTGCGCCATGCCGTCCTCTGAAAAGCAGGAAGCAGATACCAAGAAGTCCGGCGAATTGTCTCCCAAAAATAATGCTGTCTCCTTCAAAGTCCTGGAGGATAACACCGGTAACTGGCGTACACGGCAGGACTTCGATAGCATGCAGCTGGCTGAGAGCTTTATCACCACTTTTTACTCTGCAGCAGCTGCTTCCCAGCAGAGTACACCTCAAACATAATCAGGCTGGCCCGCTGCCAGCCTTTTCCCCTTGAAAGGAGAAGCTAATGGCAACAAATTTGACAGCGCTTGCCTTGATGAAAGCGGATCTGGGCTACTTTGATTCCGCGATCCCAGCGGCCCTGGAGACATATCTGTCCAGCGTCCTGGACTCTGCAGCTGCCAGGATCGCCCGGGCAAAAATTGCTCTGGTGGCCGGGAATGTGGATGACGATGTGTTTTTGTCCATGTATGCTGCCTGGCTGTATCGCAAGCGCACGGAGGGCCTTGCAATGCCCCAGATGCTGCGCGACGAAATCCGCAACCGCCAGGTAGATGATGCTCTGACAGAGCTGGAGGATTTGCCATGATCTACGATACTCCCATTGACATCCTCCAGCTGCCGGACACCGTTGGAACCCCCATGCAGGGGAAGCTCCAGCCGGTATTTTCCGCATTTTGCGGGGAGAAAGAAGTTTACCACAACCGGTATTGGGAATCGGTACAGGCTGGCAGCCGCATAGACATCTTGGTGGAAATGCCCCTGCACCGGGAAGCTGACGCCGGAATGTTTGCCCGATACAAAGATCACATCTATTCCATCGAGCAGGCCCAGTTTGGCAAGGATTCTGACGGCCTGCCGGTGACGATCCTGTCTTTGAAACGAGCGGAGGGCGAATATGACACTGCAGGAATTTGAAGCCGCTCTGAAAGCGGTGTGCCCGGAAACCTACGAGCTGGCAGCACCCAAGGGCTTGACCCGGTATGTGGTCTGGCACCGTTACGGAAAGCAATCCTCCTTTGCCGACGATTGCAATGCAGTGGATCTACCAAAGGTGCAGATCGACATTGTAAGCAATGTTGCTGATGATCCTTTGGTGGACGGAATCTGCGGTTCCCTCTGGCTTGCGTGCCTTCCATACTCCGTCCAGTCTGAGGGATATGATCCGGACTACAACGCCTACCGGACGATTTTGCAGTTGGTGGTGATCTGATGGCAAAGTTTTCCTTTAACGGCGTGGACGAGATTTCCGCCGACTTTGAGCAGCTGGCAACGCTCAGTGACGATGAAAAACTCTCCGTCCTGCGGCCTGCCGGTAAGCTGCTGAAAGGAAAATTTGTGGAGAAAATCAAGTCCAAATTTACCCAGCGCACCGGTGATCTTGCAGACTCCATCACCATCGAAGAGCGCACCGGAGATACCGGGGCCTATCTGCACATCACGCCCAAAGGCAAGCACCGGGGCAGCGGTACCGGCAAGCGCAAACGAAAAAACGGGCGCTCCAATGGCAAGTACTCCGGCACCAATGCCGAAGTTGGCTTCATCCTGGAGTATGGCTCTCCCCGGATCCCCGCCAGTCACTGGATGGAGGAAACCAACGAGGAACAGGCCGACAATGTGGCGGCAGCCCAGCAGCAGGCCTGGGACGATCTTCTTACCAAGAAAGGACTGTAGATGAAACACATTGATTTTGAGTTTGACGGGAAAACCTACGCCCTGAGCTTTACCGCTGAGGCGCTGTTTACCGTTTATGACAAGTTCGGCTATACTTCCGACATCCTGAAAACCACCCAGGTCCTGGAGCCAACGTTGGAGGGCTGGAAAAACTGCTGCTGGCTGGCTGCGCTGATGGCCTCCCAGGGAGAGCTGCAGCGTCGTAACCGGGGCGAGGATCGGCAGGCCATGGTCACCATGGAGCAGCTGCGCAGCGGATTTATGGCAGCGGAGAGTCACCGGCTGCGGGCAGCTGTCCGGGATGCTCTGGAGCAGGGCTTCCAGCGGGATGTCCCGTCCGAAGATGAAGATCAGGAAGTCAACCTGGTACTTCTGGAACGTGAGGAAGCGGAAAAAAAAACGAAGGCGGCGGCCGCAGCCGTTGTACGTTCTTGGCTGCGGCGGCTTACCGACTGCACCTCAGCCCCAAAGACGCCCTAATTCTTACCCCCGGCATGTTTATGGACATGCTGGAGGTTTTGCGCCCGAGAGAGGACCCAAAAGATGGCAGTACGAACGATAGCGACTGATCTGGTATTGACCGGAGAAAAGGAGTTCAACGCCGGAATGAAGGCAGTTAACTCCAATCTGAAAACCCTGAAATCCGATATGGCAGCAGTCTCCGCCGAATTTGACGACAACGCCAACTCTGTGGAAGCTCTTACCGCCAAGCAGAAAGTTTTGCAGGATACCGTTGATCAGCAGCGGGTGAAGGTAGAGGCCCTGCGGGCCATGTATGAAAAGGTAAAAGATACATACGGCGAAAACAGCGCCCAGGCGGACAAGTATAAGCAGCAGTTAAACTACGCCACTGTGGAGCTGTCCAAACAGACAGCCGCTCTTAACAAAAATGAAGCAGCTCTGAAAAAAGCGGAAAGTGCCGCCTCTGATACCACATCGGATACCAAGAAAATGGGTGAGGCCGCAGAGGATGCTGCCAAAGATATAAAACAGCTGGACAATGCTGCCGATGATGCCCAAAGCTCTGTCGGTAAGCTAGGCAGCATTGCCGGTGGTATCGCTAAGGGTGTCGGTGCAATTACCGCCATTGGTGTGGCTGCTGGTGCCGCTCTGGCTGCCGCTGGCCTGGCTGGTATGACCATGCTTGCCGAGCAATCAAGAGAGGCAGTAGAGGCCGCCAGAGCAGCAGAGGAAGCCGGAGAAACCCTCAGCGCATCTCAGCAGCAGTGGCTAGAGTTTGGCACTCAGCTGGACACTTTGGACAAATCTGTCATCAACGCAAAAAGCGCCCTTTTGGGGACGCTGCTGCCTGCCCTGGGAGATTTGTCAACCGATGCGGCCAAGTTCTTGGATGATTTTTCCCGGGATATGGAGGCCGCTGGCGGCGACACAGCAAAGCAGGCCCAGGTTATCAGTGACTACATTGTAAAAGGTGCTACCCTTATCAAAGAAAAGCTGCCTGAATATGCCAAAGTCGGCAAGGAGCTGATTTCCGGACTGGGCTCTGGACTTGCAGAAGCAGGCCCGGAACTGCTGGACATCGGTGTGGATCTGGTTACGCAGCTGCTTGACGGTCTAATTGACAGCGCCCCTCAAATTGCTGAGGTTGCAGTAACGCTGATTGGTGAGCTGGTCGGCGGGCTATTGGAACGTGGTCCAGAGATTATCACAACGGCTATGGGAATTGTTACCAACATAGTGCAGGGTCTGGCCCAGGCGGCTCCGGATATGATCCCCGCCGCCATTGAACTGGTCACCCAGCTGCTGACTGCACTGATCTCCGCCGCTCCGGATCTGCTGCTGGCAGGTTTGGAATTGGTGTATGGCATCGTTTCTGGTATTGTCGATAATCTGGGAGAGATTGTAAACGCAGCAGAAAACATTATCACCACCATCAAGGACAAGTTTTCGGAGAAAGCCTCCGAGTTTCTGTCTATTGGTACCAACATTGTACAGGGTATCTGGAACGGTATTTCCAATGCAAAAGATTGGATTTATGACAAGATATCTGGTTGGGTTAGTGACGTGGTACAGTGGATCAAAGACAAGCTGGACATTAACTCACCATCTGGTGTCACGGAAGATGAGGTTGGCTACTATGCCGGTATGGGCGTAGGAACTGGTTTCATAAAGTCGCTGCCTAAGGTAAAGGCTTTGATTGCAAAAGCACTTGATAACTTACGCGACACAACTTTTAACACGTCTTTTGACATTCCGGAATTTGCCGTCAATGGTCCACGGGTTTACCGCGGTCGGAACTATACCACCTCCTCCGGTAAAGTGGTCAACCTGCACTTTACTGCCAAGACCATCACCGAGGCGGATATCAACATGGTGGTGGACATTGTCAACCGGAAACTGGGAGATGACCTATGAGACAAATAAGGAAACTATTTTTTCAGAATGCCGCCGGGAACCGCTACGGCCTGAACGGTGAGCGGGGGGCATATGCCACCGGCCTGGCCGGTTTCGGCTTTACTCTCTCCCCTTCCTTTGCAGATCTGAGCCGGGGCTTTTTCGTCCCGGTATCAGATGAAACCGAACCCCAGGGCACGGTCACATTTACCATGGTGTTCACCCGCTCACCCTATGCGTCATATGCGGAACTGGTTAACTGGCTGGCAGCTGCCGGTACAGTGACCATTGTGTACAACCCAACCGGCGCCCAGGAGTACTACCGGGATGTGACTGGTAACTTCTTCCAGAAAGACGAGCTGACCGAAGTGGGCTGGCTGGAAGTCCCGGTTAGCTTATTCTGCTGCACACCATGGTATAAGCCTGTCCCCACGTCTCTGACCCTGGAGGGCAGCGGAACAGACGAAAGTAAGCGCTACACCTATCGGTATACCAAGTCTCTGATCTACGGTGCAGACAGTACCTCAAATCTGTCCGGGACCATTGTGGGCGCCGGACACGTTCCGGGATCGCTGACCATGGAGTTTTTCGGAGATATCACTAATCCCAGAATCCGGCTGGTGGGCAACGTGAGCGGCAAGACCTATGGCGTGTGCTCTGTGACAGCCGTCTTGTCTGCCTCTGATACGCTGCTTTTCTCCACCCGGTACGAGGATGCTTATGTGAAAAAACGCAGCGCAGCGGGGGAGGTAACAGACCTGCTGGACGCGCTGGATCTGAGCTCTACCCCATTCTTCCACATCCCAGTGGACGAGCCCTGCACCATCACTGTGGAGTCTGACGCCACATTGAAAGGCAGAGCAGATCTGCAGATCTATTACTACTACAGGAGCGTGTAACATGGATGCTTTTGTGAAACGCTTTTCCACCTATCGCACCATCAAGCAGGCCCCGGTCATCTCCAGCGCCCTGACGCTGGACAGCCTGGACGCAGATACAACCACGGTCACCGTAAAGGGTACAGACATCAACCGCAGCGACACTGGAAACTGGCTGATTGTGGATGGACTGTGCTTCTTGATTACCACTGTCAAACCCCAGACAGATCGGACACTGCTTACCCTGATGTCTCCGCTGGATGACTTTGACCGGCCTCTGGAATTTGATGACGGCCAGAGCTATGCCAGCATCGGTGCTTTTATCGCCGCCCAGCTGCAGCAGCATTGGGTGGAGACAGAGGATCCTGTCTATGCTATGCCCTACCTGGTCGTGTCCAATTCGGACACAACCGCCTTTGCCCCTCCGGAGCTGGATAACAACGGTCTGTTCGTGCTGCCGGAGTACTGCCGTCTGATGCGCAAAAGCTACCGGGTCAATGTCCAGTTTGCAGATGCCGGGGATACCATGACCTGCAAAATCAGCACATCCCCTGTAGCCGCCCGGCAGATCAGCTTTGAGGATGGACACAGCCAGTTGCAGAGTGTGGATTATTCTTCTTCCGGCACCGCAAAACTGACCATCATCTATGACCGGGACACCGGAGAGCGGGACGAAAACAACGACGCCATTGTGGTGCGGGAGCGCACCACCTGGTATCTGTCCGATACTGGGGAAGTTTCCCAAACCGTCCCATCCCGCCGGGCTGCAGGGGAATGGGACACCATCGCGGTCAAGGGTAAGAATGTGGATGTGAAGGCAAAAGCCATCGAAACCTTTGCCAAAAACAAGTCCAATCACAAGCTGGAGTTTTGGAGTGACCGGGATCTGAATGTGCAGGATGACTGCACCTTCCAGGTTTACGGGGAATCGCTCCAATCCTACATCTCTTACAAACGCAAGAGCAGCACAGACAAGCGGTATTACTACAAATCCGGAGAGCTGGCCACCACGGTCACCGAGAAACTGAGAGGAGCGGGTATATGAGCAATTTTACTGGCGTCACCTTTGCCAACCAGCATTTTTCCCCGGCAGATGATGCCATGGTTCGCAGAGCTATTTTACCAGACGGGATTCTAACCGGATGTGATTTTGCCTATTCCGGCTTTTCCTTGACTATGACAGAAGGCTATTTAATACTTTGTGGCCGCCAGATTAAACATACGGAGACCCAAAACTGGGACCTGTCGGGCAAAAATTTCGGATTCGCCAGACTGGTTCTGACCATCGATCTGAGCCGTACATCTACTCAGACGGAGTTTGACCAGGTTGTAGATACTGTGGAATATGCAGATACTCTGGCTGCATTTCCTGATTTAGTACAAGAAGATATCAACATAGGCGGTACTAAGTATCAAGTAGTTGCATGTATTGCATCTCTTAATTCGTCAGCAATCTCCGGGATCATTGATCCGATGGAAAAAATCAGTGGATAAATGAAAGGAGCGTTACATGAGCAGTAACTTTGCAGGTGTCACATTTGATGAGCAGGTCGCCACGCCATCGGATGACGCCATAATCCGCCGGGCAATCCTGGACGATGGAATCTTGACCGGCTGCGAGTTATCGTATACCGGCTCAACCCTGACCATGACTGCAGGCCAGCTGATGATCTGTGGCCGCCAGGTCAAGCACCCGGCGACCCAAAACTGGGCGGTAGCGGACGAAACCACCGGCTATGCCCGCCTGCTACTGACCATCGATCTGACCCGGACAGCCAGCAAGGAGACCTTTGACCAGGTAGTGGATACTATTGAATATGCCTCTGCAGTAGATGGCTTTGCAAGTTTAGTGCAGGAGGATATAAACGCATCTGGTACTGAGTATCAGTTTGTTGCAGCCGTAGTTGCATTGACTACTGGCGGTATATCTAAGATCGTATATCAGATGGGAGAAACCAGTGCCGGTTTAAGTTACAAGTCCACAATTATCGTGACAGATTTGCCAACTGGCTCCACCGTAACCGCTACCGGGTATAAGCAGGACGGGATATTGTCGTATTCTGGGGCATGCAAAATTGGGCAGTACGGCTCCCTGTTTGAAGATGTTTCAATTACGCCTCTTGAGGTAGGCACTCCGGTATTGCTGGTAGCAACGATATCCTCCGTAGGTGCGTCTCGGTGTCACCTCCAGGAAGGGATAGGACTTGTAGAATCCAGAACGTTTTATGATTTATCCCCTGGCGTGAACACTATAATCCTCGAAACAACGATAGACGAAAATTTCACCACCAATCATGGCGCGGTATTCTTGAAGAGCGATGCCGATAACGTCAGATGTTGCGGCATTAGCCTGGCATTGTACACCCAAAAAATAACAAAGACCGCAACGGAAAAAGATGGTGAATGGTGGTTCAAAAATCTTGACCTCGGTGAGTGGACTTTGAAAGCTGTGCTTGCCAATCAGTCTACAACAACTAAGTTCAATATTGAGCAGTTTGGTGTTTTCTACGTGCAGATGGATTTTCAGCTGTACCCTGATGATTTTACGTTTAGCGGGGAAAAGGGTACAGACTACGAAATTTACCAGGACAGCGGTGATGTTATCCCTGTAGAGGACTACAGAAAGTATAAAAACTGGAAAGCAAAAGTCTTCACGTCTGTAACGGTTACACCTAAACAGGCTGGTTATGTTGACGTTTTTGCAGTTGGTGCAGGCGGTGGAAGTTCTCCATGGCATGATGGCTCTTCTGGAGGAGGAAGTGGTTACACAGAAACGGAAAAAGGCATTTTGCTGTCCGCAAATACTCCTTACTCTATAGAAATTGGCGCAGGAAGCACGGAAGACGGTGGAACAACTACTGGATTTGGTGTAACTGCTTTAGGCGGAAAAAGAGGTGAGAGTACCACTAAAGGTGGAGACGGAGGGTCTGGCGGCGGATCTTATAAAGCGAAAGGCGGGTCTGACGGGTCTGACGGTGGAGGTACCAGCGGAGTAGTAAGAACTGGCGGTAAAGGCCAAGGAACAACAACTCGTGAGTTCGGCGAACCGGAAGGTGACTTATATGCTGCTGGCGGTGGTGGCGGCGATTACAACAATGATAATGGATTCCCCGGTGGAGATGGAGGCGGAGGTCATGGTGGTGGATACAATACACCCGGCACAAAAGGAGCAGACAATACTGGGTCTGGTGCTGGTGGCGAGGGATGGCCTGACTTCAGTTCTGGTAGGCATATACCCGGTGGCTCTGGCATTATCGTATTCCGTAATGCACGGGAGGTGGCGTAATGGATAGTTCCCAAAAGTACATTGTAGGAAAAACTCCTGAGGGCGTAACTTTTTATGATTTTGGAAATTGTATATTTTATTGCAACGGTGGAAGCCTTCATCCAAAAGAATATCCTGAATCAGCTATTAGGTTGATGGCCGGTGGTGGCGGTGCTTGCCATAAGGAGTGTGATGATTGTGGCTAAAACGATGGCTATTGTTGCAGATGGTGCTGTCACCAATATTATTGGGTGCAGTGATTATACTCCGGAGACCAGTACCAGGAAAGATCCCAAAGGCCGCTCTGTCTGTATCGGTGATACATATACAGACGGTAAATGGTATCGTGATGGCGTGGAGATTCTGACGCCATTGGAGCAGGCGCAGAAGGAGCTGGCAGAGCTGCAATCCCAGATTGCCGATATGGACGCTGAATACCGAAAGGGGGTTAACAGCGTATGACCACGATTGACCAGGAAACACGCAAAGCAGCCATGTACCAGGCTGGCCGGGCGGCTGCCACGGCGCTGCAGAACGAAGCCCACAGTCTGACCGGCACCCAGATCATCGACCGGGAAATGGATGTCCCGGAATTTGACCCAACAAAGGATTACACAAACACCCCGGCCGGTGCTCCTGTGGCCGATGAGGGGCAGGTTTGGACGCTTATCACTCCACATAACGCAGCAGCCCATCAGGGCCGCCCGTCCACGCTTAGGGCTTTGTGGGGACTGTGCCACACCAAAAACCCGTTCAAAGCGAAACCTTGGGTTGATCCATACGGCACAAGCGGCCTGTACGAGAGGGATGAGTGCTATTTGCATAAAGACGGGAGCGTCAAGCGCTGCACTGTGGACAAGACGAACTTTGACGCTGACGCAATGCCAAGCTACTGGGAGACAGTAGACCTGGCCACCTGGGAACCGCCAGTTGTGGAGCCTGAGGAGCCAGATCCCGTCCCTGATCCGGAGCCCGAGCAGCCGGACGGAACGCTGGAAAATCCCATCACAGCAGAGCGCGGCATGACCTATGAGTACGGCAAGTACTACCATGACCCCGAGGACGGCAAGACCTATCTCTGCAAGCGGCAGAATGAAACAGGCACCATCCAGCTCGACTACCTGCCCCATGAGCTGATATTGCACTATTTTGTGGAGGCGTAAAGACCATGACAATTTTACAGATTCAGTGCCTGCTGGCTTACCTGGGCTACTACACCATTAAGGTGGACGAAATCTGGGGCCAGGGATCGGAGCAGGCGACCAGAGACTTCCAAAAGGCCGAGGGCTTGGAGGTTGACGGTGATCCTGGCAAACTGACCCAGGCGGCCCTGGTGGATGCCGTTGCAAAAGGCCGATTCAAGCCCCAGAACATCACCCAGCCGGAGAACGGGACAAGCGCAGAGGATGACATTTGGGCAGAGAGTAAGTACTTTGTTCGGGCCGAATTTGCCTGTCCCTGCGGCCGCTGCGGCGGCTTCCCGGTGGAGCCGGCCCCGGCCTTGGTCCGTGTCTCCAATCAAATCCGTGAGCATTTCGGTCGTCCCATGATCCCGTCAAGCGGCGTCCGCTGCCAGGCTCACAACGATGAGCTGCCCGGAAGCGTACCCAATTCCCGGCACGTTTCCGGCCGGGCCTTGGATTTTTCCATTCCCGGTGTGCCGGTGGCGGATGTCCTTGCCTATACCCGGCAGCTCCAGACGGCGGGCAAACTCCACTATACATACGAGATGGTGGGCACCGGGCATGTACATATTGATGTAGACTAAGGAGATCATATGGAAAACGAAATCGGACTTGTAATGGCCAGCAACTGGTGGCTGCTGGCAACGGCCCTGGGCCTTCCGTCACTGCTGGTATCTATATTTGCCAGGCGCTTGGAAAAGCAAATTGACAGGAGGGAAGAGCAGCGGGAGAAAAGAGCAGACGAACGCGAAAAACAGCGTATGGAATTGGATCGTATGCTGATCCAGTCCACCACTGCATCCATTGCCCTGGGTGAGGCCACGGCCAGAGCAGTACAGCGGATTCCGGATGCCCACTGCAATGGTGATATGCACGCTGCGCTGGACTATGCAGCCAAAGTGAAACATGAACAAAAAGACTTTCTCACAGCCTTGGGCATCCATGCGCTGTATGAGGAATAAATTGTACAGGAGGAATTACATATGGAACTGATTGTAAACGCATTGATCGAAAATGGCGTACAGGTGGCGGTATCCCTTGTGGTGGCGCTGATCGGTGTGGCTGGCACCTGGCTGTCTCTCCAGATCGGCAAGGTCAAGAAGCTGCAGACGGTACAACTGGCCACTGATGAAGCAAAAGACGCCGCCATCACCACGGTTCTGGAATTGCAGCAGACGGTGGTGGATGACCTGAAAGCCGCTGCCGTTGATGGCAAGCTGACCAAGGAAGAGATTGCCAAGCTGAAAAATGACCTGATTTCCATGTCTATGGCGAAGCTGTCTGACACATCCGTTAAAATTCTTACTGCAGCCGGTGTGGACATTTCGGCAATTATCGCCGGCGCCGCCGAGACCATGGTGGGACAGATGAAAGGCACAGGCAAGACAACTGGATAACAAATTTCTCGGAACTTATTGACTGCCCCCTCCTGACCGGTGGCTGGGAGGGGGCACAAAAGACAATGGAGGAGTATCATGTATGGAAAAACATTTTCAGCGGGTGCATCGCCGATAGAAATTGCCCTGCACAATGAGGATTGTATCACCGGAATGATGGCTATCCCGGACAGCAGCGTCGACATGATTTTGTCTGATCTGCCTTACGGAGTGACTGATTGCAAATGGGACAGTGTTATTCCAACGGGGCCGCTGTGGGCGCAGTATAACCGCATTGTAAAACCAAACGGGGCGGTGCTGTTGTTTGCGGTGCAGCCATTTACCACCACGCTGATTAACAGCAATCCCAAAAACTACCGTTACAACTGGTACTGGCATAAAAACAATAAAACCGGAGCCCCTTTTGCAAAGGTGCAGCCGATGCGCTGCATCGAAGAAATTCTGGTATTTTACAGAAAAGCACCCACCTACAATCCCCAGGGCCTGAAACGGCTGAAAAACCCGAAAATCAACAAGACAAAAGTGAACGGCGTGTACAGACAAACGAAAAACGAGAGTGTCCAATTGTACACCAATTATCCAAACCACCTGCTGGAATTTAACGGAGTGTCCACCCTCAGCCTGGAGCGGATACACCCAACCCAAAAACCAGTAGCATTGCTGGAATACCTCATTAGGACATATACAAACCCAGGCGAAACCGTCCTGGATAGCTGTGCCGGATCCGGCTCCACAGCGGTAGCCTGCATCCATACAGGCCGAAATTTTATAGGATTTGAAACAGACGCCGAATATTTCCGCAAAGCTGCGGAGCGTATTGAGGCTATAGATAGATAGAACATTGTGCATGGCATATTTTACCGCAGTCGTTTTCCTCTCGGGAAAACGACTGCGGATATTTTTATTACATTTGCATCAGAGCCATGTTATTATAAATACAGCTCGTTGCCGTGTCGTTGCGAGATAACATTGATAGGTGTTGTAAATTTCTTTAAATTTCTACTTGTACTGGAAAATTGTGATGCAAATAATTACATCATACCGTTGAAACTAAGAGGAGAATATTGTAACATAATACCAAGGAGGCGGTACCATGGATAAAATAGAAACGCTGAAAAAATGGGTTGCAGAAAGCACAAGAATTGTTGC
>DVGO01000075.1 GCA_018712645.1 Candidatus Faecousia faecavium | reverse complement strand
ATTCGAACCACCAAAAACTGGGATATCCATGCTTAGGGGCGGGATATTTACCGTATGAGCAGTATTCGAGTAATAAGATTTCCGCAGGATACAGGCCTGTTTTTGAAGGGATTGCAGTTTTCTTTCTATTCTCAAATAATACTACTTTCTTTTCAAACTGTGTACCAGTAAATACTGTATCAGTGTAGTATGAATCCTGTTGATAATATTTTTTATCTTGTTCGGGAATCGTCGCCTTTTTAGATTCAGATTGGTTCTTTTTGAATAAATCAAATAGTCCCACAGTATATTACCTCCTGTAGAAGTTCTTGTCCTGACGTATGATAAAATTATACTGCATTAACATGGAGAAATCAACGATTCAACAAAGAAGATGCACACTCTAACTCAAATTCTGCATACCCAGTAAACCTTTCGTTAATTGGTATAGTGAAGGAAAATCATGGTGACTGTTTCTGAATTACCGTAGCGCATGTTGACGTTAAGAGATGTACGAAAATCATCGTAAATAGAAGCTTTTGCAAAAAGAAACCGGACATCAGTTTTGATATGCATTGTATCAAAACTGATGTCCGGTTATGGCGGAGTGAGAGGGATTTGAACCCTCGCGTGGCTTTTGACCACCTACTCCCTTAGCAGGGGAGCCCCTTCGGCCTCTTGGGTATCACTCCGAATCAAAATGAAAAATATCTGATTGCCAAAGTATTCTAGCATGCAGTGCAGTTTTTGTCAAGTATAAAATTTATCAGGATCGTGATACCCTTCAAATTGCAGATATTACGGCAGAAAAACCGCCATCCCCGTGAAAACAGGGATGGCGGTCATGCTTATTCTTCCCAGTTGTGCCAGATGTTCTGAACGTCGTCGTCTTCTTCCATGATGTCGATGAGCTTCTCCATCAGCTTGACCTGTTCCTCATTTTCCAGCTTCTGGTAGTTCTGAGGAACCATTTCGATCTGGGCAGAGACAAACTTGTAGTTCTTGGCAGCCATGGCATCGGCTACAGCGTTGAAATCGTCGGGGGTGGTGTAGATGGTGAATACGTCATCCTCGGCTTCAAAATCGTCAGCGCCGCAGTCCATGGCATCCATCATAACCTGATCTTCTTCGTAATCGCCGTCTTCGTTGTCGATTACCAGAACACCCTTCTTGTCAAAGCTCCAGGACACGCAGCCGGAAGCACCCAGGTTGCCGCCGAACTTATCAAAGTGATGCCGCATGGAACCGGCAGTCCGGTTGCGGTTGTCGGTCATGGTTTCCACGATCACAGCCACACCGCCGGGGCCGTAGCCTTCGTAGGTGATGGTTTCGTAGTTGTCGCCGCCGCCGGCGCCGGAGGCCTTCTCCAGGCAGCGTTTGATGTTGTCGTTGGGCATGTTGGCAGCTTTTGCCTTGGTGATGACGGTAGCCAGACGGGAGTTGTTGGCAGGGTCGGTGATGCCGCCGCCTTCTTTCACGGCGACGATCAGCTCTTTTGCAATCTTGGTGAAAGCAGCAGCACGCTTGGCGTCCTGTGCACCCTTGGTTTTCTGAATGTTATGCCATTTGGAATGTCCGGACATAGGTAACTTCTTCCCTTCGTTTTTGCTTCAAAAATATCCAACCTATTTTATCACTGTGCAAGACAAAAATCAACCGTTTTCAAAAGAATTTCATGCAGTCACGGTGGGTTTTGGAGATACTGACCGGAATTTCGGGGAAAGCGGCCTGCAATTTTTGGGCCAAAACTGCAACAACCGGGTTTTCTGTATAGAAATGTCCGGCATCAATCAGGGTCAACCCTGCCTGCTGGGCATCCCAGAACTGGTTGTATTTTACGTCAGCGGTAACAAAGGTGTCGCATCCGGCCTGGACGGCCTGAAGCCATTCACTTCCACAGGCACCACCGCCTACGGCAACCCGATGGACCGGCTTTCCTCCGTCGGCATACCGCAGCCCCGGGCAGCCCAGGCGGTCCTTAACCTGGGACAAAAAGCTGTCCAGTGACTGGGACGCAACAGTTCCTGTCCGCAGCAGGCCGTAAGACTGTCCGTCAGTATTTAATCCCGAGGGGAAGGGAACGGTAATGTTTTCCAGCCCCAAAGTTTGTGCCAACACATCGTTAACACCGCTGGGGGCCATATCCAGATTGGTGTGGGCGTTGACGGCAGCGATGTTGTGTCCGATCAGTGTCAGCAGGCTTTTCCCTGTTTCGGTGCAGTCTGTAACATTCATCAAAGCATTGCCGAAAATCAGAGGATGGTGGGTTACAATCAGATCGGCATTTTCTGTGACAGCCTCATGTATGACTGACGGAAAAGGGTCCAGAGCAACCAGGATTTTGGTTACCGGCTGTCCCATCCGGCCGCAAAGCAGCCCCACATTGTCCCAGCTCTCTTTCCAGGCTTCCGGTGCGATTGTATCTAAAAAGGAAACAATGTCATGTACAGTTGCCATAAATCCGGTCCTCCCATCGCTCCAAATCGGTTAAAATGCTTTCATATGCGGGCAGCTGGGCATCCTGAGCCCGCCGCATTCCCTCCACAGTCAGCGTAAGCCCTTGCTTCACCCGCTGGTAGTATTCCGGCAGAAGCGGATGGCGGCTATCCAGAAGCTGTGGGGAAAGGTAAGTTTCAGCAGGTGTAATGTGTTCTCCGGGGGAGTACACCACTTCCATAATGGAATAGACAAATTTCCCGTCCTTGGCCAACGTTTCCCGGCGAATGGCATATCCGGCATCGTACAGCCATTGCCGAAGCTCCTGCCGCTTGGATTGGCACTGCAAAATCAGGCGGTAGCGGGAATCTTTCAGCCAGGGAGCGGCATTGAGTATGGAAATCATGGTATCCGCCCCCATTCCGGCACAGACCAGACAATCAAAATCTCTTGGGATTTCTTTTACGCCATCGGAAAGGCAAAAATGCATATTTGTGCGCACACCATATTTTTCCGCATTGCGGCGGGCGCTGTCCAGGGGGCCTTGGTTAACGTCGGATGCAATGACAGACCGGGCAGTTCCGTTCAGAAGCAGATGAATACCAAGATAACCGTGGTCGCATCCCACGTCTGCTACCCGGTCACCGGGATGGACAAAGCCGCAGCAGGCCAAAAGACGGTTGGAAAGGGGGATTTTCATAAAGGATACCTCCATAAAAAATGCCACCCCGGCAAGGAACCGGGATGGCATAGCCGGGCGCAATCAAGCGTTCTTTTCTGCCTCGGAAGCCTCGTAAGCCTCCAGGAAGTGGTTCAGCTGGGCCAGGAAGGGCTCGCAGTCCACACCGTGAACCATGCAGGCTTCCTCAACGGTTTCGCCCCGGGAAGAGGGGCAGCCCAGGCAGTGCATACCAATGGCAAAGAACAGGGGGGCAGCGTGGGGTGCGATGTCCAGAATGTCCCCGATGATGGTGCTCTTCTCAATTTTAACAGCCATGATGATGACCTCCTATTTGTTTCTTGGGCTATTATAACCGTGCAGCAGGAAAAAAACAAGAGGAAATATTCTTTGCCGGGGAAAAAGTGCCGGTTTTGTCACTTGCGGTATTTCTGCTTTTTCAGGTTCCGGGTGGCGGGATTGTCGATGAGCTTGCCGGACTCGGTAAACCGGGAGCCATGGCAAGGACAGTCCCAGCTGTGTTCCTGGGGGTTCCATTTCAGCGCGCAGCCCATGTGAGGACACCGCTTTTTGGAAAAGGTCAGAAGATCCTTGGCAGCTTCCATGGCGTTTGTTCCCAATTGGGGATGAAGCATACTCCGGGAAGGGGAGAACAGGTCAGCGTAAGGACTTCCTTTCCCGCAAATCAGGTCAGTCAGTACTCGTGCCGCAACCATAGAACTGGTCATGCCCCATTTGTTAAAGCCTGTGGCAACGTACAGACCCGGAGTTTTGGCGCTGTATTGTCCGATATAGGGAATGCCATCCAGGCTCATACAGTCCTGCGCCGCCCAGCGATGGGTGATAACTGCCTGGGGATAATACTGCCGGGATATCCGCTCCAGTTCCTGCCATCCGCCTCCGGGTTTTCCGGTACGGTGCCCGCCGCCGCCCAGAATCAGAGAGCTGCCTTGACTGCGGAAAGAAAGACCATCTTCTGCTTCGTCTTTGTACATTCCCGCAAAAGAAGGCACATTTTCCAGAGAAAGGGCATAGGAGCGCTGCTGGTAAAGCTTCATGAAGTAACTTCCGTGGGTGTTGAGGAAAGGGAAATGGGTGGCCACGATGACGCTGTCGGCATAGATTGTGCCGTGATCGGTCACGGCCTTTTTCTTTTCCAGATGCCGCACCGGGGTGCTTTCGTAAACTGCCAGATCTTCTGTGATGGCGGACAGAAATTTCAGTGGGTGAAATTGGGCCTGGTCTGGAAAGCGCACGGCGCCGCTGACGGGGAAGGGAAGGGGAAGGTCTTGTACAAACTCTGCCGGATACCCTAACTGCTGTAAGGCGGTCAGTTCCGCCTCCAGCTTTTCCTTACCGGTTCGGGAATAGACAAAGCTGTCTTGGTTTTCAAAATCACAGTCCATGTTCTGACACAAACTGCGGTATGTCTGCAAAGCGTCCTGATTGGCTTTCAGGTATAACCCTGCTTGTTCGCTGCCCAGAGTGTCCAGCAGTTTGCGATAAATCAAAGCATGCTGAGACGTAATTTTTGCCGTGGTGTTTTTGGTCACCCCACCGGCAAGCACATCCGCTTCTGCCACAATGCAGGAAACCCCTGCCTGGTGCAGTTGATGGGCACAAAGCAGCCCTGCCATGCCGCCGCCGATGACCAGTACATCGGTGTGCACTTCTCCCCACAGCGGCGGAAAGTGGGGCAGTTTCCCGGTTGCACTCCAAATGGATTCCATAAGCAAACCTCCTTTTATTTCGTAGTATAGACATAAAAACGGAAGTTCTTTCACACCCGGCAGAAAAGCGGCAAAATTGCCTGTGGTTGTAGGTTTGTCAATGATGTGTTACAGATTGGGAAAAGCAAATAAGACCTGTTTTGGGGAGCGCCAGGCGAGAGGGCGCATGGGGAAATTGTTGTAAGCCCGTTCTCGGACAGCAAGCTGGGTTTTGAAAT
>DVGO01000074.1 GCA_018712645.1 Candidatus Faecousia faecavium | reverse complement strand
ATTTCAAAACCCAGCTTGCTGTCCGAGAACGGGCTTACAACAATTTCCCCATGCGCCCTCTCGCCTGGCGCTCCCCAAAACAGGTCTTATTTGCTTTTCCCAATCTGTAACACATCATTGACAAACCTACACCCCCGGAAAATAGAAAATCCAGTTTACTCCTGGGCAGCTTCCCACTGCTCCATCAGTTCCATCAGAACCGCTTCCGCTTCTTCCTTTTCAGACAGAAGCCGGGTCAGTTCCTGATAGTCGGCAGCGGCAGCTTCAATTTTACTGTCGTAATCTGCAATGACAGCTTCCTGCTTTTCAATTTCCCGTTCCAGTTTGCGAATCAGCTTGTCCACATCTTTGGTGCCGCCTTTGGGGCGCTCTTTTTTGGGCTTGGGTGCGGCAACAGCCACGGGCTTTGCGGCGGCTTCATGCTCCAAAATGGAACGGTATTTCTGATAGCCGCAGGGGAAATCCCGAATCTGCCCATCTTCCAGCAGCCAGATCCGTTCGGCAAACTTTTCGATAAAGTACCGGTCGTGGGAAACGAACAGCAGCACGCCCTCAAATTCCTCGATGGCAGCTTCCACCCATTCCCGGGAAGCAATGTCCAGGTGGTTGGTGGGTTCGTCCAGAATCAGCAGATTGATTTTCTCATCCATCAGCATGCACAGCCGCAGCCGGGACTGCTCGCCGCCGGAAAGGTTTTTCACCTGCTTGAATACGTCCTCCCCCTGGAACAGGAAGGCGCCCAGCCGATCCCGGGCCATCTGGGGGGTGCAGTTCTTTTCATAGAGCATGGTGTCGTACAGACTCCGCTCCGGGTTGCGGAATTTTATAATCTGGGGGAGATAGCCCCATTTTACCGTGGGACCGAACTGAATCTTTCCCTGGCAGTCCTCTTCCCCCAGCAGGCACTTGATGAAGGTGGATTTTCCGGTGCCGTTGTCACCCAGCAGGGCAATCCGCTCTCCGGCTTCCACGTTCAGGTTCACATCGGAAAACAGCAGCCGGTCGCCAAAGGACTTGCTGACGTTCTTCACCTTGAATACCACATCGCCGGAAAAGTCCTTTTCTCCAAAGGTTGCCTTCATAGTACGCTCTTTCTTGGGTTTTTCCGTTTTCTTGATCCGCTCCATCCGGTGCTGAATGGACATGGCCCGGCGGTACAGGGTCCGGTTATTGATGCCCCAGCCCTTCATCCGCTCCACGGTGTAGCCCAGCTGCTTGAGCTTGGCCTGCTCCTGCTCGTACTGCTTCAGCTGCAAGTCAAAGCGGGCCTGCTTTTCGTCCATGTAGAAAGAGTAGTTACCGGAATAGAACTCGGCGTGGCCTTCGGTGATCTCAATTACCCGGTCCGCCACCTGGTCGATGAAATACCGGTCGTGGGAAATAGCCAGCACCGTGCCTTTGAAGGCGTTGATATACTGTTCCAGCCACTCCACACTGTTTAAGTCCAGGTGGTTGGTGGGCTCGTCCAGCAATAGAATGTCCGTTTTTTCCAGCAGCAGTCTTGCCAGGTTGACACGGGTCTTTTCTCCGCCGGACAGGCTGGCAAATTCCTGAACCCGCTGGGTCTGGGAGATTCCCAGGCCGTTGCAGATTTTATCCACCTCAACATCCATTTCATAACCGCCGCCGGATTGGAAGCGGTTGGTCAGGGTATCGTACTCCCGCAGCTGTTCCTGGGTGGCACCGTTGGCCATTTCCCGCTCCAGACGCTCCATCTTGCGCTTGCAGGCCATCAGCTGGGCATAGGCGGAGCGGAGCACATCCTCTACGGTGTACCCGTCCGGGAAGTTGGGAATCTGGGAAATCAGTCCCAGACGTTTGTTGGGGTTCACATATACTTCGCCGTCATCATAGTCCATCTGGCCTGTGAGGATGTTGAACAGGGTGGTTTTTCCGCAGCCGTTGCGGCCGAGAATCGCCACGCACTCCCCTTCCTGAATCTCAAAACTCAGGCCATCCAGAAGGTTTTCTCCGATGACGAAAAATTTTGTCAGATTTTTGACTTGAATATCTACCATGGTCTTTCTCCAATATTGATGCTGGGGACAAAGCACTACAACGATTGCAGAATCTGCTTCAGTTCTTCCAGGGAATACAGCAGATTCAGCGCCTGGAGCATGGCGTTGGCGCTCATATGCTCCGGGAAATTGCAGGCTTTCAGCAATTGCTTTCGTTTTTCCTGGGCGTTGGCACCGCCGGACAGGCCCAATTCCATCAAGTCCTGCTTGGTGATCTCTGCCTTGTGTTCCGAGGCTTCCTCCTCTATGGTGGCCCCCGCCCGGCGCAGCGCCTCCAGAATGATGTCCCGGGACATTCCCTCCACTCCCAGCTTTCCTTCTTTGCCGGGCGCGGATTTCCGCTTTTCCTTGCCGGGGATATCCGGGATATAGGCGTGCTTTAAAAACTTGCCGGGGATGGCACTTTTGATGTGATTGCGAATCACAAATCCGGCACCGTCAGAATCGGTAAACACAATCAGTCCCCGCTCCTGGGCCACCCGGCGCAGCAGCGCCAGCTGCTGCTTATCCTTGAAAATTCCAAACCCTGAACTTTCCAGAATGGGCGCATCCACAATCTGGGACAGGGTATTTTTATCATAACGGCCTTCTACCAAGATGGCTTCCCGAATTTTAACCATGACGAGCCTCCTGTGCCAGCTGCAAAATCAAAAGCTCCAGCAGCCGCTGGCTGTCATCGAAGGACGTTTTCATCTGGTAGTCAGTTTCCAGCACCAGTTGGGCCGCTTTGCGGCAGAAATCCGCCGAAAACCGACGGGCCGCTTCCATGGTTTTCCGGGCGGGATAGTCCGGAATGCCATATAGCTTTTGCAGGTCGTAGGCGCTTTTCCCCCGGTCCAGCAAGGTACGGGCTGCACCCAAGCGGCGAAAATGGCCGCCTACTGCGCCCAGGATTGCCAGAGGCTCCTGCTGCATTTTTAGCAGCTGCTGCAGTTTGTTCAGCGCCTGGTCATAACGGCCTGCACTGAGTAAATCCGTCATCTGGAACACCACCGCATCCAGCACCGGCTCGGTGACAGCATCAATGTCACTTTTTCGAATTTCATCGGCACCGGAATAGGCGCAGATTTTGTCAATTTCTCCGGCCAGGGCCGTCATGGTGCCGCCGGTGATATCAATCAGGTAAACGCACAGGTCGTTGGAAATTCGTTTGCTTCGTGCTGCAAAATGCCGGGTGATCCAGGCCACCAAGTCCCGCTGGTCCTGTTTGGCAAATTCCACCACATTTGCGTTTTTATCCACCGCTTCCCAGAGCTTTTTCAGCCGTTTGTCCGGTTTCCAGGATACAGTCAGGTAGGTAAAAATCACGGTGCAGTAGTCGGGAATATCGCTGAGGATTTCCGTCATTTTGGTACGGTCTGCCTCTGTCATCTTAAACAGGTCAATGTCATCCACCTGAACCAGGGTGTGCTCCGCCATCATGGGAAGGTTTTCCACCGCGTCGGCAAAGGAGCGGATGTCAAAGGTTTCATTGTCCAGGCGGTGGAAATTAAACGACTCCGTCAGCGGGTCCAAAAGCTGCTTTTTCATCTGGCCCAGGTAATGATGAAGCAGGAAGGTTTCCTCACCATGGAAAAAATAGAGCCTTCCTAAATTCTTATTCTTCAGCGCCTGCTTCAGTTCCTGCAGACCGCCGCCAGTGTCGCTTTTCTTTGCCATGGGATTTCACCTCCTGATTATAATATCGCCTTGCAGATCCGTACGGTAGATCTGGCAGCCAAAGTCTTCCAGCCGGTTCAGCAGCTCCGGCGCCGGATGCCCGTAGGGGTTGTCCCGTCCGGCACTGATGCAGACGATCTCCGGTCTGACGGTTTGTAGAAGCGCTTCGCTGGTGGAATTTTTAGAGCCATGATGCCCAGCGATGAGAATATCCACGTCCGGCATGTCCGCATTTCGCAGCAGCATCTGCTCGCCAAAGCTACCCCGGTCTCCGGTAATGAGTATAGCACAATTCTCCGTTTCAAACAAGACGCACAAGCTGTTTTCGTTGCTTTTCTCCTCGGTAATCCCACGATAGACAGTAATCTTCCCGCCTTCAAAGGACAATTCCAGATTTTCGGCAGCAAAAAGAAGTTCTGTGTCCGCCGAAACTGCTGTTTCTATGGGAACAGGCGGCAGAATCAGTACATCTGCAGCAATACGGCTCAGGAAATTCTCCACAGCCCCTGCGTGATCTGCGTCCGTGTGGGTCAGAATCAAGCCGTCCAGCCGGGAAATGCCTTGACTGAGCAGGGTCTGGGCCGCCATGTCTGCCGTTCGGGTATCGCTGTCTCCGCCGCAGTCCACCAGGAAGGTTTTCCCCTTACATTGTAGCACAATGCACTGTCCCTGTCCCACATCCAGCACGGTGATACCGGTAGAATACAGCAGCGGCTCCGCCCAGGATGCCAGCAGGGCGATGCACAGTCCCAGGCAGGCGCATCCTGCCAGCAATGCCGGTTTTCTGTTCTTTCCCAAAAGGAAAAAGATCAGCAGAACATAAACAAACACCAGCCAGGCAGTAACATAGCAGCTGCGGGTATACACCGCAGACAGCGGAACATCCGCCAGAATATCCGCTAGGAACAGCACCAAACGGATGGGCAGCGCCAAAATCTTCGCCAGGGCGCTGGCTCCTGGCATGAAAATCTGCCCCACCAGGCAAACCGCCAGAATTCCGTAGAAGATGCCGCCAA
This sequence comes from Candidatus Faecousia faecavium, assembly GCA_018712645.1. Lineage (GTDB taxonomy): Bacteria > Bacillota > Clostridia > Oscillospirales > Oscillospiraceae > Faecousia > Faecousia faecavium. The sequence continues at coordinate 10,406 of DVGO01000074.1, read as the reverse complement.
TCATCCACAGCGTCAGCAGATTGGTCACAACGCCGATCAGACTGACTGTCCCAAAATACATGGCACACAGCGGCGTGGTAAACACCAGCGCTCCCAGGGAAATGGATACAGAGGCCACAAACCAGCGAACCAGTTTCCCCCGCCAGCCCTTTGCCTTGGGCAGCAGGTCATACAGCCATTTCCGGATTGCAGGACTAAAGCAGTAAATTCCGGCAACGCTGCCGGCAGACAGCTGAAACCCTACGGAAGTAATGACCAGCGGATTAACAATCAACATGCAAAGCGCCGCAAAGGACAATGCCGTCGGGCCGTCATATTCCTTTCGGAACAGCTGGGCCAATAGCATCAATCCCGACATGATGCATGCCCGGTTGACAGAGGGTGTAAACCCTGCCGTAGCAGCAAACAGCAACAGCAGCGGAAATCCCAGCAATGCCGTGAGAAACGGTTTGCGGAATGTGGCGAAACTGAGCAAGGCAAACAAAATCGATACATGCAGTCCGGAAACCGCTGCCACATGCCGGATGCCGCTGATTTTCAAATTGGTATCCGTTTTATAGTCCAGGTCCTCCGTATTTCCCAGAAGCAGAGCTTTGGCAAAGGGGGATGTGTCCTCCGGGAAGGTTTCCTGCAGGAGCTTCCCCGCTTCTTTTCGCAATACCGCCGGGTACTCCCGCCAGGAAGGGTTTTGGCAAGGGGTACGGGTAACTTCATCCACCTGATAAGCCAGCAAAAACACACCGTCGCCCCGATGATAGGTTGCTTCCTCCTCGCCTCCTGGTACGGTTACCCGAAAGCGAAAGGTTCCGCTTATGGTATCCCCCGGGCAGACTTCCTGGTCACCGTCCAGATAGGCATACACCGCATAGGATTTCCCCTCATACTCCATTCTGCCCGATACACTGCTGCCATACTTCGTTGGTGTACTGTAGTCCTGTGCAAAGATCACAGCAGGTTTCTGATTGCCATCCAGGGAAATCACCGGTGACAGGAACCACATATGAAACAAGGAAAACCAGCTGCATCCGGCGGCCAATCCCCAAACCAGCAGTCCCAGCCGGGAAAGTCGTCTCTGTCGGATGGTTAGGCAGACTGCCCAGGCAAAGGCTGCCAGCGCAAGTACAGTACCCTTTTCAAGCCAGTAAGCGCACAAAGCGCAGGCTAGTCCAAATCCCAGGGTCAGCCACATCAATTTGCGCATTGTCTGCGCCTCCTTCCCAGTTTATAGCAGTTCAAAAGGGCACCGCCATTTGGCAGTGCCCTTTCCGAACTTACTGAATCTTGGATACCACGTAGTCGTCAACCATGGCCAAAGCGTTATCCACCTTGGTCACGCTCTTGCCGCCGCCCATGGCGCAGTCCGGCTTGCCGCCGCCGCAGCCATCGCAGGTGGTGCAGACCAGCTTCACCAGTTCGCCGGCCTTGATACCGCCAGCCACCGCATCCTTGCCGCAAACTGCCAGGAAGGTGGGCTTGTTATCGTGAACCGTTGCCAGAACTGCCACGACCTTGGGGTCTTTCTCCCGGAGCATGTCGCCCATCTGGCGCAGCTTGGCAGCGTCCGCATCGGGCACGGTAACAGTCAGCACCTTGTAGCCGCCCACGTTGTGAGAGCCGAACAGGAACCGCTCCACTTCGCCGGAGGCTTCCTTGGACTTATAATGCTCGATGGTCTTCTTCAGTTCCTTCACTTCTTCCAGGTAGGACTGAATCCGGGACATCAGTTCGTCGGGCTTGGTCTTCAGCTTAGCCGCTGCCTCAAACAGCATCTGCTGATTCTTCTCCATCCGATCCAGGCAGGCCTTGCCGGTGATGGCTTCAATTCGACGGACACCGGAAGCAACGGAGCCTTCGCTCAGCAGCTTGAAAGGGCCAACCTTGGCGGTGTTGTCCAGGTGGGTACCGCCGCACAGTTCGATGGAATAGTTGCCCATATTGACAACCCGAACGGTATCGCCGTACTTCTCGCTGAACAGTGCCGTAGCGCCCATGGCCTTGGCGTCTTCAATGGGCATTTCCTTGATATCAACAGGGTAGCCCTCCAGAATGGCGTTCTGGACAATGGTATTGACCTTGGACAGTTCCTCCGGGGTCAATGCGGAATAGTGGGTAAAGTCAAACCGCAGGTGATCCGGCTCCACAAAAGAACCGGCCTGGTGCACATGGTCGCCCAGCACGCTCTGCAGAGCCTTCTGCAGCAGGTGGGTGGCAGAGTGGGCACGCATAATGGCCTTGCGGCGCTCAACGTCGATGGATGCGCAGACCATGTCGTCTACCTTGATGGAGCCGCTGGCCATCTTGCCGTAGTGCAGGTACTTGCCGCCCTTATCCTTCTGGACATTGGTGACATGGAAGCGGCTGTTGCCCACCAGAATCACGCCCTGGTCTGCAACCTGACCGCCCATTTCTGCATAGAAGGGGGTCTTGTCCAGGACAATGATGCCGCTTTCGCCGCCGGCGATGGTGCCGGAGACTTCTTCACCTACGCAGACAGCCAGAACCTTGGCGTCGCAGTTATTCTGGGTGTAGCCCACAAAGGTGGTGGGGGTATTGTCCAGGCCCAGGTCAATGCCAGCCCAAGCCAGATCGCCCAGGGCCTTCCGGGCTTCCCGGGCGCGAACCTTCTGCTCCTGCATCAGCTGGGCAAACTCCTGCTGGTTCAGGGTCATATCCTCATCGGCAACCATTTCCAGAGTCAGGTCAATGGGGAAGCCGTAGGTATCGTACAGTTTGAACGCATCGGCACCGGAGAACTCCGTCTCTCCCTTGGCCTTATGCTCAGCCAGCATGGTGGAGAAAATGGCCATACCGCCGTCGATGGTACGGGCGAAGTTCTCTTCTTCCACCTTGACAACCTTGGTGATGTAGTCTGCCCGCTCCCGCAGGTAGGTGTAGTGGTCCTCGTTCTCCCGGATGACCGTCTCCACTACCTGGTACAGGAAGGGATGGTTGACGCCCAGGAGCTTGCCATGACGGGCAGCCCGACGCAGCAGGCGGCGCAGGACGTAGCCTCTGCCTTCATTGCTGGGCAGTACGCCGTCGGCAATCATAAAGGTGGATGCCCGGATATGGTCGGTAATAACCCGGAGGGACACGTCCATCTTCACACTCTGGCCGTAGGAAGCGCCGGTCAGCTCCGTCACCTTGTTGGTGATGTTCATGACAGTGTCCACATCGAACAGAGAGTTTACATCCTGGCAGACAACTGCCAGACGCTCCAGGCCCATGCCGGTGTCGATGTTCTTCTGAGCCAGCTCGGTGTAGTTGCCGTTGCCGTCGTTGTTGAACTGGGAGAACACGTTGTTCCACACTTCCATGTACCGGTCGCAGTCGCAGCCAACGGTGCAGCCTTCCTTGCCGCAGCCGTACTTTTCGCCCCGGTCATAGTAGATTTCCGAGCAGGGGCCGCAGGGGCCGGAGCCGTGTTCCCAGAAGTTGTCGGACTTGCCGAAGCGGAAAATCTTCTCCGCAGGCACGCCCACTTCCTTGTTCCAGATCTCGAAGGCTTCATCGTCATTTTCGTAGATGGAAGGATACAGGCGGTTCTCGTCCAGGCCAACCACCTTGGTCAAAAACTCCCAGCTCCAGGTGATGGCTTCCCGCTTGAAGTAGTCACCGAAGGAGAAGTTGCCCAGCATTTCGAAATAGGTGCCGTGACGGGCAGTTTTACCGATGTTTTCGATATCGCCGGTACGGATGCACTTCTGGCAGGTGCAGACCCGATGACGGGGCGGCTCCACCTCGCCGGTGAAGTAGGGCTTCATAGGCGCCATGCCGGAGTTGATCAGCAGCAAGGACGCATCGTTCTGAGGAATCAGAGAAAAGCTGGGCAGGCGCAGGTGATTCTTGCTTTCAAAGAAAGACAGGAACATCTCGCGCAGTTCATTTACGCCGTAGGTTTTGGGATTCATGGGTTGTTTACCTCCATTTTGGTGTGTATCACACAAAAAATTTTACTGTTAAACGCTTCGATGGCCGCAAAAAACGCCGCCCCCAGCAATAGGGGCGACGGAAAGTCGCGGTACCACCCTAATTCGTCTGAAAAAATCAGACATCTTAGCCGCTCGATAACGGGAGCACCCGTCCCGGTCATCCCGGGCAACGCAGGAAGTGGCTTGCAAGGTCAGGCCGAGGGCTTACACCAGATCCCCTCTCGCTAAAGACTTCACCCTTGCTTGGTTTCCGCAATGTTTTTGCATATCCTCTGCATTTTACCACAAATATAAAATTTGTCAATAACTTACGGAAAATATCCCCCGGTCAAATATTTCAGTCCGATTCTTCCTCCAGCAGTTTCATCAACATGGGCAGATTGGGCTCAAATTTTACCCCATACCAGTGGGCGGGACTTTGCACCGTATTTTCAATACAACGGCAGGTAAAATCCGCAGCCAGCTTGGCAGCAGCAAAGGCATCCTTTCCCTGCATCCGTGCGCCGGTAAAGCAGGCCGCAAAAATGTCTCCCGTACCGTGAAAATTCTGAGAAATCCTACGGTGGCTGTAACGCAGGAACTGCCCGTTCTGCCGCAGCAGCACACCGGTTTCCTCTTTCCCGGATGTGGCTCCCGTCAGAACCACACAATCCTGAGAAAATCCGGAAAGAAGCTGTTCCTGCTCTGCTTCCGACCAGTTCTCCTGGTACTCTACACCGGAAAGCAGGGCCGCTTCCGTTATGTTGGGCAAGATCACCTGAGCCTGATTGCATAGTCCCTTCATGGCGCAGACGTAGGCTTCATCAAATCCGGCGTACAGTTTTCCGTGATCTGCCATCGCCGGGTCAACTACCGAAATGCCTCCCGGCGACAGCATGGTATTCAGGATTTCTCCCGCTGTTTCCACAGCCCCAACGCTGCCCAGATATCCCACCAGGATTCCGTCAAATACGATACCGCACTGCTGCCAATGACGCCGGATTTCTTCCAGAGATGCATCGAAATGGACAACCGCCGGTTTTCCGAATCCTCCGGTATGGGTAGACAGCAGCGCCGTAGGCAGGATGCAGGTTTCCAGCCCGCAGGCGGACAAAATCGGCAGTGCAACCGTTATGGAGCACTGCCCAACACAGGAAATATCCTGGATGGTCAAAATTCGCTGATACTTCATTTTCCTGGTAAACACGGCCTGCAAAGATTAACTGAATTCTTCACAAGTGCCGCAGTTTCTCTCCTCTTTTTCAAATTGTGGCTACATTATAACATATATCCACCAAATTGCAATAAACCCCCATTCCTCCATGGGGAAAGAATTGTTATATCCGGAAAATATTGTCGAAAAGAAAAAGGAATTGTTGCAATACAGAAAAAACCAGATTATAATATCCTCATAAATCCTGAAGCCGATTTCATATTAAATTGGAGGGTACTGAAATATGTCTACGAATGTACGTCCCGAGTCCATGGAACGTATCACCAATGCCGCACTGGCACAGAAGTTCATTGACGAACAGATTGCCGAGATTCGTGCGCAGGTTGGCGACAAGAAGGTTCTGCTGGCACTGTCCGGCGGTGTTGACTCCAGCGTCGTTGCCGCCCTGCTGATCAAGGCCATTGGCAAGCAGCTGGTCTGCGTCCACGTCAACCACGGTCTTCTGCGCAAGGGCGAGCCGGAGCAGGTAGTGAAGGTTTTCCGTGACGAGATGGATGCCAACCTGATTTATGTGGATGCCGTTGACCGTTTCCTGGACAAGCTGGCCGGTGTTTCCGATCCCGAAACCAAGCGTAAGATTATCGGCGCTGAGTTCATCGAAGTATTCAACGACGAAGCCCGGAAGCTGGAAGGAATTGACTTCCTGGCTCAGGGTACCATTTATCCCGACATTCTGGAATCCGACGGCGTTAAGGCTCACCACAACGTAGGCGGTCTGCCTGAGGGCATGAAGTTTGAACTGGTAGAGCCTGTGAAGCTGCTGTTCAAGGACGAGGTCCGTGTGGTTGGCGAAGCTCTGGGTCTGCCCCATGGTATGGTTTACCGTCAGCCCTTCCCCGGCCCCGGTCTGGGCGTGCGCTGCCTGGGTGCCATTACCCGGGATCGTCTGGAAGCCCTGCGGGAAGCTGACGCCATTCTGCGGGAAGAGTTTGACAAGAACGGTCTGGCCGGCAAGGTCTGGCAGTACTTCATCGCTGTGCCCGATATGAAGAGCGTCGGCGTGAAGGACGGCAAGCGTTACGAAGGCTGGCCCGCCATCATCCGTGCGGTCAACACCACTGACGCCATGACCGCCACCATTGAGGAGATCCCCTACCCCCTGCTGCACCACATCACTGATCGGATTACTCATGAAGTGAAAGGCATCAACCGTGTCCTGATGGATTTGACCCCCAAGCCCATTGGAACCATTGAGTGGGAATAAAACGAAGTACCGTAAAAACCCAGTATTTATGCGGGTTTGCGGCGTTTACAGAAGTCTTTTGATAACAATTTGATAACAGCCATACAAGATCCATTATTCTTGCAATCCGGTGGTTTATGGGTTACAGAATGATTGACAAGCGGTTGTGTGGCAAAAGAAATCCATATTAGAAAGCCCTTAGCTGTGGGTAGTAACTCATAGCTAAGGGCTTTTTGTCGTTCTTTCAACTTGCTTTAAAGAGAAAGGAAATTATTCAATGATTTTTCGGTTGCCAAAATACTGTGTCAAAATTAAAACTAAAGCGATGCAGGCAAGCAGTCCATCTTGTATGCCAAATGGAAGCATAAACATCATCAATATCATAGTAACAACACAGTTTATTACGGAAAGGGCGAGTCCCCACATTCTATTTTTTAGAAGTCCTATAGCACCGATGATTCGCATAACACCGAAAATCGCACCCATAAATAAAATCATATATAGGTTGTCTTGGAAATATTGGAGCTTAAAAGAAAAATATTGTCCGATGTCAAATTTGCCAGAACCCAAAATTAGCGCAGGAAGGGCACATAAAACACCACCGATTTCCATAAATCCACCGTGAATTATCATTAACCAAGCAGCTATTTTATATCGTTTCATGCTGTAACCTCCTGCTGACTCTATTTTAACTTATCTTTGAATACTTCGACTAATGCGTCGCTTAATTCCTGCGAAGGAACTTTCGCCCAGATTTGTGTGGTATCGTATTTCGGATAGTAGTAACGCCAGCGGTCATAATCATCCTTGCTGATTTCACCGGCAGAGAGCTTGTCCGCCTGCTCTTTCCAAGCATAGAGCATTTGCAGCAGCTCGTAAGCCTCTTTGCCCTTGTCCTTATTGACTTTCAGGCAAACCTCTCCGGCTGTTTCGCTGACGGTCAGCCCATAAACATCTTCAAGGGTAAATAAGGTGTGCATAAGACCGATCTGACTGTCAATGTCAGGAACATCAAGAGCCTGCGGGGAAACATCAAGCGCCTGCGCCAGTGCAGCCGTTAAATCCGCCTTCGGTTTGCGGGAGCCGGTTTCATATTGCGCCAAGCGCACATCGGCGCTCCTTTCGGGAAAGCCGACAGCCGTACCAAGATATTTTTGCGTCATACCACGCAGAAGTCTGAAAAAATGGATTCTCTCACCAATCGCCATAGTGTTTACACTCCTTGCTTATGTATCTGCAACCAGTATAAGAACCTGTCAAGCGCCGGGTAGTATTTTCTGCGAAAATCTCCACCCTCTCCTGCTTGACAGAACCTTGAACTGGTCGTCAATTCATTCTACGACCAGTATAGCAGATATGTTTAGTGAAAGTCAAGAGAAAATAAAACAAAAAAGTTTAATATTTTCTCCAAAACCGCTTGACAAAAGCAAATATGCTTAGTATAATGAAAAAGCATTAAGCAAATAAGCTTAATAAAATATCCGTCGTGTGTCACGGTAATGGAACATCCGCCCGGGCGAATCGGAAGGCGGCAAGAAAGTATTCCGACACGAAATAAATGAATTTGAAAAACAGAAGGGAAGGTGATGTATATGGAAAACCGGTTTATCCGTGCCGATGATGTGGCGCAGGAACTCAATGTATCCAAGCCCTATGCCTATAAGATCATCAGGAAGCTGAACGAGGAGCTGAAAGCAAAGGGATTTATTACGATTGCGGGACGTGTCAACCGCCAGTATTTTTATGAAAGGCTCTACGGAGCCGGAACCGTACCATTAAAATGCCGCATTTTCTCTGTGAGGAAATGCAGGAATATCTCGGTATGCTCTACGGACTCAAAAAGAAAGACCGTATCTTTACAGTAACGAAAAGCTATCTTCATCACGAGATGGACAGAGGTGCAAAAGCCGCAGGCGTGAAGCGTATCCGTATTCATGACCTTCGTCACAGCCATATCAGTTTGCTGATCGATATGGGATTTTCGGCGGTGGCGATTGCCGACCGTGTAGGACACGAAAGCATTGAAATCACTTATCAGTACGCTCATCTGTTCCCGTCCAAACAGACGGAAATGGCGAAGCGATTAGACGATTTAGGGAAAGGAGATTTTGAAAATGTCAGCTAAGAACAGAGACAACAAAAACCGTTGGAGAAATATCACGGTGGGATTTCGGGTATCGCCCGAAGAAAATGAACGCATTAACAAAGCGGTCGCCTTATCGGGACTGCCGAAGCAGGAATACTGCTACCGTCGCTGTCTCAATCAGGATGTGGTGGTGCAGGGCAATCCGAGGGTGTATAAGGCTCTAAAAAAGGAGCTTGCCGCCGTCCTTGCGGAACTGCAAAGGATTGAAGCTGGAAACGGTGTAGACGAAGAGCTGCTCAATGTCATTGAACTGATTTTCGTTATTCTCGGCGGCTTGAAAGGAGAGGTACAGGATGAATAAGCAAAAAGAAATGACCGCCCGAAACACATCTGTTGGCGCAGATGATAGGCAGTCACTCCATGTAACTAATTACAGTATAACCAATCCAAACGGAAATATCAATGCTTTTCTTCTGAAAGGCGGTGGCAGGAATGGCTGAACTTAAAATCATTAGTATGGATGAAGTCCAAAGCAAGGAAGTGAATTGGCTTTGGTATCCATATATCCCATACGGGAAAATCACAATCATTCAGGGCGATCCCGGCGAGGGCAAAACAACTTTGGCATTAAGACTGGCGGCGCTTCTCTCAAAGGGAGAAGCACTGCCCTATGACGATACCGAGCGTGAGCCTGTTAAGATTATCTATCAAACTGCCGAGGACGGACTGGAAGATACCATCAAACCGAGATTGGAAGCGGCTGAGGCAGACTGTACGCAAATCAAAGTCATAGACGAATCAGAAGCCGCACTCAGTATGCTGGATGAGCGCATTGAAAAAGCAATCATAGAAGTCGGCGCAAGGGTGGTAATCCTTGATCCGATTCAGGCGTATGTGGGAGCAAATATCAATATGAACAATGCCAACGAAGTCCGTAATGTGATGGCGCAGCTCGGACGAATCGCAGAAAAATATGACTGCGCTATCCTGTTGGTCGGTCATATGAACAAGGGCAGCGGAAATAAATCTTCTTACCGTGGGCTTGGCTCGATTGACTTTCAGGCTTCGGCAAGGAGCGTCCTGATTGTCGGAAGAATTAAAGACAATCCGCAGGTCAGAGTGATGGTGCAGGACAAGTCCTCCCTTGCTCCAGAGGGCGAAGCGATTGCCTTCGAGCTGGACAAGGAAAACGGATTCAAATGGATCGGTCATTACGATATATCGGTTGACGATCTGTTGAGCGGTATTCCAAAAGAGAAGAAATCCGAACAGGCTGAAAATTTAATCCTTGAGTATCTTTCAAAGGGCAAATATCCGCAGCAGGCATTGCTGAAAAAAGCACGGGCGGCAGGCATTTCCAAGCGTGTGCTGGATGAAGCAAAGAAATCACTGAATGTCCAATCGGTTAAGGAAGGCAGTCAGTGGTACTGGCAGCTTCCCGAAAAAATGGAGTGAGGTTTTTCAAGGTTGCAACATTGCAAAGGCAGGCACATCTGCAACCTTGCAATGTTCCTTTTTCGGGAAGTGATAAAGTTTGGACGGGGTTGCAAGGGTGTCCTTTTCAAAGGACAGCCCTTGCCCCTCGGAGAGCGCAAAACCTGCTTGCAGGTTGCATTTTTGACGGGCTTGCCTGTCAAAAGTGCTTTTGCGTTACTCTTGGCAAGAGTAACAGAACCGAGGAAGAACGATTTTTAAGAGATTGGAGGTGTAATTTATGCAAAGAACGATCAGCGCAATGGTCGGAAAAGGCTCAGTCAACCACAACAGCCGCAAATTCAAAGCGGAGAATGTAGACGGCAACCGCACTCATCTCAATATAGATTACTGCAACGAGCCGATAAGGAAAGTGTATCACGAATTATTCGATGATGCGCTGAAAAGATACAACGACAGGCAGACAAGAGCTGACCGAAAGATAGAAAACTACTATGAAAAAATCCGCAGTTCCAAACAGGAAAAACCGTTTCACGAACTGATTTTGCAGATAGGCGA
>DVGO01000073.1 GCA_018712645.1 Candidatus Faecousia faecavium | reverse complement strand
ATGAAGCGGGCAACCAAACACGACACAGTGGTGATAAAGCCAAATTCCACCGACTGACAGTCCCAGGCCGCCGGGCCGCAAAGCGGCCGTTGGTCACCGCACCAGCGGCCGCTCAGCACCGCAGAATGCAGTGAAAAATTCATTGCCGGTACGCCCGGCAGTGGATTTTTTGGTATAATATATTTCCTGCATAGGGACCTTCGGAGATAATGATAGCGGCGGAATTGTTTCCGACTACTTTATCATAGGAGGTTCAGGTATGGATTCCAATACAGTGACCATATCGGAGTTGATTTCCGGGATGCTCGCCGAGGCGCGACGACTCGGTATGAGCGAATCAACCATTTGGCGAGACTGGGAGCCAAAGGCGAATTCCGTAGTCATGTTCTACAGAAAGAGAGGGTTATGCGTATACAGTTCGGAGGTGACAGAGGAATATCTTAACCACTACCAAAAATGAAAATGTTATAAGTCCAAGCTGTCTGCGTTCAGAAGGAAATCATATACGCTGATTACCAGGATGCCCTCCTCGGTATACCAGGGAGCTGGAGTATCCTTGACCACGATGATCTTCTTGAACGAATCATCAATTCGTCGCAAAGAGTTGGATTCCTGCTGCATTTTGGCTTCGTCAGGGATCGCGAATGCAGATTGAATGTAGTATCGCTTGGAGCCCTTGTTGCAAACAAAATCCACTTCCAGCTGTTTACGCACCAGTTTGCCATCACTGCCTTTTCCGGAAACCATAACGAGTCCAACATCGACATTGAAATCTCTTGAGAGCAGTTCATTGTATAGGATGTTTTCCATGGTATGGTTTTCTTCGATCTGGCGGAAGTTGATTCTTGCGTTGCGAAGACCAACATCGCTGAAATAATACTTCTGAGGGGTATCAATATACTTTTTTCCCTTGATATCATAGCGGGTGGCTCTGCTGACCACAAAAGCATCGCACAAATAATCCAGATAATTCGTAATCGTATTTACGCTGATCCTTTTTCCCTTTTTTGTTTTGAAGGTATCCGCCAGTTTTTTCGGATTGGTGAGCGACCCGATACTGGAAGATAGAATGTTAATCAGTTCCTCAAATTCATCCTTGTTGCGAATGCGATGCCTGCCAACAATGTCATTGATATAGGTCTCATCAAAAAGGCGTTTGAGAAACTCTATTTTCTGTTCAGCAGTTGGCAGCAAGACGGTCAGAGGCAATCCGCCATACAACACATATTCATTCCAACCATCGTATTTGTTACCATCATAAACAGACATGAATTCTCTGAACGACAAGGGGGACATATGCAGTTCATCGCCCCTGCCCCGGAATTCCGTAATAATATCTTTCGACAGAAACTTTGCATTGCTGCCGGTAACATAGACATCCACATTCGGCATCCGCATAAAGCCATTGAGGACAGATTCAAAATCTCCCAAAAGCTGCACCTCGTCGAGAAGGATATAGTACATTCCATGATCGGAGATTTGATTCTTAATGTGGGGATAGAGCACATCCGGGTCCCGATACTTCTTGTTTTCGTAGGAATCAAAGGCCATGTCGATAATGTGATCTGCCGGCACACCTGTTTCAAGCAAATAATTCCTGAAGATCGTAAACAGCAGATACGATTTGCCGCAGCGGCGCATTCCGGTAATCACCTTAATGAGTCCATTGTGCTTCTTGCTGATCAGCTTTTTCAAATAATAATCACGCCTAATTTCCAATTCCCTCGCCTCCACTGAAAATTTTTGCATATTTTTCTCTGATTTTTCAATTGCTATTATACCCATATTTCAAAAGGCAGTCAATGACTATTGAAAATTTTTGCATATTAGTCATAGTATTTTCAATAAAACATTATCAAGAACAGAAAGAACAATCAGATTATCACCAGTAGGGAGAATCATGTCTATCGTGGCATTCCGATTGAGTGCGCAAAGTGCCGGATCCATTTATCTTGTTTATAATTCGTTCATTTGACAAACCATCTTTCCCTTGATACAATATGCAAACATATGTTCCTGTATTATATCACGCAAACAAAATCCAAAACCGGCTGATATCATACAGGAACCAACAATTTCATATCCCGAATGGAATATTGAACGAGCTTTGAAGCCGCAGTACCCGGTATATCCGGTGAACGAATCCATGGAAATGGGGAAGTAAAATTCACAAAAGCAAGACGATTGTGAGGCTGCGAAATGGAACACCAGAGAATAATCAGAAACACATTGGAAAATACTGTAAGAAAGGAGATGACCTGAAATGCGGATTCACATGGACGAAGAAAAAAGAATCGCAGAAATCTGGCTGACAAAAGCGGAAAGTGACGACCCGGCAGTGGAGGCCAGACTGAAGCCCTTCTATAAGGAATGCAAGGATCACAAGTATCTGGCGGTGGTGTACCGCTCCGGCAGGGAAAGCCTTCTGGAAACCACCAAGGAACTGCTCCGGCACAACCGCAACCTCGATGTGCATCCGCAGCCGACCCGAAAACCAAGAACAAGAAGTTGAGAGATGGGACGCTGACGCGCTATATGTCAGGAAATAACGCTTGCATTTTCTGAAAACACGAGATACAATGTTGTTATATAGATGCAGGAAGGAAGTGAACAATATTGGAAGTATTTGGCTACACAAGAATCTCCGTTGATCTGGATGAGGACAGCCGGGAAAACACCAGTATTGAAAACCAAAAGAAAATCATCACCGATTTCGTGGGTTCCGCCTTTCCGGATGCCCACCTGACCCTGTTTGAAGACCGGGATCGTTCTGGCTACACCTTCTCCCAGCGGGAAAGCTACCAGAAAATGCGATCTCAAATGATGTCCGGGGAGTGCACCATTCTGGTGGTGAAAGACTTCTCCCGGTTTTCCAGAAGAAACAGCCTGGGACTGCTGGAGCTGGAAACCCTGCGGGATGCGGGTATCCGGATTATTTCCATCGGTGACGGCATTGACTATCCCACCAAGGACGACTGGATGTTGATTCAGTTCAAGTTCCTGATGAACGAGATGCCGGTTACGGACACCTCCCGAAAGATCAAGCAGATCATCCAGAGCCGCCAGAAGGACGGCAAATGGGTCTGCGCCGTGCCCTATGGCTATCGGATCATCAACACCAAGGCCATGACCTATGAAGTCGACCCACCTGCCGCCGAGGTGGTGCGGGAAATCTTCCGGCTGTACAACAACGGCTGGGGGTACAAAAAGATCGCCAATTATCTGACGGACAACGGCGTGCCCACCCCTCGTGCCAACGAGCTTTCCCAGAAGGAAGCTGCCGGAGTCCCCACAAAAATCCGCAGCAGCACCGTTTGGAATACCGCCACGCTGTCGGGCCTGTTGGCAAACGACTTCTACATCGGAACCCTGCGGCAGAAGAAGTATGTCCGCAAGGGCATCAACGGCAAAGACCAGAAGGTTGGGGACGAGGAGCATATTGTCATCGAGAATGCCCACACGCCCATCATAGATCCCCGCACCTTTGCCTATACGCAGGAGCAGATGAGGCTGCGCACAAAGAGCAATTACCGGGGCGAGAAGAAGTATGCCACGGACTACTCCGGCTTCCTGTTCTGTGGAGACTGCGGCAGCCCCATGTTTTCCCTGTCCCGGCCGGATATCCCTGCCGCCTATACCTGCGGCACCTACCACCGCCGTGGGCGCAAGGGCTGCACCTCCCACCACATCCGGGTGGATACCCTGGATGATCTGCTGAAGCGGTATCTCAAACAGGTGCGGGACAATTCCTCCGCCATGCTGGAGGAGCTGGAAACCGCCATCCGGGAGCAGCCCCAGCGGGAGGAGGAGATCGGCAAGACCATCGATTCCGTTCAGGCGCAGCTGGTACAGGCCAAAGAGCAGCTCAAGAACACCCTGAAGCGAAAGTTGCTGGACACCATGGGGAAGGCGCCGGAAACCGCCGCCATCATTGAGGAAACCTACACGGAAATTGAAAACGAGCTGACATGGCGGATTGCCGGTCTGGAAAAGCAGATCGATGCCGGGAATACTTTGCGGAACAACATGCTGAAGGTCAACCGGGCTGCAAAAACCGTCATCGATGTGTTTGACGACATTCTTGGAAAGCCCACCCTGGACAAGCGGGACATTTCCTTTCTCGTGGAGCGCATCAGCGTGTACACCGACCATCTGGATGTGAAGCTGAAGCCGGACATTGATACCCTGCTGAAGCTTGCCCCCGATCATGAGGACTCCATAAATTTTTCGACGGACAGTAAGGATATCGCATCCATAACCATCGTCCAGAGGTCCACGCACCGGAAGGACAAGGTCTTTACTGTCAATGTTGTTAACGAGGGCGACCCGCTGGAGATTTATACGGAAAAGGATGGCGGGGTGATTTTTCGGAAGTATTCCCCCATGGGGGATTTGCAGGAATTTGCGGCCCAGATGTGTGAGTCCATTGTTTCCGCTACCGGGCATATTGCGGCGGTGGCGGACCGGGACAGCATCATCGCCCTGCATGGCGCACCCAAGCGGGAACTGATGGACAAGCCCAATTCGGCGGAGCTGGAGAAGCTGATGGAGCAGCGCAAGAACTACCTGTTCAAATCCGGGGATACGCCAATTTTTGCAGCGGACGGGATGGAAAAGTACCGTCTGGGTGCAGCTTCCCCGATTTTGTCCCAGGGAGATCTGATGGGATGTGTGATGCTGCTGCTGAACGAAGGGGACAGCCCTTTGCAGGAAGCGGATCAGAGCCTGGCAAAAACCGCTGCCGGATTTTTAGGGATGCAGATGGAAAGCTGAAAAAACCCCGGAACGCAGATGCGTTCCGGGGTCGTTTGCTAAGGGAAAAGATTTTACTTGACGATGTTCACAGTGACATGGTCGGTGCTGGCGGGTTCTGCCACATCGGCGCCGTCAACGGTGATCTTGCCGGAGACAATGTCAGCCAGCATGGTCTCGTACTCTTCCACGCTCCAGCCTTCCAGAGACCAGGTAGCGGTGGGCAGGCCCACAGCGTTCTGAGCAGCGCCCAGGGTGACGGTGGTGTTGCCGTCGCCGATGAACTCAGCCCAGCTCTCGTCGGACTCAGCAGCGGTCAGAGCCTGCTGTGCAGCCTCGCCGATGCCCTTCATAGCGGAGGTGATAACGGTGGGGGACTCGAAAGACTGGTCAACGTCAACGCCGATGACCTGGCCGTCCTCAGCGGAAGCGGCAGCAGCGATGGACTGGAACATGGAACCGCCGCAGGCGAAGATAACCTCGGTGCCGTTCTGGTACCAGCCGGCAGCCATGGTCTGCAGCTCGTTGGAAGCGGAGAAGTTGGAGCCGTACAGCCAGGAGTAGTTCATCTCAACCTGCACGTCCTTGACAGCGGCAGCTGCCTCAGCGCCCTGGACAAAGCCGTAGCCGTAACGGTTGCAGGCAGCGTTGGTGCCGCCGCCGCCGCCGGAGAAGCCCAGCTTAGTGTAGCCGTCCATAACAGCAGCGTAACCGGCCAGGTAGCCGCACTGCTCTTCCTGGAAGGCGATACCGGCAACATTGTCTCTGCCCATAGCCCAGCCGTCAATGAAGACGAACTTGACTTCGGGGAAGTCCTCAGCGGCCTTCTCCAGAGCAGGACCCTGCATAAAGCCGGCGCAGACGATGACCTTGGCGCCGTTGTCGGCAGCCAGCTTCATAGCGTCGTAACGATCGTCGTCGGTGGCTTCGTTGCCGCCGGCGGGCTGATAGTACTTGTAGGACTTGCCGGCTTCGGCAGCGTACAGCTTCACGCCGTCATAGGTGCCCTGGTTGAAGGACTTGTCCTTCAGCTGACCCACGTCGGTGATGAAAGCAACTTCGTACTTGCCGTCCTCGGAAGTCATCTCGTCGGCGATTTCGTCAGCAGGCGAAGTGGTAGGTTCGGCGGCGGCAGCGGTTTCGCCGCCAGCCTCGGTGGCAGCAGGGGTGCTGGAACCGCAGGCGACCAGAGCCATGGCCATGGCCAGGACCAGCAGCAGAGCCAGAATCTTTTTCATGATTTCATTCCTCCATAAAATCAATTTTGGTACACTTGTAATACCGAGAACATTATCGCACAAAACTGACAAAAAATCAACAAAATTTCCCTAATTTTAAATAAGTCTTGGTCAGTAAGACATGTGTTCGCCAGCGGAAAAACTATAGGGCAGAAGCTGGGCCAAACTCACGGTTTCCCAGCCCTGATCGTTCACCAGATAGATGATAAAATCATCCCGGCAGAATTCCCGCATCACCTGGCGGCACACGCCGCAGGGAGGGAAGGGGCCGGAAATCACTCCGCCTTTCCCGCCGCAGACGGCAATGGCGGTAAACTCCCGGTGTCCGTCGTACACGGCCTTGAAAAAGGCGGTGCGCTCGGCGCAGACGGTGGGACTGAAGGAGGCGTTTTCGATGTTGCATCCGGTATACACGCTTCCGTCGGCGCACAGCAGCGCCGCACCTACCTGATAGCCGGAGTAGGGAACGTAGGCGTGGGTCATGGCTTCTTTAGCCAGGTCAACAAGCTGTTGGGGTGTCATAAAGATTCCTCCGTTTCTCAAAGAAAACAGGGAGGGGCAATGGCCCCTCCCACGCAGTCAAATAATCTCTTTGGCAAAGCTTTCGCCGCTGGTTTCGTAGGGGACACCCAGAAGTTCGGTGACGGTGGCGGCAATGTCGGCAAAACTTTTCCGGGTGCCCAGGTTCACAGGCTTGACCTGGGGGCCCAGTACCACCAGGGGAACGTATTCCCGGGTGTGGTCGGTGGTGGCGGTGTAGCCGGGATCACAGCCGTGGTCGGCGGTAATCATCACCAGATCCTCCTGGCCCAGTTTGGGCAGGAAAGCTCCCAGCCAGCTGTCAAATTCCGACAAAGCGTTTGCATAGCCGTCAATATTCCGGCGGTGGCCGTAAACCATATCAAAATCCACCAGGTTTACAAAGCACAGGCCGTGGAAATCCTGGGCGGCATAGTGGTCGGTGTGGGCCATGCCGTCGGCATTGCTCTTGTTGTAGACATGCTCCGTGTCTCCCTGACCGGCAAAGATATCGTGAATTTTGCCCACGGCAATGGTGTCCAGTCCGGCAGCCTGGATGGCGTCCAGCATGGTTTTTCCGGGGGGTTCCAGGGAGTAGTCGTGGCGGTTGGAAGTGCGCTGGAAGCCCTCTGCGGCGGTTCCTACATAGGGGCGGGCAATGACCCGGCCTACACCGTGCTTGCCCCGGAGAATCTGCCGTGCCTTGTGGCAGGCATCATAGAGTTCTTCCAGAGGGATGTGCTCTTCGTGAGCCGCTACCTGGAATACAGAGTCGGCGGAGGTGTAGACAATCCACTTGCCGGTCTCCAGCTGCTGCTGGCCGTAGTCCCGGATGACATCGGTGCCGGAGTAGGGCTTGTTGCACAGCCAGCCCCGGCCGGTGGCCTGGGTGAAGGCATCCAGTACCTCGTCCGGGAAACCCTCCGGGTAGGTGGGCAGAGGCTGGGGGGAGATAAGACCAGCAATCTCCCAGTGGCCGATGGTGGTATCCTTGCCCTGGGATGCTTCCGCCAGCCGGGCCACCGCTCCGGTGGGAGCGTCTGTTTTTGCAAGGCAGCTGACGCCGTCGATGTTGCCCAGTCCTGCGGCAATCAGATTGGGGATGTTCAGTTTCCCGGACCCGGCACAGGAGGCCAGGGTGTTTACCCCCGGATCACCGAAGGCCGGAGCATCGGGCATGGCGCCGATTCCAAAAGAATCCAGCACAATCAGGAAAATTCGCTTCATAACAGTACCGCCTTATTTCTTGTCCATGGCCACTGCCACATCCAGGGCAACCTTCATCATGGTGGTGAAGGACTTCTGCCGCTCTTCGGAGGTGGTTTCGGTGCCGTTGAGCACATGGTCGGAGATGGTGCAGATGCACAGCGCCCGCTTGCCGTACCGAGCGGCGTTCATATACAGGGCTGCGGCTTCCATTTCCAGGGCCATAACGCCCATTTTCTTCAGACCGTAGACGCTTCCCAGTCCCTCGGGAACGCCTGCATGGTCGCCGTAGAAGACGTCGGAAGAGTTGACGTTGCCCACATGGTAGGTAGCGCCCTGTGCTTCGGCGGCCTTGACGGCCTCGGTGAGCAGTTCCCAGGAAGCGATGGGGGCGAAGGTGCCGGGCAGGTGGAACTGGCTGGCCCAGTTGGAGTCGGTGCAGGCACCCTGAGCGATGACCAGATCGTACAGATTGATATTCTCCTGAATGGAGCCGGCAGAACCTACCCGGATGATGTTTTCCACGCCGTAGCCGTTGAACAGCTCGTGGGAGTAGATGCCGATGGCGGGCATGCCCATGCCGGAAGCCATGACGGAAACTTTGACGCCCTTATAGGTGCCGGTGTAGCCCTGAACGCCCCGGACGTTGTTCACCAGCACCGGATTTTCCAGGAAATTCTGGGCGATGAACTGAGAGCGCAGGGGATCGCCGGGCATCAGTACGGTTTTGGCAAAATCGCCGGGTTTGGCGGAAATGTGGGGAGTGGGAGTGTTGAGCATAGGGGTTTCCTCCTTATTCTTATTATAGTGTATTAGTAGCTTCCGTCGTTGGGGGCCTGCTTGCCCTGCTCCAGGGCCTTGGCCAGCTTGACAATCCGGCTGGTACCCAGTCTGTCGGCGCCCAGGGAGATGAACTTCTCCGCGTCCTCCAGGCTGGAGATGCCGCCGGCGGCCTTGATCTTGACATGGGGTGCAACGTGAGCAGCAAACAGTGCCACATCTTCAAATGTAGCGCCTGCCTTGGAAAAGCCGGTGGAAGTCTTGATATAGTCTGCCCCGGAATCGGAAACGCACTTGCACAGGTGGATTTTTTCTTCTTCGGTCAGCAGACAGGTTTCGATGATGACTTTCAGAAGCTTACCTTTGCAGGCGGCCTTCACAGCGGCGATTTCCGCAGTGATGGCGTCCCACTTGCCGTCCTTGGCCCAGCCGATGTTGATGACCATGTCCACTTCGTCCGCTCCGTTATCTACGGCATCGCTGGCCATGAAGCACTTGGCGGCGGTGGTGTCGTAGCCGTTGGGGAAGCCGATGACGGTGCAGATGGGCAGTTTGCCATCTACATATTCCTTAGCCTGCTTGACGTAAGAAGCGGGGATACAGACGGAGGCGGTGTGGTAGTGCAGACCGTCATCGCAGATGGCCTGGATTTCGGCCCAGGTGGCGGTCTGAGACAGCAATGTGTGGTCGCACTTGGCGAGAATCTCGGTTACGTTCATTGTACATTACCTCCTGAATTTTCGTTATGGCCGTGAAGTTTGATGACCCGATTTTCCCGAATGCCCCGGACGTAGCACTTGTGGCACATGGCAATGTAGCTGTCGTTGCCGCCCAGCACAACCTGAGCGCCTTGGGTGATGATATGGCCCTGGGCATCAATTCGGGCATTGACGGTGGCTTTGGCTCCGCAGTCGCAGATGGTTTTGATCTCCTGGATGGTGTCCGCAACCTCCATCAGCCGGCGGCTGCCGGGAAAGAGCCGGGTCTGGAAATCCGTGCGCAGACCGAAGCACATGACGGGGATGCTGTAAT
Source organism: Candidatus Faecousia faecavium (assembly GCA_018712645.1). Taxonomy (GTDB): domain Bacteria; phylum Bacillota; class Clostridia; order Oscillospirales; family Oscillospiraceae; genus Faecousia; species Faecousia faecavium. The sequence goes on along the minus strand of DVGO01000073.1, from coordinate 13,512 downwards.
CGTTGACAATGGTGCGAAGCTGGTCGATCTGCGCTTCCGTCAGGAACTGGCACTCATCTACAATAATCACATCGCACTTGCCCAGCTGGGTCTGGGTAAAGCGCTGATACATGTCCATTTCCGGAGGAATCACTTCTACCTGAGCCTGCAGGCCGATGCGGCTGCGCAGAATCTGCTGACCATCCCGGTCGTCTGCGCTGGGCTTGACCAGCCAGACCTGAAGATCATTTTCTTCATAATTGTACTTGGTAATCAGTGCCTGGGCGGTTTTGCTGGAGCCCATGGCACCGTACTTGAAATAGAGTTTTGCCATCTGTTTTTCTACCTCCGTTCACTGCCTTGATTATACCGAAAGCACCGTATCATTGCAAGTCCCATTTCCCCGGAGAAAGAAAAACGCCCCGCTTCCGGATATCGCCGAAAGCGGAGCACAGTGTGTCAAAAAGCCTCGCAGAGTTTGCCGACGTAGGCGGCAAATAAAGTTCAAACTGTTTTCTGGCAGGGCGCGTACCTGGCAGAAAACACTTCTCAGGCTGCAAGTGTGGAATTTGTCCCTTATCGGGGGACAAAATATGCGCGCAGCAGACTGCCAAAGTTTGTCGGAAAAGCCCGTAAGGGGTTTTTCGACAGTCTCCGCCCCGCTTCCGGACAGCGCCGAAAGCTTAGCAGAAAAACACGGGCGAAACCTTAGCAGCAGCGGCCTCTGGGCACCCGGCACTGGTCAGGCTGGGTGTCCACCAGTACAATGTCCGGGCCGATTTTGCAGATGCTGTTCCAGGGAATTATGTAATCGTCGTGGCGGCCCAGAACGCCCCAGAATTTACAGGGTCCGGGCACCACAATGGCGCAGACCGTTCCCTGAGGCAGCTCGATTTGCACATCCGAGACAAAGCCCAGCCGTTGGCCGCTGCCCACACAGATTACTTCTTTGCATTGCAGGGTGGTAAATTTCATAGACATGCCCATTCCTCCTTGGGTTTTGGTTCAGTCTATGTACGCACCCGGGGAAGAATGCCTCTTCCCCGGAAACAATCAGGAAATGCTGACGGATTTGCGCATGGCGCCGATGGCGCCTTTTTCCAGCCGGGATACCTGGGCCTGGGAGATGCCCAGGGCGTTGGCCACCTCCATCTGGGTTTTGCCGTCGTAAAACCGCAATGAAAGGATTTGCTTCTCTCGGGGCTGTAAGGCCCGGAAGGCGTTTTGCAGGGTGATGTGCTCCATCCAGCTGGCCTCGGTGTTCCGGGTGTCCCGGACCTGGTCCATTACCGTCAGGGGGTCGCCCCCATCGGCATACACCGGGTCATACAGACTCACCGGAGCGCTGACCGCGTCCAGGGCCTGGCTGACCTCTTCCAGAGGGATATCCAGCTCTTTGGAGATTTCCTCTAAGGTAGGCTCCCGGCCCAGGGCACAGGTCTGGGCCTCCTTGCACTGCAATACCCGGTAGGCCACGTCCCGGATGGAACGGCTGACCCGGATGGCGCTGTTGTCCCGCAGATACCGCCGCACTTCTCCGGCGATCATGGGCACGCCGTAGGTAGAAAAGCGCACCTGTTTGTCCGGGTCGAAGTTGGAAATGGCTTTGATCAGGCCGATGCAGCCTACCTGGAACAGATCGTCCGGATTTTCTCCCCGCTTGTCGAAGCGCTGAATCACCGACAAAACCAGCCTCAGATTGCCTTCAATCAACTTTTCCCGGGCGGCTTTGTCCCCTTCTTTGGCCCGTCGGAGCAAAGTATCCATTTCCACCTGGGACAAAACTCCCAGCTTGGATGTGTTCACGCCGCAGATCTCTACTTTTCCCTGCATGGTGTTCCTCCTCGTGTTGGGATAGGAACAGTATGCCCCAGGGATGCCAAAAGATACCAAAAAGATTTTTTGGCGGTTTTTCACAAAAAATTTTTAGCGGGGAGGGAACAGAAAAAAGACCATACAAGATTTTTTTACAATTTGTAAACTTTTTCGCAGACTTTTGTCAAGCTGGGCGCTGCCCCGCCTGGTGACGTAACACGCTGGTTCAGGGCGTTCTTTCGCGTTTATTCACAGGGGTATACAGCCTTCTCCACAAGGGGCTGTGTAAAACGAAATCCTCGGAATACCTGTTGAAAACTCTGAGTTTTCCACATTCTCCACAGGTTTGTCCACAGGAGTTATCCACAGAGGAAGCAGCCTGTGGATATACAGGGTTGGTTCACATAATACAAGACGACGCCCTTCGACACTTTTCCCACTTTTTTGCGGGTCGTGGATTTTACCATGGGACAGATTTTGTGTAAAAATTACCCCTTGACACAAAAAATCCCACACCCCCTCCGGGCGGGGGACAGGGCTTTCCACAGCCTTCCCCGGTTGTGAAAAAAATTTAAAAAAAGGGTTGATTTTGTTTGACAAACAGGTTATAATGTGTGTCTGTATGGACAACTAGCTAAAGGAGGTGGAATCCATGCCCAATATTAAGTCCTCTAAGAAGGATGTCATTTCTTCCAAAGTTGCTTATGAGAAGAACAAGGCCGAGAAGTCTGCGCTGAAGACCAACCTGAAGAAGTTCGATGCCGCTCTGGTGTCCGGTGACAAGGCCAATGCCGAGGCTGCTTACAAGCAGGCTGTCAAGGCTGTTGACCAGGCTGTCATCAAGGGTCTGCTGCACAAGAACAACGCTGCCCGCAAGAAGAGCAGCATGACGCTGAAGCTGAACAAGCTGGCCTGATTTCTCTGAAAATATCTCCCTCCCGATTGTTCCGGAGGGAGTTTTTTCATGTCCGAAACCGTCAAAATTTGTTTACAGATTTTCGTTGCTTTGCGTTGGCTTTTTGCGTATAATGGGAGAAAATGCGGGGAGGGATAGGCGATGGCGAAATTGTCCGATCCGGTGACGCTGCTCAAAGGCGTGGGGCAGGCCAGAGCCAGACAGCTGGCGAATCTGAATATCTTCACCCTGGAGGACCTGATCTGCCATTTTCCCCGGGGCTACGAGGACCGGACCCGGCTGGTAAACATTGAAAAGCTGGAGCCGGATGCCCCTGCCTGCTTCCGGGCCATGGTGATGAACACCCCCCGCACTGCCCATGTCCGCAAGGGCCTGGATGTGACCAAGGTAACGGTGGCGGATACCACCGGACGACTGAATCTGACTTTTTTCAATTCCCAGTACGCCGCCCAGCAGCTGCAGTACGGCAGCGAGTACATCTTTTACGGCGCGGTCAGCGGGGATTTCATCGGCTATAACATGACCAATCCCACTTTTGAACCGGTGGACGCCCCGGCGGTGAATACCCGGCGGGTGATGCCCATTTACCCGCTGACGGCGGGATTGAGCAACGGCGTGCTGCTGCGGCTGGTGCAGCAGGCATTGGCCATCTGCGACGCCCCAGCGGAAATCCTGCCGGAGGAGGTACGGCGGGAATATGATATTTTGCCTGCCCAGCAGGCCTATACCGCCATTCACCAGCCCAAATCCATGGAAGAAGCGGAGCAGGCCAAGAAACGGCTGATTTTCGAAGAGTTTTTCGTATTCAGCGCAGGCCTTTCCCTGATGCGCCAGAACCGCCGGGAAAAGAAGGCGGAGGTTTTTGAAAACCTGGACTTGCAGCCGTTTTACCAGGAGCTTCCCTTTTCCCTCACCGGTGCCCAGCGCCGGGCGGTGGAAGAAATCCTGAAAGACTTTCAAAAAGGCGCCCCCATGAATCGTCTGGTTCAGGGCGATGTGGGCAGCGGCAAAACCATGGTGGCGGCAGCCGCCGCATGCTGCGCAGCCCGCAACGGAAGGCAGGTGGCACTGATGGCGCCTACCGAAATTCTGGCGGAGCAGCACTTTGCCTCGTTGAGCAAGCTGTTTGCGCCCCTGCAGATTTCGGTGGGGCTGCTCACCGGCTCCATGAGCGTCAAAGAAAAGAAGCTTGTGCGTCAGCAGCTGGAAGAAGGTACTTTGCAGGTGGTGGTTGGCACCCACGCATTGCTCACCGATGCCACCAGGTTTCAGAACCTGGGACTGGTGATTGCAGACGAGCAGCACCGCTTCGGCGTTGCCCAGCGTTCCCGGCTTTCGGGAAAGGGGGAGGACCCCCATCTGCTGGTGATGTCTGCCACCCCCATTCCCCGAACCCTGGCGCTGCTGATGTACGGCGATCTGGACGTGTCCATTCTGGACGAGCTTCCTCCGGGACGGGAAACAGTGGATACCTTCCTGGTGAATGAAAGCTACCGCCCCCGGATCAACGCTTTTATCCGCAAGCAGGTCAGTCAGGGCAACCAGTGCTTTGTGGTCTGCCCTGCAGTGGAGGAAAATCAGGAGCTGGGGGTCAAAGCCGCCGCTGCCTGGGCGGAAACATTGCAGCAGACAGTATTTCCAGATCTGCGGATTACCCTGCTTCACGGCCAGATGAAGGGCAGTGAAAAGGAGGCAGCCATGGCCGCTTTTGCCCGGGGCGAGGCGGACGTGATGGTGGCAACCACGGTGATTGAAGTGGGCGTGGACGTGCCCAACGCTACCTTGATGGTGATTGAAGACGCCGACCGGTTCGGCCTGTCCCAGCTGCATCAGCTCCGGGGCCGGGTAGGCCGGGGAAAGGCAAAAAGCTACTGCATTCTCACCAGCCACAACCGCAACCCGGAAACTCTGGAGCGGCTGAAGGCTCTGTGCAAAACCACCGACGGCTTCCGGATTGCGGAAGAAGATCTGAAACTCCGGGGCCCGGGAGATTTCTTCGGCTCCCGCCAGTCGGGACTGCCCGCCTTCCGGGTAGCAGATTTAAGCTGCGACCTGAAAACTCTGAAAGATGCCCAGGGGGCCTCCGCCCGGTGGATTGACACCGCCGGAACCTCCGATACCCCGGAAGCCCGGGCGCTGCGCCAGCGCATTGGACAGCTGTTCCAGCGCTGGGAAGGAACCATGAACTGACCGCCCAGGCGGTTGGCAATAAAGACCCATCCTCAAGAAGGGAGAACAAGATTATGAAAAAATGGATTGTGTATCTGCTGGCCGTGGTTTGCCTGCTGACCCTGGCAGCACCTATGGCTCTGGCCGCTGAGGGAGATACCAGCGGCACCTGCGGCGATGGCCTGACCTGGACCCTGGAAGGGGGCACCCTGACGGTATCCGGTTCCGGTGAAATGGATGCCGGCAGCCCCTGGGAAAGCCACAAATCGGAAATTAAATCTGTTGTACTTACCGGCGGCGTGACCAAGGTTGGCGAAGGTGCCTTTGCCGACTGCGAAAACCTGACCAGCATCAATTTCGGCAGCTCCTTGAAGGAGATTGACCCCAAGGGCTTCTATAACTGCGACAGCCTGACTTCCATCCACATGCCGGCAACCTTCCGCCGATTCGGTCAGGAGTGCTTTGCCGACTGCGGCAAGCTGGTCACCGTCTACTGTGACGGCGGCATGCCTTCTTTCAACGCCAGCTGCCTGTGGAACGGCAACCAGATTACCATCTACTATCCCGTGGACAATCCCTGGCCCAAGGAGCCGGTGGACGAGCTGATGAAGAACTTCGGCGGACGGCTGGAAGTGATTCAGGCAGGCTCTGACGGGGAAGAAGTGCCTGCCCCGGTGAAGGAAGAGACCGTAACCGAGGCAACCACTGCCCCCACTACCGAGCCCACCACCGCACCTACCACTGCCCCCACAACGGCCCCCACCACTGCTCCTACCACCGCACCTACCACCGCCCCAACCACTGCACCTACTACCGCTCCGACCTCTGCTCCTACCACGATTCCCACGGAGCCGGAGATGATCGAGCAGGTTGGCGGCAGCGGCTGGATTGGCGTTGTGATTGTGGCGGCAGTGCTGACCTTCCTGCTGGTTGGTGCGCTGATCTTCCGGGGCATGAGCCACAAGGGCGGCAAGTACTCCGGCTGATTCCCATCAAACCAAAATCTGCTTCAAACATTTTTCACAACTTCCGGGAAAATTACCCATTTTGGTCCTTTCCCGGAGGTTTTTTTGTGGGGAACGGAAAAAATAAAAAAGTAGTTGTAAGTTTCCGAAAAATGATGTAAAATAACTTGAACTATAAACTGAAAAATTATGCGTACTACTCGCTTTTGGGAGGAATGCTGTTATGGAAAAACCCATTGTTCTGGTAATCATGGATGGCGTCGGCAAGGGTGACGGCGGCAGCGGCGACGCTGTGGCTGTAGCCAAGACCCCGACTCTGGATCATCTGCTGGCAACCTGCCCCCATACTTATCTGAAGGCCCACGGCACCGCCGTCGGACTGCCCAGCGATGAGGATATGGGTAACTCCGAAGTCGGCCACAACGCACTGGGCTGCGGTCAGGTCTACTCCCAGGGTGCCAAGCTGGTGGGCGAGTCCATCGAAAACGGTGCTCTGTATGCTTCCGAAACCTGGAAGGATCTGGTTGCCAACGCTCTGTCTGGCAAGGCCATGCATTTCCTGGGCCTGCTGTCCGACGGCAACGTTCACTCCAACATTCACCACCTGATTGCCCTGCTGAACCAGGCCCACGCCGAAGGCGTGAAGAAGGCCTACTGCCACATCCTGCTGGACGGCCGTGACGTGCCTGCCACCTCCGCCCTGGAGTATGTGGATATGCTGGAAAAGACCCTGGCACAGCTGAATACCGAAGGCTGCGACTACGCCATCGCTTCCGGCGGCGGCCGTATGCAGGTGACCATGGACCGCTATGAAGCCAACTGGGCCATGGTGGAAAAGGGCTGGAGAACCCATGTTCAGGGTCAGGGCCGGATGTTCGCTTCCGCCAAGGAGGCCATCGAAACCTACCGGGCCGAAACCGGCTGCATTGACCAGGATCTGCCCGCTTTCGTCATTGCCCGGGAGGGCAAGCCCGTGGCTACCATTGCCAACGGCGACAGCGTGATCCTGTTCAACTTCCGGGGCGACCGTGCCCAGGAAATCTCCCTGGCCTTTGACCGCAAGGACTTTGACAAGTTCGACCGGGGCGACTACACCGGCGTGAAGTTTGCCGGCATGCTGCAGTATGACGGAGACCTGAACATCCCCGAGCATTACCTGGTGCAGCCTCCCGTGATCACCAACACCCTGACCGAAGTGCTGTGCAAGGCCGGCATCCACGAGTATGCCCTGTCCGAGACCCAGAAGTACGGCCATGTGACCTATTTCTGGAACGGCAACCGCTCCGGTAAGGTAGACGAGAATCTGGAAGTCTACGAGGAGATCCCCTCCGACGTGATTCCCTTCGAGCAGGCTCCTGCCATGAAGTCCAAGGAGATCACCGAGAAGATGGTGCAGAACATGGCTTCCAAGCAGTTCCAGTTCCTGCGCTGCAACTTCCCCAACGGCGACATGGTGGGCCACACCGGCGTGATGGACGCTGTGGTTTACGCCATGGAGTGCGTGGACAACGGCCTGAAGGCCATTCTGGACGCAGCCGACAAGTACGGCTACACCTTGCTGGTCACCGCTGACCACGGCAACGCCGACCAGATGACCGAGACCAAGAAGGGCAAGACCTCCGTCCGCACTGCCCACTCCCTGAACCCGGTGCCTTTCATCATCTATGACAAGGATCATACCTGGGTCATCAAGGACGGCGCTTACGGCCTTGCCAACGTGGCTCCCACCATTGTCAAGATGATGGGCCTGACCGCTCCCGACTGCTGGGAGCAGAGCATGGTTTGATTGCCCCAAGGAAACACAAAGGGGGAATCGAAAGATTCCCCCTGATTCAACCAAATTTTTAGGAGGTCTGATTTATGATCCGTCATGAGAATGAAAACGGCAGCATCAATGTCAGCACCAATGTTTATACCGACATCGTTGGTACCGCCGCGACCAACTGCTTCGGTGTCAAGGGCATGGCTGCCCGCAGTGTTACCGATGGTGTTTACCACCTGCTGCGCAAGGAATCCATGGGAAAGGGCGTCCGGGTTCACTTCAACGAGGACAATTCCATTTCCATTGATCTGCACATCATCGTCGACAACAACGTCAACCTCAGCGCCGTGGGCGCCTCCATTATTTCCGAGGTTCGTTATGTGGTTACCCAGTGCACGGGAACGGAAGTCCGTGCCGTGAACGTGTATATCGATTCTATGATGATCGGTTAAGAATTCGGAGGGAAATGAATTGAAGCAAATCATTAACGGCGCCGATTTTCGCAGAATGATGATCAGTGCGGCTGCCGCCATTGAAATGAATAAGCAGGCGCTGAACGAACTGAACGTATTCCCCGTCCCCGACGGCGATACCGGCACCAATATGTCCATGACCATCAATGCCGCTGCGGCTGACCTGCGCAAGGCCGAAGATCCGGACCTGGGTCAGGCTGCCAAGATTGCGGCTTCCGCCATGCTCCGGGGCGCCCGGGGTAACTCCGGCGTGATTCTGTCCCTGTTGCTGCGGGGCATTTCCAAGCAGCTCAAGGGCACCGAAACCAGCGACGGCGTTCTGTGGGCCCAGGCTCTGCAGGAAGGCGTAGATGCTGCCTACAAGGCGGTTATGAAGCCCGCCGAAGGCACCATCCTCACCGTTGCCCGTCTGGCTGCTGCCAAGGCCATTGAAGCTGCCCGGGAAAATAACCATATCGAGTTCGTCCAGGAAGCTGCCATTGCCGAGGCAAAGACCGCTCTGGCCAACACCGTCAGCCAGAACCCGGTGCTGAAGAAGGCCGGCGTGGTGGATGCCGGCGGCAAGGGCTGGCTGGTTGCCCTGGAAGCCATGATGTCCTCCCTGCAGGGCAATGACGTGGTTTTGGCCGAGGGTGCGGAAGCTGTCCAGGTGAAGGACGCTGCCGACTTCGGCGACTTCGACACCGGCGACATTACCTTTGCCTACTGCACCGAGTTTATCATCGACCGGGAAAATGACAAGGACCCGGAGGAGCTGCGCTCCTTCCTGAACGGTCTGGGCGACAGCCTGGTGCTGGTGGACGATGATGAAATTATCAAAGTTCACGTCCATACCAACGATCCCGGTGCTGCTCTGAGTCGGGCAGTGGAGTATGGCTCCTTCGTCACCGTGAAGATTGAGAACATGCGCCTGCAGCACACCGAGAAGGTCATGTCTGAAAGCGAACTGGCTCCCAAGATTGCCGAGCCGGAGAAAGCCCTGGGTGCTGTCTCCGTCTGCGCCGGTGAGGGCCTGGCGGACGTGTTCACCAACCTGGGCGTGGATGCCATCATCTCCGGCGGCCAGACCATGAACCCCAGCACCCAGGACATCCTGGAAGCTGTCAACCGGGTGCCTGCCGAGACGGTTTTCGTGCTGCCCAACAATAAGAACATCATCATGGCTGCGGAGCAGGTCAACGACCTGACTCCCAAGAACGTGGTGGTGATTCCCTCCAAGACCGTTCCCCAGGGCGTGACTGCCATGCTCAACTTCAACCCCGAGGGAACCGTGGAAGAGAACGTGGAAGCCATGACCGAGTCTCTGGGTACTGTGGACACCATGCAGATTACCTACGCTGCCCGGAACTCCGACTTTAACGGCTACGATATCCACGAAGGCGACTACCTGGCCCTGTACGGCAGCCAGCTGTTTGGCACCAGCCAGGATATCAAGGTGCTGCTGAAATCTCTGGCAGAGAAGGTCCGTGACGACGGCAAGGAGTATATCACCATCTACTATGGCGCCGATGTGAAGGAAAAGCATGCCCAGAAGGCAGCGGATCTGTTTGCGGATATCTGCCCCAATGCGGATGTGAATCTGCTCAGCGGCGGTCAGCCGGTGTACTACTACCTGATTTCCGCAGAATAAACCTGTTTCCGCCCGCTGCCCCCTGGGCAGCGGGCCGGTTGCTTTTTTAGAAATTTGCCACATACATTTCCTGCAAATACATAGATTTCCACAGGAATCTGCTGGCTTCTGAAACTTTGGAGCCGAAAGGAGGAAGTGCCATGCGGGAATTTCCCCGAGGCGGCATCATTGGAAAAACGGTGCATCTGGTTCGGGACCTGTCCCGGCTGCGGGTGCCGGTGTATGCCGCCAATGCCTGCTACTTTATTGTACTGGCAGTGTTCCCGGCACTGCTGGTGCTGCTGGGTCTGCTGCGCTATACGCCCCTGGAAGTGGAGCGTTTGGGGGAGATGCTGGAAGGCATCTTGCCGGAAGTCCTGCTGGCCCCAGCGGAAGAACTGATTCTGCTGACTTATGACAATACTTCCGGCGCTGCCCTGGGATTATCCGCAGTGACGGCCCTGTGGTCTGCCAGCCGGGGAATCTACGGCCTGCTTACGGGCCTGAACGCCATTTATGATGTTTCCGAGGACCGGGGCTATCTCTATACCCGGCTGCTCAGTGTGGTGTATACTTTTGCTTTTTTGCTGGTGCTGCTGCTGACCCTGGGCCTGCATGTCTTCGGCACCAGCCTGTTAGGACTGCTGGAGCGGTCGGGAGCGCCGTTTTTCTGGTTTTTGCTGAACCTGATTGATCTGCGGTTCTTCCTGCTGCTGTTTGTTCAGACCGGGATTTTCTGCGCCATGTTTATGGTGCTGCCCAACCGGCGCAATCGGTTCTGGGACAGCCTGCCCGGGGCGGTGCTGGCGTCTTTGGGATGGCTGGTGTTTTCTGACCTGTACTCCATTTATGTGGAGCGGTTTGCCCGGCTGACCAACGTGTACGGTTCGGTGTACGCGGTGGCCCTGTCCATGCTGTGGCTGTACTGCTGTATGTCCATCGTCTTTTATGGCGGAGCGCTGAACCGATTTTTGATGGAACATTGAGTGAAAAATATGGCGATTTTGTAAACTTTCGACCCGTTTACGGCTTGTTCATAGTTTTTCTTTAGGATAATACAAAAAGGGGGAATGGGGATGTTCGGTTATGTTACCGCCAGCTGGAAGGAGCTGACCCGGCAGGAACAGACGCGCTACGGTGCGGTGTACTGCGGAATCTGTCGCCGGATGCGGCTGCAATGCTCCCAGGCTTCCCGATTGGCACTGAGTTACGATATGGCCTTTCTGGCCCTGCTGCTGATGAGCCTGTATGAACCGGAGGAAACCGGCGGGGAAAATGCCTGCTGGCTGCATCCCATCACCAAGCGGCCCTGGGTGGATAATCGCTATGTCCGCTACGCTGCGGACATGAATGCAGTGCTGGCCTACTATAATTGCCTGGATGACTGGCAGGATGAGGGAAATACCTCGGCTAAGCTCATGGCCAAGGCCCTGGAAAAGCACCTGCCCCCCATTGAGGAGCGTTACCCCCGGCAGGTTGCCGCCATCCGGGATTCCATTGCCCGGCTGACAGAACTGGAAAAAGAAAACTGCGCCAATCCTGACGAACCGGCTGGGGTCTTTGGCTCTCTGATGGCCCAGCTGCTTACATATCAGCAGGACATGTGGGCGCCGACGCTGGCCCAGATGGGCTTTGCCCTGGGGCGGTTTATCTACCTGCTGGATGCGGCGGTGGACTATGACAAGGACAAACGAAAAGGCAAATATAACCCATTTCTGGCCATGGGAACCGGCAAGGACTGGCCCAGATGGGAGGAATATCTGATTCTGGCCATGGGTCGGTGCACGGACTGCTATGAGCGGCTGCCCCTGGTTCAGGACAAGAGCCTGCTGGATAACATCTTGTACAGCGGCGTCTGGATGAATTACAGAAGAGAAGGGCAGAAGGAGGATCAAAAACATGATTGACGATCCTTATAAGGTACTGGGCGTCAGCCCCAGCGCCAGCGATGAAGAAATCAAGCAGGCCTACCGCCGGCTGGCGAAAAAATATCACCCAGATTTGAATCCTGGCGATCAGGAAGCCGCCCGGCGGATGCAGGAAGTCAACGCCGCCTACGAGCAGATCAAGAACCCGGAGAAGGCCCAGCAGACAAATTCCGGCAGCTATGGCGGCGGTTATGGCGGTTACGGTGGTTATAGCTACGATCCCTTCGGCGGGTTCGGCGGCTACCGGCAGCAGCAAAGCTACTCAACCCAGGAAGATCAGTACCAGCAGGCAGCTTTCCAGTATATCCGTTTCGGCCGGTTCCGGGAGGCGCTGAATGCCCTGGGCAGCTGCACGGAGCGCAACGCTCGGTGGTATTACCTCAGCGCCATTGCCAACGACGGCCTGGGCAATCAGGTTACTGCTTTGGAGCATATCCGCAAAGCGGTGAGCATGGAACCGGACAACATGGAATACATGCAGATGCTCAATCAGATTCAGAACGGCGGCGCAGCCTATCGCCAGCAGGCGGGGAATTTCCGTGGCTTTACCATGGGCGGCGACCCCTGCACCAATCTGTGCCTGTGTTATCTGTTCAACCTTTTCTGCTGCGGCGGACGGGGCATGTTCTGCTGCTGTTAAAATCAAAAATAAAAGGAGAAGCAATTGCTTCTCCTTTTTGTTATGCAAATACAAATTGTACCAACAGCATATAGCACAAGGTTCCGCCGCCGATGCTGAGCAGGGTGTTCCGCTTCCAGATGTGCAGCAGCGCAACCACGGCGCAGCCAATGGCCTGGGGAATACCAAAGGGGGCGGCAGTCAGGCGAACGTCTTTCAGACAATACACCACCAGCATTCCCATAATGGCGTAGGGCAGCACCTGTCCCAGATGGGCAATGGCGGGAGGGGTTTTCCGGTTCTCTCCGAAAATCAAGAAGGGCAGAAACCGAAGCCCAATGGTCACCAGAGCGATGACGGCGATGGTCAGAGCGGGATGATTCATGGCTTGGCCTCCTTGGACGTTCTGGGGAACAGAACCAGAGTGGCGGTGATGATGGCCATGGAGGGAATCAGAAACAGATCCGCACCGAACAGCACCAGACACACCGTCGTAACCACGACCCCCACAATGGCCGGCCGGTGGTCATTGGCAGAGAGCCACTGTTCCAGGAAAATGGTCAGAAACAGAGCGGTGAGCACAAAATCGATGCCGGTAAAGTTCAGCGGAAGCACAGCACCGGCCCAACTGCCCAGCAGGCTGCCGCCTACCCAGTAGATCTGATCCAGGAGCGTCACCCAGAAGCAGTACTGCATCCGATGTTCCCCCTGGGGAAGCCGGGAGACCAGGGAATAAGTTTCATCGGTCAGGGCAAAAATAAGGTAGGGCTTTTTCTTCCCCGCGCCTTTGTAAGCATCCACCATGGAGATGCCGTAGAACAAATGCCGGGCATTGACCAGAAAGGTGGTGGCGGCAGCGGTGAGCAGCCCGGCTCCGGAGGTGAGCAGCCCAATGGCCACATACTGCATGGAACCGGCGTAGATAAACAGGCTCATGGCCCCGGCCCAGAGCCAGCCAAAGCCTGCCTGCTGCAATGCAATTCCAAAGCCGAACCCCAGAAACAGATACCCGGTCATCACGGGAATCGTATCGAGAAAGGCGGCCTTCAGAACGGATTGTTTCACGAATCATCACCTGCATTTTGCTAACATATCTTTTGATTATAGAGGAGAAGTCGAAGCTTGTCAATGTGTTGGTGAAAATCATGTAGGTTTGTCAATGATGTGTTACAGATTGGGAAAAGCAAATAAGACCTGTTTTGGGGAGCGCCAGGCGAGAGGGCGCATGGGGAAATTGTTGTAAGCCCGTTCTCGGACAGCAAGCTGGGTTTTGAAAT
>DVGO01000072.1 GCA_018712645.1 Candidatus Faecousia faecavium | reverse complement strand
AATATACGATAACTATTCGATGTTAGCAAGAACTGTATTTGCAATTCCTTTTGCAAGCAGCGGCGGTACAGCATTGCCTACTTGCTGATACTGAGAATCTTTAGATCCTGCAAAAACGAATCTGTCTGGGAAGGATTGCAGTCTGGCTGCCTCTCTAACAGAAATCGCTCTGTCTAAGAAAGGATGAATCCACATAGATTTTCTTACATTCACCACTGTTCCACTCGGCTTCGTCGGATCAAGCCTCAAATATATAGTATTCTGCGTCCGTTCAGGTTTAGAGTAAGTATCTTTCAATGTTTTGTCCAAGCTGTGAAAGTTCTTCCCTTTTTCAATAGCTTTGAAGCGCTTCATTGCAACATCAGTTGTTTTTGTAGTAATGTGATTATTCACACCAGTACTATCAGCTCGCATTTCCTGAGCATAAGGCGATGTCGGAACCTCATTCTCTATGTAAGGAAGTTCATCATGCTTTGGAACAAAGCAGACACCATAAGGTTGCAGATCTGCAATGGCATCGCCAACAGTCAAATAAGGGATTTCTTCCGGTTCAGAGGGTAAGATCAACATTTCCTTTGTGAACTGGCCTTTGCGAATACCTATCACAATATATCGCCGCCGCTCCTGCGGCACACCATACCATTCTGCATTTACGGTACAACCATCTTGTTCATATTCATCATCGAGAATTGCATTTATATAGTCGATTACAGAATAGGAATATACATCAAAAATCAAGCAATCTGTATCTGTACGATATGTACCAATCAGCTCATTTTCATTGATTTCCTGGATCGTTGCAATCATTTTTTGTAAAGAAACGATTTCTTCCAGTTGATCAACGCAATTTTCTATAGCAGAATTATCAACGGCATTCTTAATCACCCGAAGGCATTCAATAATGCGATGCTGTGCGACAATGGCATCACTAAGTGTTTCGATACAATCAGTGATTTGGTCAGAGATCTCTCTGCTGTGCTTGACTAAATAATAGGGCAATCTCCGAGTGTTATTCTTATTTTTATTCAGCACTGACAACAGATGCGCTAATTCCGTGGGCAGACTGATCGTAGCAAGATCGAATTCTGTGATGTGTTCGTAGTCCACTCCTGCAAATCTTTTATCGGCAACAACCACAGAATCAAGTCGTGTGGGGATGTTTTTTCCATGTTCCCTGAGGGCCTCGATTTCTGCATTATCCTTGTGGGATTCATAGAATCTGTGAGTCTCGGAGCGAAGCATGCTTACATTCTCCATCACAAACGCCAGGGGCTTTATCTCTTTGATGGCCCGGAAGTATTCTTTTACTAAACCATTATTCATACTAATCAAATGGTTTTTCTGGCGATTCGCATTAGAAAAGCCCTGGCAAGGAGGGCCGCCGATCACAATATCTATACCGCCAAGATCTTCGTTGAGTTTTGCAAAATTGTAGCCCACGACATTATCAATGTAGACGAATCCTGGTACAGCATCCGCAATGTTGGTTTTATATGTTGTCCATGCATTTTCATTTATTTCTGCTGCAGCAACGAGTCTAAATCTTCCCGTTTGGAGAAACCCATAGCTTAGGCCTCCTGCTCCAGCAAATAAATCTATTGTTGTATATTTCTTCATCTGAGTCCACTCCGATAATTATTATTCTGAGATGTACTTGTCAACATTAAAGTCGATCCCATTTGCACAGCAGAACTCTTTGATCTTCTTTAATGTCTTAAATCCAGGAACAGCCTTCCCATTTTCCCACCGATTAACAGTGGAGAAGGACACGCCAATTTCGTGAGCAAAATCAGCCTGACTCAGTAGACTTCTGATGCGGATTTCTTTTATGGCGGTTCCGATATCCATATGCAACGCATCTCCCTCGCAAGAATATATAGTAATTATAGCGTTTCGATCGTAGAATTGCAATAAGAATATCGAATATTGGGGAAAGCATATGGTTGCTTCCCCCAATCAGTAATTCGTTTTCGCACCTACATCAGTCGTTTTTAAGTTCACTCATCAATTGCACACCTATGCGGACTCCCTCAACGAAACCAGCCCGCTCGTGATCCCGGCAGAGTTTACAGACCGGGTAGACGATCTTGTCCATCTCCCGGAGCGGCATTCCTTTCATCTGTCGGTACAGGTCTTCGAAATCCGCTTTTATCTGATCGTTATCGTAGGGATTGTTTTCGTTGAAGCATTCATACAGAAGTCCCAGGACGGAATCTGCATCCCCATAATTAGGAGGGTTTTCAACGATGCGTTGTTTCAGTACCTCAAGAAATTCCTTCACTGGGTTCTCTCCTTTCCCAGCTCCAGCATTAACTCAGCACCGTATTGCAGACCATCCAGAAAGGCTTTCCGCTCATATGCACTGCATAGGCGGCAACACAGATTGAACACTGCGTTGTTATTGTCCAACGGCAACGCACACAGATACTCCTCCAACTCCTTGAAACCGTCGCCAATTTCTTGAGGATCGTGCTCATGGGATTCCGCATAGGCCCGGTAGAGTTGATCCAGCACCGTTTGGCAATCTGGATCGCCGGAGTCAAAGGGATGCGTAAGCATATAGGTTTTCATTGCTTCAGAAATGGATTTCAAATGTAACACCTCCAAAAGTTTTGGTGATGTTACCTTGGGTTGCGGGAAAATGCAACTGTGAGAAGTGTCAAATTTTTCGCCGCCATAATCAAAGATAGCTGTACTATCGCAATCCTTTCGTGGCGGTGATCTTCGTATCCACATATGCCCGGCGCCAGAGATGCAGGTCACTGCCGTGGTAAACTTCCTTTGCGTGGCGGACTGCGGCATCCCGTGCCTTATAGACCCCATCGATGGTTAGCTCCAAGCGGAGCACCAGCTCTGCCTTGATCATTTTCCGATAACCGTAGATTCCATAGAAATGTCCCAGGATGAACCGGTCCCGCTTGCCAAGCTGGTCGAAAATCTCCGGCAGTTTCTCCAGCCAGATCTTGGTCATAACGATATGCTCCACGGACTCCGTGGAGTTTTTCTGTTCCAGAATGCCGCCGATGTTTATGTAATTATCCGCCGTCGGCTCCTCATTCTCCTTTATCAGATCATCAATGGACAGATGCCGTTTGTTAAATTCCAGCTACATTGCCACATCTGCCATGCTGATTTTCAGAACACGGGCGATCTCTGCGGGAGAGGTTCCGTTATCATAGTACATGCGCCGAACCTCCCGCACATACTTCATCGTCTGCCGGGTGACTGCCACAGCATCTACATTCTTCTCAAGCCAGCGGTGCATGGCTCCCTTGATGAACGGATAGGCATAGGTAGTCAGTTTGCCCAGGGTTTCATCATACTTTCCGCTGGATATGACCTCACTAAAGGCAAGGACACCCTCGCTTACCAAGTCCTCCAGAATGTTCTGTGAGTACTGGGTGGCATTCAAACAGTTAAAAGCTTTGGCGCTGTTCCGTGCGATATCCCAGATCAGATCCATATTCTGTTCGTAAAGCTGCACCAAAGCATCTTCCGCATTGTCCGGGTCTGCGGTGTAAATCCGCATCAGTTCTTCGTTGGTCATGTCCTCACCTCTTGGAATCAGTATAGCACAGAAACAGTCCTAAATAATGTACTTTTTGTCAACGGCGCGCTGAAATTGTAAAACGGTTAGGATTTCTTCGGCCTGCCTACCTGCCCATTTTCTCTCTGGATGCCGCAGAGCGCACACAGATTCTCCGTTGCCAGAGAAGAATCAAATTCTTCAAAGCTGATACTTGGATCTTGCCGTGCGTCAAAATGCAGATCTAGTGCCAGTGCATACAGCCTGTCCCGTTCTTCTTTTGTGAGTTTCTTGCGGGAAACATCTTTATTCAGCCGCTGGTAGTAGCGGAACAATGCCTGCTTCATGGGATCGTCCTTGGCGGCTTCCTTCAATCCTGTCTGACGGTAGCCGAGCTGGGCGCAGGTAAATTCCGGATACTGAGGATTGGGTTTGTCGCAGTATTTTGTGTGATATCCTTTGGTCAGCAGGAAATACCGTCCGCAATATTCGCACCGGCGAACCACATGACCAGCACTCAGTGCCTTGTAGAAATCCATCTTGAGCAAGGTTTGCAGTTGAGTAGCTTCGTAGTATTCAAAGATTTGATAGGTATCTTCTTTACCATTCACCGGCCGGGGAACAAAGCGAAGCATTACGGGATCGGCAACACTATAAAACCCGGTGCCCTCAATGGGATTGGCGATCATCTTCATGGCGGCTCTGGGATCGTTGAGATAGTCATACAGTGCCGCAGCATAATTCTCTGGATCTAATCTCTTCAGGGCAGAAAGATAATACCGGATGAAGAAGCGGATCGTCTGATTGAAGGAAGCCAGGTCATCCAGAATACTGTGGTAGGTACGGCAGTATTTTTCATAAGCCATCCGCTTATAATCCAGATTCCCAACATCGTAAGGCTCCTCGTCCTCCCAATCATCAAAGCAGTCAAGCTGTCCGCATTGGAGTTCATATAGCATAGAGCTTGCTTCCTTTAGCAGGCATGGCTTCTGCTTGACACACCGGAACAGGGGATATGCACAGAGCTTTTCGTCCAGCACCAGCATCTCATTATTGGCGGCTTCCCAGTGTTCCAGCTCCTTTGTGCTGCGGTACTGCCCCATTTTTTCTTCTGCCCGTAACAGGATTTCCTTCATGCCCCGGTATTCTTCCGGCGAGATGTTCAGAATGTCTGCAGTCAGTTCACCTAAGGTGTATATTGTGCGCTGCTTTCTTGATCCAACAAGCGGTATGCTGAACGGTTTACTGAAGTCTTTGGGCCTGGATCCCATTTCTTGGTACAGTGCATCAGAGTATTGGCCTTTTATTCTTACATTTGTGAGCACATGGAAGGGCGTCGGATACAGCTACCTGCTATATATTGCCACTATTATGGGTATCGATCAGTCACTATATGAGGCAGCAACTTTGGATGGAGCGTCCAGACTACAGCAAATTAAGCATATTACACTACCGTTTTTAAAACCCACAATTATCACCATGTTACTTATGGCTGTTGGTCGTATTTTCAGCTCCGATTTTGGCCTGTTTTATCAAGTCCCGCAAAACTCCGGCATGCTGATGAATGTAACGCAGACAATCGATACTTTTGTCTATCGCGGTCTTGCAGGTGGAGGAAATATCGGTATGTCCGCTGCTGCAGGATTCTTGCAATCTTGCATTGGCTTTGTAATGATTTTGGTATTCAATGCCATCACCAATAAGGTCAGCAAGGACAATGCGTTGTTCTAGGAGGAATTCGGGATGATAAAGTCAAAACACCCAAAGAATTTGGGTGATGTTACCTTGGAAAACGGTGAATTACAAGTAGCTAAAGTGACGAATTTATGGCAGGAACTCATCTGTGATATAGTATCGGGAGATGCCGGACCGCTCCCGCCGAACCAGGATGGTCTCCGGGATTTTGCCCAGCACCTTCTTGCTGAAGTAACTGCTGCAGTAATAATTATCAAAGCTGGTAGCCGGAAGCACCACCCAGTCCGTATCCTCCCGGCGGTGCGCCAGATAGTAGGAAATCAGGTCACAGACATAGGGAGCCGCCTTGGCGGAGGTGGCCTGCACAATGCGCTGTTTCAGTTCCTCCGGCAAGGAGATTTCATGCTTCCGCAGCGGACCCAGTTCCAGAGCTTCCGCAATGGCATCATCAAACCGGAATACCCAGCCGCCTTTGGTGTTGGAATTGAAAACGGAATTCTGAAGCTGTTCCACCTTGGTGCGCCACCGGCCGTCAAAGCTCTTGCGAATTTTCTCTGCCTGCGGCACCTTGCGGGAATCGATCTGTTCCGCATTTTTGAGAATGAATTTCTCCACACCGTGGGTATGGCGGTAGAACCAACCCTTGCCATTCTTGTCAACCAGCTCCGGGAATTCCTCATGCAGCTCCCGGAAATCCGTTCTGTATTGCCACTCCTCCTTGGGGGTGGCTTTTTTGCTTTCCGGGATACTGCACCATGCAAGAAGCGCCCGCTTCGCCCGGTCAACATCCGGCACACCATTCTGGAACAGATAGCCCCTGGCGATGATTGTCAGCACCCGGTTCAGGCCGTCGAAGCTGGTAAAGAAATCCAGAGTGAAATGCCGCAGATATGTGGTATCGGCTTTTGCCTTGGCAGTGTATGTCACAGGGGTAGTGTAGTCTAAAAACGCTTGGATTTCATTAAGCATTGTGGTTCACCTCCTGCTTTCTGACATAGGGAGCAATCACATCGTACAGCACATCCCACAGGAAATCCTGACAATCCAAAGCAATGCCATACTTTACTGCCTGCCCCGGTGCCATCATGCGCTCCAACTGCTTCCGGCATTCCTGGGCCACCACGGTTTCGAAATCCGCGCTGGATGCCCGGTTTTTGTATGCATTCAGCATGGCGGTCATGGCAGGAGAATCCTGCGGTTTGTGCAATTCCTTTCTCTGCTTTTCCTTGTAGGCAGCAATACAGTCACCAACGAGATGACCCAGGATGCGGTAGCCACCATTGCGGAAGTCACAGAGCAGATCGTAATGCTCCACAAAATCTGAGCTTGGAAGATACTTTTGCAGGAATGCTTCCCGCTTCTCCGGTAACAAGAATTGCCACTTTTCTGCTTCCAGCGCCTGATACAGCGCGTCCGCTTCCTCATAGGTCAGAGAGGAAAAAGCAGCATACAGGCTGTCAATATCGCAGATATCTTCCTGCCCTCTGGCGAACAAAATCCGCTCAATATCCGTGATCCGCTTGGTGTCCCGGTAAGGCTGGCGGTTATTACGGATGCGCTTCAGACAGTGCATGTAATCATCCGCCAGGGCTTTGACTTTTGCAGTAATGGCGGTATCCAGATTCTCTTTCCACCCCGGCACCGCAAAGGTATACAGCAGGGATGGATCGGCAGGCCACGCTGGATTTCTTGTTGTTTTCGCTTGCAACATCCGTGCTAGGTAAGGAAGCCGCTCGATATTGGAATCCACATGATCCCAATTCTCCCCGGCAAAGAACTTGTCCATCTGCTTCTTCTGCGTGGGACCGCCGGGTTTTCCCTTCTTCTCCTCGCCCTCTGCAAGGTATTTGTACCGCAGGAAACGACTTCGTTGGACACCGCCGGAACGCAGATACATCGAAAGATCCGGCTTGACACCGCTCTTACTGGAATCGATTTCCAAGCCAGTCAGGATGGCCAGCATCTCCACTTCCTTGCGGTAGTGGTCACGGTCTTCTGCCGTGGAGTTCTCATTGTAAGCCTGAATGCTTCTGTTCAGCGCAGCATTGGAGATCTGCCCGGTTCGGGCGGAGAAAGTATTTTTCACAGTTTCGTACCGGGCTTCCCAGTCGTTGGCATCCCGAATCAGCGGCTCGATGGAAGGGATCATCAGCAGGGGAAGATTATCTGTGTTGGTCAGCGCATCACTGTACTCATAGTAGTTTCTGCGGACGCATTGGTTGATCAGTGGTGATGCAATGGTGCGTACCATATCGCCATCGTAGTCCGCACCGCCTAGCCGTTCCGCCGCAAGCATATGAGGATCGACCATGATCACATCATGCAGATGCCCCAGATAGTAGTGCCGCATATTATCTTTTCTGCGGTATGCGGCAAGCTGGATCTCTTCATTCCGGGCAATGTGAGGATTGCGAAGGATGGTATAGTTATCGTTCTTTGCGTACCGGGCGCCGGGAGCATAGAAAGCTGTGGTGGGAAAGGTATTGGTCATGGCAACGGAGAAAAAGGTCTCCTGACTTCGATTCCGCTTCGCCGTCTGATCCACCTGCCGCCAGAGCAGCTCCAGCAAGTCCCCGGAAAGGTACCGGTTATCTCCCGCAACCGTCAGCTCACCCAGAGCATAGCGGCGGATGATGCCATCGGCAACAGAATCCAACTGCTTTGAAAATTCCCGTTCCCGGATGAACAGCGGATTCTTTTTCAGGATCTGTGCCAGATAGTAATTCCGTGTCTTTTCTTCAAAAATGCGCCGCTTACCTCGTCTGATAAAGTATTGCAGCCGGAAATCTTCATCACAGCAGAAATTATAATACTCCTGCTCCGTTTCTTTTGTGACCCATTCCCGTGGATCATCCGCAGGACTGTGATCCCATCCAAGGGGCAGATCCGCAGGCCGGAACTCCTCTGTGGTCAGATTCAGGGTGTTCAGGAACTGGAAATTCATCTTGGTCGTAGCTTCTGCTTCATCATCTCCCACCTGAGTAATGTACATGGCATGGTGGTATTTGCGGAATGCTTTCCAGTAATCTGCCCAGGTCTTTCCGCTGCCGTTCAGCCATCCGATACCCTTGAACATACTTTTCGTCAAAATGATATCCACATCTTTTACCTGATGCTTGACTCCCCAGATATCAGTCAGGTACTCGGTGCCGGTCATTTTGTAAAAATCTTTGAAGTCTACCTTATGAAGCATTCCTTTCACATAAGGCATACGGATCTGGAAAGAAGTATGTACATTGCCGCCGCAGAACACCTTGTCCACCACTGCCGCATACTCTTTGGAAATCAATCCCTCACCATCAAAGCCTGTAACTTTAACGGAATCCACAGTCTTCTCCACCCGGCGGAACAACCTCATGTTCCCTGCGCCGTCCGCATCCTCTGCTGTAATGACTGGGACATTGGGAACCTCATAGGTAGGATTGTCAATGACAATGACCCGGTGTGCCTTGTCGATTCCAATGCCGTCGATCCGTTTGCCGCTGGACATCATCAAACCGTTGTAGGCATAGAGCTTGCTGAGCTGGCACATTCCAATGGTCAGATCCATGGTAATGCGCCGGGTCACTGCGGCATAGAGATCCTCCCGGATGAAGGATAATTTACATTCCCGGCTCATGCTGCCGGAGCGTTCAAAGGCAAGGTAACGGTGCTTCCCGCTGCCAAAATCCAGCGTAATGCCCTCGGGGCGGAACATGGACTTCGCTTTGAGTTGCCGATCCGTGTATTTTTTCTCCTCACTGGTGCGGTCAAAAATGCCAGAGAAATCCATATAGAAAATCACATTCTCAAGGTCTGTGACGATCTTTCCATCCGCAGGCACAGAGAATTTTCCACCATGTAGTTCGTCCATGATCTGATAGAACAGGGCATTGTCCTCCTGCTCATGGAGAGTGCCTAACATGCACTGCTCCGTGGCACTCTTGTTCAGAGAAAAGAAAAACCAATCTCCGTCCTGCTGTCCGTAGCCCATGACTGCTCTGGCAGACAGACGATAGATCCTGTATTTTATCTTCCGCATTCCCTTGCCTCCTTTCATTTTTGCAATAAAAATCCTGCTCCCACTTTTTTCTCGCAGGCTCGTCCAGCCTTATGATACCACAAGGTACTGTCCTATAAATTGTACCTTTAGTGTATCAGAGCGGGCCTGTTGAAACAAGTCGGAAATGGTAAATTTTCTTTGAAAGGAGGTCATGCTTATTGACCCACCCTCCTAAGTACGCGCAGCAATATTTCGTGAAAGACAACTGCCTGTTTGAAACTGGGAACAACAAGCAGGGAGCCTACACGAAGAAGCTGTGCAACTTCGCGCCGGGAGCCATCCGTGAAATCATGAGGGATGATGGCATCAGCTTCGAAAGGTATGTTCAGCTTGGTGGCATCCATCAGAGCGGACGGCAGCTCCCGGAGATCACGATCCCCGCCGGGGATGTGGAAGGTCTTGGCTGGATCGTAAAGTATTGGGGCATGGACTGCATCCTGGAACCGGGCCTGAAAACCAAGGCCAGCGTCTGGAATGCCATCCAGTCCACCGCCCTGGACATGGAGAGAATCACGGTCTTTGCCACCACAGGATGGCGGCATGTGGACGGAAACTGGCGGTATCTTCTGCCGGGAGATGAACAGCACACCGTGGAGCTTCCCGGAAAAATGCACGGCTACGGCATGGAAAGAAGCTATAACCAGCTCGATATCCAGACCGCAGCAAGCCTGCTCTGGCAGAGTGTAGCACCTGAAGAAATCATGCTTCCTCTGCTGTCCTTTACCTTCCTCAGTCCTCTGAACCACTTCCTCAAGGCCGCAGGATGCGAACCCAAGTTCGTCATGCTCCTGTCCGGCAAGACCGGCTCCCGGAAAAGTACATTGGCAGCTCTGATGCTCTCTTTCTTCGGAAAGTTTACCGCATCGGAGCTGCCCTTGTCGTTCCGGGACACCAGCAACAGCATTCTCCTCAATGCCTTTTCTCTGAAAGATGTTCTGACGGTCATCGATGACCTCCATCCCTCCAGCCGGATGGAGGAACCCAAGATGAACGGCACCGCTCAGGCAATCATGCGGGCCTATGGTGACCGCACCGGCAAAGGGCGGCTTCGTGCGGACTCCACTCCCATGGAATCCCGTCCTCCCCAGGGCAATGCCATCATCACCGCTGAGTTTGCTCCTGACATTGGTGAGAGCGGAACGGCGCGGTACTTCGCTCTGGAACTGAAGGAAAAGGATGTGGATCTGGGAACCCTGACCGCATTCCAGAACGAAGCTGACGATGGAACGCTCCAGCGGTGTATGTTCGCCTACACCGAATGGCTTCGGGAAAACTTTCTTTTCTCTGAAGAATCCGTGCAGGAATTCCAGAAGTATCTGTGCACCCGGTTCCTTTTCTACCGGGACCGGTTCCGTGAGGACGGCATCCAGTGCCACGGCAGAGTACCGGAAACTGTGGCGCAGTTGGAGATTGGGATGGAATTCTTTCTGCGATTCCTCCATGAGTGGGGCGGCTTCGCTGACGATTGGTGCCATGGAATTTTTGAAAGATTCAAGAGCATTCTCACCCGGCTGGCAAGAAATCAGTCCGACAGTATTGATGAGGACAAGCCTCCCCATGTGTTTATTCACAAACTGTTTTCTCTGCTGGAAAGCGAAAAGGTCTGCCTGCTGAAGAAAAATGAGATCCACGATTTTGTTCCCCAGCACTGTATTGGCTATGAAGATGAAGCCTGGATTTATCTTCATACGGACATCGCCCACAGGATGGTTCGCAAGCTCTGCGATGAGCAGGGCGAGAGTTTTACCATCAAACCCAAGGGATTGCTGAAAGCGCTGGCAGAGGAAGATCTAATCAAAACCTCTGCCGGGCAGAACACCGTATCCATTCGGATCAATGGAAAATCCAAGCGGCTGATGTGTTTGGACAAGCACAAGGCGAAAGACATTGCAGAGGAAGCCTTGTAAAAATTATGTGTGGTAAGTGTGGTAAAAGCGGAAAAGCTGTTGCGCCTGTGGCAGAATCTGCATTTCTTTTTCCGCTGCAAAGGTGTGGCACAGGTGCAGCCTGCATCTGAAATATATTTTTCTGCCTCTGTTGTGTAGCTTGAGCGCATCTGATTGTAAATACGAAAAACCGTTGCGGTGCCTGCGGAATTTGCTTCTGTAGCTGAAAACACACTTGCCAAACACATACCACCCACTACGGTGAAAAACAGTAAAAGCCGCTGTCGCCCCTGTGTGCCGCTTTTTCCTCTGGGGTAGGGTAAGTATCCCACCCACCTCGTAAAAAACGGACACAGGGCGAAAATCCGCCGAAAAACAGGGGGTTAGGCGCCCCAAAAACAAAGACTGGAGGTTGAAATTTGCAGTACGGTAAGCAGTGTAGCTTCTTCCGCACTTCTGGCGGAAAAGTCTCCTACCACACCAAGTGCCTGCGGTGCATCCATAGGTGTAAGCAAAGCTGGCGGGTTAAGACGCTGATCTGCCCCCGGTTTTGCAAAGCCAGGTGAACCGCTTACTTTTCCCTTTCTGCGGCAATGAGCCGCCGCAGGGAATAGATACCGAATTTTGCCCCTGCGGGGGCGGAGTTGGCACTCCTTTAGGAGTGGCTAGCATCGCGTTCGGCTAGTCGCCGACCGCAGAAAATCCGGGCGGAAGCCCGGGCCCACTTTAAATTTTACATCAAGAACGGAGGAGATAATGAAAAATCGTAAGTTAAGTATCCGCATTTCTGATGCGGATTGGCAGCGGTTCCACGAGAAAGCTGCACAGGCAGATATGACCCTGACCGAATATATCACGGACTGCTGTCTCGGAAAACAGATCGTCGTCATCGACGGCCTGGACGAGGTCATCCGCCAGCAGAAAGCCATCGGACGGAATCTCAACCAGCTCACCACCTTGGCGAACATGGGCAGGGTAAAAGCGGTATATCTCCAGGAGCTGACGGAAGCCTATGTTTCCGTCAGCTCTCTGCTGTCTGACATTCTCAAGCGGAAGCGGTGGTAGTTATGGCAATCGTGAAGTTTGCGAAATGTCAAAAGACCCAGACCGTTGGTGGTCTGCACGGTACCATCACCTACTGCTGCAGGCCGACCAAGGTTGCGTACCAGGGCCGCTCCCTGATCTCCGGGGTCAACTGTGTGCCCCAGGCTGCCCTGTTGGAATTTATGAATACCAAGCGGCAGTATGGAAGCACGGACGGAAGAATGTACTACCACATGGTGCAGTCCTTTCATCCTGACGATCCGGTCACCCCGGAGATGGCTCACAAGATCGCACTGAAGCTGGCGCAGCAGATCCCCGGCTACGAGATCATCGTTGCCACCCATACGGACAGGGAGCATCTGCACTCTCATTTCGTAATCAACTCCGTGAGCTACGAAACCGGTCTCAAGTACCACAGCAACAAGGAATCCCTGGAAATGCTCTGGAAAGCATCGGACGAACTGTGTATGCAGTACGGTCTTTCTGTTGTGAAAACCAAGAAGCAGAAGAAAGAACGCACCATGTCCGACCGGGAATACCGTGCCTATGCCAAGGGCAAGAGTTGGAAGATGGACTTGGAGATCACCGTTGACGAGTGTATGGCGCAGGCCCGGAGCCGGGAGCATTTCATCCGGCTCATGGAGTACAACGGTTACGAAGTCAAATGGACAGATGGCCGAAAGAATATCACCTACACCACCCCAGAGGGTTACAAGTGCTGTGACGATAAAATGAATGAACTAAAATATCTGAAGGAGATGATGGAATATGAGTTTAGAATCCGGGCGGAAATCTGCTACAGAAATGCGGGCAGCGCAGAGGGACATGATCTCGAAAGCGGAATCGGTGCAGCCCACCGTGGCAGTCATGGAAGCGAACTGGAAAGCGATGATCGAGTCGCAGAAGATGCAGGTCAAAACCATGGGAGAAATCCTGGAGAAGCTGGGTACGCTCACCACGGAAACGCAGTTGGTGGAGTACATGGAACGGCAGCTCGAACTCCTGCGGCAGGATGCGCAGAACAGCGCGGAAGCCATGGAGCAGTACCGGCAGGCGATGACGCAGGAAGCGAAGAACACCGCATCGACGATGAAGGAACTGACCGGGGATTTGAAGAAACTGGTTGGGAGAACGAGCGAGGAATTTGGGAGAGCTGTCTTGCAGGAGCAGGAACGGATGAAGAATACTTCGAAGAAGCTGTTCTGGATTTCCCTGATCCCCAGCCTGATCTTAGTGGTCTGGGAACTGACGCGGCATATCTGGCAGCTGGGCTGACCAATATCATTGATGACCGTCCCGTGGAGGACTGCACCACCAAGCACTACCGCCCGGAGCGGAAGAAGCACCACGGTCATTCCATGGGCGGTATGTAAGTTATTAACCCAGGGCGGCAGAGGAATCTGCCGCCCGCACTTTTTATGGAGGTAATGCCTATCGCAAAGAAGAATCCTATTGTGAAAGTCAAGTTTTCCTATGTAGGAACGGAAGAAGATTTCGTTTCCTTCCTGAAAGCAGTTGTCCGGGATCACCTGGCATTGGATGATATCGCCGCAGATCCAAACACCGAAATTGTGGAAAAGGTAGAATCTGATGCCGCATAAGAAATTCCGGATAGCTATTGTAAAAAGTATGTGCTATGGTGTGTGCTGCAAAAGCAGCACCATAAGCGGAAAGGAGTAAAAGGTATGAGAGTATGGCTTTACTACCGCCTGTCTCGTGACGAAGATAAACAGTTCAATTCCCTTAAAAACCAGTACAGCATCATCGAAAGCTATGCTCTCAACAATGGGCACACCATTGTCGGCAGCTCCTTCGATGACAATGTTTCCGGTATGCACTTCAACCGCGCAGGTATCGACGAGCTGACAGAAGCGGTGGAGAACGGCATGATCGATGCGGTCATCGTCAAAGACCTGTCCCGGCTGGGGCGGCACAAGACCCAGACCGCATTGTACATTGACTATCTGCGGCAAAACAATGTCCGTGTTCTGTCTGCCACAGAAAGCATCGATACCTTCAATGAAGCAGATGACCTGATCATTGGCTTCAAGGGTCTGATGAATGATTTCTATGCCCGTGACGGCAGCCGCCGTGTGACTGCCGGTCTGCGGCAGAAGCAAAAGGCCGGACTGGTCATCACGCCGCCCTTCGGCTATTTCAAGGATAAGAATACAAAACAGGTGGTAATCGTTCCCGAAGCTGCGGAAACGGTCCACCTGATTTTTTCATCCTATTTAGATGGCATGGGTGTAAAAGCCATTGCCGCCAAGCTGAATGAAATCGGCCACAAAACACCGGCGCTGATGCAAAAACACCTCACCGGCAAGCGGCTGCCAGAGAAGCAGGAATTGATCATTAAGAAATACCTGTGGGACGCGACCATGGTCAGCCGTATCCTCCAGGATGAATCCTATACCGGAACACTTATCTGCCATAAAAGCGAAAGAAACAAAATTAACAAGACCAATAGAATTACCAGCCCGGACGAGCAGTTCCGGCACGAAAACTTCCTGCCGACTATCATCCCCAGAGATCTCTGGGAGCAGGTGCAAACGCTGATGGCAATGCGTAAGCGTGAAAGTGTCCGTGCAGGAGAGGGCAGACCCATCCTCCGATACAGCGGTCTCATTGCCTGCGGCGACTGTGGCCGGGCATTTACAGGCAAACGGGTCAAGCAGAAAAATGGGGAGCGGGTGGAATACATTTGCAGTACCTATCTGCGCTACGGCAAAGAACACTGCGGTGCCCATGCCATCCGGGAGGAATATCTGGATGATATTGTCCGCCAGGAACTGCAAAACACCAAACATCAGTATCAGACCCTGTGGACACAACTGGAAAAGGCCATCGAAGGATGGCTGCCCAAAACAACCAATACCCAACAGCAGCTCAAGAAACAGCAGGAACGCATTGAACTGCTGGAGGAAGAAGTGGAGACGATTCTTATGGAACGAATTCGAGATAAAGAGAATGCCCAGCGGTATGACCGCATGATTGCCAAGCGGGAGGAGCAGATCGCCAATGCCCAAAAGCGCATTGCGGAACTGGAAAACATCGGTCAGATCATCCGCTCCCGGCAGGCAAAGCTGCGGAAGGACATTGGGCTGATCGATGACATTCTTGCCGATGGCAAAATCTCCGAAGCGCATCTGCGGATGCTGATTGATAGGATCTTTGTATATGAAACGGAAGGGGGTCTGTCCTTGGAGATCAAGGTCAAGGCTCCCTTCCAAAACCATACGGATTCTTATGAAAACGGTGTGCTGACCAACAGCGAAATCGCAGAATTGATTGGGGTGAGTTAAAATGCGTGTATGGATATATGGACGGCTTTCCAACGACGACGATATCCAGATGGATTCCCTGGAAAATCAGATGGAGATTGGCAGGTGCTATGCAGACAGCCACGGGTACAGTATCATTGGTGAGTCCTTTGATGATAATGTCAGCGGTATGCGGTTTGACCGGGAAGGTCTAAATCAGGTGACCCAGGCGGCAGATGCTGAAAAAATCGATGCGGTCATTGTGAAAGACCTGTCCCGGTTGGGGCGGCACAAAATACAGACTGCCCTTTATATCGACTACCTGCGTCAGCGGGATATCGCTGTTCTGTCTGTAACAGAGGGACTGAACACCCTGGTGGACGAGGACGAGCTGATGGTTGGCATCCGGGGGCTGATGAACGACTTCTATGCCAGGGATATTGGCAACAAGATCCGTCAGGGCTACCGGGAGAAGCAAAAGGCCGGGATCGTAGTCACACCGCCCTTTGGCTACTGGAAAGACCGCAACACAGGCTGTGTGTATCAGCACCCGGATGCGGCGGAAACAGTACGGTTGATTTTCGAGATGTACCTGCAAGGCTGTGGGCAAAAGGATATCGCCCGCAGGCTGAACCGCCTGGGGCGAAAGACACCGGCACAGCTCCGGGCAGAGCGATACGGAGAAGAACTCTATTCTTCCCGAAAGTCCAAAACCGGGCAGTTCGTATGGTCATATGTCAGCGTGAAAAATGTGCTGGTGGAAGAAGGCTATACCGGGGTGCTGATCAACCACCGAACAGAAACCCACTGCGGTAAAGTGAAACGGATCGATCAGGATTGTTGGATACGACATGAGGATTTCTACCCGGCGATCATCACCAAAGAGGAATGGAGGCAGACCCAGGAATTACTAAAACAAAATGCCAGACCCGCTAACGGCAACCGGGCAGCTCACCGATATGCCGGATTGCTCACCTGCGGTGACTGCGGTAATCCCTTTGTACCTATGGTTCGCTACTGGAACGGCAACCGCCGGGTAGAGTACGTTTGCAAGGGTTACCACGGTCACGGTAAGGAATTCTGCTCCTCCCACCGCATCCACGAAGAAACGATAGAGGCTCAGGTGATGGAATATGCCGAATTGCTTCGGGAATGCTGGCAGACCGAGCAGGCGGAGCTTCGCCGCCTGCATAAGTTATGGTCGCTGCGGCAGCCGATGATCGAAGCCAGAATTGCAGAGCTTCGGGAGGAGATCCGGCAGGACGAAGAAGATATAGACGAACTGCTGATGCTGAAAATTCAGAGAGGGAAATAATTCCCGTTTGTAGCGGGCCACGAGAGTGCGGACGATGCGTAGGTCGTCCGCATTTTTTCTGTCCGAAAACTGCCCCACTTTCCCGGCTCTAGAGCCGAAAGATTTTTACAAATTACAGGAGGTTTTATGAAAACAGGACTTACAAGAAAGCAAAAGGTCACCGAGTTCTACTTCAACGAACACGATGACCTTGCTGAAATCTATACCCACAATACTGACCTGAAGAAACGACTTCTCGCGTATGCCAAGGAATACCCGGAGCTGTGTCAGCTCACCGAGGATGACGAACAGGGTGGTCTGCGGTTTGAACTCGATAAGCACCGTATCGGCATCCGGCTCACTGCGCCATACTCCCCGGAACGGAGGGCAGCATCTAGTCAGAGAGGGAAGAAATACGGAATACAAAAGAAGCTGCTGCCCTAAGGCAACAGCTTCGATGGTGCGGGCGACAGGACTTGAACCTGCATGCCTCTCGACATATGAGCCTAAATCATACGTGTCTTCCGTTCCACCACGCCCGCATATGAACAGCCGGAGAGGTTCTTCGGCTGTTTTTTATTTTACAAAATTGTCCGTAGGAAATCAAGAGGAACTGGAAAAACCTTCACTGAGGTGACAGCACCTAAATCCACCGAGTCTACCAATTCCACCACGCCCGCAAATTGAATTTCCTGAATATTTTATCACGACCCAAGACGGTTGTCAATTGTCCCGGATGCTTTTGTCCAGGATGGGCAAGTTGTACCAAAAATTCCGGCGTTTCCCCTTGACATTCAGGCAGAGTACTAGTAGAATAGATTCGGTATGGTGTACGCTGAAGATTGTACTTTTATAGATTCAGCGTTTCATTGATAACCGGCGGGAATTGCCGGGGGTTTGGTTTTTTGCGCCTCATGGCGTTTTGCTTTTTGATTGCCGGGCTGTCCCGGTGAATGATTATGCACAATTTTACATGGGGATTCAAGCACCTGCCCCCTTCTTCGCCTATTAAATAAGAAGGAGGTGTGCAGCACATTTATGGAACCTTTGCAGATCGTTTTGATCGTTGTTGGCCTCATACTCTGCCTGGCTGTGGGCTTCGGCTCCGGCGTGCTTTACCGCAAGAAGGTAGCAGAACGGGAAATTGGCTCCGCAGAAGCGGAAGCAACCCGGCTGATTAACGAAGCGCTCCGCAGCGGCGAAAGCCGAAAAAAGGAGATGCTTCTGGAAGCCAAGGACGAGATCCATAAATCACGCACAGAACACGACAAGGAAGTCAAAGAGCGCCGTGCTGAACTGAGTAAGCAGGAGCGCCGCCTGGAACAGAAAGAAGCTACCCTGGACAAGAAAACCGAAGCCTTTGAGCGCAAGGAAGAGGACCTGGCCCGGAAAATCCAGAAGGCCAACGAAACCTTTGCCCAGGCGGAGGAAATCAAGAAGCAGCAGCTTCAGACTCTGGAAAAGATCTCCGAGCTGACCCAGGAAGAGGCCAAGCAGTACCTGCTCAAGTCCGTGGAAGAGGAAGTTCGTCACGAGGCCGCCATGAAGATCAAGGAGATCGAGCAGCAGCTGAAAGACGAGGCCGAAGAGAAGGGCCGGGAGATCATCGCAACCGCCATCCAGCGCTGCGCTGCCGACCACGCCGCGGAAACCACCGTGTCTGTTGTGGCTCTGCCCAATGACGAAATGAAGGGCCGGATCATCGGTCGGGAAGGCCGGAACATCCGCACCCTGGAAACCATTACTGGCGTCGATCTGATCATCGACGATACCCCCGAGGCCATTACCGTGTCCAGCTTCGATCCCGTCCGCCGGGAGATTGCCCGTCTGGCTCTGGAGAAGCTGATTGTAGACGGTCGGATTCACCCCACCCGGATCGAGGACATGGTGGAGAAGGCCCGGAAGGAAGTGGACCGCACCATCCGGGAGGAAGGCGAGCGGGCCTGCTACGAAACCGGTGTACACAATCTCAACCCCGAACTGGTGAAGATTCTGGGCCGCCAGAAGTACCGTACCTCCTACGGTCAGAACGTGCTGAATCACTCCATCGAGGTTGCCCACATTGCCGGCCTGATGGCCGCAGAGCTGGGCGTGGATATCACCTTGGCCAAGCGGGCCGGACTGCTCCATGACCTGGGCAAGTCCATTGACCACGAAGTGGAAGGCAGCCATGTGCAGCTGGGCGCTGACCTGGCCCGGAAGTTCAAGGAAAATCCGGTGGTCATCAACGCCATCGAAGCCCACCATGGAGATGTGGAGCCCAAGACTGTCATTGCTGTGCTGGTTCAGGCTGCCGATGCTGTTTCCGCTGCCCGTCCTGGCGCCCGTCGGGAGAACGTGGAAAACTACGTCCGCCGGCTGCAGAAGCTGGAGGAGCTGACCGGTTCCTACCCCGGCGTAGACAAGGCTTACGCCATCCAGGCAGGCCGGGAAGTGCGCATCATGGTCAAGCCCGAGGTTGTTTCCGAGGACAACATGATTCTGCTTGCCCGAGATGTGGCCAAGAAGATCGAAGCCGAGCTGGAATACCCCGGCCAGATCAAGGTCAACGTCATCCGGGAAACCAAAGCCGTGGAATATGCCAAGTAAACAAGATGACCGCAGAGGAAAGTTCTGCGGTCATTTATTTATTCCATTTCCAGCAGCTTCGGCAAATCCTTCGGGCTTTCCAGGACAAAGACCGCCTGCTCCAGCATCTGGTCGCTGCCCCATCTGGCCAGGGCAAAATCCATTCCTGCCCGTTTGGCTGCCAGACAATCGGAGGGCATATCCCCGATGTAAATGGCATGTTCCGGCGCTACTCCCAGCCGCTTCAGACACAGCAGCAGCGGTTCCGGGTTGGGCTTGTGCAGAGTGGTGTCCTCTTCCAATACCGCTGTGGCAAAGTAGGGAAGGATTCCTTTGCCCGCCATGTCGATTTCAAACTGGGCGTGCTTTTTGGAGGACACAATGGCCTGCAAAATCCCAGCCTGTTGAATTCCGGAAAGGGCCTCGGCAAGTCCCGGAAACAGTTTGGCCGGTTCCGGATATTCGTTTACATACCGGACCCACCGGGCATAGGTGGTTTCCTTATCCTGGATGTTCAGCTCTTCCATCACCTGCATGCCGGTATAGGCAACGAACTTTTTCACCTGGTCGTAGGTCCAGTCCTGGCCCAGTTCTTCTTTGATAATCCGCAGCAGAGGATACAGGTTCATATCCCGGGTATCCAGCAGAGTTCCGTCAATGTCATACAGCACGGCCTGATAGTGTTTCATAAAATGCACCTTTTCTTTTGTTTTCTTCATTCTACCATAGCCATACCGGGGAAGGCAAATCTTTTTCCGCAAATGCAAATTGTCCGGCAGGCTTGCGCCTGCCGGACTTGCAGCAAACTTACTTTTCCTTTACGGCTTCCACGATGCCGCTGGCCATGCCTACCAGACCCTGCATTTCGCTGGGGATGATAATCTTGGTAGCCTTGCCGTCGGCAACCTTCTGCATGGTTTCGATGGCCTTGAGCTTGATGACCTGATCGTTGGGAGCCTTCTGGTTCAGCAGTTCCAGAGAATCGGCCATGGCCTTCTGCACGGCCAGGATGGCCTGGGCTTCACCGTCGGCACGGAGAATGGCAGCCTGCTTCTCGGCTTCTGCCTTCAAAATCGCAGCCTGCTTTTCTGCATCGGCCCGGAGGATGGCGGATTCCCGCTCGCCTTCGGCAATCAGAATCGCGGACTTCTTCTGACCTTCTGCCTGCAGGATTGCCTGCCGGCGGTCACGTTCTGCCTTCATCTGCTTTTCCATGGAGGACTGAATGTCGGAAGGAGGCAGAATGTTCTTCAGCTCCACCCGGTTGACCTTGATGCCCCAGGGGTCGGTGGCTTCATCCAGGATGGCACGCATCTTGGTGTTGACCACGTCGCGGCTGGTCAGGGTCTGATCCAGTTCCAGGTCGCCGATGATGTTACGCAGAGTGGTTGCGGTCAGGGTTTCCATGGCTGCCATGGGCTGCTCCACACCGTAGGCGTAGAGCTTGGGGTCGGTGATCTGGAAGTACACCACGGTGTCAATCTGCATGGTGACGTTATCCTTGGTAATCACCGGCTGGGGGGGATAGTCCAGAACCTGCTCTTTCAGGCTGACCTTCCGGGCAACCCGCTCAATGAAGGGAATCTTCAGGTGCAGGCCCACGCCCCACACGGTATGGAATGCACCCAGACGCTCAATGACGTAAGCCCGGGACTGCTGCACCACCACAATGTTGGCGATGGCAACGATGAACAAAATGACGACGATTGCTAAAAGAATCCAAAACATACCTTTTTCCTCCCAGTTTTAAAAATTTCGTTGGTTACACAGCTGTGGGAACTTGGACAGGGGAGACGAAGACCTTTACGCCTTCGATCCGGTCCACTTTTACCAGGGTATCTGCGCTGATGGGGGTGCCGGAGGTGCTTCGTGCCGTCCAGAACATTCCGCCAAGTTTGACCTGGCCTGTTCCGGCCACGTTATCGATGGGAGCAGTGACCAGTCCGGTGGTACCGATTACCGAATCAGCGTTGGTTGGGGTGATTTTGGGATTGACGTACCTGCGGACCAGGGGCCGCAGCAGCAGGAGCATCACCGCCGATACTGCCACGAACGCCAGAATCTGCAGCCAGAGGGGTCCATGAACCAACCCCACCAGCAGCGCAGCCAACGCGCCCGCCGCAAACCAGAGGGAAACCATTGTTACCGTGGCCGCCTCCGCAATCAGAAAGATCACCAGAAGCACCAGCCAAAGGATTGCAGCCCAATTCATTGTTTTTCCTCCTCTCGTTTTTGGATGGCTTTATTCTAGCAGAAATACCGCCGGGGGTCAATTGACGAAACCATCAAAATCAATACTTTTTTAGCGATTTCAACCAAAATTTTTCCGCCAATTTCTGGCAAACGGGATAATGTGTCCAAAAATTTTTCAGAACCGTCACTGTGGTTCATGTAGCTTCTTTTTACTGTTATTTTATTGTATTATATGGTTATATGACTGTGTTAATATCACAAGCCATGTTCTGTTTTTCCCTGTCAAAGTCGGTAAAATCAAAATATTTCACTATGTTTCTCTCTGGATTTTGTGAAATATTTTCGGCGAAGTCCAAAGATTTTTTCTCCATTTCTGTATCCCGGTTTTCCCTTCGGCAAAAAATCTTATCCGGATCCTTACCCGGTTTTTTTGACAAAATTTTTTCAG
>DVGO01000071.1 GCA_018712645.1 Candidatus Faecousia faecavium | reverse complement strand
TGCCGGAGAAGGCGCCGCCGCCGTGGGAGAAGTAGCCGCCGTAGGTATCCACAATGATCTTCCGACCAGTCAGACCGGTGTCGCCGTTGGGGCCGCCGATGACGAACTTGCCGGTGGGATTGATGTGGATGTGGGGAACCTGGTCGATGGAGAAGCCATAGCTTTCCAGCACCGGAGCGATCACAGCCTGGCGAATATACTTGCGCAGTTCGGAAATTTCAAAATCAGCGCTGTGCATGATGGATACCACCACGGTATCAATGCCCGCCACATTGCCCTGCTCGTCAAACTCCACGGTGACCTGGGTCTTTCCGTCGGGACGCAGCAGGTCGGTGGAGTGGACGCACTCGGTCAGTCGGTTGCACAGGGCGCGGCTCAGAGCCACCGGCAGGGGCATCAGTTCCGGAGTCTGGGTGCAGGCTCCGCCGAACATCATACCCTGGTCACCGGCGCCGCCCACTTCGTCATTGGTACCCAGGGCGATATCTGCGGACTGGGTATGAATCCGGCACTGGATTTCCACGCTGTCGGCATCAAATCCATCACCGGGGTAGACATAGCCGATCTTCCGGATGGCTTCCCGGGCAACAGCAGCATAGTCAACCTGGGCGTTGGTGGTGATCTCGCCGCAGATCAGGCAGAAGTTGGTGGTAACCATGGTCTCACATGCCACCCGGGACTTAGAGTCCTGAGCCAGGCAGGCATCCAAAATTGCATCGGAGATGGAGTCGGCAACCTTGTCGGGGTGGCCGTTGGTAACACATTCAGAGGTAAACAGTCTTTTTTCCATATTGCATTCCTTTCTGTACTTGCGTCACTGCCGACGGCAGTGACCATTCTTATCCGCATCTACATAAAAAACCGCACACCGAAGATCCGATGTGCGTGTATCGAATCCTCATCTTTCGTTTGCCGCCGGATTTGGCACCTTTTCCTTTCGGACAGGTTGCCGGGTTTCATCGGGCCGTTCCCTCCACCGCTCTTGATAAGGCTTGTATGCAATTTTCATGCTCTATTGTACTCATTTTTCCCCAAATGTCAACAACTTTTTCGGCATTTTTCGATCCAAAATATTCACAATTCTGATATAGACTTTTTTCCATTTTGCTGGTAGAATGTTATAAATGCTTTTTAGGAGTTGAGTTTTTTGAAGAATCTACGCAGGCAGTTTGACCTTTTCTGTTACCGCAACCGGAACAAGGGCATTCCCAACCTGATGCTCTACATTGTGCTGGGCACCGCCGTGGTGTACGTGATGAGCCAGATGTCCAGAAATCCGTTTCTGTACAATCTGCTGTATTTTGACCGGGAACTGATCCTGCGGGGGCAGGTTTGGCGGCTGATTACCTATCCGCTGACGTATAATGCAGGTTCTTTGCTGCTGACGGCTATTTCCCTGTTTTGCTATTATTCCCTGGGACGAGCCATGGAAAACATCTGGGGCACCCTGCGGTTCAATCTGTTCTATCTGACCGGTGTGGTCATGATGGACGTGTACTGCATGATCTTCGGCGGCTACGCCAGCGTGACATATCTGAATCTGAGCCTGTTTTTAAGCTATGCCACGCTGTACCCCGACAGTCAATTCTTGCTGTTTTTCATCATTCCCATCAGGGCCTGGATTTTCGCCCTGTTTGATCTGGCCATCGTTTTGATCGACCTGGTCAGTCTCCCCTTCCCGTATAATCTGTTCTCCGTGATTTCTCTTGCCAACTATTTCCTGTTCTTCGGCAAAGATGTCCTGAACGTCATTCCCATGTCCTGGCGGGCCAATGCCCGGCGGGCTTTCCGCAAGGCTTCCCCATCTAATAAGAAGGCCAAAGTCATTTCCTTTGATGCCGGCTCTTATGAAGCCAGCCACGCATCCCCCAAGGCACCTTACACCCACCGCTGCACCGTCTGCGGTCGCACCGACATCAGTAACCCCGAACTGGAGTTCCGTTACTGCTCCCGGTGTAAGGGTTACTACTGCTACTGTCAGGACCACATCAACAATCATGTGCATATTCAGTAAACGTTACCCAGGCATCGGCCCTTTCGGCGGATGCCTGGGCTTTTTCCGGCTCTGGTGAGGTTCTGTTTGCCCCGGGCGTGCATAGGATGTTCCATACATCTGTTGCTTGAGGTGGTACAATGGAACACATTGCAAATCAAATCACCCTCCGGGGTTCCCTGGCTTCCCTGCCCCAGTTTTCCCATGAAAATCATGGACGCCGCTTTTTTCGCTTCTTTCTGGAAGTACCCCGCCTGTCCGGAGCCGTAGATACCCTGCCGGTGATTGCGGAAGAAAGTATTTTGAACCAGGCGGATCTGTCCAGCGGCGCCATGCTGACGGTTTCCGGTCAAATTCGCTCCCACAACATCCGCAGCGACGGACGGCGACATCTGCTGATTTTCGTTTTTCCTTCCTCCATTGTCTGCGAAGACGGAGAACCAATCAATGAGGTGACTCTGGAAGGCCCCTTATGTCGGGAACCTACTTACCGCCGTACCCCTCTGGGCCGGGAAATCTGCGATATTATGCTGGCAGTTCCCCGGGCATTTCAGCGGGCCGATTATTTGCCCTGCATTCTCTGGGGTCGAACCGCTCTGGACGCTTCCCAATGCCACACCCGGGACCGCATCCGCATCTGCGGCAGGCTGCAAAGCCGGATTTACACCAAAGTCACAGAATCCGGAAGCGAAGAACGCACCGCCTACGAAATTTCCGCATTGAGCGCGGAATTTCCGGAATAAGGCGCTGGGCTGACTTTTTTGTTGTCATAGCGGGATTTTCATGGTATATTGGTAGCAGAATCAGAAAAAAGGACTGGCCCTTATGAAACAGAACGTAAGCGAAATTATCCAAATCATGAAAGACCGCTATCCCGAGGCTCCCTGCGCACTGCACTACAGCAAAGACTATGAGCTGATGATTGCTGTGCGTCTGTCCGCCCAGTGCACCGATGCCCGGGTAAATCTGGTAACGCCGGCACTCTTTGCCGCCTATCCCACCCTGGAGGCCATGGCGGGAGCGGACATTTCCCACGTGGAACAGCTGGTGCATTCCTGCGGATTTTACAAGCACAAGGCCCGTGACATTGTTCTGGCCTGCCAAATGCTGCTCAGCGACTATGGCGGAGTGGTTCCCGGAACCATGGAGCAGCTGCTGAAGCTTCCCGGTGTGGGACGGAAAACTGCCAATCTGCTGCTGGGTGACTTGTATAAGGTTCCCGGCAGCGTGGTTTGCGACACCCACTGTATTCGCATCTGCGGCCGACTGGGCCTGTCCCAGGGAAAGGACCCGGAAAAGGTGGAAGCCCAGCTGCGGAAGATTTTGCCGCCGGAGGAAAGCTCCGACTTCTGCCACCGGATTGTGCTGTTTGGTCGGGATTGCTGCACCGCCCGGAACCCCAGCTGCGACCAGTGTCCGCTGACCATGTACTGTAAAGAATTCAATCCCTGATGTTCTTCTTTCCCCCTTGTCTGCATAGGATGTGGACAAGGGGGGATTTCTTTGCCCAAAACACTTCCCATTTTCTATTCAGCCCTACTGCTGACCGGAGTGAACCTGCTGCTGCGGCTGGTGGGGACAACCTTCCAGGTCTATCTGTCTGCTACCCTGGGAGCCGCCGGAATCGGCTTACTGCAGCTGACCATGTCCGTAGGAAGTCTGGCCATGGTTGCTGGTATGGCAGGCATCCGGACCGCCTCCATGTATCTGACCGCCGAAGAACTTGGGCGGAAAAAACCGGAAAATATCACCTGGGTGCTGTCCGGCTGCTTTTTATACAGCATCGCTTTCAGTGGAAGCATTGCCGCGCTTCTTTACAGCTTCGCTCCCCAGATTGCCCGGTACTGGATCGGAGACATGAGAACCCTGGGAGCTCTGCGCCTGTTTGCAGCGTTTCTGCCGGTTACCTGTCTGTGCGGGGTGATGACCGGCTACTTTACCGCAGCCAACCGGATTGGCACGCTGGCTGCCGTGGAAGTAGCAGAGCAGCTTTGCTCCGTGGCTGTAACCATGCTGGCACTTACTTTCTGGGCTGGCAGCGACGCCGGACGAGCCTGCCAAAGTGTGGTTTTCGGCGGCAGCGCCGGAGGTGTTCTGACACTGTCCTGTCTGGTTCTGCTGCGGCTGCAGGAACCCAGACCTTTCAGGCCCCGGATTCCCGTAGGATATCGGCTGGCTCAGACAGCCCTTCCACTGGCGTTGGCGGATGTACTGAAATCTGGGATCAATACCATGGAAAATCTGATGGTCCCCCGGCGGCTGTCCCTGAATCTGAAGATTGCCGATCCGCTGGCTGCCTTTGGCTGTCTGAGCGGCATGGTGTTTCCCATCCTCATGTTCCCTGCATGTATTATATTTGGTTTGGCAGAGCTGCTGATTCCGGAGCTGGCCCGGTGTTCCGCAGCAGGAAGTGAAAAACGGATTTCTTACTTGGTTCACCGGAGTTTGAAGGTTACCATGCTTTATGGCATGCTGTTCTGCGGTCTGATGTTTCTGCTGGCGAATCCTCTGTGCATGGCACTGTATCACAATTCAGAGGCCGGACAAACCCTGCGTTTCTACGCGCTGCTGGTGCCAATGCTGTACTGCGACGCCATTACCGATGCCATGACCAAGGGGCTTGGGCAGCAGAAAGCCTGCGTACGCTACAACATCACCACTTCCGCCATGGATGTGCTGTTCCTGTACTTCCTGCTGCCGGTATATGGAATGGAAGGGTATTTCGTCAGTTTTCTCATTACCCATCTGATCAACTTCCTGCTGAGTTTGCGGCGGCTTTTGAAAATCACCGGAGAACACATTTCCTTCTCCACCCCCACCCTGGCTCTGGCTGCTGTAATTGCTTCCGTGTGGGGTGCTTCTCTGGTTTCTCAGCCCATTGCCCAGGGCGCAGCCTATGTGGGTCTTTTGGGAAGCCTGCTGTATCTGTTTCAGGTAATTGGGCGGGAGGATCTAAAATGGGTTAAAGGGTTAATTGGCGGAAAAATCGCATAACCCCTCCCTGTTCTCCAGGAGAAAATATGCATATAGGTGAATTTTTTGCTGTTCTTTCATCAAATATGCATCAATATGCACAAAGTTCTAAAAAAATTCATTTTTCTGTTGACAGCACCTGATTGCAGTGGTATCATTCCAATAAATTGGATCGCTTAGATAGAGGCGCGAGGTTCATCAGTACCATCCGGCAAGGCCAGGCAGCCGCCGGGATAGAAAGGGAACATCGCCGAAGTGTTTCGCAGTTGCCTGGCTGCGGGATGCTGGGTCGTCGGGAAATACCCGCCGGACTGTCACAAGACTTTGTGAAGCGCTATCGATGGCAGTCGGGATATAACCTTCTATTCCGCCTTACCCATGGACCGCTTACCAAAGCGGTCCATTTTGTTTTTCACCAGTGTCCGGCAAACTGGTGAAAAGCATGGGATTTGCCGGAAATACACATTGAGAAAGGTGAAAAATATGAAAAAGATTCTGTCAATTGTCTTGGCCATGACCATGGTTCTGGCTCTGGCCGCCTGCGGCTCCAGCGAGCCCGCCCAGACCACTGCCGCCCCCACCGAAGCTGCCGCCGCTACTGAGGCTGCTTCCGCCGAAACCACTGCTGCTCAGGCTTCCGATGTCATTCCTGGCCTGGAAGACGGTGTGCTCACTGTTGGTATGGAGTGTGCCTACGCTCCTTACAACTGGATGCAGATGAATGACGCCAACGGCGCTGTTCCCATCTCCAACGTCCCCGGCTCTTACGCCAACGGCTATGATGTGATGATCGCTCAGAAAATCTGCGACGCTTACGGATGGGAACTGGAAATCGTATCCAGCGCCTGGGACTCTCTGACTCCTGCAGTTCAGTCCGGCACCATGGATGCCAACATCGCCGGTCAGTCCATGACTGCCGAGCGTATGGCTGAGGTAGATATGGCTGGCCCCTACTACTACGCTACCATCGTTTGCGTCACTACCAAGGACAGCCCCTATGCCAGCGCTGCTTCCATTGCCGATCTGGCTGGCGGTTCCTGCACTGCCCAGTCCGGCACCATCTGGTACGACTCCTGCCTGCCCCAGATTCCCGATGCAAAGATCCAGTCTCCCGCTGAGACCGCTCCTGCTATGATTATGCAGCTGCAGACCGGCACTGTAGACTTCATCTGCACCGACATGCCCACCGCTATGGGTGCTGCAGCTAAGGATGAGAACCTGGTAATTCTGAACTTCTCCGGCACCGACGGTGACTTCCAGTTCGCAACCGAAGAAGAGCGGGCAGAAAATGTCAATATTGGCATTGCCGTTCAGAAGGGCAACACCGCTCTGAAGGAGGCCATTGACGCCGTCCTGTCCACCATGACCGAGGATGACTTCAATGCACTGATGGATCAGGCCATTTCCGTCCAGCCTGAAATCTGATATTAAAAACCACCCCATCCTCCGGCTCTGATTTTGAGCCGGAGGATGGATGCTGTAAACGAAAGGAGCGCCCCTATGGAGCGGTTAATCAAACTCGGTCAGGACATGGTTCTGCTGTGGCAGAATTATAGTTCCGGCTATCTCAGTGGTATCCGCAGCACCCTGATCCTGGCGGTGGTAGCTACCGTCATCGGCTGCATCATCGGACTGATCTGCGGTGTGCTGAACACCATCCCTTATGCTAAGAACGACCCGCTTCCCAAGCGATTTGTGCTGAAGCTGATTCGCGTGCTGGTGCGGGTATATGTGGAAGTTTTCCGGGGAACCCCCATGGTGCTCCAGGCGGTGTTCATTTATTATGGTCTTCCCTATTTTACCAGCAATACCGTCCAGTGGCCCAGCGTATGGGCAGCTGCCATTCTGGTCGTCTCCGTCAATACGGGAGCCTACATGGCAGAGTCCGTCCGGGGCGGCATCATTTCCATTGACCCCGGCCAGACCGAAGGTGCCAAAGCCATTGGTATGACCCATGTGCAGACCATGCTCAGCGTGATTCTCCCCCAGGCACTGCGCAATATTATGCCCCAGATTGGCAACAACTTTATCATCAATGTAAAAGATACCTCTGTCATGTTTATCATTACCTTTACAGAGTTCTTTGCCTTCCACCGCTATATCACCGGCGTGAACAATATGTATTTCCCCTCCGCCGCCATTGAAATGATTGGCTACCTCACCATGACTTTGATTGCCTCCATTCTGCTGCGCTGGATTGAAAAGTGGATGGATGGTTCTGACAGCTATGACCTGGTGCAGGTAGATCCCCTGACCATGACTGCCGGAACCTACAGCCATCCGGATCGGGGTACTCCCTTCGATGAGCGGAGCAAGGAAAACCGGGAAAGAATCCGTCAGGAATTGAAATTCGGACGCAATAGAGGAGATCGCTGAAATGGGTGAGAAAATTTTAGAAATCCGTCATTTATCCAAGAATTTCGGCACCAATCATGTGCTGCGGGATATTGACTTTACAGTAGACAAGGGAGACGTCATCTCCATTATCGGCGCTTCCGGTTCCGGCAAGTCTACGCTGCTTCGCTGCATCAATCTGCTGGAAACCCCTACCTCCGGCGAGATTCTCTACCACGGACAGAATGTGGTCGGCAGAGGTGTGAATGCTGCGGCCTATCGCTCCCATGTGGGTATGGTGTTCCAGTCCTTCAATCTGTTCAACAACATGACTGTACTGGAAAACTGCATGGTAGGCCAGATCAAGGTGCTGAAAAAGCACAAGGAAGAAGCTCGGGCCCACGCTATGGAATACCTGGAGAAAGTGGGCATGGCCCCCTATATCAACGCCAAACCCCGTCAGATTTCCGGTGGTCAGAAGCAGCGGGTAGCCATTGCCCGGGCTCTGGCCATGGACCCGGAAGTGCTGCTCTTTGACGAGCCCACCTCCGCCCTGGACCCGGAAATGGTGGGCGAGGTGCTGTCTGTTATGCAGGCACTGGCTAACGAAGGTATGACCATGCTGGTGGTTACCCACGAGATGGCCTTTGCCCGGGACGTTTCCACCCATGTGGTATATATGAACCAGGGCGTCATCTGCGAGGAAGGCCCCCCAAGCCAGGTCTTTGGCAATCCCCAGCGCCAGGAAACCCAGGATTTCCTGGCCCGTTTCCGCAAAAACTAAATTTGTTTTCATTTGTTTTTTCACCCGGCAGTTATCTCGGAAACTGCCGGGTGTTTCTTTATCTGGCTGGAAATTGGGATG
Source organism: Candidatus Faecousia faecavium (assembly GCA_018712645.1). Classification (GTDB taxonomy): domain Bacteria; phylum Bacillota; class Clostridia; order Oscillospirales; family Oscillospiraceae; genus Faecousia; species Faecousia faecavium. The sequence continues at coordinate 7,081 of DVGO01000071.1, read as the reverse complement.
AGCCTCTCCCTCCCCAGAAGCCGTCCGCAAGAGATTACCCTTGACAAAGATTAGAAAGCCGGATATTATGTAATTAGTTACTTATTTTGTCGGGGTGATGACATGTCCATTGCTGCTCCTTTTGGTCTGAAAATTGCCATTATCAACCGGGCTTTCCGCAAACGACTGGATGAAAAAGCCGCCGCCATGGGACTGACGGCGGTCCAGCTTCGCATTCTCGGCTCTGTCAGCCGTCTGCAGGCATCGGGAGAGGTAGAAATTCATCAGAATGATTTAGAGCAAATTGAACACATAACCCATCCTGCCATGACCAAGCATCTGCAGCATCTGGAGCGAAAAGGTTTTATTTGCTGCGTTCCCAGTTCCCAGGATCGGCGGTACAAAAGCATCACCTGTACGGAACAGGCTGTGGAAATCTACAAGCTGATCCTTGCTCAGGACGCAGAAGTTTTTGCGGAGTTATGCCGGGATTTGACCGATGAGCAGCAGAAAACCCTGATTGATCTGGCAGACCAGATCATTCGGCACATCGACACAGAATAAATCCCCTGCTGGAGGCAGTATGACAGCATTGCCGTTGTCTGTACTGCCTTCCTTTTCCGGTATATAAGTAACTAGTTACTTAATCCAGGAGGAATTGAAATGGAAAACGCAATACCCGAAAAGCAGAGCCCTTTTGCAACGGAACCGGTTGGACGGTTAATTCTCCGGTTTGCGGTTCCCAGCGTAATCGCTCTGCTTGTAAACTCACTGTACAATATTGTGGATCAGATCTTCATCGGCTGGGGAGTCGGTTATCTGGGTAACGGCGCCACCAATGTTGTATTTCCCATTACCATCATCGCCCTGGCTCTGGCCATGATGATTGGTAATGGCGGCGCCGCATACCTGAGCCTGAAGCTGGGCGAGCGGCAGATTTCCGCAGCGGAAAAGGGTGTGGGAAATGCTGTCACGTTGTTAACCGTGGTCAGCATTTTGCTGACACTGATTTTCCTTATTTGGATCGACCCGATTCTGAGCTTGTTTGGCGCTACCGACATTCTGCGTCCGTACGCTTTGGAATATGGATATATTAAGCGGCGGGCCGCCTATCATCGCTTCTATACAGACATGAAATGGGGACATGCGCAAAATTACGATATCACCCTCAACAGCGGCAGTCTTGGCATCGACAAGTGTGTGCAGATTATCAAAAGCTTATATTGACTTTTTGCTGCATTGTCCACGTCAAAATGCGCTCAGGCAGAAATTGCCTGAGCGCATTTTCTTTTACTGCATGATGGAAATCAGGATGTTCCCAACAAATCTCCGGACAACTCCGCCAGGGTGGTTTCTCCCCAGCTGTAGTTGGTTAAATAGCTGCCCTTAAACCCCTGGCTTTTTCCGGAAAGATGGTCATACAGGTCACATTGCACCTTCTCGGTAGCCAATCGGCGCTTTCCGTCCACAGACTCCACAATATGGGAAATGCCGTATTCTTCCAGGATATTTTTTAGCCGAAGGGCCACTTTCCGGTAGCGGGCCAGGGTTACCGTGTTGATTGGCTCTTCCTCCCAAAGAAAGGCTATGGCTTCTTCCGACGTCACATACCCGCCCCGGCGGTCTACCAGAAGCGCCAGCAATTCCTTGGACTTTTTATTCCGGAAGGCAATGGGTTTTTCCCCTACAAAAACATCAAAATATCCAAAGGTACGAATAAACACACTGGTTTCCCGGCTTTTCTCTCCAGTCTGCCGGGAGGGTTCTTCCATGTTGTACAGCATCACGTAGCGTACCGATGGACTGTCCGTTTTTTGAGAGCAGACGGCTTTGATTCGCCGCTCTTTTTGGGTTTTCAGGTCAAAATAGGTAAATTCTGCCTGGCCATTTTGCAGCAGCGAAAGAAATTCCTCATAGGCTGCGTCGCTGTGGGCAACAAATTCCTGAATGGGCGTCCGTTTCTGCATCATGGGCATCCACTCTTCCTTGGAAAAGCCAAAAAACTCACAGACATTGTCGCTGACGTACAGCGGCGTTACAAAGCCATCCCGCAGCTCAAAGGCCGCCAATCCGTCGGTAAAATGCATCACCAGATCCTGCATATTTTCTTTCAGGATTCTGTTCTCGCTGCGCAGTGACTCTTCTTCTGCCTGACTGGGAACCTGCCGGCAGCAGAACCAGCTTAAGGTATCATCAATTTTCAGGAACAATCCTTTATAAAGAAGAATGCTGCCCTGCGGTGTGATTCCGTGATAGTCTATCTGCCAAGGCTGATTGCCGCTTCCCTGCTGCCGATTTTTGCAGAAGCTTTGGACAAATTGCCGTACCCCCTGCCGATCTTCCTCCAGAACCTCCTGGTCAATCCATTTGTCCAGAACTTCCTCCATTTGCAGGGAAATATTCTCCAGCCAGCGAAATACCATGGACTTTTGCCCATAGAGACACTTGGCAGTATTGTTGGAGCAATCATACTGCAAAATCAGATCATACACATCCGTCAGCGCCTGCAAATACTGGGTGGTTTGGGAGCGTTTCTTGGCTTCGTATCGGTCGGTAATGTCCATACAGGCGCTTTGAAACTCTTCCACTCCCTGTTCGTTCAGGCACTTGGTCACCCAGCCAAACAGGTGCGCCTTTCGTCCGTCATAGCGCATAACCGTAATTTCTCCGGCAATAGGGGCGTCGCTGGTGTAAACCCGATTCAGGTACCGGGCCATTTTTCGCCGCTCTTCCATAGGGATCATCCAGTAGATGCTGCCCTGATAGGCTTCCTGGGCTGACACTTGGGAAAAATACCGGGGAAATCCCAGAATCTTGCGCATTTGGTCATTCATATAGGTGATGCGCGGGTGCCGCTGGCAGGTATACTTCAAAAACCCGCAGGGCATGGTGTCATTGAGATATTGCAGGTTCTGGGTTTCCAGTTTCAGCTGGGTAATATCCGTTAAGGTAGCGTTTGCAATCATGGTACCATCCGGCAGACGCTGGGAGGTCACTGCCGTCTGGACATAACAGATCTGCCCCTCCGGTTTGACAATCCGAAATTGGAGGGTATCCGACGTAGGTTTCTTCCCCATGGTTTTCAGAAATTGCCCATACACTTCCCGGTCTGCAGGGTGCACCAAGGCAGAAAGGGAATCGTCCTGCCCATTCAGAAGCTGCTCCCGGGGCAATCCCATCAGAGCGCAAAAGCCATCACTGACAAATTTCAAATGCACCGGCTGCGTAAGTACATATTGATGAAATCCCGCTACGCTTTCACGAAGAATCTGTTCCGCATTGCCCAACATCTCTGATCGCCTCCTCATGCACCGAACATCCATTTCTTACAGTATAGCACAACCTGTTTCTCCGGTCAAACAGCGCAAGCCCTATGCATGGAAAATGCATAGGGACTTTTTTACGTTGCTCGCTTCAGCTCCGCTTTGCGGATTTTGCCGCTGATGGTTTTCGGCATTTCCTTTACAAATTCTACCAGACGAATCCATTTATATTCCGCCAGGCGGGTATTGCAGAAATCCTTGATGTCTTTTTCCAGCTGCGCAGAGGGCATTTTATTTTGGGACAGCACCACAAAAGCTTTGATCGCCTGACCCCGGAGCGTATCTGGCACGCCTACCACGCTGCATTCTACCACGTCGGGATGCTCCATCAGCACATTTTCTACCTCGTAGGGGCCTACCCGGTAGCCGCCGGTTTTGATGATATCGTCAAACCGGCCGTGAAACCAATAGTTTCCCTCTGAATCCTGGTAGGCCATATCCCCTGTGTGATAGACTCCGCCCCGCCACACATAGCGGTACTGGGCTTCGTTATCCAGATAGGCGCTGAAAATACCAATTTGTCTGCCGCCTTCCGGAGGGATAATGACCACTTCTCCCAGTTCTCCCTGGGGGACCAGGTTGCCGCCGGCATCCCGCAGTTCAATGTTATAAAGAGGAGAAACGGTTCCCATAGAGCCTTCCACCGGTGTTGCCCCTTTGAAATTTGCCATCAGCAATGTGGTCTCCGTCTGGCCGTAGCCTTCACACAGGACAAGTCCTGTGCGCTGCTGGAATTTCCGGAACACCTCCGGCGCCAGCATTTCTCCGGCGGTGGAGGCATGGCGCAGTGTGGGCATATCTGGCATACCTTTTCGCACCAGGTAGCGGTATACCGTCGGCGGGGCGCAGAAGGAAGTCACGCCGTAGCGGTTAATCACCGCACACAGCTGCTTTGGCTCAAAGTTGTCAAAATCATACACCATCACCGCGCTGCCCACCAGCCACTGACCATAGAGCTTTCCCCAGGAAGCCTTGGCCCAACCGGTTTCCGCCACGGTAAAGTGTAATCCATCCTCCTGGGCCTGCTGCCAGTACTTGGCGGTGACAATATGGGCAAGAGGATAGGAAAAATCATGAATCACACCTTTGGGATATCCGGTGGTTCCAGAGGTGAAGTACAGAAGCATGGGGTCCGTAACCGCTGTGGAAATCCGTTGGAAGGTATCCGGTGCCTGTTCCATTTCCCGGGTCAGGTTTCGGCAGCCTTCCACATCCTCCTGAACCGTCCAGACCAGGCACTCTTTTCTTCCGCATTGCTCCAGTGCGGTTTGCAGTTTCTGAGGAACCTCGTTATGGGGCGTACAGACAATGGCCTTAACCTTGGCAGATTGGATGCGGTAGACAAAATCGCTGGTGGTCAGCATATGGGTAGCCGGTATGGCGGTGGCTCCCAATTTGTGCAGGGCGATGACCGCAAACCAGTAGCTGTAGTGACGTTTCAGCACCAGCATCACCCGGTCACCCCGTTGGATTCCGGATTGGACAAATACATTGGCCATCTGATTGCTGTATCTGCGGATTTGGTCAAAGGTAAAGATATGTTCTTCATTTTCCGTGTTGCACCAAACCATGGCCCGTTTGTCCGGTGTTTCCTCGGCAATGGCATCTACAACATCATAGCCGAAGTTAAAATCATCCGGATAGTGCAAAGACAGATTTGTCAGCTTTCCCTGATCATCCAGAACTTCTGTGCAAAACTTTTGATAGATACTCATACTTTCTCCTTACCCTGTAACCCCATCGCAGCCTATCTGGCGGAAACGGTCATAGCGCTGGCTGACCAGCTCCGGGTTGCGGGAGAGAATTTCAATTTCTTGTGCCAGCAGTTTCCGGATGTGATCGTAAAACACTGTCTTTCCCAGATTTTGTTCCGGGATTACCCGTTCTACCACGCCCAGATTCTTTGCATCTTCCGCAGTCAGCTTCAAGCTGGCAGCAGCGGTTTCCGCCTTTGCCGCATCTTTCCACAAAATACTGGCGCAGCCCTCTGGAGAAATCACGGAATACACCGCATTTTCCAGCATCCACACCTGATCCGCCAGAGCCAGGGCCAAGGCTCCGCCGCTGCCTCCTTCTCCGATTACAATGGAAATAATCGGAACGCAGAGGGTGCTCATCTCCAGCAGGTTTTCCGCAATGGCCTGCCCCTGGCCCCGTTCTTCGGCGCCAATGCCGCAGTAAGCACCGGAGGTGTCCACCAGGCAGATAATGGGTCTGCCGAATTTTTCCGCCTGCTTCATCAGCCGCAGGGCTTTGCGGTAACCTTCCGGGTGAGGGGCTCCGAAGTTGCGAAAAGACCGTTCCTTGGCAGTATGGCCCTTCTCAATGGCAATCACCGTAACCGGCATCCCATTGAGCCGGGCAATTCCACCCACAATGGCCGGATCGTCCCCGAACCGCCGGTCGCCGTGAAATTCCACAAATCCCTGGAAGATATGCTGTATGTAGTCAAGGCCCGTAGGTCTTGCGTTATCCCGGGCCAATTTTACACGGGTATAGGGTACTTGACTCACTGGACTAACCTCCCTGATGCATGCTGAGCAGTTCCGTCAGATACTGTTTCTGCCGGTTTCTGGGTACGATGGCATCGACAAAGCCGTGCCGCAGTACAAACTCCGCTTTCTGAAATTCTTTCGGCAGAGCCTTCCGGGTGGTTTGCTCTACCACCCGGGCACCGGCAAAGCCCACCGTTGCTCCGGGTTCTGCCAGAATAATATCCGCCTCCATAGCAAAGCTGGCTGTAACGCCGCCGGTGGTTGGGTCTGTCAGAACCACAACATACAGAAGGCTCGCGTCACTGTGTCGTTTTACCGCAGCGCTGGTTTTTGCCATCTGCATTAAAGAGAGCAGCCCTTCCTGCATTCTGGCGCCGCCGGACACGGTAAAGCCCACCACCGGCAGACGATGCCGGGCAGCAAACTCAAAGAGCATGGTGATTCGCTCCCCTACGGCGCTGCCCATGGAACCCATCATAAATCCCGGCTCCATTACAAACAGGCAGCATTTGTTTCCACCAATGGAGGCGGTACCGCACAAAACAGCTTCCTCTTCCCCACTGGCGGTTTTGGCTGTCTCCAGCTTCCCGTCATAGCCGGGAAAAGCGAGAGGATTTCCTCCTTTTACCTGACGGAACAGTTCCTGAAAGCTGCCCTTATCTGCAATGGTGGCAATCCGCTGCCGGGCTGTCATCCGGAAGTGATAGCCGCAGGGGCAGACCAGATTTCCCGCCCACAGGCGGCTCAGCGCAATGGGCTTATGGCAGTTGGGACAGGTCTTTTCCGGTTCTCCATCGTCCTGGTGTACAGGCGCTGCGGAGCGTCCTCCTTCTTCCAACTGATTTTTCGGTTTCAAAAAATTGATAAATGCCATAGTCTCACCTGTTGCCCATAAAGGTCAAATCGTAATTTCCTGAGATAAATCGATCGTCCGCCACAAAGGCCAGCTGCTCTTCAATATTGGTGGGAATCCCCCGGATTACCAGTTCGCACAGGGCGGCCCGGAGCTTTCGCAGGGTTTCTTCCCGGGTTTTGGCATAGACGATCAATTTCCCCAGGAGAGAATCATAGTAAGGAGAGATTTGCGTACCCTCCACCAAACAGGTATCGAAACGAACGGAAGGCCCCCCGGGGACATGGAGCATTTCCAATTGGCCACAGCTGGCAGCGTTAATCCGGCACTCAATGGCGCAGCCGGTCATGGGAATATCCTCCTGGGTAAAATTCAATGGAATTCCGGCGGCAATCCGAATCTGCCACTTGACCAAATCAATTCCGGTAAGC
>DVGO01000070.1 GCA_018712645.1 Candidatus Faecousia faecavium | reverse complement strand
AACATATATGTCCTCTTGGGCAAACGAAGCAGGTACATTACAAATAGAGTTTTTAAATAATCCGGGTGTTTTTAAACCGAGAAACAAAGAAAATATTGCCGGAATAACAGATTATCATTCTATCAAAGCTGGGATGGTAATCTGCACCAAAGATGATGCCGATAAGATTTTCTTTCCATTAACGGACTATACTGTAGAGATAGACGGGCAGATTGTTACAGATACGCTGGAACTGAATCAAAAATATTATGATTTTGATAGTTGGACAATTAGACGAAGAGACGGTTCTCTTGTAAGTAAAAAGGGAATTAAACGTGAAATTGAAAAAATAAAGATTAAAGATATTGAATCAAATTGGTCAACTAAATATGAGAGCAAGTGGAATACAGTTGTAACTGATTTGGAGTCGATACTATCAACCTCAAAATCGGAAAGTGTTATAGCTATACATAAGGATTATTTGATGAAATTTTTTGTGGCTTTAGATTGGAGAAGTATTCAGTCAAATGATGAGTTTCAAAAAGCGTTTCGTCCTTTTGCAGATGCATTGCTCGATGAGATAGAGATACCGAAAGAAGAACGAATCTTACCATGTTTAAAAACGGCAGCAGACGAAATGCAACATAATTTGCTTTTGAAGTACTACAGAAAGTATCTAAATGATGATGGTGTAATATATACCCATGCGATGGCAAGTTTGAAACACACGAATTTTCATTTTTTGATTGCGGATGGGCCAACATATTTTGATACATCTGATAATCCGTCATTTATTTATAATAGGAATGATGGGGTGAAAGAGGGACTAATGCCTATGACACCGCGTATCCTCATAGCACAGGGAAAGTGTACTGAAGATGCAGACAAATATTTTATTACACATATTTCGGATGATGCGGTAAAGAAATATAATAAAATAATCAGAGCCAATGCCAACGAATTTGTAATTCATCCTGATATGGCTATGATTAGTGGAAACAAGTAGATACGTTTCCGCAGATATATGAATTGACAGCGGATATGTTTCCGCCTACGACCGAGAGGACAAAAATAGCGGTGGATCAAGTCGGACGAACCGCCTGGCAAATGACGTACTTTCTGTCCTCTCGTGCCATGTAGAAAGCATCGTTTTGCTCTGCAAAACATCCCAGGAATAACATCTCACACCCTTGCATGTGAGGTTCCCTATGGAATTACAGGTCAGAAATCCCGGTGTTGATTATATGATCGAGAGGGTCCTGGACTTTCAGTCAGAGGATACCTCGGACTTTTGGTCGGCGCCTTTGTACCATTTCTATCCTCAGTTGGATCGTGCCTATGCTGCAGCTCTGCCCTGGCAGGAGCGAAAAGCGTATTTTTCCCAGGTTCTTCGGCAGATTTACGCTGAGGAAGAATCAATTATTGAGGATAAGGCCAAATCCTATGGGGCGCACTGGGCCAGCTGCAAGGAGCAAATCACCCAGGCTCTGTCGGATGCGTTTGCCATAGACTGCAATGCTATTTTGAATGACATGGTGTGCAACGTGTCATTGAATCCCATTGAGCCCCGGTTTTTGCAGTCGCATACCTTTGATATCTTTTATAAGAACAGCGCCAATGGTGCCATTGGGGAAGCGATCCATGAAATCATTCATTTTGTGTGGTTTCACGTTTGGAATCAGCTATTTGCAGATTCTTATGAAGAATATGAATCTCCCTCCCTCAAGTGGATTTTAAGCGAAATGGTCGTGGAACCGATTATGCGCGATGTGCGGCTGCGTTCCATCAACCCTTACTTTCCCAGAGAAAAGGGTGGTTGTGTGTACCCCTATTTTTATACCATGCAAATTGAGGGAACCTGTATTCTGAACACGCTCTGGGAAATGTTTCGCAGCATGAGCATTTCCGAATTTATGAAAAACAGCTATCGTTACTGCCTTGTTCACGAAACCCAAATCCGGCAGCATATTCAGCAAGCAGAAATGTAGTCTCGATTTCTCCGTCAATCGTAAAAATCCCCCGCCGGGGCGTTGGCCCTGGCGGGGGATTGGTTTATGGGGTTGTCAGCAATCGTGCCGCATCAGTCTTCCTGCTTGGGAGGAGTTCTTCTGTATCTGGGGCGGCGGCGCTTGCTCTTTTTCTTGAGGACAACCATGACTACCAGAAGCACGATCAGGCCGATGCCGCTGATGATCATGATGGCGGTCCACATGCCGATGTTGCTGGTATCGGCGGTCAGGGGGTTATTGCCGCTGACAACGCTGAGCTTGGCAGAGGTAACATAAGTAATGTCGTAGTTCTTAGATACCGGCAGGTCATTGATGGCTTCCTTCATCTCATCCACATTTTTCAGTTTGATGGTGTAGGTGCCGGTCTTCTTGCCGGAGGGCATACCCTCGAACTTGGGCTCTACCTTGGGTTCCATCTTGTCGTTGCCCATCAGGCCGCTGTAGCTCAGAGAAACAGTGGGAAGCTTGGAGTTTACTGCAATCTTGGTCTTGCTCAGCTTTACGGAAACCTTCAGCGGAGCCTTCTTGATGACTACTTTTACCTCGATGGACGCTTCAGCGTACTTTTCGGTGTCCTTGGGGGTAAACTTCAGAACCTTAGTCTGTTCCTTAGCGCTCTCATCCACGTTGGCATCCTTGGGATTGCCGCCTACGAAGCTCCAGGTACCGCTGACGGCCTGACCGTCACAGGTAGCGGTTTTGTGGATGGCCTCGGGGAACACTTCGGAGCCGTTGTAAGTGGTGGTGAAGTTGGCTGCGGTCAGGGTGACCTGCAGTTCCGTTTTGACTGTGAACTTGACGCTTACGCTTGCATTGACGGTATTGCTACCATTGCTCCCGGACACGGCAATCGTATTATCATAGGTGCCGGCAGTGAGCTTGGCCTCGGGCCGCACTGTGAAGGTGGCAGTTTCGCCTGCAGGGAGATTTTTCTTGGAGAGCTCGCCGATTTCAAAGTTGGCAGATGCCGGCTGGTTGAGGGTCACAGTCTGATTCCCAGTGTTCTTGATGGTAACTGTCTTGGCTTCCGGTTGTGTGTAGTTAGAATAGGCGGTGCCGAAGTCTACCTCGGTGTCAACGGAAATGCCGTAGGTTTTGTCGGAGACAGTCACTTTGCAGGTGGCTGTCTTACTGCCATCCTCGGTGGTGACGGTGATGGTAGTGTTACCGGCCTTAAGGGCAGTGACCTTGCCGTTTCCGTCCACGGCGGCGACTCCGGATTCGCTGCTGCTCCAGGTCACCTTTTTGTTGGCAGCATCGTCAGGCTTTACCGTAGCAGTCAGTGCTGCACTGTCTCCTGTAAACAGGGAAAGCTCCGTGTGATCCAGGGTAACACCGGTGACAGGGACAGTGGGGGCTGTGACGGTGAGGGTGGCGGCGTCACTTGTCACTTCGCCGTCCTTACCTGTTACGACACAGCGGTATTGGTAGCCGTTCATCTCGGCTGTGGTGGCTGCTGTGGTGTAGGTATCGGTAGTTGCACCGGAAATATCCATCCATGTACTTCCGTTATCGGTGCTCTGCTCCCACTGATAGGTCAGCTCGTCACCGGTGGCGGTGATTTTGAAGGTAGCGGTGTTACCTGCGGTAACGGTCTGATTTTCCGGGTGGGTGGTGATGGCGGTGGCATATACAATATTTCCGCCCGGTTTCCCTGTCAGGGTACCACCGTTGACTTGAATGGTGCCGTTGTTGGTCAAAGTCTGTCCATCCGGGACGGTCAGGCTGGCGTCCTTTCCGACGGTCAGGGTTTCGCCCTCGTTGATGGTGAGGTCGTCCTGCAATTCCACCTTGCCGTACACGGTGCCATTCTTGCCGTTAAAGACGATACCTCCGCTGCCATCGCTGCCTGCACCAACCTGAACATTCTTTTCCTGATTGTTAGTCGTTATTTTACTGTTTCTTGTATCCACCACTGCGTTGCCGCTGACGGTCAAGCTGGAAGTACAGCTGTTACTGGGGTTAGCCCATCGATAGTAAATTCCTATACCGCCACTGCCGCCGGCAGTCAGTTTTCCATTATTCACCACAGCAGCAGCTTTGAACCCATCACCAGCGTGTAAATCAACTCCGTAATAATACGCAGCTAAAGTCTTAACATCCGCACCGTCTATGTTAAGGTTCACATTCTGTGAACCAATAAGCGAAATTCCTGAATCATAGTTACCTTCCATATCGACTTCTAAGCTGCCAGGACCCTTAATAGACAAGGAGACATCTCCAGTCGTGGACTCTACACGAATCCCGCCGGTTCCCGTTATGGTACTCGTTCCTTGGGATACTACTATAGTGAGAGGGACATCAGCAGACTGACTAAAAGCGATCACACTACTGCGATACTGGGCACCACTTCCAACACTCACAGCTCCATCGTGAGAAATCTCCGCCTGATTCAGCGTAAGGGTGACGGTGTCTGCATCATAATAGAACTGACCGTTGGCAGGTTCTGTGCCCTCAACCTTTGTCCAAGTTCCATTTTGGTTTGCATAGCATCCGCTTTCTGTAATTCGCTGACCGCTTACATACAACTCAATTTCGCTCTCCGGTAGCATCGTAACCTCCTCTACCACCACTGCAACAGCGAGGGGGGCAGCCCCTTCTGCCAGGGCATAGCCATCGGGCAGTTTGGCGGTGAAGGTCTTGGTTTCCTTGCTATAAGTCCAGGTCAGGGAAATGGTATGCTCCCCCGCCTGAATGGACTGGGGCAGCAGCTTCTGAATCTCGGGCAGATTCGCATCTGTGATTTCCTCGGTCAGATGCAGCTTGCCGTCATCGCTCAGAGCCTGCATGGAATCCACCCAGATCCAGCTTTCGACGGTAATCACATCAGCCGCCGGAGGGGTGGAGTCGGTGGGGGCTGTGGTGTTTCCCGTGGTATCGGTTGTGGTGTCTCCCGTGGTATCAGCAGGGGCATCGGCCACGGGCTGCTCCTGAATCAGCCGAACCTTTACTTCCAGAGCGGGCACATTCCCACCCAGGGTATAGTCCTGGGCAATCTCAGCCTTGAAAGTGTAATCCCCCGGAACAGAAGCGTCAAACTCCGGGCAGTGCCAGTCTTTGACCGCAATGGTTACAGGCGCTGTCTGCCCTTCCACCGTGGCGGTGATTTCCTTGGGAAGCAGGGAATATACGCCGTTATAATCCACAGCGCCTTCCTTGTCAGATACTTCCATAACGCCCTGGTTCACACGTTTGTCCGGGTCTACCCAGTTCCAGGACGCAATAACCGCCTTGGTCGTCTGCGCCACGGGCGTTCCCTCCGGAGCCGCCGCAGTGGTCACAGCCACGCTCTCCGGGACAGCGGCTTCCGTTGCCGCAGCCGGTCCAATGGCACCAATCAACAAGGTCATTGCGCACAGCAGCGCCAGGATGCCGCGCAAACCTTTTCGTTGTGTCATATGTATTCCTCCTTGCAAAACAGCCCGACACTTCCGGGCTATAATACTTCAACAATATTATAGCAGGAAGCGCCGGGAGTTTCAACTGGCTTAAGAAAAACTTAGGAGTTGCTGAACTGGATAAATTTTCCAGTTTACAGCATGGACAAAATCTGATTTTTGGGGCGGAATCCCAGGGCCTGGTTGACAATTTTTCCATCCTTCATCACAACCAGGGTGGGGATGCTGACGATGCGGAATTGGCTGGCCAGCTCCGGCTCTTCGTCGACGTTGATCTTGCCCACTTTGATGTCGGAACGCTCCTGGGCGATGGCCTCAATGGAGGGCGCCACCATCCGGCAGGGGCCGCACCAGCTGGCCCAGAAGTCCAGAAGGACGGGTTTGTCGGAGTTGAGTACTTCCTGACGGAAATTGTTCTTGGTAATGGAGATGGTAGACATAATACTTCCTCCTTGGATAGAGTTATTTTGTAATGATACAATAGCGGATTTTTCCGAAGTTTTCCGTGATAAAATCACCGATTTTTGACCTGGCAGATCAGCTGGGTCATGGTGCCCATGGGGCAGTAGACGCACCAGCTGCGGGGCTTGAACAGCACCATGGTAAGAAGCCCCAGCACCGTGGAAGTCAGCATCACGCTGTAAAATCCGAAGGCAAACTGGGCAACCCCGGGATGGAGCAAGGTGCCATGGTAGGCCCAATGCCAGGGAAGCTTGAAGGTCCACAGCAGGGTTACCACCTGGCGCAGATCCTGGGCCCCGGCAAAAACCAGGTAAGTATTCCACAGCATCTGGAAGAACATAATAAAGAAGAAAATCAGAAACCCGTAACGAAAGGCCTTGCTTTTCATCCAGCCGGGAATATCCCGCTTCCGGGACAGGCCGAACCGGCCACCCAGCAGGGAAAACAGCTGCCCCCGCCCGCAATAGCGGTTGCAGTAGCCCTTGGTTCCCCGGGTCAGGGAGATAATCAAGGGAATGAAGAAGCACAGCAGCCCCAGCCAGGCAAAGAGAATGTTGAAAAAGCCCAGAATCAAATAGGCTGCGGAGAAAATCCACAGATAATCATACCACTGCTTTTTCATGGCTGCACCTCCCGGATGGTGATGACGGATGCGGGGCACTCCTTGGCGCACTTGCCGCAGCCGACGCAGTTTTCCTGGTCAATTTCTGCCCGGATGCCCCGGTAGATGGCGATTGCCCCCTTGGGACAGACCTTTACGCAGCAGCCGCAGGCTACGCAAGCGGCGGTGTCCACCGATGCTTTGCGTTTTTTTACGGTTCTCATTTCCATTCCCTCCCGGATTTGATGGGGTCAGTATAGCACTTTTCAAAAGTGCTTTCCGTGATTTCATCACAGAGGGCAAAAAGACACCGGAGCAATGCTCCGGTGTCCAGATGTTTTTTGGGGATTAGTACATTCCGCCGCCCTGGGCTGCTGCGGCAGCCATGGCTGCGTCGGCCTGGGGATCGGGCTTGTCAACCACCAGGGACTCGGTGGTCAGCACGCAGCCGGCAATGGAGGCTGCATTCTCCAGGCTGGAACGGGTGACCTTGGTGGGGTCAACGATTCCGGCAGGAATCATGTCCACATACTCCTCGGTGTAGGCGTTGTAGCCGAAGCCAACCTTGCCGGAGTTGCGGATCTTCTCGTAGACCACGGAGCCGTCCACACCGGCGTTCTCCGCGATCTGACGGATGGGAGCCTGCAGAGCGGAGGCGATGATCTTAGCGCCGGTCTTCTCGTCACCGTGCAGGGTAGCAATCAGCTCTTCCACAGCGGCAACAGCGTTGACCTGAGCGGTGCCGCCGCCAGCAACGATGCCCTCTTCCACAGCGGCGCGAGCAGCGTTCAGAGCGTCTTCCACGCGCAGCTTCTGCTCCTTCATGGCAACCTCGGTCTGAGCGCCAACCTTGATGACAGCTACGCCGCCGGACAGCTTTGCCAGACGTTCCTGGAGCTTCTCACGGTCGTAGTCGGAAGTGGTGGTAGCGATGGAGGAACGGATCATGTGGGCACGGGCCTTGATCTCGTTGACATCGCCGTCGCCGTCAACGATGGTGGTGGTGTCCTTGGTGACCACGATCTGACGGCAGTGGCCCAGATCGGTCATCTGGGTGTCAGCCAGCTCCATGTTCAGCTGGCTGGAAATCACAGTACCGCCAGTCAGCACGGCGATATCCTGCAGCATTTCCTTCCGGCGGTCGCCGAAGCCAGGAGCCTTGACACAGACGATGTTGAACCGGCCCTGCAGACGGTTCAGCAGCAGGGTAGCCAGAGCGTCGCCCTCTACGTCCTCGGCAATGATCATCAGCTTCCGGCCAGCCTTGACAATGGGCTCCAGAATGGGCAGGATCTCCTGAATGGAGGAAATCTTCTTGTCGGTAATCAGGATGTAAGCGTCGTCCAGGACAGCTTCCATCTTGTCGGTGTCGGTGACCATGTAGGGGGAGATGTAGCCGCGGTCGAACTGCATGCCTTCCACAACTTCCAGACCGGTTTCAGCGGTCTTGCTCTCCTCGATGGTGATGACGCCTTCGGTGCCAACCTTCTCCATAGCCTCGGCAATCAGCTTACCGATGCTCTCGTCGCCGGAAGAGACAGCGCCGACACGGGCGATAGCAGCGGAGTCGGACACAGGCACGGAATTTTCCTTGATGGCAGCAACGGCGGCAGCCACAGCCTTGTCGATGCCCTTACGCATAACCATGGGGTTAGCGCCGGCGGACAGGTTCTTCAGACCTTCCCGGGTGATGGCCTGAGCCAGCACGGTAGCGGTGGTGGTGCCGTCACCGGCAACATCGTTGGTCTTGGTAGCAACTTCCCGGATCAGCTGAGCGCCCATGTTCTCAAAGGCATCCTCCAGCTCCACTTCCTTGGCGATGGTCACGCCATCGTTGGTGATCAGGGGTGCGCCGTACTTCTTGCCCAGAACCACGTTGCGGCCCTTGGGTCCCAGGGTTACCTTAACGGTATTGGCCAGCTGGTCAATACCGGACTGCAGCTTCTTGCGGGCTTCTTCGCCGTAAACAATCATCTTTGCCATAGTGTATTTCCTCCTTAGTCAGTGACAACAGCCAGGATATCGTCCTGCTTGACGAACTTGTAGTCTGCCTTGTCCAGGGTTACATCGGTGCCGACAAATTTACCGACCACCACACGGTCACCCACGCTGACCGTCATGGTCACGTCCTTGGTGCCGGGGCCCACGGAAACGACTTCGTAAATCGCAGGCTTTTCCTTGCTGGTAGTGGCAAGAATGATACCGGAGGCAGTGGTCTCCTGAGCTTCGGTGGCCTTCAGCAGCACATTATCCGCCATAGGTTTCAGTTTCATTTGTAATTCCTCCATACACAATGTATTTAGACCGCAGCACAGGCTGCATATATCTACACGCTTTAGCACTCATTACCTCTGAGTGCTAATACATCATACTCCATGGCAGGAAAAAAAGCAAGAGGAAAAATAGAATTATCCGTAAATAATTTATGAACCAAATTCGCAAGTGCGTTATGCCTTTGCCATGGCTGCCCGCATCAGTACCCGGACAAACAGCGCGCTCCAGCTCAGCCGCTCTACCCCCTGGGCAGCAACCAGCGGAATTTCCCGCAGAACCTGCTCGCCGCTTTTTACCGTCAGGGTGCCGATGCGCTGGCCTTGGCTGACCGGGGCGGTGACGGATTCATCCAGGGCAATGTCCGTGGTAATGGTGTTTTTCTGAGCCTTGTCAACCAGCAGTCCATCACTCTGCCCCAGCTGAACCGCCACCCCTTCCTGGGTACCCAGTCGGACGGGCACATCGGAGACTTCCGTCAGTTCCGGGTTAATCACCGCAAAGTTGGCAAAGCCATAATCCAGCAGCTGCTTGCAGGCGGCGTTGCGCTCCTGAGAGGTTGCTGCCCCCATGACCACAGCCACCAGTTCCATTCCCTCCCGCTGGGCAGATGCGGAAAGGCAGTACCCAGCAGCGGAGGTAAATCCGGTTTTCAGCCCCGTTGCCCCCTGGTAGAAACGAATCAGTTTGTTGGTATTGGACAGGCCAAAGCTTCCGTTTCGCACTGTATCCATCCAGATGGTGGTGAACTGCTTGATCTGGGGGTGGTTTTTCAGCAGTTCCCGGGACATCACCGCTATGTCGTGGGCAGAGGTTTTGTGCTGATCTGCATTGGCCCCGTCATCCAGGCCGGTGCAGTTGACAAAGGTGGTATCCGTCATTCCCAGTTCCTGGGCACGCTGGTTCATCAGCGCCACAAATGCCTCTTCCGAGCCTGCAATATGCTCTGCCATGGCGCAGGCACAGTCGTTGGCTGAGGAGACGGCAATGGATTTGAGCATATCCGACACAGTCATGGTTTCCCCGGCCTTCAGATAGATCTGGCTGCCTCCCTTAGCTGCAGCGGCTTCCGAGGCGGTGACGGTATCCGTCATGGCAATTTTGCCGCTGTCCACCGCTTCCATAATCAGCAGCATGGTCATCACTTTGGTGACACTGGCCGGAGCCAGGCGCTCGTGGGCGTTGGACTCATACAGGATACCGCCGGTGGACACGTCCATCAGCAGTGCGCTTTTTCCCGCCACCGACAATTCCACAGCTCCGGCCTTTCCCGGCAAACAAAACAGGCACGCCAGCAGCGCCGCGGCCCAAGCAATCCGCTTCATGATCATCCCTCCAAACAATTCCTGGTACAACCTATACCTATGGTGTATCTTTATGCGCAGACGGCCGGATTATTTTTCTTTTTTGTGTAGAAAAATTCAGAAAATTGTGATAGAATAACTTTGTATTGTCTGCCGGCCGGGGTATTGTCCCAATTTCCCCAGTTTCGGCATAATTCTTTTTGGAGGATAAGAACGCAAATGAGAGGTATCCCTTCCCTGATCACAGATATCCGTAAGAATGTCTTCACCGAAGTGGCCCGGATGGCCTATTCCGGCGGCGATTACAGCCAGGCAGAAGATCTGCCCTTCAAGATTGTCCCCGGCGATCAGCCCATGCACCGGGAATCCATTTTCCTGGAGCGGGCCATTGCCGGCGAACGGGTTCGTCTGGCCATGGGCCTGAGCATCCGCCCCATCCAGACCCGAACCCTGATGACGGAAGGAATGGATGCGGCAGCCATCGCCGAGCAGTATTACGAGCCCCCTCTGATCAATATTATTCCCTATGCCTGCCACGCCTGTCCCACCAATCAGTATAAGGTGACGGTTGGCTGTCAGAATTGTCTGGCCGCCTCCTGCCAAAAGGTCTGCCCCAAGGATGCCATTTCCTTCGTTAACGGCAGAAGCTTTATTGACAAGGACAAGTGCATCAAGTGCGGACGCTGTGCCAAGGCCTGTCCCTATCACGCCATTATCCACCTGGAGCGGCCCTGTCAGGTCTCCTGCGGTATGGATGCCATCGGCGTGGATGAAAATGGCAAGGCAGTCATCAACCAGGACAAGTGCGTTGCCTGCGGCCAGTGTCTGGTCAGCTGCCCCTTCGGCGCCATTGTGGACAAGGGGCAGATCTTCCAGGTCATCCAGTCCACCCTGAAGGGGGACAAAGTCATCGCCATTGTGGCCCCTGCGTTTATCGGCCAGTTCAGCGGCAAGGTTTCTCCCGGCAAGTTGGTCAGCGCCATGAAGGTACTGGGCTTTGACCGGGTGGTAGAAGTAGCCATCGGCGCGGATATGTGTACCATTGAGGAAGCCAAGGACTTCCTGGAAAAAGTCCCCCAGGAGCAGGACTATATGGCAACCTCCTGCTGCCCGGCCTGGCACTCCATGATCTACAAGCTCTTCCCCACGGAGACCAAGAAGATCTCCATGACCCTGACTCCCATGGTCTTTACCGCCCGGCTGATGAAGAAGCAGAACCCGGGATGCAAGGTGGTCTTTGTGGGCCCCTGCGCCGCAAAGAAGCTGGAGGCCATCCGGGAGGATATCCGCTCCGATGTGGACTTTGTCCTGACCTTTGAAGAGCTGATGGGTATGTTTGAAGCCAAGGAAATTGACTTCGATTCTCTGCCGGACAGTGAAGGTCTGAACGAAGGCACCAGCGCCGGACGAGGCTTCGCAGTGGCCGGCGGCGTCGCCAAGGCGGTGACGGATCTGGCCAAGGAGCAGCATCCGGGCCTGGAAATCAAAACTGCCCGGGCCGAAGGCCTGCGGGACTGCCGCAAGCTGATGATGATGGCCAAGAACGGCAAGTACAAGGGTTATTTGCTGGAAGGCATGGCCTGTCCCGGCGGCTGCGTAGCCGGAGCCGGAACCATTTTGTCCGTGGAGCAGGCGACCAAGTGTGTGGAAAAATACACCAAGGAAGCCCCGGCAGCTTCCCCCCTGGAAAGCGCCTACCGCCACGAAGGCCAGCATCTGGACTAAGATTTCCAAAAGCAAAAAAGGGACTCCACATGGAGTCCCTTTTTTGTACAGGAAAACCGGGTCAGGCAAAACCTGACCCGGCTGCTGTTTTCTTATGCACCAAAGAAGGAAATCATACCGGCAACGAAGATAATCATCACAATCACCGGCAGTACATATGTCACGTAAGACCGCATCCAGCGGGGGAACTTCATGCCCTTTCCCTCGTTAGCTTCCTTCAGGAAGTTCTGGAAGCCCCAGCCGTAACGGGTTGTGCAGAAGATCACAAAAATGAGAGAGCCCAGGGGGAGCATGATGTTGCTCACCAGGAAGTCCTCGGTCTCCTGAATGTCGTGTCCGGGCAGAGGATGGATGTTGGACCAGGCATTGTAACCCAGCAGGCAGGGCAGGCTCAGCAGGAAAATGCCGATGCAGCAAATCAGGCAGGTCTTCTTCCGGCTCCAGTTGGTCAGCTCGATGATGCAGGAGACGATGTTTTCAAACACCGCCAGGATCGTGGAGTAGGCGGCGAAGGTCATAAAGAGGAAGAAGAGGCTTCCCCAGAGACGGCCCAGAGGCAGGTGGTTAAAGACGTTAGGAAGGGTCACGAAAATCAGGGGAGGTCCCTGGGTTACGTCCACACCATAGGCGGAGCAGGCGGGGAAGATGATGAGGCCGGCGGAAAGGGCGACGAGGGTATCCAGGCCGCAGATACGGAACGCCTCGCCCATGAGGGCCTGTTCTTTGCCGATGTAGCTGCCAAAAATGGCCATGGCACCGATGCCAAGGCTAAGGGTAAAGAAGGACTGATTCATGGCACCTACAATGATGTCGCCGATGCCCACTTCCTTCATTTTCTGGACGTTGGGGATCAGATAGAATTTAAGGCCCTCAGCGCCGCCCTCCAGGAACACGGAGTTGACGGCCAGGGCGATGGTCAGCACCATCAGGGCCACCATCATGCTCTTGGTGACCTTCTCCAGGCCCTTCTGAACGCCTTTGGAGATGATAAAGAAACCGGAAACCACCACAATGCCCATATAGCAGACCATTTTCCAGGGAGAAGACAGCATGGTCCCAAACGCGGTTTCTACGGCTGCGGTATCCATGCCCACGAAGACGCCCCGGGCAGTGTCCACGAAGTACTGGAGCATCCAGCCGGCCACGGTGGTGTAGAACATCATGAGGCAGATATTGCCTGCCAGGCACACATAGCCGTGCCAGTTCCACTTGCCGCTATTTTGCAGGGCAGGGTACATTTTCACGGGGCTCTTCTGGGCCGCCCGGCCCATGGCCAATTCCATGGTCAGCACCGGCACGCCCAAGGCCACCAGGAACAGTAAGTAGATCACCACGAATGCGCCGCCGCCGTACTGGCCCGCCATCCAGGGGAATTTCCAGACGTTGCCGACGCCTATGGCGCATCCGGCACTCAGTAGCAGAAAGCCCAATCGGCTTCTCAGATGTTCACGTTGCATAATTCTCTCTTCCTCCAAATAAGACAAAATCCGGGGTTATTATAAGAAAATCACCCCGAATTGTCAACGAATATTTTCCCAGGAGCACAAAAGTCTTTTATACACGGATAGTCCAACTACTTTTGTGTCCCTACCAGAGAAAGCCCAACTATTTCTTCGGCGTGTTCCGATCCACTTTTCCCCGGGAGAAGCCCCGTCCCCAGACCTCGCTGACACGGCTGACAATCATGAAACAATCCGGGTCAATACTCCGGGCCAGACGTTCGATTTTGGGCATTTCATGGTTGGAGACGATACTGAGAATGATTTCCGTAGGTGTGTGCAGAAATCCTCCTTCTCCGTGGAGCAGGGTCACGCCTCTGTCCACCTGGGACAAGATGGCATCCCGGATGGTCTCGGCCTTGGGGCTGACAATTTTTACTTCGGTCTTGCTGGTACCCATGAGCATCACATGATTCAAGGTGAAGGACAGAATCAGAATCAGCAAAATGCCGTAGAGCAGATCCTCCAGGGTATGAAACAGCAGCTGGGAAATCATAATGCAGAAATCAAATACCCACAAGCTGGAAGAAACAGGGATATGCAGATACTTTTTCAGAATCAGCGGTGGGATATCCATACCACCGGTAGAAGCGCCGCCTCGAATCACCATGCCCAGAGATACGCCCAGCCCCAACGCGGCAAAAACCACATTCAGCAAAATATCCTGGGTAATCCGGATATCCCCCAGGGTGCGATTGAGCACCTCCAGGGCGGCGGGATAAAACAGAGAAGAAAACACCGTGCTCAAGGCAAACTGCCTGCCGATCATCCGCCAGCCCACCAGAAGCATCACCACATTGAACACGAAAATAAAGCCGGAGATGGGGATATGGGTCAAATGATTGACCACCAGAGCAATGCCGGTGGTTCCGCAGCTGATCAGGTTCGCCGGCAGCAGAAACAGCTTAACCGACAGTGCATACAGAATGTTGCCTGTCACCACCAACAGCAGGGAAAACACCCGATTTCGATTAATTTCCTGTGACATTTATCTTAACCGTCCTTTCCGGAGAAAGATCACGTCTGCCAGGGAATGCCTGACAGACGTGAGCAAAGCGGAACCCATAAAAGGATTACCACTCCATATAGTACATATTCAGGGCATCGCGCATGGCGTAGTAGTTGGGCAGACGCCGCCAGCCGCTGGAAACGGTGGCATTGCCGCTGGCCACAACATGGGTATTGGGCAGGGCCTGGGTCATTTCCCACGCACTTCCGCCGCCGCGGAAAATCATCCACAGATTTTTCAGCCAGGTCATCTTACCGATGGGGGTTACATCCGCACCGGTATTGCCGATGTTCAGATCTTCCAGCGCCGTACAGCCCTGCAGGGGGGTAAAGTCCTTCACCGGGCTCCAGTCCAGCTCCAGGAATACCAGGTTTTTGCAGGTGCTCAGGGGCGTAATGTCCTGCACTTCCGTATGGGCCAGAATCAAATACTTGAGGTTGGGCATATATTCCACAAAGCTGACGTCTTTCACGCCCATATGTCCAACGTCCACTGCGATGATATCTTCACAATAACGCAGATTCACCGTAGCGTCGTCCCGGATATAGCCAACACCGTCACGGCTGGGCATGAAGGAAGTGGTATCGGTGCGGGTGGGCAGCTTCTCGCCGCAGCGCACAATCCATACAACCTTGTAATCCGCCCGGGCCCGCTCCCGGTAAGCGGCGATTTCCTCATTGTCCAGGCCGCATTCTCCCAGGAATACCTGTTTGGTACCAGGGAAATACTTCATCCCCTGCTCTACCTCGTCCAGGGTCTCGATGGTGGTATCGGACAGATCCACTTCCTCCACACCCAGTTCAAAGCTCTTTCCGCAGATTTCCTGCTCCCAGGTTACTTCCGCATCCGCATATGTATCCTGCAGGGCAATGACCGCGTCTGCCGCCGCTTTGGGGTTTTCCAGGCGCAGCTGATTCATATCCGGCAGCAGCTGCAGCAAGTTCAATTCCCCATCATTCGGTGCCTTCAGGATTACCTTCTTGGTATCATCCGCAATCTTTTCTTTGTTGACAGAAATGAAGAAATCCAAACCGCTTTCGTGGCAGTAGGTTTGCAGCTGGTCCAGGTTTTCCATCTGCTCTCCCCCGCTGACCACCACCGTGGACAACTGGCGCAGATAAGGCAGCAGGCCAATTTCTTCCTGGGTGATGCCCGTCAGGTTGATCTCCTTGGTATCATAGCGGTAGCCGGTGCCGTTGATCTCCACATCGAAGGTAATGTTCACTTCCGGATACCGATCCTGGGCCGCCAGCAGCTGGGGATAGTCTTTACACCCCTGGGCGTCCACCTTTTGCAAAGCGGAAAAATAGCCCAGAGCAGCCACATCTTCTTCACTTAAGGCAGTAACCGTCAGTTCTGTGGTGTCATCCGGGTAAACCGCTCCCTGAAAAGGAATATCCCATCGGATGTCACAATCCGGCAGGCGGCTGTGCAGCTTATCATAATGGCTCAGGGAAATATCCTGGCCTCGCAGATCCAGGCTCTGGGCCTGCTTGGAATAGAATCGGAAGTCCACCATCCAATAATGGGTGATATTCCAAACCAGCCCGGCAGCCAGAGCCGCCAGCATGATTACCAAAATCAGCACCACAAAGACTTTTTTCATTCCGCTCAACGAAAATGCCTCCTTTTGGCAGGGATCGGAGAATTCTCTCCCAATTTTCCATATAGCCTATATTATGGTCAAAAAACGCAAATAAGTCAAGGGCAACTTGCCAAAACACAGCGCATGAAAAAAGGCGCTGTCAAAACAGACGCCCCAACAGATTTATCTTATCATAAGCAATTTACTGCGTCAATCCTTATCTAAAGAAAAACCACTTTTTCTGCCATTTGCACGGGAAACTGGGAACTAATTTATCCACTATTCCATATTGCAAACTTCAAAATCATCGGTTATGATATAGGTACAAAGAGGTGATACCAATGTTCTAGTACACCCCAGATTCCCATGAAAAACGGAATCGAAAGACCTGCTTTCCCCTCTTCCGATAACATAAATTTCTAGGAAACGATAATACAGGAATTGAGACGGAAGCAATTCGGATTCGACGAAAGCAGTGTCTACTTCGTAGAAAGCGAGGTTACCCAATGATTGACCCCATCCACTGTGCGAAATAACCCCCGACAGTTACCTGGCAAAAAGGAACTGATCGGGGGTTATTTCATGCTGTTTTTAGCCTGACAGAGGGGCATTTCATAAAACTACGAAACATGCCAGGCATCCTGCGGATGCCTGGCATGCGTGCTTATTCCTGAGGAACCCAGGCAGCGTAGAGCGTCATGCTCCGACTGACCTGATTGGTTTCCATATCCCAGGGATAGATGCAGTTTTCATCACTGTACCATCCGGCAAATTCGTAGCCTTCCCGGGAAGGAGGCTCCGGCTCTGCCACCAGGTCGCCATACATCAGTTCCTGAGACGGCACGTCCGTGCCGCCGTTGGAGTCAAAGGTGATGGTATATCCATTGTTCGCCACGCCGAACAGCACCAGAAGAACAATGGCCGCAATACCACCGATGATGATCTTGTCCAGGGTTTTCACCGAGATTTTTACATTCCGGTACAGACCTCGGAAAGATTTTTGGACTTCTCTGTTGGGACTTTGCTCTTCCATTACTTACGAACCAGGTACTTTCTCATGTCGATGGAGCAGGCCACCAGGATAATCATACCCTTAACGATGTACAGAAGGTTGGGGTCCACAGACAGGTAGTTCAGGCCCACGAAGATGACCTGCAGCAGCAGAACGCCGATGATGGCACCGCTGACCTTACCAATACCACCGACGAAGGAGATACCGCCGATGACACAGGCTGCAATGGCATCAGACTCGTAGTTCAGACCGGTGTTGGCGTTAACGGAGGCAATACGGGCAGCATCCATGAAGCCGGTCAGGCCGTAGAGCATACCAGCCAGGATGAAAACCATGATGATGGTCTTCGTAACATTGACACCGGAGACGTTGGCGGCATCCTCGTTGGAACCCACAGCGTACATGTTCTTGCCGAAGGTGGTCTTATTCCAGATGACCCACACAACCACAGCGATGATGGCAGAGTAGAGCACGTAACGGGGAACCGTGGTGTTGCCGACCTTGAACAGCTCGCCGGTGACAAAGTTGCGGTAGCTCTCGCTCATGCCGGACAGAGTCTGGCCGGAGTTAGTACCCAGCTGCATGAAGATCAGAATGATGCCGTAGACGATCAGCTGGGTGGACAGGGTGACGATGAAGGGATGCAGCTTGAACTTGGCCATGAAGAAGCCGTTGACAAAGCCCACACAGGCGCCCACAGCCAGCACAGCCAGGATGGCCACGGGAACGGGCATAACCTGCAGGCCGGGGAACAGCTTATTGGTGGTCAGCTGCAGACCGGCAGCGATACAGGCAGAAAGGCCGACCACACGACCGGCAGAAATATCGGTACCGGCCAGGATGATACAGCCGCCGACGCCCAGAGCAATGGGCAGCTTGGCTGCGGTCAGGTTGATGATGTTGACGATGGAGGGCAGGGACAGGAAGGTAGGCTCAGCAATGTAAATGCCCACAACCGCAATGGCAATGATGATGAACATAGCGTTGTTCATCAGCAGATCGCCAATGGCGCGCTTTCTGTCCTTGGGGGTCATGGCCTTCAGTTCATCAATCTTGGAAGGCTTATTGGCTTTTAATTTGGTCACGGTTGATTCCTCCTTAAGCAAACTTAGCGGCAAGGGTCATAATCTCTTCCTGCGAGGTGTTTCTGGCATCGACCTCACCGGCCAGGCGACCGCCGGACATAACCAAGATCCGGTCACACACGCCCAGCAGCTCGGGCATTTCCGAAGAGACCATAATGACAGTCTTGCCCTGCTTTGCCAGATTCAGGATCAGCTGGTAAATTTCATATTTTGCGCCCACGTCGATACCACGGGTAGGCTCGTCCAGCAGCAGTACAGTAGGCTCGGTCTTCAGCCAGCGGCCCAAAATAACCTTCTGCTGGTTGCCGCCGGAGAGGGAGCGAATCTGGGTGTACTGGCTGGGAGTTTTGATATGCATGGCTTCGATGCTCCATTCGGTAGCATCGGACATTTTCTTATTGCTCAGCAGCGGGCCGTTCAGGTAGCTCTTCAGGCTGGAAATAACGGTATTTTCCCGAATATTCAGGATGCCGAAGATACCGTTTGCCCGGCGCTCTTCCGTCAGCAGCGCAAAACCGTTGTTGATGGATTCCTTGGCGTTGCGATTGCGCACCTGCTTGCCATTGAGGAAGATCTTGCCGCTCTTGCGGGTGGCCACGCCGAAGATGTTCTCCAGCACTTCCGTACGGCCGGAAGCGTCCAGGCCTGCAATGCCCAGAACCTCACCCTTTCTGGCGGTGAAGGAAACATCTCTGATATGGGAGTACAAGGCGGTCAGGCCCTCCACCCGGAGCAGCTCCTCACCCACCACGTTGTCCTTGTGGGGATAGCGGTTGGTCAGTTCACGGCCAACCATCAGGCGGATGATCTCATCCATGGTCAGATCCTTGGCGGGCTTGGTGGCAATCCACTGACCGTCACGCATGATGGTGATGTCATCGGAAATCCGCAGGATTTCTTCCATCTTGTGGGAGATGTAGATAATGCCGCAGCCACGGTCCCGGAGCATGTTGATAATCCGGAACAGGTGTTCCACTTCCACTTCCGTCAGGGAGGAGGTAGGTTCGTCGAACACAATGATTTTGGAGTTATAGGAAACTGCCTTTGCAATTTCCACCATCTGCCGCTGAGAAACCGGCATGGTGCTCATCACGGTTCTGGGATTGACTTTGATGCCCAGCTGGTCAAATACTTCCATGGTGGCATCATACATCTTCTTTTCGCTGGTCAGCGGGATGCCCTTGGCAACCATGGGGAACCGGCCCAGCCACATGTTGTCCATGACGTTGCGCTTCAGAGCCTGGTTCAGCTCCTGGTGCACCATGGCAACACCGTTTTCCAGGGCTTCCTTGGAATTTTTAAAGTTGACTTCCTGGCCGTTGAGGAAGATCTTGCCAGCGTCCTTCTTGTAAACGCCGAACAGACATTTCATCAAGGTGGACTTACCGGCACCATTTTCGCCCATCAGGGCATGTACCGTACCGGCCCGTACTGTCAGGTTGACACCGTCAAGGGCCTTGACGCCGGGAAATTCCTTGACGATTCCTTCCATTCGCAGCAGGACGGATTCTTGATTCTTTTCCAAATGTTTCGCCTCCTGTTGTGAAATGCTGGTTACCCGGATTTTGCAGAATCGGGGCACGCCCACGATGGTTCATGGGCATGACCTCATGCTGCAAAAGGTCCAAGAGTAACCAAAGCAGCCGCGCCGAGACGCGGCTGCTTTCGCTGCAATTGATAACTTATTCGCCAGTGTAAGCAGAGTAGGGGATGTTCACACGCCAGGTGCCCACAACGTTGGCAGCATCGATGGTGTCGAACTTGTCAGCGCCGGTGGCCAGGTTCTGGGAGATAGCCACAACCGCATTGGCCATGCCCTCGGCATCCTGCTTGATGGTACCGGTCATGGAGCCAGCTGCAATAGCTTCCTTGGCAGCGTCGGTAGCGTCAACGCCGAAGACAGGAATGTACTTGCCGCCTTCCTTGTTGTAGCCAGCGTTCTGCAGAGCGGAGATAGCGCCCAGGCCCATGTCGTCGTTGTTGGCGATAACCAGCTCAACCATGTTGCCGTTGTCCTCGGAGTACTTGGACAGCAGAGTCTGCATCAGGTTCTGGCCCTGCTCAGCAGACCAGGCACCGTTGGCATCCAGCAGGTACTTGGAGGGGTTGGCATCATCATAGAACACCAGAGCGGGCTTGCCGGCCTCGGTCAGGACCTTGTCGGCATCCTCAACACCGTACTGGGTACGGGCGTCGGCTTCCATGTTGCCTTCCTGGCCCTTGAACATAACGTAGGAGATCTCGCCGTCGCCGTTCAGATCCAGAGTCTCATAGTTCTCCAGAACGTAGTTGCCGATCATCTCGCCCTGCATGTGGCCGGCCTGAGTGTAGTCAGTGCCAACGTAAGCAGCCTTGTCATAGGCGGAAACGATCTCCTCGGAGACGGAACGGTTGAAGAACACCAGGGGAATGCCGGCCTGCTCAGCCATGTCCACGATAGCCTGAGTGGCGTCGTCGGAGCTGGCGTCAACGATGTTTACCACCAGGACAGCGGTGCCCTTGGTGATAGCAGTCTGAATCTGCTCGGTCTGAGTGGTCTGGCTGTTGTTGGCATCGTAGTCATGATACTTGATGCCAGCAGCGTCCCAAGCGGCGTTCATAGCGGAACGAACGCTGGACAGATAAGTATCGCCGAAGGTGTACCAGAAGATGGAAACTTCACCATCGACACCGGCAGCTTCCGCAGCGGTAGCGGTGGTTTCCACAACAGCGTCGCCCTCAGCGGCGGCAGCAGTGGTCTCGGCGGGTGCGGCGGAGCCGCAGGCTACCAGGCCAAAAGCCATGACCAGAGCCAGCACAAGCGCAATTACCTTTTTCATTTTGATTTTTCCTCCTTTGTTTTTTGAGAGCGATGCCCTCAAAATCAAGTTAAATATAGCAATTTTGGAGGTTGCTGTAAAGCAGTTTTATGAATTTTGTATGAATACACAATGTTTCATCCACAAATCTGTTGAATCTGCCAAAATTCAAATTGGTAAATCCTTTTCCGGAAATTTGGACTTTTTTCCGATTTGTTGCAAATCATCAAGCCATTTTGGACATATTCTCCATATATTTCGCTGATATTCCTCTTGCCTTTCTTCCACTTTCCCAATCCGTTGACGAAGCCGCTTACCTTTGCTATACTGAATGTCAGGCAACCGAAATATCATGTGAAGGAGACAATACCATGCAGGCAGATCTCAACTGGCTGGCAGACCCTACCGTGTTTCGTGTAAACCGGCTGGATGCCCATTCTGATCACATTTGTTATGCCTCTTCCCAGGAGGCTGCCCAAGGAAACAGCTCCCTGCGTCAAGCCTTAGACGGACAGTGGCGTTTTTCCTGGAGCCCCAACCCCGCTTCCCGCCCGGAAAATTTCTGGCAGGAAGGATACGACCTGACGAACTTCGGCACCATCACCGTCCCCGGGCATATGGAAACCCAGGGGTACGGTCAGATTCAGTACATCAATAAACTCTATCCCTGGGACGGTCACGCCTACCTGCGTCCGCCTCAGATTGACTGGGAGGATAATCCCGTGGGCTGCTATGTCCGGGAATTCGATCTGGACCCAGGCCTCATTGGAAAAACCGTGTGTGTGTCCTTCCAGGGCATTGAACAGGCCGCCTATGTCTGGCTCAACGGGCAGTTTATTGGTTACTGCGAGGATACCTTCACTCCGTCTGAGTTCGACCTGACCCCCTACATCCGCAGCTACGGCAACCGGCTTTGTGTCCAGGTACACAAGCGCAGCAGCGCCGCTTGGCTGGAAGATCAGGACTTTTTCCGGTTTTCTGGCATTTTCCGTTCTGTCTACCTGTACGCCAAGCCCCATGCCCATGTCCAGGATCTGTGGATTCGCACCACATTGAACCCCGACAACGAAAGCGGCAGCCTGAACATCCGGCTCTTGCTGGAAGGCAGCGCCGCTGTCCGGGCCAGAATCTGCCACAGCGCCGACGGTGTGCTCTTTGACGGCAGTCTGGACCTGAAGAAAGAAGGGCCCTATTGGGTCAGCCAGGAGTTTTCCTTTGACCACGTCCGTCTGTGGGATCACGGAAGTCCCGAGCTGTACCGGGTGGAGCTGACGGTTCTGGATGAAAAGGGCGAAGTTACCGAATTTATTCCCTACGAAACCGGCTTCCGCCGGTTTGAACTGCGGAATAAGGTACTCTACCTCAACGGAAACCGGCTGATGCTCAACGGCGTCAACCGCCACGAATGGAACCCCCATACCGGCCGGGCTATCACCCTTGCCGATATGGAAAAAGCCATGGAGACTTTCAAACGCAACAACATCAACGCTGTGCGCACCTCCCACTATCCCAACCGCACCGAATGGTACCACATGTGCGACCGCAACGGCATCTACATGATGGACGAAACCAACATGGAAACCCACGGTTCCTGGCAGAAAGACCCCATCATTGACCCCTCCTGGAACATCCCCGCCAGCCTGCCCCAATGGCTGGATTGTGTGCTGGATCGGGCAAAGTCCATGTTCGAGCGGGACAAGAACCATGTTTCTATCCTCTTCTGGTCCTGCGGCAATGAATCCTACGCAGGTTCCGATATTATGGCAATGGCGGACTACTTCCGCAGCGTGGACCCCAGCCGGGTGGTACACTATGAAGGCGTATTCCAGTGCCGGGAATTTGACGCCATCTCCGATGTGGAGTCCCGGATGTATGCCACCCCGGAGCAGATTCGGGAATACCTGGAAACCGACGGCGGCAAGCCCTACTTAAACTGCGAGTACATGCACAATATGGGCAACTCCCTGGGCGGCATGGAAAGCTACGTCCGGCTGGGTGAGGAATTTTCCCAGTATCACGGCGGCTTTATCTGGGATTACATGGATCAGGCCCTATTCTATACCAACGTAAACGGTCAGCAGGTGCTGGGCTACGGCGGTGACTTCGGTGAGCGGCAGACGGACTACAATTTCAGCGGCAACGGCATCGTCACCGCCGACGGTCAGGAAAAGCCCTGCATGCAGGAAGTCCGTTACTGGCATGCTTCCCCTGCCCAGCGTGCTGCTCAGGATGCAGCCAACGAACAGGCCCGGGCAGCTGCCAAGATGCCCGTCCACAGCGTTTCCACTGCTCCCCTGCGGATTACTCAGGGCGACGGTGCCTGGGGCGTGAAGGGTGAGGATTTTGAGATTCTCTTCTCCTTCAGTCAGGCCGGTCCTGCATCTTTGCGCTGGGGCAATACCGAGTGGATCTGGCGAGGCCCCCGGCCTGCTTACTGGCGGGCGCCTACGGAAAATGACATTGGCTGCGGCTTCCCTTTACGCAGCGCCATCTGGTCGGCGGTGGATGCCTACCAAAGCTGCACTGACGTTCAGGTTCTGGAGCGCAGCGAAGAAGCCTTCGCCATTTGCTACTCCTTCACCGCCCAGGTTCTGCCGGGACTGAAAACAGAGGTTACCTATCGGGTGGATCGCAGCGGCAATCTGGACGTCGCCGTTCATTACCATGGCGGTGCGGGCCGTCCCCAGCTTCCCCTGCTGGGACTTCGTTTCGCTACCCCCAAGCCGGTGGAAAAAACCCAGTGGTTGGGCCTGTCCGGAGAAACCTATCCCGACCGGAAAAAGGGCAGCCTGTTCGGACTTCACAGCGAGGTACCCCATATTGCCAACTACCTGGTACCTCAGGAGTGCGGCAACCATGCAGATACCCACTATGCCCGGCTGCATCTGGACGGCTCCGTGCTGAATCTGGAAAAGCTGGATGATCCCTTCTCCTTCTCCGCCATCCCCTATACCCCCGCCCAGCTGGAGCAGGCCTTCCATGTAGAGGAGCTGCCGGAGCCTACCCGGACAGTGGTAACAGTCTGCGGGAAAATGCGGGGCGTAGGCGGCATCGATACCTGGGGCACCGATGTGGAGCCTGCCTACCACATCAGTGCCGAAGAGGATATCTGCTTCCGCTTCCGCATCCGGGGCGAAATTGCCAAATCATAACAAGCCGCATACAACCAACATACAACAAAAGCGCAATGCGAACAAATCGCATTGCGCTTTTTCTGTTATGGAAAGACTTCAGCGATGATCGCCCAGGAAGAACAGGGCCACCGTACCGGGGCCGGAATGGGAGCCGATGACGGCGCCTACATAGCTGATGATGACTTCCTTGACACCGTACTTCTCCTTCAGAATGCCAGCCAGGTACTCCGCTTCCTCCCGGCAGTCGCCGTGGGAAATGAACATGGTGCTGTTGTCATAATTTCCGGCCAACTCGCCCACTTTCTTGGCCAGAGCATCAATGGATGCCTTCCGGCCCCGGGCCTTGGCAACGTTGATCAGATGGCCTTCGTTGTCCACATGGAGCACCGGCTTGATCTGCAGCATGGTTCCAACCAATGCTGTGGTGGCGCTGATCCGGCCGCCCCGCTTCAGATGCATCAGATCATCCACCGTAAACCAGTGGCACAGGTGCAGCTTGTTTTCCTCCACCCAGTCGTGGAGCTGCTCCAGGGGCATGCCCTCGTCCCGCTTTTTGCAGGCATACCAGACAAGCAACCCCTGACCCATGGATGCTGCCAGGGTATCCACCACATAGAGCTTCCGCTCCGGATACTTTTCCCGCAGTTCCTCAGCGGCAATCACCGCAGACTGGTAGGTGGTGGACAGGCCGGAAGAAAAAGCCATCACCAGCACATCTTCCCCGGCTGCCAGAGGGGCTTCCATAGCCTGGGTCCAACGGCTGGGATTGACGGCAGAGGTTTTGGCAGATTCCCCGGCGCGAAGTCCGTCATAAATCTGCTTCAGGCTGTCATCGTTTTTATCATCTGTAACACTGCCCTGGAATTCCACACTCAGCGGTACCATGGTCAGATTCAGCTGGGCATACATGTCGTTGGGGAAATCACAGCCGGAGTCAGTAATAATGCGATAGCTCATTGTCATTCACGCTCCCAAAAAGTAATAGACACCTTCGGTCTTTTGCAGTATAATAGCGGGTAACGCACCCTAGCCAAGTTATCATACAACACAGTGGGGGTAAAGTCACGCCATTATGGTGCAATTTTCCCAACTTTGTCTCCCACAGGTGGTAGAATTACCGACTCTACTGGCAGTAGAGTGACGCAGCACCGGGTTTTCCGGCTTTTTCAGGAGGTAATTTATGACGGATCTTCTATTACGCTTATTTGTCAAAGACTATGAAAACATCTCCAGCAGCCGGGTTCGTTCCGCCATTGGCACCATGTCCGGCCTGGTAGGCATCGCCTGCAATCTTCTGCTGTCGCTGTGCAAAGGCATTGTGGGCACCCTGACCGGCTCGGTTTCCATTGCCGCAGATGCCCTGAATAACCTCTCCGACGCTTCCGGCTCCATCGTGACCCTGATCGGCTTCCGTCTGGCAGATAAGCCTGCCGACGAGCACCACCCCTTCGGTCACGCCCGGGCAGAGTACTTAAGCGGCCTTGCAGTGGCCGCCCTGATTCTGGTAATCGGCTTTGAGCTGGTGAAAAGCTCCGCCGAGAAGATTCTCCATCCCACGCCGGTGGAATTTTCCGCCGTGGCAGCCGGGGTGCTGATCGCATCCATCGCTGTGAAGCTGTGGATGGCCCTGTTTAACCGGAAGCTGGGCAAGAAAATCGACTCCACCGCCCTGCTGGCCACCTCTGCCGACAGCCGCAACGACTGCATTACCACCACCGCCGTTCTGGCTGCGGGATTGGTTCAGCATTTCTGGGGACTGCCGGTGGACGGCTACATCGGTCTGTGCGTGGCGCTGTTCATCCTGTACAGCGGCGTACAACTGGCAAAAGACACCATCTCTCCCCTGCTGGGAGAAAGCGCAGATTCCCAGCTGCGGCAGGAAATCGTGGATTACATAGCCCAGCAGCCCAAGGTTCTGGGGTACCACGACCTGATGGTTCACGATTACGGCCCGGGACAGCGGTTTGCCAGCCTCCACGTGGAGATGGACTACCGGGAAGACCCGCTGGAATGCCACGAGAGTATTGATGACATGGAGCGCGAGTGCCTGCGCAGTCACAACGTCCACCTGGTCATTCACTACGACCCGGTGATTGTGGATGATCCGGAGCTGACCCGGTGCAAGCAAGCTGTCGCAGAATTGCTGCAGCAGAAGGACCCCCGGCTTACGCTCCACGATTTTCGCATGACCCAAGGCCGCAAGCATATGAATCTGGTGTTCGACGTGGCCCTTCCTTCCGACCTGCAGGGCCAGGAGGAGTCCATCCGGCGCTTTGTGGAAGATGGGATGAACCAGGAAGGTTCCATGGTCTACCATGTGGTCACCACCTTCGACGCAGCGTCTTTCAACGGATAAGCGATTATTTTCTGCGCAGTTGGCGCAAACTGACCATGAGCAGGCAGGCCCACAAAAACAGGCTCAGCGCCCATTGCCCGCTGCAAATCATGGGGGTGGATACCACCACCAGCACATAATGCAGCACGCTGCCCAGTATCTCCGGCCCCAGGGCTGACCAGAAGTTCAGAATCAGCATCACCAGGGTCAGTCCCAGGGAAAGGGCGGACAGATTGCGGATCAGCTGCTGCATGGGCACATTCTTTTCCTTCCCCGCCTTGTGCAGCAGCACCGCCGGAGGCAGGAAGAACACCACGGACAAAATCGTCATCACCACCCGCAGCCAGCACACGCCTCCATCCTCTATAGGAGCGCAAACCGGCTCCGGCAAAAATCCCAAGGCAGCACACAGAACAAACAGGCCGCCCCACAGGAGAAACCACATTTTTTTCGACATAACCTACTCCTTATTATCGGCGTAAACAAAAACGGACATGTCCCTATTTTACCCCATCGCCGCCAGAATGGCAAGAGTCATTCCTGTCGAAGCCCGGCGGATAAAAAATGCTGGACAGTGGAAGATTTTTCTGCTATAATACAGGAATCATTGGGGGAAAGGGAGTGAATTTCCCATGAAATGTCCGTTTTGCGGTGATCAGGAAAGCAAGGTGGTGGACTCCCGCCACAGCGAGGACGGCCTGAGCATTCGCCGCCGCCGGGAGTGTATGGGCTGCCAGCGCAGGTTCACCACCTATGAAATTGTGGAGAGTCTTCCCATCATTGTGGTGAAGCGGGACGGCTCCCGTCAGAACTTTGACCGAAATAAGATTCTCAATTCCATGATCCGGGCCTTTGACAAACGGAAAGTGGATGTCACCGATCTGGACCGCATTACTACGGAAATCGAACAGACCATTCAGAACACCCTGGAACGGGAAATCAGCACCGATAAGCTGGGGGAAATGGTCATGGAACGGCTGAAACCCCTGGATGAAGTGGCCTACATCCGCTTTGCCTCCATCTACCATCGGTTCCAGGATGCCGGAAGCTTTATGCGGGAGATCAGCAAATTCCTGGAGGAAAAATAATGAGCACAATTCCAACGGAAACTCTGGAGACCACTCTGGCAACACTGGAAACCACTGTGGCCACCATACCAACAGACCCTACTGCTGTCACAGAAGGGGGCCTGGATTTGGGCTCCATCAAGGATATGATGGATGCCTTTGACCCGGCATCGCTGCTGCCGGAACTGAGCGACGTATTCGGAAGCCTTTCCACAATTTGCCGCTTTGCGGTGATGATCGGCCCCATTGTTCTGCTGGTGCTTGGACTTGCGTATCTGTTCCTGTCACCGAAGGAAGCCAACTACTATTTTGGCTACCGCTGCTACTACGGCATGGGCAGTGTCCAGGCCTGGCGGTTTACCCAGCGGCTGGCCGGTGTGGTTTTTGGCGGTCTGGGACTGATTCTGACCATCATCATGCTGCTCATCTCCGGCGGCTTTGCCAAGATGGAAGTGACCGACATGGTTTGGCGCGCCGCAGACTGTTTGATCTGGCAGGCGATTCTGGCGGTGCTGGCAACCATCGGCATCAATCTCACCGCCGCCATGCGTTTCGACCGCAAAGGTGAATACCGGAAGAAAAACAAGCAATAAGCAAAATATCCAGCCCGGATTTGGGCTGGATATTTTTTACCCTTCCACAATCTCTCCCCGAACGCCGTCTTCCCAGATTTCCAGGATACGCACCGGGCGCAGCTGGTTGTGCAGATTCTCTCCCGGTGCATAAACCTTCACATAATTGGAGGCGTGACCGGTATAATACTGCCCGCTCTTTTCTTCAAACAGCACCTCCTGCACCGAGCCAATCAGATTCTGCCGGAACTGACGGCACATCTGCTCTGCCACCGCAATGGCCGCCCGGCTCCGGGCTTCCTTGGTGGCATTGCTGTGCTGGCCCGGCATCTTGTCCGCCGGGGTTCCGGGGCGGCGGGAATAGGGGAAAATGTGCATATCCGCAAAGCCGCATTTTTGAATAAAAGAAAGGCTCTGGGCAAATTCCTCCTCCGTCTCCCCCGGAAATGCCACAATCATATCCGTGGTAATGGTGCAGTCCGGAAAATACTGATTCAAAAGGCACACGCTTTCATAGTAGCGGGCAGTGTCATATTTGCGCTTCATCCGCTGCAAAACCGTGTCGCAGCCGCTTTGCATGCTCAGATGGAACTGATGGCACAGATTGGGCAGCGCCGCCAGCCGTCTGCAAAACTCCTCGGTGACGATTCTGGGTTCCAGAGAACCCAGGCGCACCCGGAGCTGGGGTACCGCCTGGCAGATGGCTTCAATCAGCCCTGTCACCTGGGGCTTACCCGGCAGATCCGCTCCCCAGCTGGCAATTTCAATGCCTGTCACCACAATTTCCCGGTACCCCCGCCGGGCCAGGTCCTGGGCCTGCTCCACTGCCAGTTCCACCGGAGCTGAGCGAATAGGCCCTCGGGTGTAGGGGATAATACAGTAAGTGCAGAAATTGACGCAGCCGTCCTGCACTTTCAGCATAGCCCGGGTCCGCTCTTCCAGGCCGCCGGCAGGAAGGACTTCAAATTCTCTCCGGCGCAGGGCATTGTCCAGGCATTCCAGATGGGAGCGGTTTTCCAGGGCTTGCAGCATCTGCTCCACAAAGGCCTGCCGTCCGCCGCTGCCGCCGATGACGTCCACCCCAAGCTTGCGCACATCCTCCGGCGCGTGCTGGCAGTAGCAGCCGCAGACGCCAATCACCGCCTGGGGATTGTCCCGGCGGCACCGGCGGATTACCGCCCGGTTTTTCTTGTCCGCCACCGCAGTTACGGAGCAGGTATTGATGATATAACCATCGCAGACCTGGTCAAAGGGCACAATTTCATGGCCTTTTTCTGTCAGAAATCGCTCCATTGCCTGGGTTTCGTACTGGTTTGTTTTGCATCCTAATGTATAAAATCCAAACTTCATTGTCAAATCCACCAATAAAAAAGTTAATAAATTGTTAAAATCAGCCAAACCGACAGTTGCAATTTTGCCGAAAAATGCTATAATATCGTTGTCCGCATCACATGCGGGAATATCGGAGCCGTCTTTTGGATTGCTGCTCTCCATTATACAGGATAATGTGGATTTTGTACAGCTTGCAAAGGAGAGTTTTATGTGGGAATTTGAAATTCAGCTTCGGTCCGTCCGGGACGTGCAGGAATTTGTTGCGTTGGCAACAACCTTCCCTTTCCCCGTCCGGGTTGGAAACGACCAGTATCAGGCCAACGGGAAAAGCTTTATGGAAATGTTCTGTCTGAACTTTTCCCATCCCCTTACCGCAGTGGTTACCTGCACGGAAGCAGAGTACCAGCATTTTCGCAGTACCGTCAGCCGGTTTCTGGTGAACTGACATAGGCTCTTGTAGCACCGTCCTGGGAATACCTGGGGCGGGTTTTTTATACCCCCAAATCCAAACAATTTGACTTTCCCTGGGAGCCATGGTATCATTACTTCGACCAAACAGGAGGAACAAATTCATGCCATTTCTCTATTATGCCCTATTTTCCCTCTGCATTGCCGCAGCCGACCAGGCTGTGAAATATCTGACCGTTTTGAATATCCCATTGTCCGGAGAGGTCCCCTTTCTGCCGGGGCTGCTGCAGCTGACCTATGTGCAGAATAACGGCGCTGCGTTTTCGTCCTTTCAGGGACAGCAGTGGCTGTTTGCCCTGATTTTTGTGGTATTTACCGGGCTGATTGTTTGGGAGTACTACAAAAAGCCTATGGGCTTTGTCCCCTTTGAGCGCTGGTGCATCGCCGCAATTTACGGCGGCGGCCTGGGCAACATGATCGACCGGGTGCGGCTGGGATATGTGGTGGACATGTTTGAAACCACTTTTGTGGAATTTCCCGTGTTCAATGTAGCCGACTGTTTCATCACCTGCGGCTGCGTTTTGCTCATGGGCCACCTGGTGCTGTTTCACCGGGACTTCTGGAAGGACGAGAAGAAATGCGCCTGATTGCGGATATCGCCGGGGAACGGCTGGATGCCTTTTTGGCAAGATGCGCCGACGGTCTGAGCCGCAGCGCTGCCCAGAAGCTGCTGGAATCCGGAGCCGTTCTGCGCAACGGCAAGCCCGGCAAGAAAAATGACAAACTGAACATTGGCGACCAGGTGGAATACACCATACCCGAAGCCAAGCCTGTGGACATTGCCCCCACTCCCATGGATCTGGAAATCGTCTATGAAGATGATGACCTGCTGGTGATCAACAAGCCAAAGGGTCTGGTAGTGCATCCCGCCGCAGGCCACAGTGACGATACCCTGGTCAATGGCCTGCTTTACGCCCTGGGCGATGACCTGAGCGGCATCAATGGCGAACTGCGCCCCGGCATTGTCCACCGAATTGACAAAGACACCTCCGGCCTGCTGGCGGTGGCCAAGAATGACTACGCCCACACCATGCTGGCCAGCCAGCTGAAAGACCACACCATGGCCCGCACCTATGAAGCCATTGTGGTCGGCTCTTTCCGGGAAGATTCCGGAACAGTGGACGCTCCCATCGGTCGGCACCCTACGGACCGCAAAAAAATGTGCGTCACCCAGCGCAATTCCAAGCCTGCCGTGACCCACTGGGAAGTGGTGCGCCGCTATCGGGGCTATACCCACATCCGCTGCCGACTGGAAACCGGGCGCACCCACCAGATTCGGGTGCACATGGCCTACATCGGCCACCCCATTCTGGGTGACACCGTTTACGGCCACAAAAAACCGGAATTGGGTCAGGACAGCCAATGCCTTCACGCAGGGGCCCTGTGCTTCCAGCATCCGAGGGATGGCCATCCGGTGATGGTTTTTGCCCAGCTGCCCGCCTATTTTCAGGAAGTGCTGGAGAAATTAGAAAAAATGGGCTGATTACCCTGAGAGAGGAATACCAATATGGGGATTTATTCTGATGTTTTGCTGACTGCCGACTACGACCGGACTTTAACCGCGCCGGACTCCACCATTCCGCAGCGGAATGTGGAAGCCATTCGCTACTTTATGGAAAACGGCGGTGCTTTTACCGTCAATACCGGCCGCAGCGTCCCCATGGCAAGACCCTTTCTGGACAAAGTGCCTGTAAACGCTCCCCTGCTGCTGTATAACGGCTCCGCCGCCTACGACATTGCAGCCGGGAAATTGCTGTTCTGCCATGAAATCCCTCTGGATCTGTGGCAGACTGTCCAAACCTGTATGGAGCTGTTTCCGGATATGACCGTGGAAGTCCAGGGAGTGGATGCCCACTATCGGTTCCAGGAAAATCCTGCATGGGACGCCTTCTGTGACCACAACGGATGCAGCCGCGGCTTCGCCCGCCCCGGGGATGATCTGGGACCCTTCCTGAAATTCTCCGTTTACGGTCAGATCCGGGATGTAACGGTATCTCATCTGTTTTCCGGCAGCGAGGAAGAATGCCGGCGGATTGACCAGGTTCAGGAAATCCTCCAGCAGCGCTTCGGCGCCTGCTGTGAAGTCTTCCGGGCAGCGCCCCGGATTCTGGATATCCACGCAAAAGGGGTGAGCAAGGCCCGCTCCGCCCGCCAGCTGCAGCAGAAGCTGGGCCGGAAGATTCTCGTCTGCGCAGGAGATGCGGAAAATGATTTATCCATGCTGCGTGATGCCGACTTTGCCTTTGTCCCCGGTGACGCCATCCTGGCAGACCGGTTCCCCACAGTTTGCAACTGTGCCGACGGAGCGGTGGCAGATGTGATCTACGAAAAAATACCGGAAATTTTGCAAAAGGGGCTTGACAGATAGCGGATTCTATGGTAA
The DNA here is from genome assembly GCA_018712645.1 of Candidatus Faecousia faecavium. Lineage (GTDB taxonomy): Bacteria > Bacillota > Clostridia > Oscillospirales > Oscillospiraceae > Faecousia > Faecousia faecavium. The sequence continues at coordinate 73,127 of DVGO01000070.1, read as the reverse complement.
TATCTTCTGGCTGAATCAGCTGGTGAAGCGAATTCGCGGGTGTAGTTCAATGGTAGAACACCAGCCTTCCAAGCTGGATACGCGGGTCCGATTCCCGTCACCCGCTCCATTCGATATGCGCCAGTAGCTCAGTCGGATAGAGCAACTGCCTTCTAAGCAGTAGGTCGGGGGTTCGAATCCCTCCTGGCGTGCCATTCAGCGAATTACATATGGTGGATATGGCCTAGTTGGCTAAGGCGTCAGATTGTGGCTCTGAAGATCGTGGGTTCGAGTCCCATTATCCACCCCATAAAACCGACATCCTAATGGATGTCGGTTTTCTTATTTCTTTCCAAAAGATATCCCCGGACCCAATGGGCCCGGGGATGGTTTTTCAGCGATGGAGCGCCTTGCGCAGCACCGGTACGAGAATCAGGGCGATTGCTCCGCCAATGAGCGCCGTAACCAGCTGAGGCCAGGCGAACATGGCAGGCAGCATCTTCAGCATAGGCTCTTTCAGGGTGCCCGCCTCCAGCAGCGGTGCAGCAGCCAGACCGCAGATGATCTTTACCACCAACAGATACAGCACCGCAAACTTTGCCAGAGCGGCAATGATCCATGCAGCAATCTGCTTACCCAGAACCTTGCTGTCCGTTCCGGCAATCAGCCGAATCAGCACCACAAACACCGTATTTCCCACCATAATTGCCGGTACCGTCACCGCCTGGGGGGCGATGCCCAGCAGGAACGCCAGCACAGGAGAAATCACCGCAATGGTAATTCCGCTGCCCAAGCCCGTCAGCAAAGCCGCCAGGGCCAGCACTGCGTTGACGCAAGAACCGGTGACAAACTGTCCGAAGCTTTTGGTTACCGACTGCAGCACAATCAGCAGCGCCAGCAGCAAAGCGGTTTCCGTAATCCAGCGAATTTTCTTATTCATAACAAGCATCCTCTTTTCTTTATTCTTGTTCCCCAGCCGTCACGCCGGAGTAAGCCGTTTTCACGCTGATTCCCGTCAGGCTTCCAATCTTCCCTGCCAGGGCGGAAATGGTATCCTGGGGCGCGTCCAGGGCAATGGCGATGATGTTGACCCCCCGTTTGCGGTAAGGAATCCCCATTCGGCCAATGATGTACTCTCCGTAAGTGTGGAGCATGGCGTTGAGCTGCTCCACCGCGTCCGGATTTTCCACGATGATGCTCATAACCGCTACCCGTGTTTGCATAGAACCCCTCCAAAATGAAAAATTGCCGTGACCCAACGGCACGGCAACGGCAGTATCCCCGGCAGAATACCGGGGAAGAAACACCATATTCGCACCTTTCACGCAGCGTTTTCGCTTAATGTCAGGATCACGGCATCATCATAGCACACAAGTTCTTCTTTGTCCAGCAGAACAAATGCAGACAGCCTGTCCCTTATCTTCGGGACAGGCTGTATTTGGGACTTTTCACCCGGCATTTTCCGGGATACGGCTGTTAGTTCCAGGTTTCCAGCAGTTTTGTGATCCAGCGGCAAAGTTTTTCGCTGGACAACTCCGCAATGCGCACCACTTCTTCGTGGCTGTGCTTTCCCGTGCGCAGTCCGGTTGCCATGTTGGTGATGCAGGCAATGCCCAGGGTTTTGATGCCCAGGTAGTTGGCGGCGATGGTCTCCGGCACTGTGGACATGCCGATGGCATCGCTTCCCAGGGTCTTATACATCCGGATTTCTGCAGCGGTCTCGTAGTAAGGCCCCTGGAAGAAGGTGTACACGCCGTGCTTGGTTTCTATCCCTAAGCTGTCTGCCGCTGCCTTTGCCTTTTCCCGCAGGGCAGTGGAATAGGGTTCGGACATATCCGGGAACCGGGGGCCAAACCGCTCGTCATTTTCTCCAATCAGCGGATTGGTGCCAATGGAGTTGATGAAATCATCGATAATCATCAGATCTCCCGGGGCAAATCCCGGATTGATGCCGCCGCAGGCGTTGGTGACAATCATATTTTCAATACCCAGCAGCTTCATCACATACACCGGGTAGGCCACTTCCTTCAGAGTAAACCCTTCATAGTAATGAAACCGCCCCTGCAGAGCCAGAACCTTGGTTTGTCCGATTTTTCCAAAGACCAGATTGCCCGCATGACCGGCTACGGTGCTTTGGGGGAAGTGGGGAATCTGCTGATAGGGAATGATCTTTTTCTCCGTCATGGCCTCCACGATTTTTCCCAAACCGCTGCCCAAAATCACCGATACATCCACCTTCTGTCCCAGCTGGGACTGGATATAGTCGGCGCTCTCTTTTACCTGATCGTAAAACATTCTCATTACCTCCAAGTTTTCTATTACATCAAACGTGCTGGCCTGGTTTCCCAGGTCAGCACGCCTCCCTTATTTCACCTTCAGTTCCCGGCGTTCCTGCTTGGTCTTGGTGAACCGCTCCAGCTGAGGAATCAGCAGAACGCAGATCAGCGCCGCAGTGAAGCCGCCGTTATACAGGCAGAAGCCGCCGTGCAGGTTGGGCACGGAAGTCACCAGCATGTAGTGCATGCCGCCTGCCAGAGCGCCAAACTGCCAGCCGTACTTGCTGGATACCGGGCTCAGGCCATTGGCGTAGCACAGGCCCACGCAGATGGCCTGGGCATTGATGGCCTGAGCAAAGGTTCCCCCTGCCAGTGTAGACAGCCAGCCGAACACCACCGATGCCAGGAAGTAACCGACCATAATGGGCCAGACGTTGCCCGGGTGAGAGCCGGAGTTGCAGGTGGAGAGCATACAGAAAATAATACCAAAGGTCACGCCGTTGAAGGATGCACCGATGAGATTATAGTATCCCAGGATGAACAGACCGAACACGCCCACATTCATCAGGAATACCGCATTGCCATAGATAGAGGAGAAATTGTTCACCGCTGCCTTATCGGTCAGCAGGCGCCAGTAATCCCGGGGCTTGCATCCCAATGCCAGCGCCCCCAGCACGCAAAGGCCAAAGACAATGCCGCAGAACAGGTTCACCGTCAGCCGGGAGGCAACCTGAAGCTGGGCAGCATCCGCCCCGTCAGGCAGGGCAACACCCATGGTTTTGAACAGCACCGCATTCAGGAAGAACGCCGTCATGCCAATTGGCAGCGCTGCGGAGTACAGGTCAAAGCCCTTGTGAATGCTGGGAGATGCCGCCATACCCGCCGGCAGGAAAAATCCAATGACAATACCCACCAGCACAGCCACGCCGATGCCCGGCAGGTTGAAGCCCACCGCCTCAGCGTAGGGGTAGCGGATCATCAGATCCGTAATCAGCGGCGCAATACCGGTGGAGAACATCATGGCGTTGACCAGGCTGCCGAAGGATTCCTTCTTCACCAGGCCGTAAAGCATCACGCCGAAAATGGTGGGCCAGATGTTCAGGATGTTGATGCCCCAGGAGCAGAAACCCAGCGTCAGCACCACAGCCAGGGTAGAGACATTATTGGCCTTGCCCCGGAATACCACAAACTGCCCCAGGCAGATCAGTCCCACCAGACCCATGTTCAGGAAGGTAGCCGCATAGCCGCCCACTGCAAAGTAGTTGGTAGTCAGCTTGCTGGGCTGGCTAATGATCTGCCACAGGCCGGAAAACATGCTGCCCCGATCCGGCATACACACAGCCCCAACCAGGAAAGCCAGGCTCAGCAGCCCAAAAAACAGCTTCAAAAAGTCGCTTTCGGAGAGATTTCTGATTTTTTTCATAATGCGCCCCTCGATTCTTTGTGTTGACACACCCTTTGTCTTCCCGCCTGTTCGAAAAAACTATGAACAAAAAGGGCGATCCAGTTTGGTAACCAGATCGCCCAGACGGTCGGCACAACTACTCTTACACTTCCCCTGCGTTAAACCGCATTCGTCCGTCAGTCATGTAAGATGGTACATTCATTGTAAGCAATTCGGATGGTTTTGTCAACAGGAATTTCCTGCAGAGAAAGGGGCATTTTGCTGAAGTTACGCCTCGTTGATTTTTCTTGCGCTGGTACGGCCCTCGGGCTTGATTTCGCCCACTGCCAGCAAAGACCGCTTGGTCAGGTTGGGTCCGATCAGTTCGTAAACCAGGACGCTGAACAGCACCACATTCCGGGCCAGGGCGCCATCGGGCAGTGTAGCCGCTGTCATAGCCATGCCCAGTGCCACACCGGCCTGGGGCAGCAGGGTGATGCCCAGATGATCCGTAATGGGCTTGGGCTGCCGGGTCAGGCGGCAGCTCAGGGCAGCGCCGTAGTACTTACCGGCAGACCGGGCCAGAATGAAGGTGACGCCCACCAGCAGGGTAACCGGCTGGGCCAGCACATTCAGATCCAGCTCTGCGCCGGAGATCACAAAGAACAGCACGTTCAGGGGCATGGTCCAGCCATCCACACGGTTCATCAGTTCCTCGGAAGTGTCGCAGATGTTGCAGAAAATGGTGCCGGTCATCATGCACACCAGCAGCAGAGAAAAGCCCAGGTGAATCCCGCCGATGTCAAACTCCAGCATGGACATTCCTACCGTGAGCATCACAAAAGCAACGGAGATGGACATACGCTTGCTGCGGGAGTGGAAGAACTGCTCCACCCAGTTCATCAGCCAGCCCATGGCGCTGCCCAGAAGCAAAGATGCCACAATCTCCAGAATCGGCTCCACCACCACAGCCAGCACGCTGACCTGTCCGCTGGACAGAGCCGTGGCAATGCCGAAGGAAGCGGAGAACAGCACCAGACCCACCGCATCATCAATGGCAACCACCAGCATCAGCAGTCTAGTCATGGGGCCGTCGGCCTTATACTGGCGCACCACCATCAGCGTGGCAGCAGGAGCGGTAGCCGAAGCGATGGCACCCAGGGTAATGGCACAGGGGATGGAAATCAGCTGCGGGAAGAACAGGTGCAGCGCAACCAGAACAATGTCCACCACAATGGTGGTGATAACCGCCTGCAAAATACCGATGGTAATGGCCTTGGCGCCGGTGGCCTTCAGCTGGCTCAGCCGGAACTCATTGCCGATGGTGAAGGCGATGAAACCCAGAGCCGTCTGGGTCACAATGCCCATGGTTTCCACCTGCTCCAGCGTATTGAAGCCAAAGCCGCTGACCTTCAGCGCGCCCAGGCAGAACGGTCCCAGAATCAGGCCCGCCACCAGATAGGCCGTAACGGCAGGCAGGTTAATTAACTTGGTCAAACGAGAAAGCATCAGGCCGCCAACCAAGGCAACGGCCAGGCTGATCAGATAAATTTCCAAAGTGATTCCCCCTGATATTGATTTGCGATTGCCGCAATGGAAAACGCTCCTATTCCGGCGGGCACATGATACCACCATTTATCCTTCGCCGCAAGATTTATTCCCGCCAAAGTTTTTTCGAAATACAAAAAAAACTTTGTGCAATTTACAAAATGATCCTCCTATATAATTGTGCATTCCAACGAATGATTTTCCTTTTCCTGTTTCATATTCTCCCGTACTTCTTGACTTTCCAGCCAATAACAAGTAAACTGAAGGCAAATTCTGACAGGAGGTAACCTCAATGGCATCCAAAGTTTATTTTACCGATTTCTGCACCGGTACATCTGAGACACTGCCCCAGAAACTGGCCCGGCTGTGCCTGAGTGCCGGCATGGATCAGATCGACTTCAAGGACAAATTTGTGGCCATTAAGATTCACTTTGGCGAACTGGGCAACATGGCCCATCTGCGTTCCGGCTACGCCCGGGTAATCGTGGATTTGGTGAAGGATCTGGGCGGCAAGCCTTTCCTCACCGATGCCAACACCATGTACGTCGGCTCCCGGAAAAACGCCCTGGATCACCTGGAAACTGCTTACCTTAACGGCTTTACCCCCTACTCCACCGGCTGCCATATCCTCATTGCCGACGGCCTGAAGGGCACCGACGATGTAGACGTGCCTGTGGTGGGCGGCGAGTATGTGAAAACGGCAAAAATCGGCCGTGCCATTATGGATGCCGACATCGTCATCTCCCTGAACCACTTCAAGGGCCATGAAGAAGCCGGTTTCGGCGGCGCTATGAAGAATCTGGGTATGGGCTGCGGCTCCAATGCTGGCAAGCGGGAGATGCACTCCGAAGGCCGTCCCGAAGTGGACCCGGAAAAGTGTATCGGCTGCGGCACCTGCGCCAAGTACTGTGCCCACGACGGCCCCCAGATGGAAAACGGCATCATGCACATCGACTGGACCAAGTGCATGGGCTGCGGCCGGTGCATTGACGTATGCCCGGTGAAGGCCATTTCTCCCGCCTATGCCCAGTCCGCCACCATCCTCAACTGCAAGATTGCCGAGTACACCAAAGCCGTATTGGACGGACGCCCCCACTTCCATGTGAGCCTGGTTCGGGATGTCAGCCCCTACTGCGACTGCCATGCAGAAAACGACATTCCCATTGTTCCGGATGTGGGCATGTTTGCCTCCTTCGACCCGGTTGCACTGGATCTGGCCTGTGCCGAAGCGGTAAACGCCCAGAGCATCATGCCCAACTCCAAGCTGGCTAAGGCAAATCGGCCCGATTTGGACAACCTGACCGGTGCCTTTCCCCACACCAACTGGCGCAGCCAGATTGAGCACGCCAAGAAGATTGGCCTGGGCGAAGATTCCTACGAACTGATTACCATTTAATATTGTATCGCCAAGGGCGCCGGGTAACTCTCCCGGTGCCCTTGCTTGCGCTGTCGCACCGAATAAAAATTCCCATTTCCCAACAAAATACATTGACAACAGGGATTTTTGCGCTATAGTTATAGTTGTCGAATTTTGACATAAAATACAAAAGAAACGGGGGAGGATAATGTCCAAAGAACTCATCCGGCTCCAGGATCTTACCGTGGAGTTCGACGGGGAGCGTATCCTCGACGGAATCAATCTTTATTTTAACGACCATGAATTCCTCACGCTGCTGGGCCCCTCCGGCTGCGGCAAAACCACCACCTTGCGGATTATCGGCGGCTTCCTGAAGCCCACTTCCGGCACGGTGACCTTCGACGGGAAAAAGGTCAACGATGCGCCGCCCTACCAGCGGCAGATCAACACGGTGTTTCAGCGCTATGCGCTGTTCCCCCACCTGGACGTATATGACAACATTGCCTTTGGTCTGAAAGTTGCCAAGCTGCCCAAGGACGAGATCAAGCGCCGGGTCAGTGAAATGCTGGAAATCGTCAGCCTGAAGGGCTACGAAAACCGCAGCGTGGACAGCCTTTCCGGCGGTCAGCAGCAGCGGGTGGCCATTGCCCGTGCTCTGGTGAACCGTCCCAAGGTGCTGCTGCTGGACGAGCCTCTTGCAGCGCTGGATCTGCGGCTGCGCAAGGATATGCAGAACGAGCTGAAACGCATCCAGCAGGCCACCGGCATTACCTTTATCTACGTCACCCACGATCAGGAGGAAGCCCTTTCCATGTCCGACACCGTGGTGGTCATGGACAAAGGCCGGATTCAGCAGATCGGCAGACCTGAGGATATCTATAACGAGCCGAAAAACGCATTCGTTGCGGACTTCATCGGCGAAAGCAACATTCTCGACGGCGTCATGCTGCAAGATTACAAAGTCCGGTTCTTCGGCCGGGTTTTTGACTGTGTGGACAAGGGCTTTGCCCCCAACGAAAACGTGGACGTGGTCATCCGCCCGGAGGATATCGACATTGTTCCTCCTGAACAGGGCCATCTGGTGGGCACCGTTACCAGCATCACCTTCAAGGGCCTGAATTATGATATTATTGTAGAGTTCAAGGGCTTCAAGTGGCTGATTCAGACCACCGACTACCACGGCGTAGGTTCGGTCATCGGCATTCGGTTGAACCCGGAGGACATTCACATCATGCACAAGAGCGAATACTCCGGCATGTTTGGCGACTACAGCTCCTACTCTGCCGAGTATGACGAGCTGACGGAGGATGCTGCGGATGAAGAAGCGGAATAATGCGGTTTTGCTCAGCACCCCTTACCTTCTGTGGATGGTAGCCTTCACCCTGATTCCTCTGTGCGTGGTAGGCTACTACGCCCTGACCGATCCGGCGACGGGAGTCTTCTCCTTCCGGAATCTGAAGGAGCTGGGAATGTACCTGCCGGTGCTGTGGCAGTCCATTGTCTATTCTCTGGCCTCTGCGGTGATCTGCCTGATACTGGGCTATCCCGTGGCCTACTGCATCGCCCAATGCCGTCCTGCCACCCAGAAATTTCTGTACATGCTGGTAATGCTGCCCATGTGCATGAGCTTCCTGCTGCGCACCCTGGCCTGGGTGGGCCTGCTGCAGGACACCGGCATTATCAACAGCCTGCTCTCCCGCATCGGCATCGGGCCGCTGAAAATGATCCGGACTCCCGGAGCGGTGATTCTGGGCATGGTCTACAACTACCTGCCCTACATGATCCTGCCCCTGTACGCCACCATTGTCAAGATTGACCACCGTCTGATTGAGGCGGCGGAGGATCTGGGCTGCAACGGCGTTCAGGTCTTTGGCCGGGTGGTTCTGCCGCTGTCCGTTCCCGGCATTCTGTCGGGCATGACCATGGTATTTGTTCCTTCCGTGTCCACCTTCTATATCTCCCAGAAGCTGGGCGGCACCGATACGGTGCTCATCGGCGACGTAATCGAGCGGCAGTTCAAGCAGGGCAACAACCCCAATCTGGGCGCTGCTCTGAGCCTGGTGCTGATGCTGCTGGTGTTCGTCTGCACCGGCATTATGAACCGCTTCGGCGGTGACAGCGAGGAAGGAGGCGTGATTGTATGAAGCGGACAAACCGCATCCTGACCACCCTGATTTTCATCTTCATGTATATCCCCATGGTGGTGCTGATCGTGGCCTCCTTCAACACCGGCAAGGACATCACCCAGTTTGAAAGCTTCACCTTCCAGCAGTATGCCCGGCTGTTTCAGGACAGCAGCCTGCTGGAGCTTCTGGGCAACTCCCTGATTGTGTCCATTCTGGCCAGTTTCTGTGCCACCATCTTTGGCACTGTAGCTGCCCTGGGTATTCACAACCTGAATCCCAGAATGCGCAAGGCTGCCATGACCCTGACCAACATCCCCATGACCAACCCGGACATTGTCACCGGCGTTTCTTTGTCGCTGCTGTTTGTCTTTGTGGGCACCCGGATGCTGGGTCAGCGCAACAGCCTGACCTTCTGGACGCTGCTGATTGCCCACATCACCTTCAACCTGCCCTATGTCATCCTCAACGTGATGCCCAAGCTCAAGCAAATGGACAAGTCCCTGACGGACGCTGCCATGGACTTGGGCTGCACCCCGGTGCAGGCATTTTTCCGGGTGACACTGCATGAAATTATGCCGGGTATTGTTTCCGGCGCCATCATGGCCTTCACCATGAGTCTGGATGACTTCGTCATCAGCTACTTTGTCAGTGGTCTGGACTTCGTGACGCTGCCGGTGGAGATTTATTCCTACACCAAAAAGCCCCTCCAGCCCAAGATTTACGCCATGTTTACCCTGCTGTTCCTGCTGATTCTGGTACTGATGATCGCCATGAACTTGATTCAGGTTTATGGTGATCGGAAGAAAACCCAATCCCGGACTGCGGGTATCTAATGAGGAGGTAAGATTGAAAATGAAAAAAATTCTTTCGCTTGCACTGGCAGTATGCCTGGTGCTGGGCTGCGCAGCCATGCTCACCGGCTGCGGCGGCGGTGAGGAGAAGACCACCCTGTACGTTTACAACTGGGGTCAGTACATTGCCGAAGGCGATGACGACTCCCTGGATGTAATCGCCGCATTTGAGGAGGCCTATCCCAACATCGAAGTGCGCTACTCCACCTATGACTCCAACGAGATCATGTACTCCAAGCTGGCCAACGGCGGCATTACCGTGGACGTGATCATCCCCTCCGACTATATGATCGGTCGGATGCGTCAGGAGGGCATGCTGGAAGAACTGAACTTCGACAACATCCCCAACTACCAGTATATCGATGAGTCTTTCCGCAACACTTCCTACGACCCGGAGAACAAGTACTCCGTCCCCTACACCTGGGGTACCGTGGGCATCATCTACAACACCAAGTATGTGGATGAAGCCGACGTCACCGGCTGGGAACTGCTGTGGAACGAGAAGTACGCCGGTAAGATCCTGATGTTCGACAACTCTCGGGATGCCTTTGCCATTGCCCAGTACCTGCTGGGCTACGACATCAACACCACCGATGAAGCCGAGCTTCAGGAATGTGCCGACAAGCTGGCTGAGCAGAAGCCCGTGGTGCAGCAGTACGTCATGGATCAGATCTTCGACGCCATGGAAAATGAGGAAGCCTGGATTGCTCCTTACTACGCTGGTGACTATCTGACCATGGTGGCAGAGAACCCCGACCTGGCCTTCTATCAGCCCCAGGAGCAGGGCTTCAACATGTTCATCGACGCCATGTGCATCCCCACCTGCTGCCAGGAGAAGGAAGCTGCCGAGCTGTTCATCAACTTCCTGTGCGATCCGGAGATCAGCGCTGCCAACATGGATTTCCTGGGCTACAGCGTCCCTGCCTCCGCTTCCAAGGAGTTCCTGGACCCGGAGCTGGCCGCCAACCCGGTTGCCTATCCGTCTGAAGATGTCCTGCGCAACGCTTCCAGCTTTGATAACCTTCCCGAAGAGACTTCCCGCCTGATGGAAAGCCTGTTCATGGAAGTCAGAAACGGCTAATCAAACACAAAACTGTGCGTGCATGCTGCCCGCACAGTTTTTTTGCCCAAAAACGGAAAAACCCCGGTGCCAGAAAGACACCGGGGGATTCCGCAAAAGGGTTTGGAAAGAAGAGAGGTAGAAAAGAGGATCTACGGAGTTTGAAAGGAGCGGCTCACGGCTTCCGCAACCTTTCTGTTATTAAGATACTTTTTGGTTTTGAACGCCCAATAACAGAATTGAAAACAAAAAACGACAAATTTATGAACAATCCCCGATTCTTCGCAAACAGATGCCCCGCCGGTATTTTCGCCGGCGGGGCATCTTATATCTGATTAAATGCTGGGGAAGATCAGGGTGACCTTGAACAGATCACCGTCCACCAGCAGCTGCAGCTGTCCCTTCTGCAGCTCCATCAGGCTCTTGGCAATATTCAGTCCCAGGCCGCTGCCTTCGGTATTCCGGGAATCATCCCCCCGGACAAAGCGTTCCATCAGCTCATCGGCTTCCACATTCAGCTCTTCCCGGGAGATGTTCTTCAGGGAAAGGATAACCTTTCCTTCCGTCTCCAGCAGGTCCACATACAGACGGGTTCCAGGCATGGCATACTTTACCGCATTGCTCAGCAGGTTGCTCAGCACCCGCCAGACCAGCCGCCCGTCAGCCCGCATATACACCGCTTCTTCCGTATGGCGGAACACAGGAATCAGCTGTGCTCTGTCCAGCTTGTCAGCAAACTCGCCCAATGCCTGGTTAACAGACTCCACCGCATTGACCTCGGTGATCTCCACGGTCATGTTGCCGGTATTGGCTTTGCTCATTTCCATCAGGTCCTCAATCAGCTTCTTCAGCCGCTGGGACTGACGATTCAGAACTTCCAGGTATGCCGCTTCCTCCTGCTGGGTATGAGGCCGCTGCAGCAGGTCCACATAGTTGATAATGGAGGTCAGCGGGGTTTTGATATCATGGGAAACATTGGTAATCAATTCGGTTTTCATCCGTTCCGACTTCAGCTGCTTCTGGGCTGCAGCCACCGCCACACCAGCCAGGGCATTCAGGTCCTCCGCAAAGTCCCGGAATACTCCCACCATCTGCTTGTCATCCACTTTGATGTTCAAATCTCCCCTGCTCATCCGCCGGGTGTTTTCCATCAGCATACCAAAACTCCGGGCACCGTACAAAATCAGCACAACATCCGCCGCCAGGAACAACAGGGTAAAGAATATGGAGCGAACCGCCACTGCCAGAAGCATCAGCAAGAAGATGCCCAGGCCGCAGGCCAGCCACTGCCAGGTCAGCGGCAACAGTGACAGGAAGGCATGGGTTTTCTCTTTCAGCTGCCGCATCAGTTTGCTCAGCTGCTTTCCCATGCCGCCGCCAAGCTTTTTCAGCCCTCTGCCCAGGAAGGGAATCAGTCTGCGCAGCACCCACTGTCCTGCCAGGCCCAGCAGACACAGTACCCGCACGCACAGGGTATTGCGCCACCAGAAACCGTTGGGCGTTTTAATCTGTGCTACGAAGGCAAAGCAGAGTCCCACAAAAATCAGACACGCCAGGAATCCGGCACCGGCACCAAAGGCACATCCCACCTGTAAATTCTGTTCCAGCGCCAAGCTTGCGCCTTCCCACACCACAACAATAATGCCGCTGATGCTGGCGATTGCCAAAATCAGATACACGTCCAGCGGCATCCGATTCAATCCGGCCGCCTGCACCTGGGTGCTCTTGGGGGAGCGTCCTGCTGCGCAGCACAGATACACGCCCAAAATCGCAAAGGACAGCAAACTGACTCCCAGAATCAGGAACAAATCACTGCGGAATCCCCTTACAACATCCAGCAAAGAAAAGATTCCATCATCCCGCAGTCCACCCGGCGCCAGGTACAGCTCCAGGGTCATCTCCGGCATGGGAACATAGACGCACTTGGCAACCATAGTGTTGTTGGTCTGGTCATCGGTATATTCATAACGGGAAACATCGTATTGATCCAGCGTTTTGCCATTGATCATCACCGGCTCGGTAGGATCCGGCGCGGTCTGCTGCGCAGCGGTTTCCTCAGGGACGGTAGGAGCCTGGGTCTCAGTAGGCGCAGGTTCAGTTGGCTCAGAGGCAATCTGCTGGGGGGCAGTTTCCTCCGGAGGGGTCTGCGCAGCTGTGGTTTCCGGTACTGCCTCCGGGTCCTCAGCGACTTGCGCTGCCTCACCCTCTGCCGCAGGAGCAGCTTCTTCCGAGGCTGCTGTTTCTTCCGCTGGCTGCTCCTGGGGCTGGGTTTCCGGCTGCTGTCCGTTATCCTCAGCCGGAGGCGCAACCGGGTTGCCGTTTTCATCCAGCTCCGGTGCCTGGGTCTGCTCTGCGGTGGGCTGGGTGGCAGCTTCCGTCACCGGCTGGGTTTCCGGGGGATTGGCAGCTTCCGTGGCTTCCGTCACGGCTTCCTCCGCAGTCAGCTCCTGGGACTGCTCCGGCCGGACAGAGGCAGTAAAAATTATGCAGCCCAGTTCGTCCTGGGTCAGTTCGCCCACCCCTTGAGATGCATAGGCTTCGTAAATAACTTCAGAAGTCACTCCCAATAGTTCCAGCTGAGAAATTTGCCCGACTTCCACATATTCTGCACTGCTGGAACGATACAGAACATTTCCATCCTCGTCATACATCACCGTACCCAGGATTTCTCCATTGCCGGCGTGATTATAAAGGGGCTGACCATTCATATCCCAAAACCGTGCGCCATATACCGCCGCACCGGTTTTGGGAATGGCGTTGTAAACATACATTTCTGCATCTGAGTAGAATTTTGCCTCTACAGATTGGGTTGGTACCTCAAACAGTTCTGCCTTCGGCTCCGTGGAAACCAAATACAGATATTGTCCGGAAACCGGGAAGGTATAGACCGCCCCGCCATCGGATTCCGTCAGGGTTCCTCCGGTTTCCAGGACGTTACCTTCCGCGTCTTTCAGTGCGTAGCCTGCTTTCTCCCAGTCGAAGCCGGAATAATACCCGCCTCCACCGTGGACATGCTCCGCAACCAGCGCCTCCGGGCAGCCGCCCAGTTCTACGCTGCTGTAATACATGGCAACGCCGCTGGTCAAATCTCTTCCCCAGCTTTTTACTTCCGCATCCCGGACCTGCTGCACAGTCTTATCATACAGTCCGGCACCGGTCAGGGCCACAATGGCTCCGGTGCTGGCAACACTGCCAAACAGCGCCAGCGCACACAGAAGAATCGCCAGGAACTTAAATGCAATGTGGTTTTTCATCTGCTCTCCCCTTCCATCTTATATCCCTGACCCCAAACCACCTTCAGATACCGGGGTTCGGAGGGGTTAATCTCAATTTTCTCCCGCAGATGGCGAATGTGGACCGCTACCGCACCTTCGCTTCCCAGGGCCGCCTCCTGCCAGACAGACTCATAGAGCACCTTGGTGGAGAACACCTTGCCGGGATTTGCCATCAGCAGATGCAAAATGGCATATTCCGTAGGGGTCAGGGAAACCGGCTCTCCTTCCACGGTAACGGTTTTCGTCCGGTCGTCCAGTACAATGCCCCCCAGGGTGATCTGATTTCCGGTAGGTTCCGGGCAGCTGCCCAGCCGGGCATAGCGGCGCAGCTGAGAACGGACTCTGGCCAGCACCTCCACCGGGACAAAGGGCTTGGTAATGTAGTCGTCTGCGCCTACGTTCAGACCCAGTACCTTGTCCTCGGTTTCGGATTTTGCAGTAAGCAGAATAATAGGAACATTGGAAATTTCCCGGATATGGGCCGTGGCTGTAATACCGTCCATGACAGGCATCATCACATCCAGCAAAATCAAGTGGATTTCGTTGTTCTTCACAATATCCAGCGCCTGCTGACCGGTAAAGGCCTCATACAGGTTGTAGCCTTCCGGGGTCAGATAGATTTTCAGGGCGTTGACGATATCCGGCTGATCGTCACAAATCAGGATATTATACATGGAGCATCCCTCTTTCTTCACTAAGTAACGGTATTATATCACCATTTTTCTTAAGAAGGAAGAGGCTGGTTTCTTAAAATGTGTTTAATATCTTTTTTGTATGGGGAACACGGGCTTCCCTTTGGCCCCTTGGCGAAACCGCTTGCTATTTTTCCGGCAAATTGGTATAATATGTGTAACAATTTATACGAAGGAGATGTACGCCTATGGACATTTTTGCAATTTTGCGACTTCCCGTTCTTTCCCGGATCGGCGGAGCGCTGATCGTTTTGGTTATCGGCATTCTGGCTGCCAAAATCATACTGACACTGCTGCGCAAAACCCTGGAAAAATCCAAACTGGAAAAAGCGGCCCACAGTCTGATTCTCTCTCTGGTGCGGGCCGGAATCTACCTGCTGACCGGCCTCAGCGCCGCCTCCGCACTGGGCATTGACGTCACCGGCATCGTGGCCCTGGCCAGCGTGCTGACCCTGGCACTTTCCCTGTCGCTGCAGAATATGGTTTCCAACATCATCGGCGGCTTTACCATTTTGTACACCCATCCTTTCCACTCCGGCGACTATGTGGAAATTGCCGCTCAGTCCGGCACTGTTCAGGAAATCAATATGACCTACACCGTGCTGGCCACCCCGGACAACAAGGTCATTTCCATTCCCAACAGCTCCGTAGTAGCGGCGCAGATTGTCAATTACTCCTCCACCGGCACCCGACGGGTAGACATCAATGTCTCCGCCTCTTACGACGCCCCCACCCAGAAAGTGCTGGATGCCCTGGTTCTGGCCGGCACCATGGATAACGTTCTGTTGGATCCGGCGCCCAATGCCGTGATTACCGCCTACGGCGACAGCGCCATTTCCTACAGTCTGCGTCTGTGGGTCAAAACCCCGGATTACTGGGATGTGTACTTTGCCGCCACCAAGCGGGTTAAGGATATTTTCGACGAACAGAACATCGGCATGACCTATCCCCACTTGATTGTCCACATGGACAAAGAAAGCTGATTTTTCCAGCCTGGTTTTCAGGCGGTAAGGAGGATTGCCTATGGGCATGATGGAAGTATCCCACCTGACCCGGGATTACGGTCAGGGGAAAGGTATCTTTGACCTGAGCTTTTCCATTGCTCCCGGAGAGGTTTTCGGCTTTCTGGGGCCAAACGGTGCCGGGAAAACCACCACCATTCGTCATTTGATGGGTTTTCTCCGCCCCCATGAAGGCAGCTGCACCATAAATGGTATGGACTGCCGGAAAGATGCCGCCCGGATTCAGAAAAATCTGGGCTATATTCCCGGAGAAATTGCCTTTTTCGGAGATATGGACGGCTGGGCCTACCTGAGTTTTCTGCAAAAGTACCGGGGCATGTCCGGCGGAAACCGAATGATGGAACTGATTGCCCGGTTTGAAGTGAATCCCAAGGGCAAAATCAAAAAGATGAGCAAGGGCATGAAGCAGAAAATCGGCATTGTAGCCGCCTTTATGCATGACCCGGCCATTCTCATTCTGGATGAACCAACCAGCGGTCTGGACCCGCTGATGCAGGGCCGTTTTGTGGAACTGATTCAGGAGGAAAAAGCCGCCGGGAAAACCATTCTGATGTCCAGCCACATGTTTGAGGAAGTAGAGCGCACCTGTGACCGCATTGGCATTATCCGCAGCGGAAAACTGGTAGCCCTGGACAGTGCCAGTGCATTGGGTGCCAAGCACCGCAAACGCTATACCGTTACCCTGGCGACATCCCAGGAGGCGTCGGACTTTGCCACAGCCTTCGGCGGCGAGCAGAACCGGCTGAATCCCTGCCAGGTCACTCTCACCCAAAAGCAGACCCTGGAAGATATCTTCCTGCACTATTATGCTGAGGAGGATAAGCCATGAACCTGACACTGTACCGCAAGGAACTCAAAGGTTCCTGGAAGCTGCTGGTGATTTTTGCAGCCATTCTGACCATGTACATATCCATGATCATCAGCATGTACGATCCGGAAATGGCGGATGCGCTGAAGCAATTCGAGGAACTCATGCCGGAACTGATGGCGGCTGTGGGAATGGTGGGCGGTCAGGATACCCTGATGGGATTTATGACCTCGTATCTGTACGGCATGATTCTGCTGGTGTTTCCCATGGTCTATATCATCATCCGGGCCAATGGTTTGATTGCTAAATATGTGGATCAGGGCAGCATGGCGGCGCTGCTGGCAGCTCCGGTAAAACGCTCCCGGGTGGCCTTTACCCAGTGGATGGTCCTGGTTACGGGAATCGTCCTGCTGGCGGCCTACAGCACTGCGCTGGAATGGTTCGTCTCCGAAGGGATGTTCCCGGGAGAGCTGGAACTGAGGCAGCTGCTGCAAGTCAACGGGGGACTTCTGTGCCTGCACCTGTTTATTGGTGGTTTCTGTTTCCTGTGTTCGTGCCTATTCAGCGAAGCCAAGCTGAGCCTTACCTTTGGCGCCGGAATCCCGGTGCTGATGTACATACTCCAAATGCTGGCCAATATGGGCGGCAAACTGGAAAAAATCAAGTATGCCACCTTCTTCACCCTCTTCCAGGCAGAAGGTCTGGCCGCTGGGGAAGATCAGGCTTTTCTCTTTGCCGGGATTCTGCTGCTGGCTGCGCTTGTTTGCTCCGTGGCAGGAATTCTGGTGTTCCGCAGCAAGGATCTGCATCTGTAAGGTTCCCCTTCAAAAAATATTTTTCCCAACCTCTTTACAAAGCCGGAAAAGACTGCTATAATAGCTAGGCTGATAAGCGGTATGCGCCGGTGGCTCAATGGATAGAGCATCGGATTCCGGTTCCGAGGGTTGGGGGTTCGAGTCCCTTCCGGCGTACCAAAAAGACAGATACTCATTTGAGTATCTGTCTTTTTGTTTACCCTCGAGATGGAAGGACTCGAACCATTGAATGCGGGTGTCCAGTGGACACCCGCCAACCACAGCTCAATGGCGGCAGCTCCTTAGCGTACCGAGTTCCTTCCGGCGTACCAAAAAAGCAGATAGTACCTGCTTTTTTGTTTATCCTTGAGAGGAAGGGACCCGAACCAACAGATGCAGGTGTCCGGTGGACACCCGCCTGCCGCAGCTCAATGGCGGCAGCTATTCCCATAAAAATATGCGTATTCTGACGAGAAAATCAATTCTATCAGAACACGCATTTTCTGTCTGTTCTTATGCAGCCTGGGCAGTTTCCGTCGTTGCCTCAGTCTGGGGCTGCTCTTCCCCAGACTGGCTCAGATAGGTCTGGCATTTGGTCAGTCCCGGGGCGAGAATGGCCATGGTGCGGTCGTAGGATTTACATGCATTGGTATACTGCTCCTGGGTCAGGTTAAACTGGGTTGTCCACTGATCCTGCTGCTCTTTGTCCAGGGGCAGAATGTTATACTCGTATTTCCAGTTGGCGTTGGTAAATTTGTTCACCCAGGTAGGCAGTACATTCACCTCCGCCACCTTCACAGTGCCGTCTGAAAATTCCTCAAAAGTGACACTGAACATGACGCCATCTTCGGTGTGACCGGTTTTCAGATTCATTTCTTCAATGCGCTGGTTGGAAACCGCATTGCCCAGAGAGTAAATGCAAATGGTCTTATGCTCCGGGTCAGTGGTGCTGCTGAGCAAATCCATGGGCTGCACCACATGAGGATGGCCACCAATAATCACGTCCACGCCCATATCACAGATTTTCTGAGCCATAGCCCGCTGGGTGGCATCCTCAGTGGTTTCGTACTCCGTACCCCAGTGGATGTAGA
Source organism: Candidatus Faecousia faecavium (assembly GCA_018712645.1). Classification (GTDB taxonomy): domain Bacteria; phylum Bacillota; class Clostridia; order Oscillospirales; family Oscillospiraceae; genus Faecousia; species Faecousia faecavium. The sequence continues at coordinate 54,864 of DVGO01000070.1, read as the reverse complement.
CAATGGTGGCCTGGGCTCCGTTCTGCTTCATTTGCTGGCGGACGGATTCCAATTCTGAATAGAAAGCGGGCAGATTATCGGTGCTGAAGTAGTTCACCAATTCCGGCTGCTCCACCTGGGAATTGTTGTTCAGCCGGGGCTTGCCTGCATCCATGACCATGGTGTAGGTGTAGCAGGTAATTCCCAACTGGATGCCGTTGACATCCACCACCGCATACCGGGGTTCGTCGGAAGAAAGCCGGGTGCCCATCGCCGTCATCCCGGCCTTGCGGACCTGCTCCACCGTGCGTTTGAGGCCGGTCATCACCGTGTCGTAGCAGTGGTTGTTGGCAGTGAGCAGCATATCATACCCCGCTCCCGTCAGCGAGTCCAGAAGGGCGTCCGGGCAGTTAAAGCTGGGATTGCCCTGGTAGGGGAAGCTGTCTCCGCCCAGGGTGGTCTCCAGATTGGCTACCATGAAGTCTGCCTTGGAAGTGTAGGGGGAAATATACTGAAACAGAGAATCAAAGTTGTATTTTCCGTCGCCTACATAGCAGTTGCCGTCCCATTTTTCTGCGAAGATAGGCGCATGCATCAGCAGATCTCCCTGGGAGGCGATGGTCGCCCGGGAAGTTACGGTGATTGACTGGGTTTCCTCCTGAGTTTCCATCTGCTCCGGCTGGTCGGAGGAAGGGGATTTTTTCTTGCCAAAAACACTCAGGCACACCACCAGCACCAGCAGCAGGGCGACAGCTGCTCCGGCAATGGGCAGCACGGACTTCCGGCGGCGCTGACGGCGGGGCCGTCTGGGCGGTATCTTATTTTCTTCCTGACTGCGAGGTGCATTCTGCCCTTGCCGGTGTTCCAGTGCCGGTCTGGTCGGGGACTGGCGCTGTTCCGATGCCGGTCTGGTCGGGGCCTGCCCGGATGGCGCACGCCTGCGCTCCATTGGCGCAGCAGCGGAGCTTCTATTTTCCCGGCTGCGGGGCTTCTCAAATTTTCCTGCCATAGGGTTTCTCCTGTTCTTTGCTGAGATAAGGTTTAATTGATTACATTTTATCACAAAATCCTACAAAATGGAACCGGATAAAACTTAAGATTTTCTTGTTTCTCCGCCGGACATATGCAAAAAGCCGGACGGCAAGCGTCCGGCTTTGTTGTTACAGATTGGCCAATATCTCTTCCAGGCTCATCTGGCGCTGCCTTGCGATGGCAGCCAGATCTTCATATTCATACTTTTCCCGATGAACGCCGTAGCCGGAACTGACCTTCTTGTGTACCTTTCCGAAGGGCGTGTCCAGGGTTTGGATTTCCCGGTGCAAGGTATGGCGGTCACAGACGGTCTCCCGGATGCCCAGGGTGGTGGTATGGCGGAACAGGGCCGCCACCATTTTATCCCGGTCAGATTCCCGGCACAGGACGCTGAGCAGAATACCCGGGCGGGATTTTTTCATCCCGATGGGCACGGTGAAGGCATCCAGTGCCCCCAATTCCAGCAACTTTTCCAGGGCAAAACCCACCGCCTCGCCGGTCATATCGTCAACGTTGCATTGCAGAGACAAAATCCGCTCCGGTTTTTCTTCCGTTTCTCCCAGCAAAATCCGAACACAGTTGGCTCGCTCAAAGTCCTTTTTGCCCATGCCGTATCCCATGGCCTGCACACGAATAGGGGGCATATCGGAGAATTTGGTGACGAAATGCTTCAACAGCGCAGCCCCGGTGGGGGTACACAGCTCCCCGGCAATTTCTCCGCCGTAAATGGGGATGTCCCGCAGCAGCTCCGCCGTAGCAGGAGCCGGAACCGGCAGCACCCCATGGGCGCACCGGACGCTTCCGCTGCCCACATGGACCGGAGAGACAATCACCTGGTCCGGTTTCAGCTGGTACATCAGCAGGCAAACCGCTGTAATATCCGCCAGGGCATCCAGGGTGCCCACTTCGTGAAAGTGGATATTCTGCATCGGCACGCCATGGACATGGCTTTCCGCCTGGGCAATGAGCTGATACACCGCCAGCACATCCAGCTTTACCATGGTGGGAATGGGCATGGATGCCACAATATTTTCGATATCCCTCAGACCGGAATGGCTGTGGTGATGATGGTGCTGTCCTTCTTCCTCACCGCCTACCGTTACCCGAAAATGGGTGCCGGTGATGCCGCACTTTTCTGCCTTTTCCAAAGAAACGGCCACACCGGGCAGGCCCAGGCTGTTCATGGTGCGAAGAAAATCTTCTTTATCCGGCAGCAGCTCGCTCAGCGCCGCCGCCAGCATATCTCCCGCCGCACCCATGCCGCAGTCAATGTAGAGCGTTTTCATGATTTTGCCTCCATGTGATTGATCCGGTTGGCCAGGAATCCCGCACCGAAGCCGTTGTCAATGTTCACCACGCTGACCCCGCTGGCGCAGGAATTGAGCATGCTCAGCAGCGCCGAAACCCCGCCGAAGGAAGCGCCGTACCCTACGCTGGTTGGTACCGCAATTACCGGGCAGTCCGCAAGGCCACCCACCACACTGGCCAGTGCCCCTTCCATTCCGGCGATGGCAATAATCACGCTGGCATCCATAATCAGCTCCATACGGGCCAGCAGCCGGTGGACACCGGCAACTCCCACGTCATACAGCCGTACTACCTGACTGCCCAGAATTTCCGCAGTGAGGGCCGCTTCCTCCGCCACGGGAATGTCACTGGTGCCGCCGGTGGCAATCACCACCTTGCCCAGCCCATCCGGTTCCGGGAAACCGCCAATGATGCCCACCTTGGACAAAGGGCGGTAGTCCAGATTGGCAGTTTTACTCACAAAATCCGCCGCTTCCTGGGACATGCGGGTGATGAGAATCCGGTTCTGTCCATTCTTCTCCATGGTGGCCACAATTCCGGCAATCTGCTCCGGGGTTTTCCCCGCGCCGTAAATCACCTCCGCCGCTCCCTGGCGAATTTTCCGGTGAAGGTCCACCTTGGCATAGCCAATATCTTCAAAGGCCGACAGTTTCAGCTTGTGCAGGGCATCGTCTACGCTGACATTCCCTGCCTGAACGGCCTCCAACAGCTTTTTTACATCAGATTGCATGACGCACCTCCAAATCCAGCACAACCCCATCATAGAACTTTCCCAGGGTATCCAGAATCTTCTGCCGATTTTCCAGGATCAGTGGCAAATCCTCTGGTCGTACCTGGATTCTTGCCTTGCCATGATCCAGCCGCACCCGGAAATCCCGGAATCCCAGGGATGCCAGGAAATTTTCTGCCCGTTCGGTTTTTTCCAGCTTGTCCAGGGTGATCCGCTCCCCGGTGGGAATCCGGGTGGCAAGGCAGGCATAGGCGGGCTTATCGTGGGTAAACAGCCCCGCCTCTTTGGACAGCCGGCGGATTTCTTCCTTGGTCAGGCCGCACAGCCGCAGGGGCGACTGCACCTGCAGTTCCCGCAAAGCCTGGATGCCCGGACGGTCTGCATCATCGTCGGATGCGTTGGTACCGTCCAGAATCAGGGAAAAACCATCTTCTGCGGCAGCTTCCAGGATTCGGGAAAACAGCGCCCGTTTGCAGAAATAGCACCGGTTTGCCGGGTTGGAGACAATCTCCTCCCGGCACAGCACATCCACCGGGAGTGTCACCATTTCTACTCCCTGCTGCTGGGCAAGTTTTTTGGCGTCTTCATACTCAAATTGGGGCTGAAAGGGAGTTTTCACATAATACGCCCGAACATCTGCGCCGCTTTGCACCGCGGCGTACAGCAGATACGCCGAATCCACCCCGCCGGAGAAGGCAATGGCGGCTTTCGGATGGGCAGAAAAATACGCTGTTAATTCCATAGGTTCCTCCAAAGGAAACAGCGCAGACCCCAAGGCTCTGCGCTGTCATAATTCCTCATTGCGCTGCAGGACTTGTATCCCGCTGCGCCGCGCCGATTGTCTCCATTTTACCCAAAGTCGGCGGATTTTGCAAGTGCTACTTCCCCTGATCCGGGATGGGCCAATATCGCCCCTGGGACAGGGCATAGCCATGGCCGGGTTTGGGCTGCCACTGGTAGCGGTTTTTTCCCTCCTCCGGGAATAGATGCTCCATAATGGCCGCAATCACCCCACCGTGGGCAATAATGACCGTATCTTCTTCTACCCGGGAAAAGGCTTCCAGCACCCGCTGGCGCATCTGCAGTCCGCTTTCTCCCTGGGGTGGGACATTGGCTTCATTGTCCCCGGTAAGCCAGACCTGATAGGCTGGGTCGTCTTTCAGCTTCTCGTAGCTTTGCATTTCAAAAGCGCCGAAATCCACTTCCCGAAATCCCGGTTCCTGGGTGTGGGGCACCGGACCGAAGAGAATTTCCAACGTCTGCTCTGTGCGCAGCATACCGCTGGTGATGAATTTCACATTCTCTAAGGCATAGTGCAGCTGCTTCAGCTCCTCCCGGCCCTGGTCAGACAGGGCCAGGTCCGTGCTGCCGCAGTACAGGTGCTGCAGATTTGCCTGGGTTTTCCCATGGCGAATGAGATAGATGGTCATTTCAGCTTTTGCTCCAATCCGCAGAAAATCCGGATCACCTGGTCAACCTCCCCAGCCAAGTACTGGCACAGCCGGCCGGTGGCCTGCCGCCACTCCCGGACATCCGCACCCATGGGCACCACGCCGCAGAAAATATCCTGGCAGATCAGAATGCTGTCCTGAATCTCCTGCCTGTGCTGCCGGAAAAAGTCCGCTGGTTCTTCTCCTGCCTGGACGCAGGCAAAGCAGAATTCTTCCAGGGCATAGACGCACTTTTTGGACAAGTCCACTTCTTTTCCGGTGCAGGTGAAAATGTCCGAATCTTGCAAAGAAAACGCGGTTTTTGCGTACTCCAGCTTTCCCTGGTACGCACCGCCGATGATTAAAATCATAATCTTCTCCTTACAGCAGGGCATAGACTCCCAGACCCCAAAGTTCTCCCAGGGTCAGGGAGTAGCCTGCAATGTCTCCATTCATACCTTCCAAAGACCGGTAACCCCGGCGCAGCGCCAAACCGTAACCTGCCAGGCAGCCAAGCAGCGCAAGTCCCGTCCGGGCATCCATGAAAAAGCCTGCCGCCAGAGCCGCGCACAGCATCAGTCCCAGCACCAGCACATGGCCCTTGGGGAAATGCTGAGACGCATACTGGCTGGTGGACATGGGCCTGAGCACCGTCACCGCCAAGGCCGAGCAGCACCGGCTGACCATAGGCAGCAGCACCAGAAGCCCAATTTCCTGCTCTGCCGCCGCCACAAGGGCAAACTGGCTCAGCAGCAGCATGGCGCAGGCGATCACCGCAAAGGAGCCTACATGGGAATCCTTCAGGATCTCCCGCCGCCGCTGCAAATCCCGGCAGGATTTTACCGCATCGGTCACATCCATAAACCCGTCCAGGTGCAAAAAACCGGTAGCGAGGTAAGGGTACATGCTGATTGCCAGGGCAATGACCAGCGGCGGAAGTCCCAGCTGCCCCAGCGCCCAGGACAGTGCCCCCCAGATCAGGCCCATTTCCAGCCCCACCAGGGGCAGAAACAGCAGCATTTTGTCTCTGGCCTTTTCTTCCCACACCCGGAAGGGACTGGGAATGGCGCAGAACATACTCTGGCACATGGCAAATGCCTGAAAATATACTTTCATAGCGGCAACGCTCCCTTGTGGATGATATACTGGCCTGCCGACACCTCTACCACGGTATCACAGGCCCCTGCCAGCCGCCGGTCGATTTCCGCCAGAATTTTCCGGTACTGCTCGGTGGTTTCGTCATAGCGTCCGGCATCCGAGGCAATATAGTCGCTGACAAAGACAGCGCTTCCCACGGTTTTGGCAAAGGTTTCCAGCTCTTCGCCGCAGCGCTGGGCGGCTTCCAGATCCATCTGGTAACCCTTGTCCTCCCGGAACAGTTCGTTCATCAGCAGCGCCGTCACGCTGTCCAGCAGGAAAGTGGCCTTGGGGTCGGCATGCTCCAGGCAGGAGAGGATATTTCTTCCGCACTCCAAGGTTGTAAAGCCCAATCCTTCCCGATCTTCAATATGCCTCTGAATCCGCAGCCGGTCTTCATCGTCCACGGGAATCATGGTAGCCACATAGTAGTGGGTGTTGCCCTTCGCCAGAGCCACAGCCAGGTTCTGGGCCAGGGTGGATTTTCCGTTTTTTGCGCCGCCAGAGATAAAGAAGGTCATACTTTCGCCTCCACGGTGAACTTATCTCCCTGACGGATTTCATCCAGGTAGCTGTCGTCAATGCCCGCCTGGTCGAAGGTCGCCATATGGTTGATAATGGCGCAGGCAGCTTCCAGCACCTGGAAGGCAATGGGGCAGCCGCTGCCCTCTCCCAGCCGCATGCCCAGCAGCAGCATGGGCTGCAAGTCCATGGCCTCCATGGCCAGCTTATAGCCGATTTCAAAAGAGGCATGGCTGGGAATCAGGTACCCCTGGACATTGGGACACAGCCGGCAGGCGCACAGCGCCGCCACTGCGGAAATGAACCCGTCAATGACCATAGGCCGGTGGCTGGCCGCTCCGCCCAGGAAGGCGCCGCACATGGCCGCCACATCGAAGCCGCCCACCTTTGCCAGTACATCTACCACATCATCAGGATTGGGCTTGTGCAGGGCAATAGCCTGACGGATCACTTCCTTCTTTTTCCGGAAGCTCTCGTCGGTGATGCCGCCGCCCCGTCCGGTGACCTTCTCCACATCTACCCCCAGCAGTACTGCCAGGATGGCGGAAGATGTGGTGGTGTTGCCGATACCCATTTCTCCCACGCCCATGACCTGGGCGTCGGTATCCAGGGCCAGGTGTACGCCGGTCAGGATGGCCTGCAATGCCTGCTCCCGGGTCATTGCCGGTTCTTTCGCCATGTTCCGGGTGCCATACGCAATCTTCCGGTTCAGCACCGCCGGTTCCCGGATGTTGGCATTGACGCCCACATCGCAGACGGTGATGCCGCAGCCAAAATGCTTTGCCAGGGTGGCAGCGCCGGTTTTGGCTTTGGTCAGGTTGATGGTCTGCATCAAGGTCACGGACTGGGGAGAACTGGATACGCCCTCGGCCACAACGCCGTTATCGGCAGCAAACACCAACAGGTGCTTTTTCTCCACCTGGTTATGTACCTGTCCCGTAATGCCCGCCAGCTGAACAGACAGATCTTCCAGCCGTCCCAGGCTTCCGGGGGGCTTGGCAAGCTGGGCCTGCCGCTTCCGGGCCAGCTCCATAGCTGCTTCATCCAAAGGTGTAATGCTTGCCAGCAGGGACTTCAGTTCCGTTTCCATATCCGTTTCCTCCCTAAAAAATATGTTCTTCTAGCCATGCTACGGAAGGTTCCCCTTCCGGAATTTCCAAGGTAACCGTTGCTTGTGGGCACAAAACCGCAATTCTTTCCAGCAGCGCTTTCATGGGGATGGTGCCCTTCTGCAAATTCTGGTGACTGTCTTTGTCGCCAAAGTTGTTATGTATGTGAAAGTGCCGGATAAATCCTGCACAGTCTTCCAGCCATTTCATCACCGGCACCTGGGAATAGGCGTTGACATGGCCCACGTCCAGGCACAGCCCCAACTGGGGATTACCCACCTCCCGGACAATTTGCAAAAGCATCTCCGGCTCCGGTTCCAGCACATTTTCCAGGCACACCGTCATGCCTTCCGGGATGTCAAATTCCTTCCAGAAGGCGATGGACTGCTCCTGATACCACACCGGGTAGTATAACCAAGGATTGTAGCCGCCGTGAAGAATCACTTTGTCGGCTCCATAGCGTTGAGCCATATCCAATGCCTGCTGGTAGCGCATTTTCGCCAGCTGCCGGGCCTTCGGGTCGATGGCACAGGGAAACAACTCGTTAAAGGGGCCGTGGAGCACCCGGCGGGAGACGCCCGCAAGGGTTTTCTCCAGTGCAGCATCCGTTTCCGGAAAATGGTCGTCTAAATTCCAGGCGGTGCAAAACTCCGCGATTTCCACCCCCAGGCCATGGGCTCTGGCAAGGGTTCCAGCCTGGGAATCGATGGTAGAAAGGTAAAAACGCTGCCGCTGCATGTTATTCCCCCTGTCTGGCATCCATCATGCCGTATTTTGTCTTGAGCCGCTCCAGCTTCCCCAGCAGCGGTTTTGCAAACAGCAGCAAGGTCACCGCGCAGGCAAGACCGTGCTGCACATTGTAGGCAAAGCCTGCGGTAAACACCGCCAGTGCGTATTTCCAGGTGATCCGGCTGCTGACGGTGAATACCGTACAGCTATCCAGCAGCGGACCAATCACCAGCACAATGGTGAAAAATCCCCACACTGCCAATGCTGCCGGATTGCGCAGAGGAAAGCGCTTGTGAAACAGTCCCCCAGCCAGGAAACCTGCAAAGCCGTAGGCCATCATCTGCCATGGTGTCCAGGGACCCTGGCTGAAAAAGAAGTTGCTGGCAAAGGCTCCCACCGCACCGCAGACGAAGCCGGACTGGGCCCCCAGGGCAATACCGGTAATCATAATAATCGCCGTCATGGGCTTGAAATTGGGAATCAGCATCACCACCCGGGATGCAACCGCCAGGGCGCACATCACCGCCAGTGTCACCAGTTCCCGGGCCTGGGGCCGCCGGGTCTCAAAAGCCAGGAAAAAGGGGATCATAACCTCCACAATCATCATGGTGCTGGTCAGATAGTACCATCTGCCGGACAGCTGGGTCCCCAGGAATAAGGTACCCGGTATCAGCACAAACAGAAGCAGCAGATTGCAAATTGTGGTCTTTTTCACCGGATTTCCTCCAAATTCTTACGGTACAACATAGCAACATCCCCGGCGGTAATGGCATTCTGGAACACACACCGGCTCATCCGGTTGGCGGCGGTGGTGTAGAAGCTGTTCTGGCCGAAGAATCGGTGGGGAGTATCGGTGGTGACAATCTGTCCGTCGAAGAACATGCCAACCAGATCGGCGTACTCGGCACAGAACTCCACATCGTGAGATACCAGCACGGTAGTAATGCCTTCGGCTTTCAGTTTCTTCAGAATTTCTGCAAATTTTCCTTTAAAGAAGCTGTCCAGGCCCTTGGTAGGCTCGTCCAGCAGCAGAAGCTTCGGGTTGGTCAGCAGCACTTTTGCCAAAGCGGCTCTCTGCTGCTCGCCGCCGGAGAGGTCGTAAGGGTGGGCATCCAGCAGATGGGTAATTTCACAGGTTTCGGCCACGGCCTGAATCGGGCCTTCCTCCCGGCACATTTCCCGCAGATCCTTCCGGAGGGTTTTGCCCACAAACAGACTTCTGGGGTCCTGGGGCAGCATGGCAACACACCCCCGGTAAAGGCCGCCGCCATAGCTTTTGATAGTTTTTCCGAACAGTTCCACCTTACCCCGGTAGGGCTTGCAGATGCCGCAGATGGTTTTTAAGGTGGTGGACTTTCCGGCGCCATTTCCGCCCACAATGGCAAAGATACAGCCTTGAGGCACTTCCAGATTCAGTCCCCGGAGGATATCCAATCCCTGCTTTTCATAGCGGAACCACCCTTCCTGAATCCGCAGGGCATTTTCCCGGCCTTTGGGGGCTTCCGGTTCCATCTCCGGCTCCAGGGCAGTGAGGCACCGGTTTTCAAAGGTTTTCGTCAGCCAGCTTCTGCCTTCGCGCACCGTCAGAGGGCACTGTCCTTCCGCCCCGGACTGGTAAAACACCCGGGTGGGGGTGGGCAGGGCGGCAAACATGGCAGAATCCTGCTGCCACAGAAGGCTTCCCACCTGACGGGGTCCGTCGCTGGCAATGACTCTTCCTTCTTCCATCACCACCACCCGGTCGGCGCTGTGGTAGATATCCTCCAGGCGATGCTCGGTGATAATGATGGTAGTACCCAGTTCAATATTGATTTTCCGCACGGTATTGAGGAAATCCGAAGCGGCAATGGGGTCCAGCTGGCTGGTAGGCTCGTCCAGAATCAATACCTGGGGCTGCATGGCCATAATGGAGGCCAGATTCAGCAGCTGTTTCTGGCCGCCGGACAAGGTAGCAACCTCCCGGTCAAACCAGTCCTGCAAGCCAAAATAGCTGGCCATCTCCGCCACCCGCAGCCGGATGGTATTCTGGTGCACCCCCAGGTTTTCCAGGCCGAAGGCCAGTTCATGCCAGACTTTGTCCGTGACCAGCTGCTCGTCGGGATTTTGCATCACGAAGCCGATTTTCCGGGACTGGTCGTACTGGCTCACCTGCTGCAACGGTGTACCGTCAAAGATCACCTGCCCGCTTCGGTTTCCGTAAGGAGTCAGTACGGATTTCAGGTGCCGCAGCAGGCTGGTCTTCCCGCTGCCGCTTTTGCCGCAGAGAACCACGTATTCCCCTTTTTCAATGGTCAGATTCACGCCGCTCAAAGTAGGGCGCTTGGCGCCGGGATAGGAAAAGGTCAGATCCCGGATATGGAAATGTGCCATTGGACAGCCTCCTGCAAGTAAAATAGCGTAGGAATCAGCAAAAATACCCCATAAGCAGCCAGCCCCCAGGTAGGCGGGGCAATCCACAGTTGCGGGGTAAAGGTAGCTCCGGTGCCTCCCGCCAGCAGCACACCTGCGGCCAGCACCCCCATGGCGCCGATCAGCACCCAGTCCCGGGCCGTCATGCGGTAAATCCGGAAGCTGGTGCGCTTTGCAGTGCCGTATCCCCGGGAGCGCATGGCATCGGCGGTGATGATGCTTCCCTCCAGCGCCCAGTCCGTCAGGGCGGACAGCACCTGCATGCCGCCTGTAATCTTCTCTTTGGCAGAATTGGCACCGATGACCCCTTTGCCGATACAAGTACGGGCATCGGCAATCTGCTTGCCCTTACGAGCCAAGCTGGGAATCATCCGCAGCACCATCACCAGCAGCAGCGACAGCGCCGGAATCAGGCTGCCAAACAGGCACACAAACTTATCACTGGTCAGCACTACGCTATAGCAGCTGAACCACAGAATCATCACCACAAACATCCCCGCCACCGCCATGCCATAGTACAGCGCTTCCAGGGTATAGGGTCTGCCAAACATTGTAAACAGCAGGCGCTCACCATAGGTGTTCAGCAGCGGGTTCAACCCGGCAATCACCACAAATACCGGAACCAATCCGGCAATCCGCTTCCATCCGTCCCTTCCTTTGAGCAGCAGGTAATACCCTCCGGCCCCCACCGCTCCGGCTGCAAGATACATGGGGTGTTGAATCACCACGCAAAAGCCGATTGCCCCCAGGAAAAACAGGAAATTGGTCAGAGGGTGGCATTTGGAAAAGGCATCATAGCGCATAAACAGAAAACGTCCCCTTTCGGGGACGAAAATGCATATTGCCGCAATAAGCCGGTAATCCTGAAAAACCAACCGCCAGACCGTCCCCAAGAGTCTTGCGCGCTGCGTCAAAGTCCGTATTCCGACTCCGGACGCTGTATGCCGGGAACCTTCTCAGATTGCTCCAATGGTTTCCGGCGAGCCTATGTCCGTCTACGGCGGCTTGGTACCGTTGGGATTTGCCCATTCCAATTTCCTTTGACTGATTGTGTCATTGTTATGCGTATTTTAGCACAGTTTCATTCCTCTGACAATCCCCGTTTCACGAAAAAAAGCCGCCGGCGTAAAACCGGCGGCTTGGGATTACACTTTTACGATACGGCCCGGCACACGGGGTTTTGTCACCGGCTCTTCATCGGGATAGCCCAGGATGCAGTGGCCCACACCCTTCAGGTGCTCCGGCAGTCCCCATTTTCTCAGCAGCTCCTTGCCTTCAGGGCTGTCAAAAGCCTGCTGTGCCCGGTGAATCCAGCAGCTGCCCAGGCCCATTTCGCTGGCAGCCAGCATCAGATTGCCCATAACCAGGCTTCCGTCTTCCAGCCAGGTATTCCGCTCCGGGTCGGACAGAACCACCACCACGCAGGGAGCGCCGAAGAAGGGATCACTGGTGGTGCCCAGGATTTCCGCATTCATCCGGGACAGCTGATCCCGGGTCTGCTTATCCCGGACGGCAACCATCACGGTTTTCTGGCTGTTCTTGCCACTGGCGGCATAGAGTCCCGCCTCCAGAATGGCATCCAGCTCTGCGTCGGTGATCTGCTGGGGCTTGTACTTGCGGACGCTGCGGCGGTTTTTCAGTAGTTCATGCATAACAAAATACCTCCTGTTTATTTCAGCGCATCCAGCGCTGCTTGAATCTGCGGGTCTTCTTTCCAAGGCAGGGAGTCAAAATAGATTTCCATGGCAGTATCTTCATCCACGGTTACGGGAACATCCGGCTCAATGCCCACACCCTCCAGGCAAACGCCCTTGGGGGTATAGTATCTGCCGATGGACAGGGCCACGGCTGAGCCGTCGCTCAGCTGATAGGTCGTCTGGAAATGTCCCTTGCCGCTGGTATGCTCGCCTACCACAATGGCGGCTTCATACTCCTGCAGCGCCGCGGCAAAAAACTCTGCGGCAGAGTAGGAATCCCCATTGACCAGCACTGCCATGGGCATGTCCAGGAAATTTTCGTCGGATACGTCCACATCCTCATAGCCGTCGTAGCGCTCCGTCCGGAACAGGTCGCCTTCCGGCAGCAGGTAATCCAGCACCTTCACCAGTTCTTCCGCAAATCCGCCGGGGTTGTTGCGTACGTCAAAAATCAGCTTCTGGGCGCCTTCTTCCCGCAGCGCTTCAATGGCGGCGATGGTTTCTTCCGAGCAGCGGGAGTCAAAATTCTCAATGGTCACCAGGCCTACCTGATTTTCCAGCATGGTATAGGTTGCCACCGGTGTTTCCATATGCCGCCGCTGCACCGTCAGTTCCAGTTCCGCTTCTTCCCGCAGGACCGTCAGAACCACGTCGGTGCCTTCTTCTCCCCGCACCAGGTTGCGCACCTGATTGGCATCGCTTTGCCGAACGTCCTGCCCATCCACGCCGATCAGCACATCATCTTTTTGGACACCTGCCTCTTCCGCAGGGCCGTCGGGAGTCACCGACATGATCCGGAAGCCTTCTACCTCTTCCGAGGACAAAATGGTGATTCCCACACCCACATAGGCGTTGGCCATGTTTTCCTGGTAGGTTTCATACTCGCAGGCGGGAATATAGTAGCTCCAGCGGTCGCCGGTGGCTGCCACCATGGCATCCGCCGCCGCGTCTTCCAGGACTGTGGGATCTGCCCCCTCAATGTAGCGCTCTTCAATCAGAGATTGCAGCTGGGACAGTTTGCTTGTTTCCCCGGTGCCTCCCATTCCCGCCAGGGTCAACGCGGAGGCCAAAGCCGCTACCAGAATATACGAACCGATTTGCAGGACTTTCTGTTTCAAAAAATCACCTCATTGCAAAGGTTCCCACAGCCCCGAGGGGCTGTGGGAAACATCCATTACAGTGCAACATAACTGCAGGGATTCACATAAACACCGTTCAGAGAAATACCGAAGTGCAGGTGGTCGCCGGTAGCAATACCGCTTTTACCGGTAGCGCCAATGTACTCTCCGGTGCTGACAATCTGTCCTACAGACACACCAATGGAACTCAGGTGCATGTAAACCGAGCGGAAGCCGTCGCCATGGTCAATCTGAACATAGTTACCGGCAGCACTGGCAAAACCAGCAATGGTAACCACACCGCCCCGGGAAGCAACCACCGGCCAGCCGGTACCGGTATCCAGATCAACGCCCTGATGGTAAGTAGAAGCACCGGCCGTGGGAGATTCCCGATAACCGAAGGGGCTGGTGATGGATGTGTAGCTGCAGGGTACGACCCAGCCGCCGCCACCGCTGCTACCGCCGGTACCGCCGGAGGAGCCGCCGCTGGAACCAGCGCCTCCGGTAGTTTCCGGAGGAACGGAGGTAGCCAACCATGCCAGGAACTCTGCCTGCTTGGCTTCGTTGAACTCCACTTCCTTCTGAGCAATCTGCTTCAGGAACTCCTGCTCCTGGGCTTCAAACTCTGCCTGCAGAGCAGTCAGCTCATCGCCCTTGCTCAGCAGCTGCTGGAACAGGTCGTCGGCTTCCTGTCGCTTGGCATCCATTTCCACCTGGGCAGCGTCCAGTTCCTGCTTGACGGTTTCCATCTCTGCCTTCTCGGATTCCAGCTCCTGCTGGGCCACCACCACGTTGTTGGCGGCCTCCGCCAGCTCTTCCAGGCGGCGGTTATCGGAAGCAGCGATTTCTTCCACCATGTTCAGCCGGTCCAACAGGTCGGAGAAGCTGTTGGCATTGAACAGAACCTCCCAGTAGGAAAGTTCGCCTTCTTCTTCCATGGTACGGATGCGCAGCTTATTTTCATCGTTCAGGGTCTGATACCGCTCTTCAGCGTTGTCCAGCTCGTCCTGCTTGTCCGCAATCAGGGTATTGTAAGCTTTCAGCTGATTGTTGATGTTCTCAATCTGGGTATTCAGCAGCTGAATTTCCTGGTCGATAACATTTTTCTTGGCAATGAGGTCATAAATCTCGTTCTCATTCGCCTCATATTGTTCCTGAACTTCAGCAATCTTTTCTTTGATCTGTTCTTTTTCTTCCTTCAGCGCATTGATCTGCTTGCGGATTTCGCTGGAAGATGCAGCGCTGGCAGCAGTCGGCAGCAGGCTCAGAATCAGGGTCAGCAGCATCACTGCCGCCATGACGCCTGCCAGAACGGATACCAATTGTTTGCGTTTGTTCATAATGTACTCCTTTTCCAATGCGGGGGCACACATCGTGTTAGTAAATATATGCCAATGGGTTTACATAAGTTCCAGCATAAGAAATGCCAAAATGGAGGTGGGGGCCGGTAGACAAGCCGGTGCTGCCTACATAGCCGATGAGCTGTCCCTGGGCCACGGTTTGTCCCGCAGAGACAACATAGTTGGTCATGTGCATATAAATGGAAGCAAAGCCGTCCAGGTGGTTGATGCTGACATAGTTGCCCGCACCGCCGGCCTGGTAGGAAGCCACCGTGACCTTACCGGCCCGGGTCGCGTAGATGGGCGTTCCCTGGGCACAGGCCATATCGATGCCGTTGTGCATCCGGGAGGTACCCAGAATGGGGTGCACCCGCATGCCAAAGGGGCTTGTCAGGGTATAGCCGGAAACCGGTGTGGTCCAGGCTGCGTCAGAGGGCGGGTTCTGACCCTGCAGGGCCAGCTTTGCCAGGTACTCGTCGTACTTCGCCTCTTCCAGTTCCTTTTCCTTGGCGGCGATCTCCAGCATCAGTTCGTCCTGGAGAATTTCGGACTGGGCCAGCAGCAATTCGAACTCTTCTGCCTTTTTCTCCAGTTCATAGAGCAGGTCGTCAGATTCGCTGCGCTTTTCTTCCAGCGCTTCCTCGTCGGCGGCCAGCTGGACCCGAGTGCTCTCCAAGTCCCGCTTTTCCGATTCCAGATTCAGCTGGGTTGCGTTGACAATATCTGCGGCAATCCGCATTTCCTCAATCCGCTTACGGTCGGAAGCATTGATTTCCTCAATCATATTCAGCCGGTCCAGAAGCTCCGTAAAGCTGTTGGCCTCAAAAATGACTTCCCAGTAGGACATTTTGCCCTGCTCTTCCATCACCCGGATCCGCTCCCGGTGCTGCTGGCTCAGGGTGCGCAGTTCCTCTTTTGCAGAATCCAGCTTTTCCTGGGTATCCGCAATCAGCTGGCTGTAGGCAGAGATCTGCTCGTTTGTGGCTTCAATTTTGGTGCTCAGCAGGGTAATCTCCTGGTCAATCGCACTTTTCTGAGCCACAATGTCCTGCATGTCGCTGTAGTTGGCATCATATTGGCCCTGGATGGCATCAATTTCTTTTTGAATGGCAGCGTTTTTCTCCTCCAGGGCGTCAATTTCCTTCTGGATTTCCGAGGAAGAAGCCGCCCGGACATTGACCGGCAGTGCACCGGCAAGCATCACACCCACCAAAAGAAGGCAGATCAGGGAATGTGCTTTTTTATTTTTACGCATAAGCTAAGGGTCCTTCTTTTGATTTGGAATTTACACATCCATGAACTTCCGGATGGAGGTCCAGCTGCCCACGATACCAACAAACATACCGGCGGCGCCGAACACCGCAACCATGGGGATCAGGACTTCCTGGAACGGAACGAAGGTAAACAGCTGCAGAGAGTCAACCTCCGTAATCTTACGGATCATGGAATCGTATGCCACCCACTCCAAACCGAAGGCCAGAACCGCGCCGATCATGCCCAGGGTAAAGCCTTCCACCACGAAGGGCAGCCGGATAAAGCCGTTGGTGGCACCCACCATTTTCATAATGGCGATCTCGTCCTTACGGTCGTACATGGCCAGCTTAACGGTGTTGGAAATAATCAGCAGAGACACCACCAGCAGCACGGCGATGATGGCAATGGAGACCATGTGCAGCACATTCTGGATGGTGGTAAAGCCTTCTGCCAGCTCGTAGGCTGCGTCGGTCTTGGCTACGCCGGGCAGCTGCTTGAGCTGCTCATCGGTCTGCTGCATCTTGGTATTGTCTTCCAGAACAACCACATACCGGTGACGCAGGTCCTGAGCCTGAACGCCGCTGAAGGCGCTGTCGCCGTCATGGTCAGCGATGAAATCTTCCAGAGCCTGTTCCCGGGAGATAAAGGTGGACTGGAGCACATTGTCCAAGAGGTTAATTTTGGTACCGATGCTCTTGGCTTCGGCATCGGACAGGTCGGTGTCTATGTAGACAAGGATTTCGCTGGTCTTGTTCAGTTCCTCCACCATGATGTCCAGGTTGTAGGCCAGAATGGAGAAGCTGCCCACGATGACCAGACAGGCCACCGTAACACACACAGCGGCGAAGGACATAAATCCATGGAGGAAAATACCCCGGAAGCCTTCTTTCAGCAGATATCCCAGATTATTCAGCTTCATCGTCGTTTTCCTCCTCTGTTCCGTCCCGGACTACCAGGCCCTCGTCAATGGCGATGACCCGCTTGCCGAACAGCTCCACCAGGTTCTGGGCGTGGGTAACCACCAGAACGGTGGTGCCCAGGTTGTTGATTTCCTGCAGCAGAGCCATGATTTCAAAGGAGCGCTCCGGGTCCAGGTTACCGGTAGGCTCGTCGGCGATGATGGTGGAAGGGTTGTTCACCAGCGCCCGGGCAATGGCCAGACGCTGCTGCTCACCACCGGACATCTCATTGGGATGGCGGCTCATCTTGCCTTCCAGTCCCACCAGTTCCAGTACATAGGGCACCCGTTCCTTGATTTCCTTTTCCTTGGCGCCTACCACACGCATGGCAAAGGCCACGTTCTCATAAACCGTCATCTTATCAATCAGACGGAAGTCCTGGAACACAACGCCGACGGTACGGCGCAGGTAGGGAATCTCCCGGCGGCGAATCCGCTCCAGAGAATAGCCGTTGACATGGACAGCACCAGAGGTGGGCTTGAGCTCACCGGTGATCAGTTTGATGATGGTAGACTTACCGGAGCCGGAAGGCCCCACCAGGAAACAAAATTCGCCGTCCTCGATCTGCATGGTAACACCGTTGAGGGCGTTGTTTCCTTGCTCGTAGGATTTTACGACATCAATAAATTGTATCATACACATAATCTCCTGTATTTGGGCAGCACGGATTACACCGAATTCTGCCCGCAGTGTAACCGAATTGTAACACATTGACAGGTCAATGTCAATCATAATTGGGGGAAAATCCGGTGAATTCAAAGAATTCACAAAAATTCCACAATTTTTCAGTGGGAGAAATTGGAGAAATCCCGGTTCTTGTGGTTGCCATTTTTTATGGACCCCTATCTTGTGTTTTGCCAATTCACAAAAAGCGGGGCTGCGCAACGCAGCCCCGCAAAAGAGTTTCATAATCAGCGGTTTTCCCGGGAAGTCAGGTACTTGCGCACCATCAGCGCCACCTTAAAGACAATGGCATGGTCGAACTGCCGCAGATCCAGGCCGGTAAGCTTCTTGATCTTTTCCAGCCGGTACACCAGGGTGTTGCGGTGGACGAACAGCTTCCGGGAGGTTTCCGAAACGTTCAGGTTGTTCTCAAAGAACTTGTTGATGGTGAACAGGGTTTCCTGATCCAGAGAATCGATGGAATTCTTCTTGAATACTTCGCTGAGGAAAATTTCGCACAGCGTGGTGGGCAGCTGGTAAATCAGACGGCCAATGCCCAGATTCTCGTAATTGATGATGCTCTTTTCCGTGTCAAAGACCTTGCCCACGTCAATGGCGGTCTGGGCGTCCTTGTAAGAGTCTGCCAGTTCCCGCAAATGCTCCGCCACGGTGCCGATGCCGATGACGGTCTTGATCCGCAGCTCATTTTTCAGAGTCTCTTCCATATCGGAAGCGATCTTCTCCAGCTCCTCACCGGTGGTGGAAAGGGTGATCTGCTTGACCACGGCAATGTCATTTTCGTTGATGGACAGAACAAAATCCTGCATCTTGTCCGGGAACATACCCATCAGCACATCCATGGTGGCCACATCGCTGTGTCCTACCTGGCGCACCAGGAACACCGCCCGAGGAGCGTCGGTGGCAAAGTGCAGTTCCTTGGCCCGAATGTAAATATCACCGGGCAGAATATTGTCCATGATGATATTCTTGACAAAGGTGCCCCGGTCGTGCTTCTCTTCGTAGAAGGTCTTGGCATCGTTCAGGGCGATGTAGGCCATGGTACAGAAGCTGCGGGCCATTTCATCGTCGCCGGTGCAGAACACGGCATACTCAAAATAGTTGGAGTTGCCCACAATGGCCTTGAAGGTCTTCTGGGCGAAGGTAACCATACTGTCGGAGGCGTTGCCCACTTTCAGGGCAGCTTCCGTCCAGCGCTCACCAAGCATGGACATATCGGTGCAGGAAACCACGCTTCCCTCGGTGTCGATTACGCCGAAGGTACGGTCAGAAACATCTCTGAGCTGGACAATTACGCTCTGAAAAACACTGTTGGACATCTTTCTGTCACTCCTTAGTATCTTGCATAAATGCGCATTTCACAAATTTACCTTTTCATTATACACAGCTTTTGCGCATATTGCAAGTACCTTTTGACATTTTACTGCAAAATATGTCATGGTTTTTAGGTAATATTCCCACTGCAGCCCTGGGCAAGTGGAAAACCAGGGGAAAATTACCAGCAAATTGACCGACAGGAAGGACTGACAGCCCATATTACAGCTGCACCAGCTCCTGAATCTCCTGGTCGGTCAGCTGGCGCAGGCTTCCTCTGGGCAGTTCTCCCAAGGAAAGCGGCCCCTCCTGCCGCCGCTCCAGATACAATACCGTCATATTCCGGCTGGCCATCATCCGGCGAACCTGGTGATATTTTCCTTCGCAGATGGTAATCCGGCTCTCTCCCGGCCCCAAAGGTTCCAGCTTGGCGCTGAGACACCGGGTTCCGTCTCCCAGCACCAACCCATCCCGGAAGGCCCGGACATCTTCTTCCCCTGCCTGTCCCTCATGGCGGGCATAGTAGACCTTGGGCACCTGATTTTTCGGGGAGATCAACCGGTGCAAAAGGTCTCCGTCGTTGGTAAACAGCAGCAGCCCCTCCGTAGCCTTGTCCAGCCGTCCCACAGGCTTCAGATCCAGATACCGGATGTCCTGGGGCAGAAGCTCCATTACCGTGGGTTCTCTGGGGTCTTCCGTAGCGGTAACGTAGCCTGCCGGTTTGTTCATCAGAAATACCGCCCGGTATTTTCCCCCCAGCACTTCCCCATCCAGGGTTATTTTCTGGCTATCCGGGTCAATTTTCCGGCTGCCATCGGTTTCCCGCTTGCCGTCCACTGCCACCCGTCCGGCTTTCAGAATGAGTTTCACCTGGCTGCGGGTGCCTGCGCCGCTGTCGCACAGGAATTTGTCCAATCGCTGCATACGTCCTCCGTTCTATCCTCGTCCCTCCCGGCATAGGCTGTAGCACCGATGGAAAACAGGAGGGATCAATCTATGATGGTTATGACCGCAAAGGTCGATATGAAAAAAATCATGCTGGCACTGGCAGCAGTGGCCGCGCTGGTTCTGTCGCTGATTCTGCTGCTGGGCGGCGGAGATTCTGCCCAGACCGCCGCTCCCGCCGCCGCCAGCAGCAACGACGCCCGGGTGGAATTCTTGAAAACCTTCGGCTGGGATGTGACCACTTCCCCGGTACAATCCAGCCAGGTGAAAATTCCCCAGGAAACCAGCGAAGCATTCGACCGCTACAACCAGCTGCAAAAAAGCCAGGGCTACGATCTGAGCAAATACGCCGGAAAAAGCGTGATGCGTTATGTCTACCAACTCAACAACTACCCCGGTGCCAGCGAACCGGTGTACGCCACCGTGCTGGTATACAAAAATGAGATCATCGGCGGCGATGTAACGGATACCGCAGCAAAGGGGCACATTCGCGGTTTCAAAATGCCCCAGTCCGGCACCTCTGCCACTACCGCACCGGCACCCTCGGCAGCAACCACAGCACCCACTTCCGCCACTGCCGCTGCAACCGTACCCCAGACCACCGGGAATCCGGATACCGCCCGCTGAAATCTGCGCCCCAGACTGTCCCAACATCCGGGATGGTTTGGGGCTTTTTCGTTTTTATTCTACTACAGCCGCGCCCTCTTGACAAGAGGCCGAAGCCGTGCTATCTTGTAGGGGAACTGAACAGTATCTTCAGGGCGGGGCGCAATTCCCCACCGGCGGTATAGTCCGCGAGCGCTTAGGCGTTGATTCGGTGCAACTCCGGAACCGACAGTATAGTCTGGATGGAAGAAGATACGCAAATGTGCCACATTGCACACAATTGCGTTTATTTTCGCGCCCTGGGGCTATCCCCAGGGCGTATTCTTTTTACGAGGTGACCAATTATGACAAACCTTTGGGAGCAGTTTCAAGGCAATGTAACGTTCGTGCTGATGTGTGTGGTGCTGGTAGTGGTTCTGACTCTGCTGGCCCATCTGGCGGAACGGTTCCTGCCCCAGAAGCGCACCGTAACCCCCGCCCGGCGGGTGTGCCTGATCGGCATCTGCGCCGCCATTGCCGCCGTGCTGCACATGCTGGACTTCCCCCTGCTGCTGATTGCGCCGGAATTCTACAAACTGGACTTTTCGGAACTGCCGGTGCTGCTGTGCGGCTTTTACTTGGGACCCAGCGCTACGGTGGTCTGTGAAGGCGTGAAAATTCTGCTGAAACTGCTGCTGAAAGGCACTTCCACCGCCTTCGTAGGCGATCTTGCCAACTTTGTGGTAGGCTGCGCCTTTGTTCTGCCGGCTACCATCTGGTATCACGCCCACAAGAGCAAGCACAGCGCCATCATCGGCATGATTCTGGGCACGCTCTCCATGACCGTTTTCGGCACTGCCTTCAACGCAGTGTATCTGCTGCCGAAATTTGCCGAGCTGTACGGCATCCCCCTGGAAGCCATCCTTGCCATGGGTGCAGAAATCCGAGGCGGCATCAACAGCGTCACCAGCTTTGTGATTCTCTGTGTAGCACCTTTGAACCTGATCAAAGGGACCATCATCTCCCTGCTGACCCTGCTGCTGTACAAGCGGGTGGCAAAGCCGCTGTTCGGGATACACAGGAGTTAATCTTTCCAAAAAAATGGACGCCGAAAGGTGTCCATTTTTTTGCATTCCTCTTTATTTTATTGTGGCCCGGTGCTATAATTGCAGAAAATTCTTTTTCTCCGGGAGGGATGCGTATGCGCATTGTAGTGAAAATCGGCACTTCCACCCTAGCACACCCCACGGGACACCTGAACATTCGCCGGGTAGAAGCGCTGTGCAAGGTCATGAGCGACATCAAAAATGCAGGCCACGAGCTGATTCTGGTTTCCTCCGGCGCCATCGGCATGGGCGTGGGTAAGCTGGGTCTGCGGCAGCGGCCCGGAGATATCCCTACCAAGCAGGCAGCAGCTGCTGTGGGACAGTGCGAACTGATGTACTTCTACGACAAGATTTTCGGAGAGTACCACCACACCGTGGCCCAGCTGCTGATTACCGGCGACGATACCAAAAACGAGCGCCGCCACGCCAATTTTACCAACACCCTGAACCGGCTGCTGGAACTGGGCGCCCTGCCCATTCTGAACGAAAACGACACCGTGGCCACAGAAGAAATCGTCATCGGTGACAACGATACCCTGGCCGCCATTGTGGCCCAGAGCATCGGGGCAGACCTTCTGATTCTGCTGTCGGATATTGACGGTCTGTACACCGCCGACCCCCATACCCATCCCGACGCCCAGCTGCTGCACCGGATTACCCGGCTGGATGACAGCGTCCGCCAGCTGGCAGGAGTCAGCAGTTCCCAGCAAGGCACCGGCGGTATGGTCACCAAGCTTCGGGCAGCGGAAATCTGCCTGAGCTGCGGTTGCGATATGGTCATCGCCAACGGCAATGACCCGGACAACCTCTACCGTATTCTGGACGGTCAGAACATCGGCACAACCTTTACCCGGGAGGAATGACTATGAAAACTACGCTGGAACAAGCCAAGGCTGCAAAAGCCCAGGTTTCCTGCCTGACATCCGCGCAGAAAAACGCCGCCCTCAACGCCATGGCCGACGCCCTGCTGGAGCAGGAGCAAGCCATTCTGAGTGCCAACGCCCTGGATCTGGAAGCGGCCAAAGGCACCGTGTCTCAGGTCACGCTGGACCGGCTGCTGCTGACCGGTTCCCGGATTGCTGCAATGGCCCAGGGCATCCGGGAGGTGGCAGCGCTTCCTGACCCGGTAGGATTGGTGCTGGAAGAACACACCCGCAGCGACGGACTGCAAATTCAGAAAGTTTCCGTTCCCATGGGCGTGGTCGCCATTATCTATGAAAGCCGTCCCAACGTCACCAGCGACGCCGCCGCTCTGGCTTTAAAAAGCGGCAATGTGTGCATTCTCCGGGGCGGCAAGGAAGCCTTCCGCAGCGCCAATGCCATTGTCACCGCCCTCCGGGCGGGTCTGAAGCAGCAGGGCATCCCGGAAACGGCGGTGAATCTGGTGCAGGACACCTCCCGGGACAGCGCTACCGCTTTGATGACCGCCAATGGCTATGTAGATCTTCTGATTCCCCGGGGCGGCGCCGGGCTGATTAACACCTGCGTGCGTACTGCCACCGTTCCCTGCATCGCCACCGGCACCGGCATCTGCCATGTGTATGTGGAGAAAACCGCCGACCTGTCCATGGCACTGAACATTGTAGAAAACGCCAAAACCAGCCGCCCCAGCGTGTGCAATGCCGAAGAGGTGCTGCTGGTGGACAAGGCCATCGCCCCCGCCTTTCTTCCCATGCTCCATGACCGGCTGGTATTGAACGCCGCCCATCCGGTGGAACTTCGGCTGGACGAAACCGCCGCTGCTATCATCCCCGGCAAGGCGGCAGGAGAAATGGACTTTGACACCGAGTTCCTTGACTACATTCTGGCAGTCAAATGCGTGGACGGGGTTGAGGAAGCGGTTTCTCACATTGCCGCCCACTCCACCGGTCACAGCGAATCCATCATCACCCAAAGCCCGGAAGCAGAGCAGATGTTCACTGCCGGGGTGGACAGTGCAGCAGTTTATGTCAACGCCTCCACCCGCTTCACCGACGGCGGCGAATTTGGCCTGGGCTGCGAAATGGGCATTTCCACCCAGAAGCTCCACGCCCGGGGCCCCATGGGTCTGCGGGAACTGACCACCTACAAGTACATCATTCACGGCACCGGACACATCCGGTAAGGAGGCTGCTATGAAATACGGATTTATCGGCTGCGGCAACATGGGCGGCGCTGTCGCCCGGGCACTGAGCCGCAGCAGCAAAGACATTCTGGTTTCCGACCGCTCCGGCAAGGCCAAAGCCCTTGCGGAAGAACTGGGGATTTCCTACGGCGACAACCAAACCATTGCTCAGTCCTGCCAGCGGATTTTCCTGGCAGTCAAGCCCCATATGATGGCTGATATGCTCGCCCCTCTGGCACCGGTGCTGGCCCAGCGCAAGCCTGTGCTGATTACCATGGCGGCAGGTCTGACCATGGCTCAGATTCAGGAGTTTGTGGGAACGGAGGTTCCCATCATCCGCATCATGCCCAACACCCCCACAGCCGTGGGCATGGGCGTGATTCCCTACTGTACCAACCCGTTGGTCACGGAGGTCGATCTGTCCGACTGGCTGCAAGACATGGCCCCCTGCGGCCTGCTGGACCCGCTGGAAGAGCGGCTGATTGACGCTGCCAGCGCCCTGTCCGGCAGCGGCCCGGCCTATGCCTATGTACTGCTGGAAGCCCTGGCCGACGGTGCCGTTGCCTGCGGCCTGCCCCGGGCCAAGGCCATGGCCTATGCTGCAAAGATGCTCTCCGGCTCTGCAGAGATGTTCCTGGCTTCCGGTCAGCACCCCGGCGCTCTGAAGGACGCGGTTTGCTCTCCCGGTGGAAGCACCATTGAAGGCATCCGGATTCTGGAACAGCGGGGCTTCCGGGGCGCCGCCATGGACTGCGTGATTGCAGCCTACCGGAAAAATCTGGAACTGGGAAAGTAGTCCCTTTTTCGGGAAGTTATTGCATTTGCTTACATCCCTCGCTATAATGACAGAAAGAACTTTTAGGAGGTAGATTCCATGGAATATCGCATTTTGGGCAAGACCGGCCTGAAGATTTCCCGTTTGGGCTTCGGCGGCATTCCCATCCAGCGCATTGATGCCGAAGGCACCAAAACCCTGATTCACCAGCTGAAGGACGCGGGCGTCAACTACATCGACACCGCCCGGGGCTATACCGTCAGTGAAGAATACTTAGGCTACGCTCTCGAGGGTATTCGGGAGGATTTTGTCCTGGCCACCAAGAGCATGTCCAGAACCCGGGAGGCTATGGCAAAGGACATCGAAACCAGCCTGAAAAACCTGCGCACCGATCACATTGACCTGTACCAGATTCACAACCCCACCACCGCCCAGCTGGAGCAGGTGGTTGCTCCCGGCGGCGCTCTGGAAGCGCTGCTGGAAGCCAAGGCTGCCGGAAAAGTTGGTCACCTGGGTGTTACCGCCCACTCTTTGGATACCTTCAAGATGGCTCTGGAAATGGACTGGGTGGAAACCATTATGTTCCCCTACAACATTGTGGAGAGCCAGGGTCAGGAATTGATCCATCAGTGTGCCGAAAAGAACATCGCTTTTATCTGCATGAAGCCCCTGGCCGGCGGTGCCATTGAAGATGCCAATCTGGCCCTGCGCTACATCTGCGCCAATGACGACGTAACCGTGGTCATTCCCGGCATGGCGGAGCCCAAGGAGCTGCAGCAGAATCTGGCTGCCGTGTCCAACACCGCTCCTCTGACCGAGGAGGAAAAGGCCAAATTCCAGCAGGTCCGGGATCAGCTGGGCACCCAGTTCTGCCGCCGCTGCAATTACTGCCAGCCCTGTACCGTGGGAATCAGCATCTCCAACGTGTTCCTGTTCGAGGGTTACCTCCAGCGCTATGGTCTTGCCGACTGGGCCAAGGACCGCTACGCAGGTCTGGAGAAAAAGGCCTCCGACTGCGTCGGCTGCGGCGCCTGCGAAGAGCGCTGCCCCTACCACCTGCCCATCCGGGAAATGTTGAAGCAAGCCGTGAAGGACTTTGGGGTATAATTTTCCTTTTCAACACACAATTCTGCCAGGTAATATTGCCTGGCAGAATTTTTTAAGGAAGCTCTGATTCAATCGGCGAGAGCTGACGGCAGAAGACGAATTATTCAGAGGTTCCTTAATACCGCAAAAAACGCCGCAGTTTCCTTTCCGCCCGTTTCAGGGTGCGGCAGACGGTGCTTTTGCTCACCCCTCGTTCCCGGGCGAACTCCACCTGGGATTTTTTCTCAAAGTAACAGGCCATCAGGGTTTCCCGCTGCAAAGGGGTGAGTTCATCCTGCATCACCTGCCGGATGCGGCTGAGCTGCACCTGTCGGGGCAGACGGGGACCAAGATAGCCGTCATAAGGTGTATTTTTCACTTCTCCAGTACCCCCTGTCATAATAATGGGCCGTCAGTTCCGCCAGTTCGTTCATTTGGGTCAGCATGGGCGTCAGTTCCTGAATCCTGCGTTTGATGTGAAAAATCTCTTCCGGGTCCTGGGTCTGGGCCAGCATCAGCCGCAGCTGCCGCAGCCGAAGACGAAGGGGCACTGCCGCCGCTTCATACATGGGGCTTAATTCCGCTAATGTCATAGCCGCCTCCTTTCGCAGCGCAGGCAGTGCAGACCCGGGGCGTAGCACTCGCAGCCGCATGTTTCGCAGAATCCCCCGGGAATGGCTGCCTGTTCATCGTAAAATAACGTATACGGAAATTCCAAATACATGGATTCCTCCCTTTCTTCCGTTCCCCAGCGGCCGGATTTTTCCGGGGCGTGAGGACGCGCTTCAACAAAATTTCTTTTCCTGCCGTGGTATACTGGGAGCCGCAGGACAAAGATACGGAAAATTCTTCTTTTCACAGCGGGCTTTTTCAGGTATGATATGGCCAAAGGAGCTGATATCATGGATGATCTGTACTTTATGGACGAAGCCCTGAAGCTGGCAAAAGAAGCCTTTGACGCCGGGGAAGTGCCGGTGGGCTGTGTCGTTGTCCGAAACAATGAAATTGTCGGCCGGGGCCGCAACCGCCGGGAAGGGGACAAATCCGCCCTGGCTCACGCGGAATTGGAGGCCATTGCGGAAAGCTGCCGGAATCTGGGTGGCTGGCGGCTGTGGGAGTGCACCTTGTATGTAACCTTGGAGCCCTGCCCCATGTGCGCCGGAGCCATCATCAACGCCCGGATTCCCCGGGTGGTGTACGGTGCCAGCGATGCCAAATGCGGCGCCGCCGGGTCGGTGTGCAGTCTGTTTTCCATGGCCTTTAACCACCATCCCCAGGTGGAAATGGGCGTGCGGGAGGAAGAATGCCGGACGCTGCTCACGGAATTTTTCCAGCAGCTGCGGCTTCAGCTGCGCACCCGCCCAAAATGGCAACCGAAAAGAACCGACTGACCGGGACACTACCAAAGGAGGCAGGGGAATTTGAATCAGCAGAACCGATCCCTACGGGTGGGGCTGGCAGCCCTGGCCTGTGCCATTGTATTTCGGATGTTTGCCATGGGTCTGCCGGAAAAGCTTCTGCTTTGGCTGATTCAGCCCAATACCGCCGCATTTTTTACATACCTGGAAACCGGACGAGACGTCCGGTTTCCGTCGTCTCAGAGCGTTTTTTCGCCGGATTTCATGGAATCTCCCCCGGCTGTCCCATCTTTACCGGATTTGGTTCCCGCTGCGGCCTTTTCCGAGCCGGAAACCCTGGAAATTACCTACGCTGCCAGCAAAGATCCGGACATTGCTGCGCTGCTTTCCCAGCCCCTTGCCTGGGATCTCACCGGTCCGGACCCCACCGTCCTGATTGTCCACACCCACACCACGGAAAGCTATACCAAAGCCGGGGAAGATTACGCCGAAACCGCCCTCTGGCGCACCCTGGATGAAGGCTACAACATGCTCTCCATCGGCGAACAGGTCGCAGAAATTCTGGCGCAGTACGGCATCACTGCCATCCAGGATCGGGAAATCCACGATTACCCCTCTTACAATGGCTCCTATGTCCACGCCCGGGAGTCCATCACGAAGTATCTGGAGCAATACCCCAGCATCCAGCTGGTGCTGGATCTGCACCGGGATGCCGCCGGCGACGGTTCCGGTCAGCTCAGAACCCTGGCCCAGGTGGATGGGGAATCCTCGGCCCAGCTGATGATTGTGTTGGGAACCAACCACGAACAGTATGAGCAGAACCTGTCTGTTGCCCTGAAGCTTCACACCCAGCTGCAATACCAGTCCCCCGGGCTGATGCGCCCGCTGCAGCTGCGCGCATCCCGGTTCAATCAGGATCTGTGCCCCGGCGGGCTGCTGATTGAAGTAGGCGCCGCCGGGAATACCCATGCAGAAGCCCTGATTGCAGCCCGGCAGCTGGCGCTGGCCATTGCCGCCCTGGCCAAAGGCGCTGCGTAATCTCATGCCACATCCTCCAGGCGCTGGCGCACCACATTGGCAATCCGGGCCACAAATTCGCCATTGGTGGGCTTGCCCCGATCCTGGCTGATGGTATTGCCGAAGTACCGGCCCAGCACCTCCCAGTCGCCCCGGCTCCAGGTCACCTCAATCAGGTGCCGCAGAGCCCGCTCCACCCGGGCGGCGGTGGTGTCAAAGTGGGCCGCCACCTGGGGATACAGACCGAAGGTGATGTTGTGGATATAGGTCCGGTTCTCCACCACCAGCAAAATGGCCTGAATCATGTACGGGTGTCCCACCAGGTGATCCGGCGCTCCCAGCTCCAGCAGAATCTGGCGGATCACCTTCTCGGGGTTTCTTTCTTTGGGCTGTTCCGGGACCATCAGTCGCCGCAAATCCTCCCGCAGAACTGTGCGCTCCTCTTCATTTCGAGCTGTGCACAGCCGCATCAACGTATTGACCTGCATCTGTAATGTATCCATCGTTGTTCCTCCTTGATGATTTGATGATATTGCATTGTACCCGTTTTGTTGGACGGAATTTCTGGTATTCTGGGGATGCAGCATCCCCTGCCGGAATTTCGTCCTTTTCTTGCGCAAGTCTACAGAAGTATTCGTAGAATGTTGACGAAAGTAAGCAAATATGATATGCTGTACGCATATTCAAGTTATTTCAATCACATTTGATTACTTAAGTAACTTGCTCACCTGCATTATATTGCTACTTTAGTCACCTGTCAAGGTGTAATAAGCTACTTTTGTAATCTTCTGCGAATTGCACAAATGGTAAGGGGGAACTTTTGTGTTTTTTAACAGATTCAAAGCCTTGTGCGACGAAAAAGGCGTCAGCGTCTACCGCGCCTGCACCGACATCGGTCTGAACCGCTCTGCGGTTGCCAAGTGGAAAGCCGGCGGAAAACCCAATGGTTCCACCGCTGGTAAGCTGGCGGAGTATTTCGGCGTCAGCACCGACTACCTTTTGGGCCAGACAGAAGAAAAACTCCCCGGGAATCCTTCCCAGGGAGTCAGCGATGAGCAGATTAAATTTGCCCTTTTTGGAGGCGACGGAGAAATCACCGACGCCATGTACGAAGAGGTAAAGCGGTTTGCCGCCTTCGTCAAGCAAAGAGAGGCAGAAAAGAAGGAGTAACCATGCAGACCCAAGCCCTCTATGACATTGCCAGACAACAGCATATAGAGGTTTTTCCCTTCCCCCTTCCGGAAAACGGCTCCATGTCCGTGATGCGGGAGGATGGTGCCTGCTTTGTGGGTATGGACCCGTCGGTTTGTGACGGAGGTACCCAGGAGCGGGTGCACCTGAGTCACGAACTGGGGCACTGCGTCACAGGCAGCTTTTACAACATCTATGCCGCCATCGATTACCGCCGCCGCCACGAAAACCGGGCGGACAAGTGGGCAATTTCCACCCTGATTCCCGTGGACGACCTGGACGATGCGGTGGCCCAGGGCTGCACTGAGGTATGGGAACTGGCGGAACGATTCGGGGTGACGGAAGAGTTTATCCGCAAGGCCGTGTGTTATTATGTCCACGGCAATCTGGCTACGGAACTGTATTTTTAAAAAAATCCCGGCTGCGTTGCTTCGCAGCCGGGCGTTTCATTTTGATTTCTCCTGGTTAAAAAGCTTACTTATCCTGTCCCAGGCAGTTCATGTCATCCAGAGCGCAGGTGGTATCATCGTCCTCACCCACGGCGTTCATGTCACTGAGTGCGTATTTCTTTTCCTCTTGGGTGTCCAGGCAATTCATGTCATTGAGGCCGCAGGTACGATCATCTTCTTCGGTGATTCCGTTCATATTGGTCAGGCCCAGGCTGCGTTTGCTTTCGTCCTTCATACTGCATTGTCCTCCTTTGTGGATTTCCTGTTTGTGAAAAAGGAGCCTAAATCCATACTACCCCTTTTCTTGGAGTATACCAACCCTCAGGCAAAAAAGCAAGGGATTTTCCCCCCGCTTTTGACACTGCTCGGAAAGTGACAAAGGCCCATACCAGATTTTGGAGCTTTCCGCCCTTGCGCCAATTCCCGACCCCGGATATAATAACAGTATCCAAACTACACTGAAAGGAGCACTGCCATGACCAATCTGATTCGAAAGCCCCTGGAGCCTTTCTGCGTTTACGGCTACTGCCAGGGAAGCAGCCGGCAATATACCCAGGACGACCTTCTGGGCCGGTGGAGCGTACTGTTCTTCTACCCCGCCGACTTTACCTTCGTCTGCCCCACGGAGCTGAAAGAGCTGGGGCAGCTGCAGCCGGAATTTGAGCAAGAAGGATGCCAGATTTTCTCCGTCAGCGAGGATACCCATTTCGTACACAAGGCCTGGGCAGATGCTTCCGATACCATCCGGGAGCTGCCCTTCGTGATGCTGGCCGACCCGGCAGGGGCGCTGGCCCGGCAATTTGGGGTGCTGATTGAAGAGGAAGGCCAGGCTCTGCGGGGCACGTTCCTGCTCAATCCCGCCGGAGAAGTGGTGCTGTATGAAATCCATGACCTGGGCATCGGCCGCAGCGGCAAGGAACTGCTGCGCAAGGTCCAGGCTGCCAAGTTTGTTGCCGAGCATGGTGACCAGGTCTGCCCCGCCAGCTGGCAGCCCGGCGCCGAAACCCTGACCCCCAGCCTGGATCTGGTAGGACTGCTGTAAGGAGGACGAGCATGGAACGAAGTGCGCTGATTTCTCCTGAGCTGGAATCCCAGCTGACGCTTCTGCTGCAAAAGTTGACTACCCCGGTGGAGCTGACCTGCTTTGCCGGAACCGATGACAAAAGCCGGGAAATGGTCTGCTTTTTGAACCATCTTGCCTCTCTTTCCCCCAAACTCAGCTGTAGTTTTCCCAATCCTGCCCAGGAATCGGAATTGTCCCAAAAAATGGATACCTCCCTGCTGCCCGCCACCGGTGTAGCCCCTGCCGGCGAAGTGCCCCGGATGATCTTCCACGGCATCCCCGGCGGGAAGGAAATCACCGCCTTTGCTGCCGCTGTGCTCTGCGCCGGACAGGCCGCCAAGCCCCTGGACAAGCCCACCTTAAAAGACATCGGCAAACTGAAAAAGCCCATGGTTTTGCAGGTGTGCGTCTCCTTAAGCTGCCAGCACTGTGCCCAGCTGGTGGCCCATGCCCAGCGCATCGCCTGGGAAAATCCTCTGGTCACCGCCCACATGATTGATGCGAACCTGTATCCCCAGCTGGTCAGCGCCTACAACATCACCCGGGTTCCCCTGACGGTCATCGACGGCAGCACCGCCATTCCCGGGGGAAAAACCATGGCGGAACTGACCACATTGCTTCTGAAACACTGAATTCTATCGAAAACGCTCAAAAAGTCAGTGACTTTTTGAGCGTTTTTCAGCATCATCACTGCATTTTATAAATTATAACCAAATTTTGTAAAATCTATGTACAATTTTCGACGTTTTTTACAAATGTCAAAATGTGTCAAATGACTTTTCCAGCAATATGCGTTACACTGAATACAAGGCGCTTGGTTCAGTATCGGAACCAAGCAAAACAAACCAGCATAACAGAGGAGGAATTACGCAATGGCAAAGTACATTATGGCATTGGACTCGGGTACTACCTCTAACCGCTGCATTTTGTTTAATGAAGCGGGCGAGATGTGTTCCGTTGCCCAGAAGGAATTCACCCAGTACTTCCCCAAGCCCGGTTGGGTTGAACATGACGCTCTGGAAATCTGGTCCACCCAGCTGGAGGTTGCACAGAAGGCCATGGCAAATCTCAATGTCACCGCAGCGGACATTGCCGCCATCGGCATCACCAATCAGCGTGAAACCACCATTGTCTGGGATAAAACCACCGGCGAACCCATTCACCATGCCATTGTCTGGCAGTGCCGCAGAACCAGTGAGTACTGCGACAGTCTGAAGGAAAAGGGTCTGACCGACAACTTCCGGGCCAAGACCGGTCTGGTGATTGACGCCTACTTCTCCGGCACCAAGCTGCACTGGCTGCTGGAAAATGTCCCCGGCGCAAGAGAGCGTGCAGAGCGGGGCGAACTGCTGTTCGGCACTGTGGAAACCTGGCTGATCTGGAAACTCACCGGCGGCAAGGCCCACGTCACCGACTACTCCAACGCCTCCCGTACCATGCTGTTCAACATCAACACCCTGCAGTGGGACGACGAGATTCTGGCAGAGCTGAATATCCCCAAGTGCATGCTGCCTGAGGCCAAGCCCAGCAGCTGCGTCTACGGTGAAACCCTGGCACAGTTCTTCGGCGCACCCATCCCCATCTCCGGTGCTGCCGGTGACCAGCAGGCTGCTCTGTTCGGCCAGACCTGCTTCACCCCCGGCGAAGCCAAGAATACCTACGGTACCGGCTGCTTCATGCTGATGAACACCGGTGAAAAGCCCGTATTCAGCAACAACGGTCTGGTTACCACCATCGCCTGGGGCCTGGACGGCAAGGTCGAGTACGCACTGGAAGGCTCCATCTTCGTTGCCGGCGCCGCCATTCAGTGGCTGCGTGACGAGATGCGGCTGATCGACTCCTCCCCCGACTCTGAGTACATGGCCCTGAAGGTCAAGGATACCAACGGCTGCTATGTGGTTCCCGCCTTCACCGGTCTGGGCGCTCCCTACTGGGATCAGTACGCCCGTGGCACCATCGTTGGCCTGACCCGTGGTGTCAATAAGTATCATATCATCCGGGCCACCCTGGACAGCCTGTGCTATCAGACCAATGACGTTCTGCAGGCCATGAAGGCCGACTCCGGCATTGAGCTGGCTGCTCTGAAGGTTGACGGCGGCGCTTCTGCCAACAACTACCTGATGCAGACCCAGGCCGACCTGATCGACGCCCCCGTTCAGCGTCCCCGCTGTGTAGAAACCACCGCCATGGGCGCTGCTTATCTGGCAGGTCTGGCTGTTGGTTACTGGGCCAGCAAGGAAGACGTTATCAAGAACTGGGCCATCGACCGCACCTTCGAGCCCGCTATTCCTGCCGAGGAGCGGGAAACCCGGGTCAAGCATTGGAAGAAGGCTGTCAAGTCCGCCTACGGCTGGGCAAAGGAAGATTGATTCACAAAAGCCCATTCTGATCGGAAATTCATTCAACACAACGAGGAATAAAGGAGGATATTCTTATGTTACCATACATTGCGGAATTTATCGGTACGATGCTTCTGATCCTGTTGGGCGACGGCGTTGTTGCCAACGTCACGCTGAATAAGTCCGGCATGAAGGGCGCCGGCTCCATCCAGATCACCTTTGCCTGGGGCCTTGCGGTTATGCTGCCCGCCTTTATCTTCGGCGCCGCTTCCGGTGCCCACTTTAACCCCGCCGTTACCATCGCTCTGGCCCTGGACGGCACTCTGGCCTGGGGCCTGGTTCCCGGCTACATCATCGCCCAGTTCGCCGGTGCCTTCGTCGGTGCCTGCCTGGTCTACATCATGTTCAAGGATCACTTTGACGCAACAGAAGATCCCGGCACCAAGCTGGGCGTGTTCTCCACCGGCGCTTCCATCCCCAACAAGGGCCGCAACCTGATTTGCGAAGCCATCGCCACCTTCGTTCTGGTCTTTGCCATTAAGGGCATGGGTCAGGTGGCTGGCCTCAACGGTGCTCAGGGCAACTTCCTGGTCTTCGGCGTCATCGTATCCATCGGTATGTCTCTGGGCGGCCTGACCGGCTATGCTCTGAACCCCGCCCGTGACATTGGCCCCCGTATCGCCCACGCTCTGCTGCCCATTAAGGGCAAAGGCTCCTCCCACTGGGATTACGCCATCGTTCCTCTGCTGGGACCCATCCTGGGCGGTATTGTTGCTGTGCTGCTGTACCAAATCATTCCCTGGTAACCCTATTCTTCCTCTGAGCCGGCGGCTGTGGATTCCCGGATTCATGGCCCCGGCGTGAGGAAATGCACACCGGGCTGCCCTGCGTTCCTGTCGGGAGGGGGTAAGCCCGGTTTTTCTTCATCGATGAAAGGAGTGGTCGTTTCGTGTATGATGTAATCATAATCGGCGCAGGTGTCTCCGGCTGCGCCATTGCCCGGGAACTGTCCCGCAAAAAGGGAAAGATTCTGGTTGTCGAGCGTGCCGAGGACGTGTGCTGCGGAACTTCCAAAGCCAATTCCGCCATTGTCCATGCAGGCTATGACGCCAAGCATGGTACCCTGATGGCAAAGCTCAATGTCCAGGGCAGCCGGATGATGCCGAAGCTTGCCAAAGAACTGGATTTTCACTATGAAAACAACGGCTCTCTGGTGGTCATGATGAGCGAAGAAGATCGTCCGGCACTGATGGCGCTGTATGAAAACGGCCTGAAAAACGGCGTAGAGCAGCTGCAGATTCTGGAGCGGGACGCTCTGCGGGCCATGGAGCCCAACATCTCCGACAACGCCGTGGCCGCCCTCTATGCCCCCACCGGCGCCATTGTGTGTCCTTTCGGCCTGACCTTCGCCCTGGCGGAAAATGCCGCCAAAAACGGCGTTCAGTTCCAGTTTGACAGCGAAGTGACCGATGTGCAGAAAATCGACGGCGGCTGGAAGGTGGTCACTGTCAAGGGCACCTTGGAAACCAAAGCCGTTGTCAACGCCGCCGGTGTTTACTCCGACAAAATTCACAACATGGTATCTTCCGAAACCATGACCATTACCCCCCGGCGAGGTGACTACTTCCTGCTGGACCGGGCAACCCAGGGGTTTGTGAAAAACACCATCTTCCAGCTTCCCGGAAAATACGGCAAGGGCGTTCTGGTTGCCCCTACGGTACACGGCAACACCATCGTCGGCCCCACCGCCATTGACATAGAGGATAAAGATGGCACCGCCACCACCCAGGCAGGACTGGACGACGTACGCAGCAAGTCCGGCATTGCCGTAAAGAACCTGCCCCTGCGGCAGACCATCACCAGCTTCGCCGGTCTGCGTGCCCATGAAGCCCGCCACGAGTTCTTCATAGGAGAAATTGCCCCCGGTTTTGTGGACTGCGCCGCCATTGAGTCCCCCGGCTTATCCAGCGCCCCCGCCATTGGCGTGATGGTTGCGGATATTGTGAACGGCATTCTCCACCTGGAGGATAACCCCAACTTTGACGGCACCCGCAAGGGCATCCTGGACCCCAAGACTCTGAGTCCGGAAGCCCACGCCGCTCTGATCCGGGAAAATCCCGCCTATGGCAATGTAATCTGTCGCTGCGAGACCATCACCGAAGGGGAAATTGTGGACGCCATCCACCGCACCCCCGGCGCCCGGAGCCTGGACGGTGTCAAGCGCCACACCCGGGCAGGCATGGGCCGGTGCCAGGGCGGATTCTGCAGTCCCAGGGTCATGGAAATTCTGTCCCGGGAACTGGGAATCCCCATGGATCAGGTCACCAAGTCCGGTGGTAACTCCAAGCTCATTGTGGGCACCAACAAAGATTCCCTGTAAGGAGGCTCCGCTATGAAAGAATATGATCTTGTCATCATCGGCGGCGGCCCCGCCGGACTGGCCGCGGCAGTTGCCGCCAGAAAAGCAGGTGTGGAAAGCATCCTGATTTTGGAACGGGACAACGAGCTGGGCGGCATTCTGAACCAGTGTATCCACAGCGGCTTCGGCCTGCACACCTTCCAGGAAGAGCTGACCGGTCCGGAATACGCCGGACGGTTCATTGACCAGGTAAAGCAGCTGCAGATTCCCTACAAACTGAAAACCATGGTGCTGGATCTGGCACCGGACAAAACCGTTACCGCCATGAACGCTGAGGACGGCCTGTTCCAGATTCATCCCAAGGCCGTGATTCTGGCCATGGGCTGCCGGGAACGTCCCCGGGGCGCACTGAACATCCCCGGCTTCCGTCCTGCCGGCATCTACACCGCAGGCACCGCCCAGCGGCTGGTGAATATGGAAGGCTACCTGCCCGGACGGAATGTGGTGATTCTGGGTTCCGGCGACATTGGTCTGATTATGGCCCGGCGTATGACTTTGGAAGGTGCCAAAGTCCATGTGGTTGCCGAGCTGATGCCCTACTCCGGCGGACTGAAGCGGAATATCGTTCAGTGTCTGGATGACTTTGGCATCCCGCTGAAGCTGAGCCACACCGTAGTGGACATTCAGGGCAAAGAACGGGTGGAAGGGGTGACCCTGGCCCGGGTGGAAAACGGCAAGCCCGTTCCCGGCACGGAAGAACACTACCCCTGTGATACCCTGCTGCTGTCCTGCGGCCTGATTCCGGAAAACGAACTGAGCCGCAGCGCAGGCGTTACCATCAACCCGGTAACCAACGGCCCCGCGGTGAACGAATCTCTGGAAACCAGCATTCCCGGCGTATTCGCTGCCGGCAACGTGCTCCATGTTCACGACCTGGTGGACTACGTTTCCGAAGAAGCCGCCGCTGCCGGTGTCCATGCCGCCCGGTACATCTTGCAGGGCCAGTCTCCCGCCGGAAGGGAAATCCCCATCCGCTGTGAAGGCGGCGTGCGGTACACCGTTCCTGTATCCATCCGTCCTCAGGAACTGGAAGCGGATGCAGTAGTTCCCCTGCGTTTCCGGGTGGGCAATGTCTACCAGAACAAACGGATTGTGGTATACGCCGGAGAAACTCAGATCTTCCAGCGCAAAGCCCGGGTTCTGGCTCCCGGCGAAATGGAGACCGTGAATCTGAAGGCCAGCGTGCTGCAAGAGCATGGGGATGCTCCGGAAATTCTTGTGAAGTTGGAGGATGCCTGATATGAAAAAGGTAAATTTGATCTGCATCGGCTGTCCTCTGGGCTGTCCTCTCACCGTGGAAATGGAAGGGGATCAGGTTCTGTCCGTCACAGGCAATACCTGCAAAAACGGCGATAAATACGCCCGGAAAGAGATGACCAATCCCACCCGCGTGATTACCAGCACCGTCCGGGTCACCGGGGGCAAACTGGGGATGGTCTCGGTAAAAACCGCTTCCGATGTACCCAAAGGAAAGATTTTCGACTGTGTGAAGGCTCTGAAAGATGTGGACATCCCGGCCCCGGTTCACATGGGGCAGGTCATTGTTCCTGACATTGCCGGAACCGGCGTTCCGGTGATTGCCACAAAGAATGTAGACGCTTGTTGAGAAAAGCCCGGCTTCGGCCGGGCCTTTCTTCCGGTTATTTTGCTAAATTTTTCCATGTTTCTTTGTGCATCCCAGGGATTTACACAAAGCTGACCTGGATTTGCTTGCAATCAACTGTGCATTTTGGTATAATTCCTTTACTGTGTGTATCCCCGAATCTCTGTAAAGGAGCAGCCTATGTGCAACAACACCAAGCAAAAAATTGCGGCGACCCTTCGTCAGATGATGAAGAAACACCCCTTTCAGAAAATCAGCGTCCAGAGTCTGATGGACGAAACCAATATGAAGCGGCAAAGTTTTTACTACCACTTTCAGGACACCCGGGATGTGCTGGCCTGGATTTGCCGCCAGGAGCTGGAAAAAAAGCTGGAAGCCTGCCAAGCGCCGTTTTCCGAGCGAATTTTGTACGCTTTACAGCTACTCAACGAAGACCGGGTCTTTTACCGCCAGGTCATCAATGCCGCCATGCCGGAATTTGTCCAGGAATTCGGGGAAAACATCTTCCGCCCCTGGATCATCCAGCGGCTGTATCCTGGCAAAAGTCAGCTGACAGAGAATGAAACCTTTGTAGTCTCCTTCATTACCCACGCCAGCGTGAATTATTTCGTCCACTTTGTCCGCTCCCGGGAGCCCTTCGACCCGGAAGTGGCCCGGGAACGGATTGCTGCGCTACTGGGGGCTTTGGGGCTTTCTGATCCGGTTTGATTGTCTTTTTCCGCAAAAATAGCGCCGATTCGGTTGATTTCCGAATCGGCGCTTGTATTTTCTTTATGCTTCCGGGCTGCACCAGTCGTGCAGAAACAGGGTCACTGCCAGCAGATCTGCGCATCCGCCGGGGGAGAGATTTTTCTGCACAAATGCCCTGTCCAGCTGCCGGATCTGTTCCGGCTCCGGCATGGGATAATGTTTCAGCAAATCCCCCACCTCCTCCATGGCCCCCCGGGCCAGTTCCATACCGCCCCGGGCAATCATATTGGTATCCGTAACCTTGGCAATCAAATGAAGCAAAGCTATGGCAGCGGCATCGTTCCGGCTGCTTCCCGCAGCCAGAACCTGACGGAAGGCAGGAAGTCCCACCTCCTTCACAGAAGGCAAGCCCCCGGCGACCTCTCCCCGAATGCCCGTGAGGCTGTGCTCTAAGTAAAGCCGCTGTCCAACCGTTGCTCCCTCACCGGAAGCGGTCATTGCTGCGAAATCCTGCTTCACCGCTTCTTTCGTCATCTGGGCGCAAACATCCAGGATTGTTTTCAAGTCCCGGCAGGGCTGCTCCGGCGTCCACAGCCGGCCCACCGCGCCGCACACCGTACCCAGGGTAAAAATGGCCCCTTTGTGGGTATTGATGCCCCCTGTGGCAGAAAACATGCTCTGCTCCGCCTGGATTCCCGCAGCCCGCAGTTCCCGGAAGGTATCTTCCGGCGGCTGGGTGCGGGTATCCTGACCAATGGCCGCACACTGCAAAAAGTACGGTGCCAGGGCGCTGGCGCTGGCGGTAAAGGTGAAGATATCCATATCCCGGTGACTTCCGCTGTTTTCCCGGTCCACCAGCCCGGGTTTGGGGGTGGTGCAGACCTCATCCAGCAAGCTCCGCAGAGCCAGCGTTCCAATTTCCTGCCTGTCCCGCTGCTGGAAATGCTCCGTGAGGATACGGCGGGTTGCTTCCTGCAGCTGCTGCACAGAATGTACCCTCCGGGAGGCACAGCCCCGGCCGGGGGCGCCGCAGACGATGCAGCCCCGCTCCTGCCTGCCCACGGTCTGACGCCGCAGCTGCTCCCCCTGGGGGCTCAGCACGTCCATGTCAAACAAGCGGCCCAGCTGGCAGGAATCTTCCACCCGGGCGCACAGGCTTTTGATTCTCTCCGGGTCACCCTGCACCACATAGAAGGCTTCACATCCGGTTACTTCCTGGCGGATTTGCCGGTGCATGACAGGGATTTTTTCCCGCTTCAGCCCTTCTTCCAGCATGCCGCAGCCTTCCTGAAAGCCCCGGCGAATCAGGGGCGTGTCCTTTTCCGGGCCGGCAATGTTCATGGTAAAGCTAATCAGCGGCAGGTGATACTGCCGCAGCAGCGCCTGCTGCTCCTGGGCTCTGCACTCCCGGGCGAAGAGCATCTGGGGCAAGGTAACCTCCATGGAACACACCTCCTTAGTGGTGGATCAGATTGCTGGCCGCCTTCAGTGCGGCTACGGTTTTTTCTCCTTCCGCTCCGGCAAAATAGGCATAGGTGCTGGAAGGCAGCATGTCCCGCACTTCTTCCAACCGGCCGTCATGGATGGCCTGACGGACGGTACTGGCGCTGATGACCTGCCCTTGGGTACACAGCCGGGGGATGATACAGCATTCCATCCCCATTTGGGGCATTTGCTTGGCCATAACGTCGTTATACAAGCTGGTGGTATGGCTGTTGGGTTCCTCTCCCACATACCGGCGCTGGATACCCAGGGTTCTGGCAATTTTCTCAAACACCGCCAGATCCAACGCCGCCTGAGTTTGAATCACGTCGTCCGCATCTTTGAGAAAATAGCTGGGGAAGGTGGCACTGCTGATCATATATGCGTCGGAATCGTGGCACACCACGTTGGGCAGATCCGCCACCCCCGCCTGTACCAGCTGCTTGCGAACGGCAAAGGGAATGGGGCCCGCCTCCTCGCTGAGTACGAACAGGTGCACCACGTCATTTTCCGCCGCCGCCCGCTCCACCAGATGCCGGTGTCCCAGGGTGAAAGGATTGGCGTTCATCACAATTGCCCCAATCCGTTCCCCTTCCCGGCGGGTTTTGGCCAGATTCTCGCAGTAGCCGGAAAAACCATTGCGCCGGTTTTCCATGAAAACCAGCTTGCCATCTACCCGGGCGATCTCATAGAATCCCAGATCCGACAGAAATTTCGATGCTTTGACCTTGGTATAGAGAAAGAGCCGGAAATTTCCCCGCATGGCCTGGTACTCTGCCAGGTGGCTGACAATGCGGTTCAGTAGCCCCTCTCCCTGATGACTGCCGGAAACCGCCAGACAGCGCAGGGTATTCTGAAAGCAGCTTCCTGTGGCAATCAGTCCCCCGTCATCGTCAAAGATGCCGCAGGTGTAGTCCAGATTGCCGTCCAGACGGATGCCTTCCTGCTCCAGCAGGGCTTCCACCTGGGCCATGTCCCGGCTTTTGGAAGAAATGGATTCTACTACATCGCTCATCAAGTGTTTCTCCTTCCCGCTTACGTTATGCCAGATGCAAAACTCCGAACAGAATCAGTCCGGCGCCGCAGCTGAGCAGCAGAATTTTGGGAATGCTGATTTTGTATTTCAGAAGCAGCACGCTGTCCACAATGCCGATGGCCAGACTGGGCAGCCGCAGTGTCCCGGCGGAAATATAATTGCTCATGCTCAAAGAAATCAAAACCCCCAGTACCATGCCGAAGCAGGCAGGACGGACGCCTACCAGAATCCGCTGCATGATACGGCTGTCTTTGAATTTCTGAAAGCAAATGGCCGCCAGAGCGCATAAGGTCAGCGTGGGGGTCAGCACCCCCAGGTTGGCAGCCACAGCACCGAAAATCCCCGCTGCCTGCATACCGGCAAAGGTGGCGCAGTTCAGTCCCAGGGGGCCAGGGGTCATTTCCGCAATGGCCACAATGTCCGTCACCTCATTTACCGTCATCCAGCCGTTGCTGAGGACCTGGTTGGAGATCTGAGGGATCATGGACAGACCGCCGAAGCTTCCGAATCCGATCAGCAGAAAGCTCCAATACAATTTAAGCAGCACCATGTTTCTCCGCCTCCCTCCGCTCGTAAATACTGCTGATAATCAAACCGGATACCACGCCCAAAACCACCAGCAGCACCGGGTTCACCGAGGTAAACAGGTAAATTCCCAGACAGAGCAGCACCACCAGCAGGCAGGGCGGATAGGTTACGCTGCCCTTTGCCAGTCCCAGGGCGGCACACAGGATAATCGGCACCACCGCCGCCTGCATACCGGACATAGCGGCATGTACCCAGGGATTCTGCCGGAAGGCGTTATAGGCAAAGCTGATGGCTATCAGCACCGCCATGGGCGGAAAACACATACCGAAAACACTGGTCAGGCCGCCCAAAATGCCCCCCACCCGGTAGCCGTAGAGCATTGCCACATTGGCGATCATAGTCCCAGGCAGGCTCTTGGCAACACTGGTCAAATCCAGCAGCTCCTGGGAGGTAATGACCTTCTTTTTTTCCACATACAGCTGCTGCATCTGGGCAATGATGCTCCAGCCTCCGCCGAAGGTAAAAATTCCGAAGCGGAGAAATTCCAGCAAGAGCGTGCCATATTTGTTTTGTTTCTTCGTAAATATCACCTCAAAACCATAGAAAGCACCTGGATTATATCACGTTTTTCCAAAAAGTACAATATAAAATGTACCCCGGTTTCCCCAAACGGCATTCAGGGAAACCGGGGCGAAGAGAGGAAGGATCAGGCCCTTAGAAAGCTGCTTGGTCGCTTGCTTCCAGAAAAGGTCCCATGGTTACGCCGGAGAGAAAGATTACTTCATCAGCGGGACAACGCCGGTAACGGCAGCAGTCAGGATGAAGATCACGAAGATGCCAACGGCCCACTTTGCAGATTCTCTCTGCCACTCGCCCATATCCAGACCGGTCAGGTTCAGCAGCAGGTAGATGAAAGCGACCAGGGGGCTCAGCAGGTGGAAAGCCTGGCCCAGCAGGGATGCGGTGCCGATTTCCAGAGCGGTGAAGCCGTAGGAATAACCAGCCTCAGCAAACACAGGCAGAACACCGTAGTAGAATGCGTCGTTGGACAGCAGGAAGGTACCGGGGGCGGAAACGATTGCCATGATGAGACCCCAGAACCGGCCCAGCTGGGGCGGAATCAGGGAAATCAGGCTGGAAGCCAGGGCATCGGACATGCCGGAGTTGGTGAACAGGCCCATGAAGATACCGGCAGCAAACACCAGGATAACCACCTGCAGGGCATCGCCGGCATTGTCGGAGATCCGGGCCTTCTGCTCTTTGATGGACTTGTAGTTGATCATCAGCGCCAGGCCGGTGCCAACCAGGAACAGGAACATGGAGGGGAAGGTACCCAGAACCAGCATCAACACAATGGCGATGGTCATGATGGCATTGATCCACACATTCTTCGGACGCTTCAGAGCAGCATCCTCTTCGGACTCCGGAGCCATCAGGGCAGTCAGTTCTTCATTGGACAGATGCTGAATGCCGACTCTCTTGCGCTCTCTCATGCCCAGGAACACGGCCACACCCAGCATGTAGATCACAGACAGCACCATGCCGGGAATCAGAGCCCGCAGGATGGTCTGCTCGTCCACACCAGGCTGGCCCTGCAGCACGGAGATAACACGAGCGGTGGGGCCGCCCCAGGGCAGCAGGTTCATGATGGTGTTCATCAGGATTACCAGAACGCCCAGGTTCATCATCTTCAGGTTCAGCTTTTTGTAGATGGGAATGAAGGCAGTGCAGCAGATCAGAGTGGTGGTAGTGCCGTCGCCGTTCAGGGAAACGCAGGCAGCCACAATGGCGGTACCCAACAGAACCTTCACCGGATCGCCCTTGGCGAAGCGGATCATAGCACGGGTCACCGGATCAAACAGGCCGGCGTTCAGCATGATAGCAAAGTACAAAATAGCGAACAGCAGCATGATGCCGGTGTTGGCAGTCTGGCCTACGCCAGCCACCGTCCAGTCGCCGATGATTTTAATTTGATCCCACAGCGTTACGCTGGCGGCATCCACACCGTTGGCAGCAGCTACCAGATCGGTATACTGTCCCAGGAAGGCGCCCAGCAGGGTAAATGCCAGCGGCACCAGCAGCAGCGCGGTGAAAGGCTGCATTTTCTTGGTCATGACCAGTGCCAGGAACACAATGATCATT
The DNA here is from genome assembly GCA_018712645.1 of Candidatus Faecousia faecavium. Lineage (GTDB taxonomy): Bacteria > Bacillota > Clostridia > Oscillospirales > Oscillospiraceae > Faecousia > Faecousia faecavium. The sequence goes on along the minus strand of DVGO01000070.1, from coordinate 12,198 downwards.
GCCCAGGCGATAATCGTCATTGTCATAGGTTGTAGTTCCCCCTTGTGAATTTGTGTATCGGCAACTTGTTCAAACAGCTCCGGCATTTCTGTTCTTCCAAGTTAACTCTCTTCTTGTCGTTGATTGCGAAACGGGAAGAAGCAAGCAGTTGGCCCAAAGGTGACAAAATTGAATACTTATGATAAAGTTGGGAATGCGCCAACCGCTTTTTCCTTCCCCGGCAAACATGCCGGTATCTTCCTCCGGGATTTTCCGGTAAGAAATGATGTTACAGTTCCAGCGGCTTGACTTTGCGGACCACGTCCAGGATGGTGCCATCCCGGGCCTCCAGCACCGCAACCACCTGATCTTCCCACTGAAGATCGTCGGGACGACCCACCAGAGAGTAGGCCTTTTCCTTCAGGCTTTCGATGCTGACATGGGGAATTCCTGCTTTGTCCAGGCACTCCACCAGATCGGGCCGCAGCGGATTGACTGCAATACCGTAGTCGGTAACCAGCACATCCACGCAGTCGCCGGGAGTGGTAACGGTGACCACCTTCTCGCAGACCGTTGCCATCCGGCCACGGATCAGAGGTGTAACGATGATGCACACCTTGCTGCCTGCGGCGGTATCGGGGTGACCACCGGGAGCGCCCCGGAGAACGCCGTCGGAACCGGTCAGAACGTTGACGTTGAAGTCTGTATCAATTTCCAGCGCAGCCAGCACCACAAAGTCCAGCTTGTTGACAAAGGCACCCTTGTTGGCAGGGTTTGCGTACTGAGAAGCGGACATTTCAAAGTGGCCGGGGGTCTGGTTGATGGAGTTTACCGCATCCAGGTCAAAGTCCTGAACGTCTACTGCGGCACGAACCTTGCCCTTTTTCAGCAGCTCCACCATGGGCTTGCAGATACCGCCCACAGCCAGTCCCATCTGGATATTGCGCTCGTCCATATATTTTTCCAGGAACAGGTTGGCCGCCAGAGAGGGGCCGCCCACACCGGTCTGGAATACGAATCCGTCCTTGAAGTAGGGAGTAGAAGCAATCACCTTTGCCACATTTTCCGCCATCATCAGATCCCGGGGGTTCTGGCTGATGCGGGCAGCGGCAGAAGCAATCTTCTTGGGGTTGCCGATGGAATCCACCACAACCACCGCATCCACATCGATGGCCTCCACAGAAGCGGGGAAATTGGGGAAATCCACCAGGCAGTCAGTCACCACCACCACATAGTCGGCAAACCGGGAGTCGGTAATGGCGTAACCTAAGCTGCCGCAGTTGGACTTGCCGCCGATGCCCCGGCAGTTGCCCACACAGTCGGAAGTAGGTGCTGCCACGAAAGCGATGTCAATATGTACCTCTCCGGCTTCGATGGCCCGGGGACGGCCGCCATGGCTGCGGATAATGGCAGGGGTTTTCAGCTTACCGGCAGAAACCACTTCACCCATCCGGCCGCGAATGCCGGAGGTCTGGATGCCGATTACCTTGCCCTGCTCGATATAATCGGCAATGGGGTCGTTGGCATCACCCAGAGAAGTGGCTGCAATAGTCAGGTCCTTCAGCCCCATCTCCTCAATGGCGGCCTTCATAACCATGTTGGCAACGAAGTCGCCGTTGCGCAGGGCATGGTGGAAGGAGAAGGTCATGCCGTCTCTGGCGCCGCACAGCTTCAGCGCATCCACCAGGGAGGCAACTACCTTGGTTTCCTGGGGTTTTTCGTAGCGGCGGGCACGGGGGCCGACTTTCTGGATGTACTTGCCATCCATATACTGTTTTCCCTGGTAAACTTCCTTGCCGTCAACCAGCAGGAAATCCGGGATATCACGTCCTACTGCATTTTTCATACCAGATCCCCCTCATACATACCGCAGGCTTTCGCCAGCTTCAGTGTCCGTTTTGCGCCGGGAACAAAGGCGATGTCCAGCATCTTGCCGTCTACGGTGAAGACGCCGATGCCCAGCTTGGCCTGTTCTTCAATGGCCCGCACGATTTTCTCTGCCTGCCGGACTTCCTTCTCGGTGGGTGTAAAGACCTGGTGTACCAGGCGAATCTGCTTGGGGTTAATCAGGCTCTTGCCGTCAAAGCCCATGGCCTTGTTCTGGCGGACTTCGGCTTCAAATCCGGCATCGTCATCCAGATCGGTGAACACCGTGTCGAAGCACTGAATACCGGCGGCTCTTGCTGCCAGCAGCATCTGACCCCGGGCAGCCAGCATATCCACGCCGTCGGGCTGGAAGGTGGTCTGCATGCACTTGCGGAAGTCGCCGCCGGAAATGGCCACGCCGAACATCCGGTCAGAAGCGGAGCAGATTTCGTAAGCGTTCAAAATACCCTTGGGACTTTCCAGGGCCGCCATCAGCAGGGTCCGTCCCACTTCCACGCCGAATTCCTTTTCGGCAGCTTCCACGGCAGCCTCTACCGTGCGGACATCCTGGGCGCTTTCACACTTGGCAATGCGGATGCCGTCGGCGCCGCCTGCCACACAGACCCGGATGTCTTCCTTCCAGTGGGGAGTATCCAGACCGTTGATCCGGACAATGACCTCGGTATTGCCATAGTCAATGGTGGTCAGGGCATGGTACAGGCTGAAGCGGGCGGCGTCCTTCTGGTTTTCTGCCACCGCGTCCTCCAGGTCCAGCATAATGGAGTCACAGCCGTAAATATAAGCGTCTTTAATCAGGCCCGGCTTCTGGGCATTCATGAACATCATGGTCCGGCGCAGGCGGAACCGTTCAGGCTTGGGTCTTTTGATCATCTGACAGCACCTCCCCAGGGGATATTTTCCGCGGATGCGTCACAGCTGCGGAATACGGCACACTCTACCCGGGCTTTCAGGGTACAGTCCAGTGCGCCCTTGTCCACCACAGTCACCGCTGCGTTCTCCACGCCCAGACGCTGCAGGGTTTCCAGCACTGTGGCCTTGATCTGGCGGCCGTACTGGTTCATCACGCTGCTGCTCAATTCCAGGGAAATGCCGTTGCCGGGTTCCACTGTCACCAGGCAGTCGCTGGATTCCAGGGTTCCGGCTGCTGCGGTTTTGCAAATTTCCATTTGGTTCTCCTCCGTTCCAATTTTTTCACGTCGTTTGTCGTCAGTTTACTATGTTCGCCCCACAAACGCAAATATATATTCTTGAATCTTTACCATAACGTAGGGCCTATATATCGACATAATTCTTGACTTTCATAAGGGTAATGTTATAATGCAGATAGAGTACCCATAATATCTTTTGTGCAACATCTCCAATCGGGAAGGAAAATTTTATGAACCTGAAGCAGGCCCAGTACGTCAAAACCATCGCCGAATGCGGCAGTATTACCGCCGCCGCCAAAAAACTCTTTGTCAGTCAGCCCTCCCTGAGCCAGATGCTCCGGCAGCTGGAACAGGAGATCGGACTGCCCATTTTTGATCGCAGCACCTCCCCTCTTCGGCTGACCTATGCGGGAGAAAAATACCTTTACGCCGCCGAACGCATTCTTGCTGCAAACAGTGAGCTGGAAAACCAGCTGCGGGAAATCAAGCAGCAGCATGCCGGACGGCTCCGGCTGGGCATCAGCGTCACCCGGGCCATGCAGGTAATGCCTTTGGTTCTTCCCCTGTTTGTCAGCAAATACCCCAACGTCACCCTGGAACTGACGGAAAGCGGCTCCGCCACATTGGAAGAACTCTTGCAGGCAGGCAGCATCGACCTGGCTCTGGCCGCCCTGGAATCCACCAGTACCAACCTTGCCTATGAGCTGATTGAGAAAGAATCCATCGGCATCTTGGCAGGCCGGGATTCCAATACCGCCAAGCGCTTCCGCTCCGGTACCCACCTTTCCCTGGACAGCGTGGAAGGCGACAGCTTTGTATACCTGACCAAAGGCCACTCTTCCCGGGTGGTTCAGGACAAGCTGTTCCGCCGCTACGGATTCTCCCCCAATGTCCTGCTGGAGACGGATTCCCTGGAAGTAGGCCGCCGGGTGGCTATCGAATCCGGAGCCTGCATGATTCTGTCCAATATCTATGTGGATGACTATGTTCACCAGCGCAAAGCAGAGTTTTTCCCCCTGCGGGATTTTGAAAACAACCGGCACTTCTACGCCTGCTACCGCAAGGATGAATTTGTCCCCCGGTATGTCCGGGATTTCATCCAGATCAGCACCAAGGTGCTGACGCAGCAGCACGGTTGATTTTCTTCAAAAACACGAACCCCCGAAAGCGGTTGCTTTCGGGGGTTCATCGTATCAAAAAAGCCTCGCAGAGTTTGCCGCCCACGGCGGAAAATAGGATCAAAACTGTTTTCTGCCGGGGCACACCCCAGGGTGGCTTCTCTTGCCCCTTTGGGGCAATTCACCTTCTGTACCTGGCAGAAAACACTTCTCAGGCTGCAAATGTGGAATTTGTCCCCTATCAGGGGACAAATTATGCGCGCAGCAGACTGCCAAAGTTTGTCGGAAAAGCCCGCAGGGATTTTTCGACAGTCCCCCCCCCGAAAGCAGTCGCTTTCGGGGGGTTTTCAATGGTTACTTCTGATTTACCGCATCCACAAAGGCCACAAAGGCAGCCCGCCCCTGGTCGGTATTCTTGTACACGCCCGCGTCTTCCAGGACGGCAGCAAAGACCTTGCCGGTTTCCTGCATCAGGATGTCCATGGCATTGTCCTGGGTAAAGGTATACTGCTTCTTCAGCTCCTCCACCCAAGGTGCATGCTTGGACAGCACTTCGTCGGAAGCGATGTCTTTCCCATCCACAATGGCCTGGGCCAGATCGGTCAGTTCCTTCTTCAGGCGGCTGGGCAGCACGGCCAGACCCATAACCTCGATCAGGCCGATGTTTTCCTTCTTGATGTGGTGCTTGTCCGCATGGGGATGGAACACACCCAGAGGATGCTCTTCGGTGGTGATGTTGCAGCGCAGCACCAGATCCAGTTCGTAGTCTTCCCCTCTGCGCCGGGCAATGGGGGTAATGGTGTTGTGGGGTTCGCCATCAGAGAAGGCAACCACGCCCACGCTTTCGTCGGAGTAGCCCCGCCAGACGGTGAGGATCTTGTCCGCCAGCTCGGAAATCCGGGCAGGATCCTTGCCGGTCAGACGGATAACACTCATAGGCCACTTAACAATACCGGCAGAAATATCCTCGTAACCGGCAAAGGAAACTTCCTTCTCAATTCCAGCGGTTTCCATGGCGAAGGTGTAATGACCTCCCTGGAAGTGCTCGTGGCTCAGGATAGAGCCACCTACAATGGGCAGGTCTGCATTGGAGCCTACAAAGTAGTGGGGGAATACCCGCACAAAGTCCAGCAGCTTGTCAAAAGCGCTGCGGTCAATCTTCATGGGAACGTGCTCGGCATTGAACACGATGCAGTGCTCGTTATAGTAAACATAGGGAGAGTACTGCAGGCACCAGTTGGCGCCGCAGATCTCAATGGGCACAATCCGGTGGTTGGCCCGGGCGGGATGGTTCATCCGACCGGCGTAGCCTTCGTTCTCCCGGCACAGCTGGCACTTTGGATAGGCAGTCTGGGGCGCATTCTTGGCAGCGGCAATGGCCTTGGGGTCCTTCTCCGGCTTGCTGAGGTTGATGGTGATGTCCATTTCCCCGTAGGGGCTGGGGTACTTCCAGCGCATATCCTTGGCAATGCGGTAGCGGCGGATGTAATCGGTGTCGCAGCTGAACTGGTAGTACCAGTCCGTTGCCTCCACGGGAGACTTTGCGTACTTTTCCCGGAAGGTTCGGATTACTTCCCGGGGCATGGGGGTTACAGCGCCCATAATCCGGGTATCGAAAATATCCCGGGCGGTGATGCCGTCGTCACACAGGCCGTTGGCTACAGCATAGTCCAGGATGCCGGCCAAAATCTCTTCCAGGTCCTCGGTCTGGGGTTCATCGGAAGATTCATAGTCATCCTTGTGCAGCAGATCCAGCAGCCGATTGGTCAGCACCTGGTGGTCGACCGGCTCCGCCAAGCCATGATTCATGGCATAGGACACCAGAGAGTCAATGTAAGTTTCAATTTTCATGGTTTCTTCCTCCCGAATCAGCCTTCGACGACCATTTCTACGCCGCCCTGGGGACGGATGGAGAGTACATGGCAGGCTCCCTGTCCCAGCACCGCATCAATACCGCTGCGGAAGGTTTCCAGCAGGTCAAAGGGCACAAATGCCTGAACCGTACCGGCAAAGCCGCCGCCGTGGACCCGATAAGCACCCCGGCCCTGGAGGTAATGCTCACACAGCGCCAGAGAAACCGCCACGTCCTGGTGCTCCTTATAACCGGCAGGAATTACATTCTGTAAGTACATATAGGAAGAGTAACCGCTCTGCTTGACCAGGTTCAGGAAGGTATCAAAATCTCCGGCTCTCAGGGCTGCCACCTGCTGGGGTACCCGGGCATTCTCCTGATAGAAGTGGATGGCCCGCAGTACAGCCCGGTCGCCGCATTCCTTCCGCAAAGTGGGAATCTGGGCATAGAAATCCTTCTCGTCAATCTGGGTCAGCACTTCCTTGCCGAAATGGGCGCAGACGGCCTTCAGCTCGCCGGGAATGGCGGCATACTCGTCGGTCAGATCCGCATGGCTTGCCTGACTGTCGATGATGCACAGGGCATGTCCGCAGGAAGCAAAGTCAAAGTCCACCGGCTCGATCACCGGAGCATTCTTGTCGAAAAAGTCAATGGTCACCAGGTTACCCACTGCAGAAGCCGTCTGATCCATCAGGCCGCAGGGCTTTCCGAAGAACACATTCTCGGCGTACTGGCCGATCATGGCAATTTCCGGCTGGGAAACCCGACCGTCAAAGAACAGTCCGTTGAGAATGGTGCCGATCAGCACTTCATAGGCAGCGGAGGAGCTCAGGCCGGAGCCGGGCAGAACGGTAGATTCGCAGTAAGCGTCAAAGCCCTGAACCTGGCAGCCCATCTCATGGAACTGGGCAGCGACACCCCGCACCAGCGCCGGAGTGGAGTTAATCTCCTCTGCCTTGGGCGTCAGATCCGTGATATCCACCTGGCACATGGGATAGCCTTTGGACAGAATGCGGATCACGTTGGTACCGTTCAGGCGAACCGCAGCCCGGGTATCCAGATTCACCGCAGCCGCCAGAACACGGCCCCGCTGATGGTCGGTATGGTTACCGCCAATTTCCGTACGGCCGGGGGCAGAAAAGTAGCGCTCCGGTGCGCCGCCAAAGGCCTGGGCAAATCCGGCATCCAGCACCTGTTTTCCGCCGGAGGAAAGAATAAGTGCAGACATAAGAAACCTCCCAAATGATCCCCGCAATCAGCGGGTAATTATTTCCTTGTGAAATCAAATTCTATTATACAGGATTCTTCAAAAAATGGAAGGGCCATTCTCCCGGATTCCCGGATTTTTTCCAAAAACCCTCCCGGAAAAACAAAATCAAAAATTTTTCAAAAAAACCTATTGACAAATCCGGCAAGTGTGCTATAATACAAAAGCTGTCTGACAGAGACGAACAAAAACCGAATACATGGGGGTATAGCTCAGCTGGGAGCCCAAAGCTTACGGTCACGCACCCCATCTTCTAACTTTATAGTTTACCAATTTTGCTCAGTTGCATATCCTATTCGGGGGTATAGCTCAGCTGGGAGAGCGCTTGAATGGCATTCAAGAGGTCAGCGGTTCGATCCCGCTTATCTCCACCAAAAAGTGCACTGAGCACTACAAAATCAGCTGTTTTCGAAAGAAAACAGCTGATTTTCTTTGCATGCCATTCAAGCGCCGGATGGCTTTTTTTCATTTTCCGCCGAATGAGCGGTTACCCCCATCGGTATCATTTTCAATGGTTGTATGATTCTTTGGGATTGTTATGCGGAGAGCGGGGTATCCAGCCCATCGAGAAATTGCTGATAGCTGAAGTGAAAGGTAATGGTCACTTGATAGCCTCTTCCCACTTCCACCCGCTTGATCAGCTGATTGACAATCATTTTCTTGGCAGCAGGACTGGCACTGTCAAACAGCTGGGCCCAGGAGATCAGTTTGTCATACTGCTCCCCGATGGCCTCCATCTGCTGTGCACTCTGTTCCACTTCCGCCTGCGCCGCCTGTCTGGACTGTTCCAGAGCGGCGCATTCTGTTTCCCCCTCCGCAATCATGGCTGCCAGCATTTCTTTTGAGAAGGCGCTCTCCCCTTTCAGGCACTTTAGCACCTCCGCTTTCAGCAGTTCTACATCCTGCACTGCCTTTTGCAACTTTGCCGTAACCTCTGTCAGGTGCATTTTTCGTTCCGCCTGGATTTGCCGGTACTGTCTTCCCACCAACTCTTCCCGGGGAATCCCCCGGATTTTGGAGAAGATCTCCCGCACCACTTTTTCTACGATTCCATCCAGGATGTGCATGGTATACCCCGTCTGTCCGTCGCAGCCTGTCTGCTTCCGGGTTTTTCCGTAGCACACATAGCGAATTCTCTGGACATTATCCATGGTTCCATCCGCCCTGCGGCGATATTTTCCATTGGTGGTCAGGCTAAGGCGTGCACCGCAATGGGCGCAGAACACATTGCCGGACAACAGCGACTCTCCTTTGGTATTCAGAGGTACCGTTCTCGTTTCTTCCGCCTGATTGGCGCGGGCAGTGCGAATCTCCTGGGCTCGTTCAAATTGTTCCGGGGAGATAATCTGTAGTTCCGGAATGACTTGGGATCGGCTTTTTCCGCTTCGCAGGACACCGGTATAGGTCAGATTGGTGATAATCCCTCGGACGGTAGCATGGTGCCACATTTTCCCGGTTTTTGCACGGTAACCCATATTGTTCAGGTATGTTGCTATTCGCTGTGCGCCGTACCCCTCTGCCACGTACTTACGGAAAATCAGCTTCACAACAGCTGCCTCCTCCGGGATTACCTGCAGGTCGAAAAGTTCATGCTTCCTCTTGTTGAAGCGTCCGCTTTTCACCAAGGCATATCCATAAGGCGCGACTCCCCCTTTGAAGTGTCCTTCCTCCACCATCTGTCCCAGGCTGGTTCTGGTACGAATGGCCGTCTTCTCACTTTCTCCATCTGCTTGCCAGAATCGGATATAATTGAGAAGCTTGTCCGTGTGGTTGTCAAAGCGCTGCTCCCCTTCCTGGGTGCTCCACACACGGATTCCGTTTTTTACAAACCATTCCACCACGAATGGTGTTTCATCCGCAATTCTCCCGATTCTATCAAACATAAACACCAGGAGAATGTCAAAGTTTCCTTTTCTTGCCTCGTCTTTGATGATCTGGAGTTTGTCCCGGGAGGCGGCCCGGACTTTATGTCCGGACACGCCTTCTTCTTGTTCCTCGTGGACGATCTGCCAGCCCATCTTTTCCGCAAACCGGTGGCAGGCCTTGCGCTGCATGGGGATATCTGCTTCGTTGTTGGTGTTATGGTCAACCTGCTTATCCGTGGACACACGGTACAAGCAGCAGACCCGGTTGTTTTTTTCGTTCATATGGAATCCTCACTTTCAATTAAGTGGGGATTTTTGCATGGGAATGTTCAGTTTTCAAGGTACAGACAGGCTCCTGCCCGGATGTATTATCACATAGGATTTTCACTTTATCCATTGTGAAATTCAACAATAATAAGTCGCGAATTTTGTCATATATGCCTGGGTCAGAGTCAGCGGCGAATCTCAGCGTAACAGGGTAACCATTGACCACCATGTACTGAGATTGGCTGTCCCTGGCAGGTACTGTCAGACCTTTTTCTTCCTCCTTCATTCTATCATTCAACCTCCTTCACAGGACACTCGGTTGTAATCAATTTTGTATTTTATTTTGCTTTCTGTAGGGACAAAGGGGAGAACAGGATCCCTAAGTGAGGAAAATTCTTTCCCCACCCAGGGCCTGTTGGGTGTTCCCCCAATCCCCGACGGCCTCCGGCTAGTGTTTTTTACTGGAGAGGAAAGAGAAATTATCTCTCCCATTCTCTTGCTTTGTAAGTTTTTTCCTGCTCCTTCCGGGCCTGTTTCAGCTCCCGGATGCGGGCCTTCATCTCATGTTCTTCCTGCAATTTCTGGTGCCACAGGGACCGGAAATGCTCTGCCTTGGCAAGATAGTCCTTGTTGTAGATTCGCCGGTCTGCTGCCTTCTGGCAGTAGTAGGCAATCCGGCTGAGCTTCTTCCGGTTCTCCCGGATATGCCGGAGCTGGTTTCGCAGCTGCTCTTCCCGAGTCAGATTCCACTCCCGCTGATACTGGAATCGGTCTTCCTGGACCTGGTCCTGCCACTGGTCTGCCGATTCTGCCAACGCCTCCCGGAGGGACGATGCCTCCTGGCTTTGCAGGTCTACCACATCCCGCTCCCATTGGAGCTGCCTGCGTTCTTCCGGTGCGTCCGGATCACAGCCGCACCAGCGGAGGTAACTGCCGTGCCGGAACCGCTCCTGTTCGGATGTTTCGGGATTCTCATAGCTGTCCCACCGTTCCAGCAGCCGGTCTAACTTCTCTTTCTCTGTCTGCAGGTCCCGTTCCAGGTAGGTGACCTGTTTCACCAGATCGTGAAGCTCCTGGAAATGCTCTTTCTCATATCCGGGACCAGCCCTGCCTGCGATCAGTGCCGCAGCGTCGGCAATGGCGTCTTCCGCTTTGGCATTGTTTTTCAGCCGCCGCTCCCGGAGCCATTGGATGTACTTCTTCTTTTCGTAGTACTGCACTTCCTGCTTCCGCAAAAGGCCCTCGATGACGGCTCTCCGGCAGGGAAGGGTTTCCTCCATCAGCTCGTTGTAGGAGACGGTGTTCAGGAAGTCCGGGTCCTGGGCTCGCTGGAGTTTTTGAAAAAAGTCCGGGGAATCCGAAAAGTTTTCATTGAACTCAGCGTCTGTTTCTGCTATACTGAGTGTGTGTGTTTTGGACGACTGCCCTCCATCTGCGCCAACAGATGGATTCCGGGCGGTCGTTTCTTTTGCTTTGCAATTCATCTGAATTCCTCCTTTGCTGTTTTGCATGCGTAAATGGTTCGAAAAGGCAATCACCTCCTGACGTGTTCTTTCTCCGCTGCAAGGATTCCACGGAAGCCCTTCATAATACAACGGACATTTTAGACGCAAAACACAAGTATCCCTCAAAAAATATTTTTATTTTTCACCCTCTTTCTGCGATATAAAAAGTCGTCGGGCGGTGAGGCGCTCAACGATGGCGCTCCATGATTGGAAATTGCTAAGTGAATGTCAAGCGGTTGCCGAGTTACAAATGCACTTGACATCTCTGTTCAATTTTCAAGGTACACGGGCATTTTTGTTTTCTGGAATGCCCTTCCAGCTGCAGACTCCGAGCATCGTCTGTCTCAGACAGTCCATTGCCGTCCGCCTGGTATGACTATAGCAGGATTTTTCCCTTTCGTCTTGATCACGGAGTTAACACCTTTTTTACAAGATTTATGTTTTATATCATACGATGGCTTCAGCCTTGGTTTTTCCCATGTTCCAGAAGGCCGTCCGCTACCGCCTTTTTTCCCTCCGCGACGGTGCGACGATAAAAATACCACCCCAAAAAACACCGTCGCAATCGTCGCAACCGTCGCGCATCGTTGCGCGGCAGGATTTCAACGACAGCTCGGAGCGTAATCTGTTTGCTGTTTCTGCTGAAATTGGTGTGTACGTTTTGGACGGCTGCCCTCCATCTGCGCCAACAGATGGGCTCAGGGCGGTCGTTTCTTTTGCTTTTGACATAGCTTCTCCTTTCTATTCAATTGTGTGTCTGCCTTGAGTCAATCTGCATTTTTCACCTTCTTCCGTATATGCAAAAAATCGTTAAGCTGTCAAGCGATCCCAGAAAACTGGTCATGCAAGCGAGTTTGTTTACTCCACTGGGGATTCTAAAGGGCACAGAGCATAAGTTGCTGCTCTTGTGACCAAGAATGTCTCTTTGTTGTATCTGGTAAACATGTACCATTCTACCAAGTGATGTCCTGCCCTCAGAAAACGGCGTCAATGATCTTTCTCTTGACCACAGACTCCTCTTGACAGAGACAGGGAAAAATATCCTTCTATATAGTAGTGACAAAAAAGCCCGATATTTGAACCTGTAAGTCAAAAATTATTTCAAAATAACTGACCAGGGGGCATGCATACTCTTAGCTCCGTTTTCATCAACCAAAACAAAAAGCTGGCGGGCATTTTGCTCACCAGCTTTTCTCATCATTCTTCGTCTGTATCCTCATCAAAGGAATAGTTGTTCAGTTCCTCGAAATCCAGGAATTCTGCCAGCGTCATGTTGAACGCCAGTGCAATCTTGTGCAGCGTCTTTACCC
>DVGO01000069.1 GCA_018712645.1 Candidatus Faecousia faecavium | reverse complement strand
AGCCCCTTTAGGGGCAGCCCGTGAAAGATATGCGGTTGGCAGACCTTTCGACGGGCCTTTAGGCTCAGCCAGAAAAATGCCCTAAGGGGGCTAGTGCAAACCACCGGCACGGCCGGTGGTTATGATTTGTTCTTTGTTGAATGTTCAGAATGAATGCAGTTAAATCCATTAAGGGTTTGTCCGGATGGGAATTTCAATTTTAGTAATATAGTCATCCATGGAACTGCTGGTAAATTCGTTAATCCCAGTCTCGTAGGCATAGTCTTGCAGCGTTAGTTGGTGTCGGGAAACGTAGTCCAGAATTTCTTCATATTTCTGGGGGAGTTTGTCCCAGCTCCCTTGAAAATAGGTGCGAAGATAGGTTCCTGCCGGACGCAGATAGGTATTTACGCTGTTTTCCACTTCCGGAACTTGCAAAAACACACCGCAGTAATTTGTAAAATCACGCTGATACAAGCTGGCAACGGGAAGCAGGGAGCCGTATAGTATGCCGTACATGCGGTATGCCTGGTGATGGTGTACCTCCGCAAAAACCATTTCCGCTTCCTGTTCCAGGGAAAGCTCTCGGGAAGTCTTCAGCAACACCAGTTTTTGTTCGGGGCATTCTGTTATGGAGTATTCGGATAGATCGATATTTTTCAAAGTTTCCAGCGCTTTTGTCTGATGCAGAAGGGCTCTTTTTATTTGCGCCAAGTGCTGGATTGCATTGTCGATTTCCTTTGTTTTTTCCGTCAGCACGGTCTGAAAGGAATCGGCGGAGCGATTGCACAGAAAGGTCTTGATATCCGCAATGGAGACGTTCAGCTCCCTGAGCATCAAAATGGTTTCAAAAACGGAGCTTTGCTGGCAGGTATAATACCGATAGCCGTTTTCCCGGACGACTGCTGGCTTGAACAGGCCGACTTCGTCGTACCACATCAGCGTCTTTTTATTAACCTGGTGGATTGCGGCGAATTGTCCGATCGTCAGTAGTTTGTTTTGGTTGTGTGGCATTGTTCCAAACCCCCTCTTGACTGTACAGTTACTGTATAGTTTATCATAGAAAACGAAGTACTGCAAGCCGCCTTTGATCGCCGTTTTCCGAGCACAGGGGTATATTCTTTTTGGAGAAGCGTATGGTTTGCAGAAAAATTTCCCAAGTTTAAAAGATCATGTAGAGGGTGAAATGTTATGCAGCAGTCCCACAACCAGTTATCTCAGGACTTTACCATTCCAACACTATTGAAATTTACCGCACCCACTGCGGTTATGCTGGTATTTATGTCCTTATATCAAATGGTGGACGGCGGGTTTGTCTCCAGATTTGTGGGGGAAAACGCCCTGTCTGCCTTGAACATCGTATATCCGGTTCCCAGTGTGATCATTGCCTTTTCCATTATGCTGGCCACCGGCAGCAGCGCAATCATCGCAAAAAATATGGGAGAAGGGGATATGCAGACGGCCCGGGAAAACTTCTCTCTGGCGATTGCCGTGGGCTTGGCATTGGGCCTGTGCTTTCTGGTTTTGGGGACGGTGTTTCTGGAGCCGCTGCTGGGACTTTTGGGTGCGACTCCGGCGCTGTATTCCTACTGTTACGATTACCTGTTGATTCTGATGCTGTCGGCGCCGCTGTCTGTTTTTCAGATGTTGTTTCAGAACTTTTTTGTCACAGCGGGAAAGCCGCACCTTGGCTTGGGTATCACGATCATCGGCGGCGTGGCAAATATTGTGCTGGATTATCTGTTTATCAAAGTATATCAGATGGGGGTTACTGGTGCAGCGTTGGCTACGGCCATCGGCTATGCCATTCCGGCCATTTACGGACTTTGCTATTTCGTGTTCAACCGCAAAGCAACGTTGTTCCTTGTCAAACCGGTATTTCGCAAACAGGTTCTTCTGCACAGCTGCGTCAACGGGTCTTCTGAAATGGTGAACAACCTGGCGGTGGCCATTACCACCTTCTTGTTCAATACCCTGATGCTGAAATATGCCGGAGAAACCGGGGTAGCGGCGATTACCATTGTTTTGTATGCCCAGTTTTTGATGACCGCAGTTTTCATGGGCTTTTCCAGCGGCATTGCGCCGGTGGTGAGCTTTAACTACGGAAGCCAGAATGCAAAGCAGCTGCAGAAAGTATTCCGCAACAGTATGTATGTGGTTGTGATTATTTCCCTGGTGGTTTTCTTCCTGGCGGAATTTGGCTCCGATCCGGTGATTCAGATATTTGTCAAGCCCGACAGTGAAGTTTTTCAGATTACCAAACATGGATTTGGAATTTTCTCTGCAAACTTTTTGTTTGCCGGCGTCAATATCTTTGCTTCGGCGCTGTTTACCGCCTTTTCCAACGGCAAAGTATCTGCCATCCTCTCCTTTTTACGCACGTTTGTGTTTTTGGTTATTTGTCTGCTGGTGCTTCCGCTTTTTTGGTCCATTGACGGAATTTGGCTGGCAGTTCCGGCAGCGGAGATTCTGGCGTTTTGCGTGTCGGTTTTTTATCTGGTAAGGCTGAGAAAGGTTTACCAGTATTCGGACCGGTAATGCAGTTTTAAAACATGGGAGTCAGAAGGGAAAACCCTTCTGGCTCTTGTTTTTTTGCACAATGGGGAGCCTTCTTTTTCGGCGGAGTAACCAACTGCCGCATCTTGACAAAAGGGGAAAATCCTTCTATAATGAAATCGATTTCAAAAACGTTTTACTTTTGGGAGGGCTGCACCATGGCAAATCTCATCAGCATTGGAGAAATCCTGATTGACTTAACCCAGGTAGGAGTTACGGAACTGGGAATTCCGAAATTTGTGGCAAATCCCGGCGGGGCACCGGCCAATGCCGCAGTAGCGGCGGCGAAGCTGGGAGCGGATGCAGGGTTCATTGGCTGTATCGGCAAGGATGCCTTTGGTAATTTCCTGCGGCAGACACTTCTGGAGCAGGGCGTGGACATCTCCGGCCTGAGAGAAACGGAGCAGGCTCCCACCACGCTGGCAGTGGTCAGCGTGGATGCTGCCGGTGAGCGGAGCTTCCAGTTTTACCGCAAACCCGGCGCGGACATTTGCCTGGAAGAAGGAATGCTGGACAAGCAGCAGCTGAAACAGGCCGATCTTCTCCACTTTGGCTCCGTCAGCCTAACGGCAGACCCCAGCTGCAGCGCAACCCTGGCTGCGGCCCGGTACGCAAAGGAGCAGGGGGCGCTGATTACCTACGATCCCAATTACCGGGCAAACCTTTGGCCGGATGTGCAAACAGCCATTGCTGCCATGCGCCAGCCTCTGCCTATGGTAGATGTGCTGAAAATCAGCGATGAGGAAACCCAGCTGCTTTCCGGTTTTTCTGATCCGGAGGAAGCGGCAGCGGCGCTGGAAAAGCAGGGGATTTCTCTGGTGCTGGTGACCCTGGGGCCCGATGGGGTTTTGTATCGCTTCCAGGGAAAGACCGGCACCGTGCCGGGCTTTGCCACCAAAGTAGCAGACACCAACGGAGCGGGAGATACCTTCTTCGGCGCAGTGCTCAGCCGCCTGGTTGGGCGGGAGCTGGCTCAGCTGACCCAGGAGGAACTGGAGGAGATTCTGCGGATGGCAAACTGCGCCGCATCCATTACCACCAGCCGTCCCGGCGCCATCCCGGCGATGCCAAGCTTGCAGGAAGTTAGGGAGAAATTGAAGCAGGAGGAAGGAAAATGAGTGAGTTTACCCGGCGCTTTGCCCAGAAGGAAGCAGAACTTCGTTCTATTTACTTAGGACTCTATCACGACGAGAACGCATATGACTATTTCTGCTCCATGCTGAAGCGGATGTACGAAGGGCGCAAAGAGAGCCTTCGTAAGCTGGATGCCCAGCGGGAGGAAAATCCCCACTGGTACAAAGATCAGAAAATGCTGGGTATGCAGATCTATACCCAGTGCTTTGGCGGCACGCTGAATGGGGTGAAGTCCCATCTGGACTACATTCAGGAGAGCGGCGCCAACTACCTGCACCTGATGCCCCTGCTGGAAAGCCCCAAGGAAAAAAGCGACGGCGGTTATGCGGTTTCCGATTTCCGGAAGGTGCAGCCGGAGCTGGGCACCATGGAAGATTTGGCTTCTTTGGCAGAAGAGTGCCACAAGCGGGACATGGTGGTGTGCATCGACTTCGTGATGAATCACACCAGCGACGAGCACGACTGGGCCAAGCGGGCCAAGGCCGGGGAAGCGGAATACCAGCAGCGGTACTTCTTCTATGACAACTGGGACATTCCCAACCTCTACGAGCAGACGGTGCCTCAGGTGTTCCCCACCACGGCCCCGGGAAGCTTCTCCTGGTGCCCGGAGGTGGGAAAGGTGGTTATGACCAGCTTTTACCCCTTCCAGTGGGACTTGAACTACGCAAACCCCACCGTCCTGAACGATATGACGGAGAACATGCTGTTCCTGTGCAACCAGGGCATTGACGTCATCCGCCTGGATGCGGTGCCGTATATCTGGAAAGAGCTGTGGACCAACTGCCGCAATCTGCCCCAGGTGCATACCCTGGTGCGGCTGATGAATCTGGCTGCCGCCATTGTCTGCCCCGGCACACTGCTGCTGGGAGAAGTGGTGATGGAGCCGGACAAGGTGGTGCCTTACTTCGGTACCCCCGACAGCCCGGAGTGCCATATGCTCTACAACGTCACCACCATGTGCACCACCTGGCACACGGTGGCCACCCAGGACACCCGTCTGCTGCGGCGGCAGATGGATACCATCTTCGCCCTGCCGAGCCAGTATACCTTCCTGAACTACCTGCGCTGCCACGATGATATTGGCTGGGGCCTGGACTATGACTACCTGCGCCAGTTCGGCGTGAAAGAAGTGGCCCACAAAAAGTTCCTCAGCGATTATTTCCAGGGCAAGTGCTTTGGCAGCGAAGCCAGGGGCGAACTGTACAACGACGATCCCCGGCTGGGAGATGCCCGGCACTGCGGCACCACTGCTTCTCTGTGCGGCATGGAATCCGGATCGGAGCAGAGCCTGAAGCTGAACATCATGCTCCATGCCTTCCTGCTGACTCAGAGCGGACTGCCCATTCTTTACAGCGGGGACGAACTGGGACAGCTGAATGATTACAGCTACCATGACGACCCCATCAAGCGCGACGACAGCCGCTACCTGCACAGAGGAAACTTCGACTGGGCAGCCGCGGAAAAGCGCAGCTCCAATCCGCTGTACACCTCCCTGCTCCGGCTGGAGGCCATCCGCAAGGAGGAAAAGCCCTTCCATGCCGATGCGGATGTATGGACCCTGGAGCCGAAAAACCATCATATTCTGGCCATCGGCCGGTATTACCAGGGAGAGAAGCTGCTGGCCCTGTTCAACTTCGGAAGAGAGCCTCAGACTGCTTACCTGGAAGAAGGGGAGACTTACACCGATCTTCTCACCGGCGAGAAGCTGACGGCCGAAGCAGTCGCCATGAAGCCCTACGAATTCCGCTGGCTGATGCTGCGCTACCCCCAGGAAAAGGAGTAAACCATGATTACCTTAAAGGACATTGCGCAAATGGCGGATGTTTCCCCTTCGGCGGTCAGCCGGTATCTGAACGGCGGCTCGTTGAGTGAGGAGAAATCCCAACGGATTCGCGATGCCATTGCCCAGACCGGCTATCGCCCCAATCAGGCGGCCCAAACCCTGCGCACCGGTACGCTGAAGCAGGTTGGGGTGATTGTGCCCAAAATCAATTCCAACTCTGTCAGCAACGTGGTGGCGGGAATCAATTCGGTTATGGCAGCCAATGGATATTCTCTGCTGCTGGGCACCACCGCCGGGCAGGATGAGAAGGAACTGCATTTTCTGAATCTGATGCAGGACAATCAGGTTTCCGGTATTATCGTCATGGGAACCACTATGACCCCTATGAAAAAGGATGCCTTCAAATCCTGCCGGGTGCCCTTGGTGATTACCGGACAGAATTTTGGGGAGATCTGCTGTGTGCACCACGATGATTACGGCGCCATGCAGGCTCTGGCGGAAGCCATGATTGCCAGGGGGCGCAGAAAGATTGTCTATGTGGGTGTGGATGAAAAGGATGCGGCCACCGGTCTTGCCCGGCGGAAAGCGGCCTTCGATGCGCTGCGCCAGGCGGATCTGGATGCGGTGTATTTGCTGGCCCAGGACTACGAGGTAGAAAGCGGCTATCAATGTGCCCAGCAGATTCTGGCGCTGTACCCGGATACCGACGGCATCCTCTGCGCTACGGATAAACTGGCCCATGGCGTGATGAAAGCCCTGAAAGAAGCGGGAAAACACTTGCCGGAAGACGTGAGCATCTGCGGCGTGGGCGATGACTGGCCCGACCAGCTCACCATCCCCACCCTGACCACCGCCCGGCTGTACCACGAGCAGTGCGGCGAGGATGCGGCGTCCATTCTTCTGCAAATGATCGAAGGCAAGACGGAAGGCCAGCCATTGCGGCAGATCAAACTGGGATATACCATTTTGCGGCGGGAGTCACTATGAAAGAAAAACTGATTTTTTTGGATATCGATGGCACGCTGACCCCGGCGGGAAGCAACGTTCCGCCGGAAAGTGCCCTGAAGGCCATCCGGGCGGCCCAGGCGAAGGGGCATAAGGTGCTTCTTTGCACCGGACGGAATCTGGCCATGCTGTCGCCGCTGCTGAAATATGGCTTCGACGGCGTGGTGGCCAGTGCCGGGGGCTATGTGGAGTTTGGTGGACAGGTGATCTATGACTGCCCCATGTCCGATCGGCAGCGGGATATTGCCTTGCAGACTCTCCACGAAAGCGGAGTGTTCTGTACCATTGAGGCCAAAGACGCCACCTACGGGGATGCGGATCTGGGGGACTTCCTGAGCCAGAGCCAGGGAGGCAACAGCGAAATCCAGCGCTGGAGGGCGGCCCTGGCAGGAGAGCTGGGGATTCAGCCCATGGAAAACTACGATGGCCGCCCCATCTATAAGGTGGTATTCATGTGCCGGGAGGATTCCCAGCTGGACAAGGCCCGGGCGGCCCTGGAAGAGGAGTTTCTGTTCTGCTGCCAGACGGTAACCAAGCCGGCCTGTCTGAACGGGGAACTGATTAACCGGAAATTTGACAAAGGAAAGGGCATCCAGCGGCTGTGCGCCCATCTGGGGGTGGATATCCGGGATACCTTTGGTTTTGGCGACAGCATGAACGATCTGGAAATGGTTCAGACCGTGGGCGTCAGCGTGGTCATGGAAAACGGCAACGAACAGCTCAAAGCCCTGGCCGACTATGTCTGCCCCCGGGTGGAGGAAGACGGCCTGGCAAAAGCCTTTGCCAGATATCAGCTGGCGTAATTTAGCCAAGATTTTTCCATGCAAAAGGAGGGGAATTCCCCTCCTTTTCTTGCTTTCTAGGGCACTTGTGTATCCTTAACAATTTTGGTATTCACAATTTGTTCAAAATGCGGGATTTACAAAGTTGGTGGAAGGGAATATAATTTGATTATAAGATGAAATCGATTTCAAATAGATTTCAAAAAATAAGAGGACAAAGGAGCGTTCCATCATGGCGCTGGACTATCGCAAATGCGCCGAAGAGATCTTCAGCCACCTGGGCGGCCGGGAGAATGTCATCAGCGCAGCACACTGTGCGACCCGGCTTCGGCTGGCGATTGCAGACAACGGCAAAGTTGACGTCCCCGCACTGGAGGACACGGAGGGCGTAAAAGGCGTCTTTAACTCCAACGGTCAGCTCCAGCTGATCATCGGCACCGGCACCGTCAACAAAGTTTATGAGGAGTTTCTGGCGATCACCGGCATGACCGCCGCAACCAAAGAAGAGGTCAAGGCAGCCGCCGCTGCCAAGCAGCCACTGCCCCAGAAAATGGTCAAGACCCTGGGCGACGTATTCGTTCCCATTCTGCCGGCCATCGTGGCGGCAGGCCTGATGATGGGTTTGGTTCAGGCATTGGGCAAGGTTATTCCTTCCTTTGCAGGCTCTAACTGGTACGGCTTCCTGGATATGGTTTCTTCCACCGCCTTTGCCTACCTGCCGGTGCTGGTGGCCATCAGCTCCGCGCGGGTATTTGGGGGCAACCTGTTCTTAGGCGGCGTTGTGGGTCTGGCCATGATCAATTCCAGCCTGATCAACGCCTGGTCCGTTGCCGGTATGGAATCCATTCCTTCCTGGCAGCTGCTGTTTTTCAATGTGCATCAGGTAGGTTACCAGAGCCATGTGATTCCGGTGATCATTGCCGTGTGGCTGATGTGCTGGATTGAAAAGCGGCTGCATAAAATTGTACCGGAAATCATCGATTTGTTTGTAACGCCTCTGGTAACGGTACTGGCTACCACATTTATTACCTTTACTGTCATCGGCCCCATTTTCTCCACTGCGGAAACCTACATTTTGTCCTTTGCCCAGTGGCTGGTAACGGTGGGCTACGGCGTTGGCGCACTGGTGATGGGTGCGATTTATCCGCTGACGGTGGTCTGCGGCCTGCACCATATGTACAACGTCATTGAGGTGGGCATGCTCTCCAGCGCTGAGGGCCTGAACATCTGGATGCCCATTGCCTCCGCTGCCAACTTTGCTCAGTGCGGTGCATGTCTGGCTGTGGCGGTGAAAACCCATCAGATGAAAACCCGTACTGTGGCGGTGCCTTCTGCGCTGTCCGCTTCTCTGGGCATTACGGAGCCTGCCATTTTCGGTGTCAACTTCCGCTTTATGAAGCCCTTCATCTGTGGCATGATCGGCGGAGCTGCCGGTGCCATGTTCGGCTCCATCGTTGGCCTGGGCGGCAGCAGCTACGGCGTTACCGGCTTCCCCGGCTATCTGATTATCAACAAGCCCCTGCTGTACACCATTTTGCTGGCCATTTCCGGCGGCGTGGCCTTCCTGCTGACCATGGTGGCCTGGAAGGACCCGGAAGCTGCGGAAAAGAAGCAGCAGAGCAAGATCGTGATGACCTGCGAAGCAGGCCAGATTCTGGCCCCCACTGCCGGTAAGGTGGTGCCCCATACCCAGATTCCTGACGAAACCTTCGCCGGCGGCATTCTGGGCCAGGGCGTGGGCATTGTTCCCGAGGAAGATGTGGTCGTTGCTCCCTTTGACGGTGTGATTTCCAGCACCGCCCAGACCCAGCACGCTGTGGGCATCACCGGCCCGGGAGATATGGAAGTGCTGATCCACATTGGTGTGGATACCGTGAAGATGCAGGGAGATGGCTTCCAGGTGCTGGTAAAAGAGGGGGACAAGGTCACTGCCGGACAGCCCCTGATTCGCTTCAGCCGCAAGAAGATTCAGGCAGCGGGCTACTCGGATATGGTAGTGGTGCTGCTGACCAACTGTGATGAGTATACCCAGTTCCAGGTTCTGGATCATACTGCCAAAGCATAATGCAAAAATAGGAGGAAACGAATATGAAACAGTTTACTTACATCGTCAAAGATCCTCTGGGAATCCATGCCCGTCCTGCCGGACAGATTGTCAAGCAGGCCAAGGAATACCCGGACACCCTGGTGACCATCACCAAGGGGGAGAAAACGGTCAATGCCACCCATCTGATGAAGCTGATGAGCCTGGGCGTAAAAACCGGGGACACCATTGTCCTGACCTGCGAAGGCCCCAACGAAGAAAACGCCCTGGAAGTTATCGGAAACTTCCTCTGCGATAACCTGTAAAGTCGGGGAAGGGAGGAAGTCCCATGCTGATGCTTCAGGGAAAAGGCGTATCCAAAGGCGTGGTGAAGGGGCCGCTGTACTTCTTCGGCCGTCCGGATACCACCATTGTCAAAGGAGACAATTGCGACGCCGCCTGGGAGAAACAGCGGCTTGCCCAGGCCCAGGCAGCTACCATTGCCCAGCTGGAAGCGCTGGCAGCAGCCTGTCGGGAATCGTCTGGGGAGGAAATGGCGATTCTGTTTGAAACCCATGCCATGTTTGTGGAAGATGAGGACTTCGTCTGCCAGATCCACGAAGCATTGGACACGGAGCGCTGCACGGCCGAGTATGCCGTTCAGGCAGCCGGGGAATCTTTCGCAGCCATGTTTGCGGCGATGGACGATGCCTATATGCAGGCGCGGGCTGAGGATATTCGGGATGTTGCCCGGAGAATCGTGAACAACCTGATGGGCATTGTGGAAGGCGGCATCGATTCGGAAGAGCC
The DNA here is from genome assembly GCA_018712645.1 of Candidatus Faecousia faecavium. GTDB lineage: Bacteria > Bacillota > Clostridia > Oscillospirales > Oscillospiraceae > Faecousia > Faecousia faecavium. Next base: position 10,810 of record DVGO01000069.1, on the reverse strand, counting down.
GGTGATTCTGGCTGCGGACGATCTGGCCCCTTCGGAAACCATCCAGCTGGACAAGAGCAAGATTTTGGGTTTTGCCACCTAGGGCGGCTCTGCCAACAGTCATACAGCCATTCTGGCCCGCACCATGGGCATTCCTGCGGTGTTCGGTCTGGGTACCAGCCTGAAACCGGAATTTTCTGGACGTGTCGCCTATATGGATGGAGAGACAGGTGCCATCTTTCTGGAGCCTGACGAACTGACGCTGCTGGCATTCCGGGAGAAGTACGAAAAAGAGCAGCAGATGAAGCAGCTGCTGCAATCCATGCGGGGGCAGGAGGACATCACCCTGGATGGAAAGAAGATCAACGTCTACTGCAACATCGGCTCGCCGGAGGATGTGGCGGCGGTGCAGGCCAACGACGGTCAGGGCATCGGACTGTTCCGGTCGGAATTCCTGTATCTGGCTGCCAGCGACTATCCCAGCGAGGAAGAGCAGTTCCAGGCTTACAAAAGTGTGGCCGCAGCCACGAACGGCAAGCGGGTCATTATCCGCACCCTGGACATCGGCGCGGACAAGCAGGTGGACTACTTCGATATGAAGAAGGAAGAAAACCCCGCCCTGGGCCTGCGGGCCATCCGAATCTGCCTGAACCGGCCGGAGGTATTCCGGCCCCAGCTGCGGGCGCTCTACCGGGCTTCGGCCTATGGTAAAATTGCCATTATGTTCCCCATGATTACCTCTGTCTGGGAAGTCAAGGAGTGTAAACGGGCCTGCCAGGCGGTGATGAAGGAACTGAAGGAAGAGGGGATACCCTTCAATCCGGAAACGGAAATCGGCATTATGATTGAAACACCGGCCTCCGTATTTATTGCGGAGGAGCTGGCAAAGCATGTGGATTTCTTCTCCGTGGGTACCAATGACCTGACCCAGTATACTCTGGCCTGCGACCGTCAGTGCAACGACCTGGGTAAATTCCTGGACCCTCACCATCCGGCTGTGCTGCGGGCCATCAAAATGGCAGCGGATGCGGCCCATGCCAATGGCATTTGGATTGGCGTCTGCGGAGAGCTGGGGGCGGATCTGAGCCTGCTGCCCACCTTCCTGGCTATGGGATTGGACGAGCTGAGCGTTACCCCCTCTGCGGTGCTGCCGCTGCGGGCGGAAATTCGCAAATCCATTGCCAAGACCTGTACCTTGGAAATGCTGGAGTGCTGATGCTTCGGCTTATAAGGAAATATACAGAAGGGTGCCTGATCGGCACCCTTTTGCTTTGCGCAAAGAAAAGGAAAAAGCTTGGCCTACACCTTGATTCTTCGGTGGGGATATGATACAATACGGGCAAGTTTATAAAACATGTAAGTGCCGATGCGCTTGTTTGGACACATCGGAGAATAGGGAATCCGGTTAGAATCCGGAACGGTACCCGCCGCTGTATGCGCGGAGGTGCTGTGCGTGACGAAAGTCGGTCATTGGGGATTTCCCTGAGAAGGCTGCACAGATACCCTGGAGGCGCAAGTCAGAAGACCTGCTTATGTGGTTGTTGATACCCTTTGGTAACAGGGTGTGTTTGCACGGAAAAACGGCTGTGGCAATCTGTAACAAGGTTGCCCCGGCCGTTTTGATTTGCCCTGTCCCAGGTCCGGCGGCTGCCGTCATGGCAGCGTCATAAGTTGTCCGCTAAAAACGGCAGACAATTTATAGATTTTATCAAAAGGACGGAAGAAACATGAAACGATCGCTGACAAATGTGTATTTTCTGATGGCGCTGGCCTGTCTGCTTCCTTTGCGGACACATGCCATGCACATTGGAGAAGGAATGCTGCCTGCCGGATGGAGCATTGCCTGGGGAGTTGTGTGCGCACCCTTCATTATCTACGGATTTCTCAACATTCAAAAACGGATTCACGCCACACCGAAGGTCAAGATTCTGCTGGCTATGTGCGGCGCCTTTGCCTTTGTGCTGTCTGCGCTGAAGATTCCTTCGGTTACCGGCTCCTGCAGCCATCCCACCGGCGTGGGCCTGGCGGCCATTCTCTTTGGACCGGGAATCACCTCGGTGCTGGGACTGATCGTGTTGGTATTCCAAGCTCTGCTGCTGGCCCACGGCGGCATCACCACTCTGGGCGCCAATACCTTCTCCATGGCTATTGCCGGACCCATTGTGTCCTGGCTGGTTTTCCGGGGACTGAAAAAGGCCAACGTGTCCACTGCGGTATCCGTATTCTTTGCGGCAGCCCTGGGTGATCTGGCAACCTATGTGGTCACCTCCATTCAGCTGGGTGTTGTCTACGGCGGATTCGGGAAATTCCTGGCAGTATTCGCCCTGACCCAAGTGCCTCTGGCCATTGCGGAAGGACTGCTGACTGTGGTGATTTTCAACATTCTGGAAAAGTATAGCAAAAGCGAGCTGAAAGAACTGGCTGTGGTGTAAGGAGGGTGCAGGTTATGAAATTGTGGCAGAAAAACCTTATTTTAATCGGATTGGTCATTTTGCTTGCGGTGATTCCTCTGGTGGTTTGCCAGGGCGCGGAGTTCGGCGGCGCCGACGGGGAAGCAGAAGGCGTCATCATGGAACTGGCGCCGGACTATGAACCGATTTTCTCCCCCATTCTGGAACCGGCCAGCGGTGAGATTGAATCGCTGCTGTTTGCCCTGCAGGCGGCCATTGGCTCCGGCATCGTGTTCTACTGCATCGGCTACATGATGGGAAAAAGCAAGAAAGAAGGATAACAGTTACCATGGGTACGGATCGATACGCATATTGTTCCCGGCTGCGGCAGGTAGACCCGGTGGCCAAGACGGTGCTGAGCATCAGCGCCGGGGCAGTGTGCCTGCTGTGCGGCGGCTTGGCCCCGGGACTGGGCACGCTGCTGGTTATGGGAATTCTGACCACGGTCTGGGGAAAGATTCCTGGCAGGGTATTTGTTCGGTTTCTGGGGATTCCCATCACCTTTTTGTTGCTGGGCTGCGTGACCATTGCGGTGGGAATCTATGACGGGAATACCGGTGGGGTTTGGGGTCTTTCCCTGGGAAGTCAGGTGCTGGGGGTGACCCCGACATCGGTGCACCAGGCGCTTTGCGTCATTGCCAAATCCCTGGGGGTTATTTCAGCGGTATATTTTCTGACCCTGAATACCCCCATGACCGACCTGACCGGGGGATTGCGGCGGATGCATGTACCCATGCTGCTGATTGAACTGATGGAGCTGATTTACCGGTTCATCTTTGTACTGACGGAGACGGCGGGAAAAATCCGCACCGCCCAGGATTCCCGGCTGGGATATCAGGGGGTTTTCCGCAGTCTGTCCTCTTTGGGGACCTTGAGTTCCATGGTATTTCTTCGGGCCTGGAAGAAGGCGGATAACGTATACGCAGCCCTGGAATCCCGGGGCTATACGGGAACGCTGCTGACGGTTTCCGAAGAATACCGGCCGGGAAAACTATGTTATGGGCTGATCCCTCTGGTATGGGGGACGCAGATGCTGTGTTTGCTTTTGGAGGGGAAGGTATTTGGGTAAGTATGCCATCGAAACCAGGGACTTGGAATACCGGTACGAAGACGGGACAAAAGCCCTGGACGGCGTGAATTTCTGCGCCGAGGTCGGGAAAATTACCGGCATTTTAGGTGCAAACGGCGCGGGAAAGTCAACGCTGTTTCTGAATCTGAACGGCGTGCTGACCCCTGCCTCAGGACAGGTGACGCTGAACGGGGAAGCGGTGCGCTACAACCGGCAGGGGATTGCCCAGCTTCGCAAAGAAGTGGGCATTGTGTTCCAGGACCCGGACAATCAGCTGTTTTCTGCCGATGTTTACCGGGATATTTCCTTTGGCCCGGTGAATCTTGGGCTGTCCACCCAGGAGGTTCGCCGCCGGGTGGAATGGGCCATGGAGCAGACCGGGGTAACCCATCTGCGGGACAAACCCACCCACGCCCTGTCCTACGGTCAGAAAAAGCGGGTGGCCATTGCCGGTGTGCTGGCCATGGAGCCGAAGGTCATCATTCTGGACGAACCCACCGCAGGACTGGACCCCCAGGGGGTCAGCAGCGTGATGCATCTGCTCAGCGACATCCGGGACCGGATGGGAATCAGCATTGTGATTGCCACCCACGATATGGATATCGTGCCGCTGTACTGCGACTACGCATATCTGCTCAGCGAGGGTAAGGTCCAGGCCCAGGGAACTCCGGAGGAGCTGTTTGCACGGCCGGAGATTCTCAGAGGGAACCATCTGCGCCTTCCCCGAATTGCCCACCTGATGGAGATTCTCCGGGAGGAGGATGGGCTGAGTACCCAGGCGGGGATTGCCACCATTGCCCAGGCCCGGAAGGAAATCAAGAATATGCTCCAGGAGCATTGAACTGAAAAATCCGCTTGTATCGGTCACCGGACAAGCGGGTTTTTCTGCAGGAGAATAAAAGCATAAAAAACCGGCATCCGTCTCCCAAGCAGGAGAAAGACGCCGATTTTTCCCGTTGCCGCAGCAGCTGCGGCCATTTGGCAGGGGCACTAGGACTTGAACCCAGAGCCTACGGTTTTGGAGTTCGTATCATAGTATTTTAACCCCAGAATTTTTCTACATTTGTTTCCCTATTTCCATAAATTTCCAGATACTTTCAACCGACAGGTGCTTCCTCAATTCTGCTTTGGAGGCAACAACGGACAAATAACGAGCAGAATGTAATATCTCAAAATGGACGTACTTATTGATCAGCGATATAATGTATCAATGCACTGTCATGTATGTGTATTTTGCAGGGCATAAATACATTTGAAAGGGGAAACACTTTGGCAAGCATTAGAAAAAGAGGCAATTCTTACCTGTTCCGAGTATATGCGGGATATGATACCGATGGTAAACAAATTGAGAAAACCAAGACCTGGAAACCACCGGCTGACTGGACAGAACGTCGAGCAGAAAAGGAAGCACACCGGCTAGCTGCTTTATTTGAGGAGCAAGTTCGTACTGGCGGCCTTTCTAATGGGAAAATGAAATTTGCTGATTTCGCAGCTTATTGGATGCAGAAATACGCAGAACCGAATTTAAAGCCTAAGACAGTCACCCGGTATAATGGACTATTAAGGCGAATCAATTTCATTATTGCTTCTCACAGGGCTGCGCAGAGGAGAATTGCTTGGCCTTGAATGGCAAGATATAGATTTCAATGCAAAAACAATGCACATTGTTCGTACTTCCCAATACCTTCCATCGCGAGGGATTTTTACTGAAACACCAAAAACAAAGTCGTCTAAGCGTCTTGTTATCATTTCTGACCAAGTCTTAGACATTCTTCGCGGACAGCTTCTTTGGCAACACCTACAGGCAAAGAGACTTCCTGATAGGTGGATGGACAGTGGACGGGTGATTACATCCGAAGACGGCTCCCCTATGCATCCAGATCGACTGACACGATGGTTTGGAAAGTTCATTCGTCGAACAGATCTTCCTCAAATACACGTTCATTCGCTTCGACATACTTATGCCACACTGTGCATAGCCAATGGGGTTCCTATTACAGCAGTTGCAGCCCAGCTTGGTCACGCCAATGTTGCCATAACTGCGACAATTTATGCCCACGCAATTCGAACAGCGCAAATTGCCGCTGCCGATAAAGTGGGTGGATTATTTGCAAATGTCATCAAGTGTGATTAACGAAGAAATAACGGACAAAAGCAGCTCATGATTGTGAGCTGCTTTTTTATATCCAAATCAAGAGAAAGGAGAATCAATACTATGAGCAACAAAGAACTGAACTACAGTTGCGCAGAATGCGACAGCCTCCAACCTGATGGAGAGAATGGAACGCAGTATTACTGCAGCATCATGCAGCAATACATCGAGACTTCCGCAAATGGGTGCCATCACTTCAACAGCGAATCTCTTGGCATTGCAGAAACAGACAGATAAATCCAAAATTCAAACTTAAATCAAAAATGTGGAGGAACTGGTATGAAAACAATTGCAATCGCAAATCAGAAAGGCGGAGTTGGTAAAACCACAACGACCGTTAATGTGGCAGCAGGACTTGTATCCCTGGGCAAACGGGTTCTTTGCTTGGACTTTGACCCTCAGTGTCACCTGGCAAAATATCTCGGCCACACCTACGACAACAGTGTGACAATTACGGATTTCATTGCAGCAAAAGCAAGCTATATGGATATGCCGTCTACTGAAGGTCTTATCCGTCAGGGCACTGCTGGAATTGATTTTATTCCTTGCTCTCTTCGCCTTAGCCGTGCAGAAACGATGCTTGCTCAAGCAATGTTCCGCGAACGAGTACTTCGAGATATCCTGGAGCAAATTGTCCCGGATCGGTACGACTATTTGCTGATCGACTGTAATCCCAGTATGGGTGTCCTACTCACTAATGCACTAGTTGCAGCAGATTATGTCCTGATTCCTGTACAGACAGAAGAATTCAGCTTGGATGGATTGGAAGATATGGTCGATTTAATTCAGATGGTCAAGAAGAATATCAATTCCAATCTGGAGATTATCGGTCTGCTGCCCACCCTGACAACAAGAACAAAAGGCAGTATGGATGTTATCCGTTGGCTGCATGATGGATATCCTATGCTGGTATTGAATGCAGAAATCGGACGGTATGCGGACGCCCCCAAGTCAGTAAAGGCTCGCAAGCCTGTCATAGGAAGTAAAAGCAAGCTTGCGGATCAGTATATGTCAGCCACAAAAGAACTGCTGGCCCGTTTGGAGGATTGACCATGGAGACCGGATTGAACCGAGAGCGCATCCGTGGAGAGAATGAATGGGGAGAGATGTTCTCCCCCGCTCCGGTGGTGCAGCTTATCCAAATTCCTTTGTCGCAGCTGGACCCCTGGGAGCAGGCAGATGGCAGTCCCCAACCATTTAAGCCCTATTCTCAAGAAAAACTGACAGAGCTGGCAGACAGCATCCGCCAGCATGGCGTCCTGGAAGCTATTAGAGTGCGTCCGAGAAACGGGCGGTTTCAAATTCTAGCCGGTCACAACCGCAGCGAAGCTGCCAAGTTGGTAGGGTTGACTACCATTCCTGCCATTGTGGAGAATGTGGATGATGACCAGGCTGCGTTGATCCTGGTCGAATCCAACCTAGTTCATAGAGAAAAACTACTGCCCAGTGAAAAAGCCTGGGCCTACAAGCTGCAAATGGATGCATTAAAACGCCAGGCAGGTCGCCCTCAGAAGAATTCGTGCCAAGTTGGCACGAATTTCCGAAGTGATGAAATGTTGGCAGAAACCTCAAACGACAGTGCTCGGCAAATTCAGCGGTTTATTCGGCTCACACAGCTACACCCGGTTTTGTTGGAACTGGTTGATAATGAAAAAATAGGAATGACGCCTGGTGTTGAACTTTCATATTTATCTGGCTGTGAGCAGGAACTTTTGACAAAAGTCATGTCTATGAATGAGGTTCAGAAAATATCCGGAAAACAGGCAACGGAATTGCGACACGCAGAAACGCTGTCTGAGCCGATTATTCTGGATATTTTGGGGTTGAGTAAAAAGAAGCAAAAGCCTGTGACTCTTCAGCTCCAGCCAAACATGAGTCGCTATCCGGCACAGATTACCCTGGCCTTAAAAAAGGATCGAGCATACCTCAGTGCCATTCAAAAGATTATAGAGGATTTTACTGATAAATACATAGACAACATGAAAGGAGAATCTGAAACATGATTTTGGAATATGAGCCTAGGCCTCCATGGGCAGGTGATACTGTGTGGACGATTATTCGGGATAATTCCGGTGTCCCTACCGGGATGATGGAAGGTAAAGTATTAAGATTATCCATTGATTATAGGTTTTTAACAGTAGTTCCTCCGGCGTTTTACCCTACTGCATTGTCCAAAGATATTGAGTCTACGTCGAATTTCTTTAAGTTGCTCGGTGCTGCTCTTAGTAAAGAAAAAACAGATGATACATTCGATAAAATCTCGGACACGGAGATGTCAGATTGTGATCGAGTCCAATATACATATACTCCAATATGCGATTGTTTCTTTAGCCGAGAAGAATGTGAAAATGCGTTAAACAACGATGCTTTTAGAAAAGGTATAATTCCAGGGGATGAAATATGGGTGGTTGTTCGTGATGATTCCGATCATCCCTCATTTGCCGATAATTACTACGTTCTTTCGACTACAAACAGCATTGTGTTTGTAACGGATGTAATAGATCCTGAATCTCCTTTTTCTTTAGACTATCACATTCAGGATATGCTCTCTTATTCTCACGGGGGTAAGCATGTGCCCCAAATATGTGTATTTCGACTGAGCGACTGTTACAAATCTGAAGATGACGCTTGGACAAATCTGGAATTAGAGCTAATTCGCTTGAAAAGGTATGAGAAAGATGGCAATCGGTAAGCGGATTCAGTTTTTTCGGTCTCTTCGGATGATGACTCAGAAACAGCTTGGTATCTTGTTAGGATTCCCAGAAAAATCTGCAGACATCCGTATTGCACAGTATGAATCAGGATCAAGAAGACCAAAATCAGATCTCACTATTGCGTTGGCCAGGGTTTTGGATGTGGAACCCAATGCACTCTCCGTGCCAGACATGGACTCATGTGTGGGACTGATGCATACCTTTTTCGCACTGGAAGATTGCTATGGCTTAAGAGTGCGTAGGTGCAGCGGGAAAGTACATCTTGAGGTTGATATCTCTCAGGGTGAGGATGCAGCCACCTTGAGTCGTGCGTTGGCTAACTGGTGGGAGAAGTTTTCTGAAATGGCAGCAGGAAGAATCACAAGAGAAGAATATGACTATTGGCGTTACCATTATGAGGCAAAGGAGAATGATCTAAAGATTTGGAATAAGGAGTAGGACAGATGGCGATCGGTAAGAGAATTCAGTTTCTCCGCTCGGTTCGAGGAATGACCCAGCGCGAATTGGGGGTAGCTATTGGCCTTGAAGAAAAAGGAGCGGATAATCGTATTGCTCAATACGAAACAGGCTACAGAATACCAAAAAGAGACTTGAAAGATAAAATGGCTGAGGCTCTGGATGTGGTACCCAATGCACTTTCTGTGCCAGACATAGACTCATATGTGGGTCTGATGCATACCCTTTTCACCCTGGAGGATTGCTACGGCCTAAGAGTGTGTAGGTGCAGCGGGAAAGTACATATTGGGGTTGACAGCTCTCAGAGTGAGGATGCAGCCGCCTTGAGTCGTGCATTGGCTACCTGGTGGGAGAAGTTTTCTGAAATGACGGCAGGAAGAATCACGAAAGAAGAGTATGACCATTGGCGCTATCATTATCAGGGGGACTGCAAGGAGGCTGGAAACCATGAAGAAAGAGAAACAAATTAAGCCAGGTACTCGGTTCTTCATTCTGTGCCGGAACAAGGATGGAAATCCTACAGAGATCTGCCAATACTTGTTTCTTGCGAGAATCGCAAATGCAGCTATTGTTGCCCCCGAAGTTCTCGATCTTGACGATCCATATTGTATTGAAGAGATCTTAAACTACTGGATTCAGGATACTGCTGAATTAGGTTTTGCATCCCTGCTCGTTTTTCCTTTGGCGGATTGCTTTGTTTCTCAGGAGGAAGCTGACGTCCAATTTAAGGAGGAGATGAAGATTATTGAAAAAAGAGTTTGAGCCGGGTTCACGCATTTTTGTTTTGGAAAGAGGCAGTGATGGAGTACCGCATAGTATACTTAACTGCTGCTTTCTGGCACAAGTGGCTAATGCCGCCATTGTCTCCCCATCCGTTTGTTATACTCAAGATCAGAATAACTTGGAAAACATTTCCCAAGATCTAATCTATGAAACTGCTAACTACAGAGATTGCACACTTTGTATATTTCCTTTTGAGGATTGCTTCTTTACACGGAAGGAAGCAGAAGATGTTTTTGCAGAATATAAAAGATCAAAGAACCGGCCATTGCTGTATGACGGAAGATTACTTGTTTTTCCCAAGGAAGAATACATGCTTTCCCTAGCAAAATTGTATTCTGATAAAAATTTGAAAGGAGTCGATTTTAATTATGAGAAGTGATATGGTTACGATTTTTTTAATTGTTCTTGTGGTTGTTTTATCTATATGTTTGTGTACACTCGCTCTTTGGCAGCCTCCTATCGCCATTCAGGAGATGTTACGGCCAACCACGATTGCTACCGCTGAAGCTACCACGGATTCGGTGGCTCCTAGCGAGCCAACAGCAAATCCAACAGTATCAACTTCTTCTACAGAAACGAGTGCAGAAGCAAGTACGGAGACAACGACACATGAACATGAATACACGTTTAAGGTAACAAAAACGCCTACTTGTACATCGTCTGGTTTGCGTACTTATACTTGTCCCTGCGGTGCGAGCTATCAAGAGACGATCGAACAGCTCGCTCATGCTTATGCGATTACTGTTCAAGAACCAACCTGTACCAGTAATGGACGCACGTCATATACTTGCAAAAACTGTGGTTACAGTTACTCAGAATTCACACAGGCAGCCGTGGGTCATAGCTATGGCCCCTGGATTACGATACAAGCGCCTACTGAAACTGCTCTGGGTATTGCAGAACGCACATGTTCTCGCTGTGGAGATAAAGATACTACCACACTACCAAAGAGCTAGGAGCCTAATCATTTAGAAATGGAGCGTATTGACTATGTTATTCATTAAAAAACACTTATTACAGCTCAAGGATACGCTTTTGGCGATCAGAGATCGTATCGTGATTTATATCACCTACCGAATACTTCACTTTATCTTATCCCGATGTGGCATTATTTCGAAAAGATGATTCAGGTTTTACAACGATTGACATTGCACTACAAGAGATTTACAATAAATGAAAATGTGGAAAAGGAGATAAGTCCATGAAA
>DVGO01000068.1 GCA_018712645.1 Candidatus Faecousia faecavium | reverse complement strand
GGCGCGCATACCGTCCCGTCCTCCCGGGAAAGCGGCGGACAAGGGGAATAAGCCTCATCATGCACAGCTTACATGTGATACTCTTGCTTTTGTCGAAAATCGCTTACACAAAATTTTCTGAGGGGCCTCAGAAGATATTCCCACAAATCCGCTTTCTTTCCTGCAGAGCCAGATTACGTATGCGGAAAATTGTGGTATTCCCTTGTATCGTTTCCCAAAGGAAGAGGCGGCGCTTAGTGCCTGGCTTGAGCAAATTCCATCTAACCCCGTATATGTTGCACCAGATAACATTTTTGGGGCAGACCGTTTCAAGATGACAGTAGAAAGTAAAGACTATCTCTACTTTGGACAGCTGCGGGATAACCGGCCTGACGGCTATGGCATCCTCTTATGCGCTCCAGAATATAGCGACTATCTGCTTAGCTATAACAGTCGCGGATATGTTCTGCGCTATATCGGACAGTTCTCAGATGGAAAACTTGATGGGTTTGGCGTATTATTTCAGGAATCGGGGAACGGGTGCGACTTTTTAAATCAACTCCGCCCCTATAATCCTGACACAGGTGAAAATCTGGACGATTACCTGACCTGGGGAAATTACGCATCCTACTTCGGGGAGTTTTCAGATGGCGTGAAACATGGTATGGGCAATACCTTTAATTTGGCAGACTTTTATATAGCAGATTTTTCGATTGCCCTAACGCAGATAGATTTGGACAATCCTGGTTTTTCAGTTGATGCAGGCAGGTACAAATCTGACAAGCTAAACGGAGAATGTCAGCAATATATTGGCGGGTATCCCTATTACACGGGAGCGTGCCGAGATGATCGGTTTGATGGCTATGGAATACTGTACTATCCTGGAACGGGAATTCCTGCATATGAAGGTGAATTTAAAAATGATATGCGCCACGGTAACGGAACCAGTTACACTGAGAATGGCGAGATCATATACCAAGGGGAATGGAAAAATGATGACTATGCCTGAACCCTCTTACTTTTGAAAGATCCCCTCTGTAGAGTAATTCTCTATAGAGGGGAAACGATTCAGTGAGATTCATTTTCCTAATCTTCCGACGGCGCTCTGCATCCTTATCATCCATGGCATCACAAGTTGTCTGACTGCAACATGTACATCGTCTTAGTTGAATTACCTTTGTAAAAACAAAACTTTTCTCAACGGCACTCCCCACCCCCCCCTTTGGGAGTGGTGGGGAGTTGTCTGTCATCCCTTATTCATCCGGGCTTGTTCCAGAATATAGTCCTTGACCGCCTGCTTGGGGATTCTCCAGATTCTTCCGTTGCGGAAGGCTTTGAGTTTATGTGCGCCCAGCAGTTCGTATAAGTTGCTGCGTCCGATCCGGAGAAGCTCACAGGCTTCTTCTACGCTTAGGATTTCCGGGTATTCTTCAAACATGTTGTCTCCTCCAATACTACTTTCTGTCCACTGCAGCGAGGACAGGCGCTTGAATCACACTTGCAGCTCTCACACAGGCACACACCCTCTTTGGCAGTGCCATTTCGCCTGCGGGAGGAAACCGCACTTCTGATACACAGTCCCAGCTGCTCAATCTTTTGGTATACCGCACTTTCTGACCGATCCAGCATGATCGCGATTTCGTTGATGCTGGTACCGGTGTAGTACTCATTTTTCAGCGTTTCGATGTCCTCGGCAGTCCAGTATTCCCGATCCCGGAGCATCCGGACCATTCCGCTGCGCATTGTCATTGTTTTCTGTTTGATTTCTTCGGGGTTCATAAAATTCCCTCCTGTTGTTTTTATTCCTATGTTATGTTAACTAATGTTATCTGCTAACGCACAGCTGCAGTACAAACTGCCCTGGCGCACAGAAGATATCCCCTGCCGGTGTCGGGAAGGGCGGATATGGGCAGACCTTCATTTCTTCCTGAAGGCTTTCTCTCAGCTCTGCCAGCCCTTGCATCAGGTTTTCGGTGCTGCAGTTGATCTCCGGGAAATCCGGCATGGTCAGCTCTGCCGTCCCATCCGGGCAAGGGGTTACCAGCACCGGATAGGTATACTCCACCTGCTCCGGCTCCATGCTGGTATACAAATCCTCCATCAGCATCATGCCCTCCTGTTTATGACTATCCAGTACATGGGCATAGGTATCCAGGGTGAAGGACACAGAAGCATGACCCAAAATCACGCTCAAGGTCTTTGCATCCATTCCCTGCTCCATTGCCCGGCTGGCAAAGGTGTGGCGTAAGGCATGGAAGGTAAAGTGCCGCAGTCCGCTGATCTGCAGAATCTGGTCATAATACTTCTTGAAGGTTCGAGGCTCCACATATCCCCCAAAGGGGTTGGTCACCAGGAAACCGCTGTTGCAATACGCCTCTCCGGCGGCCAAACGGTCCGCCTGTTGTACCCGTCCCCAGCTTTGCAGATCCTGGATCACCTGGGGGATGAGGGGAATCGAACGGACGGAATTCTGAGACTTCGGCGTCTGAATTACAATTTCCGTGGTAGATTCCCCTGGATCAACAGGCTTCTTCATTTTATTCAGCCGGTTCAGCGTACGACGAACATACAGTCGCCGGCCTTGGAAATCCACATCCTCCCACTTTAACCCCAGCATCTCCCCTAGCCGCATCCCGGTAAACAGAGCCAGGCGCACAAACACACCATAACGGTGGTGGCGGCTGCCCTGGATCAGCTGCACCTGTTCATCCCGGGTCAGAATCATAATCTGAGGGCGATCTCCCCGGGGAAGATTTACGGAGGATGTCGGGTTGCTGCCGATATACCCTTCCGCCACTGCAAAATCCAGCGCACGATGCAGGAACAGATTCAGATTCACAATGGTCTTGGGTGACAGCCCCTCCACCTCTGATTTGTAGTTGTAGAACAGCTGCAGGGTTCTGGGGGTAATGTCCTGCAGAGCCATATTCCCCAGGCTGGGTTTCAAATGTACCCGGATATAGCTTTCATAGCTAAGGTAAGTAGACTGCTTCAATGTGCTTTTCATATACACATCCAGGCACAAATCCAGCCAGTCCCCCAGGGTAATCCGGGTAAACTGGTTGGGGGCAGTATCATAGATATAGGACATCTGGTTCAAAATCCGAACCGCTTCCTCCTGGGTAGAAGCATACTTGGAGACCCGTTTTTGCTTTCCGCTGATGGGGTCATAATCAACGGTCACACGAACTTCATAACGGCCATCCGCACGAAGCCGGATATTGCCTTCTTTCTTTGCTCTGGCTTTCGACATAATCGGTTACACTCCCTTCTGTTTCAGAAATCTTCTCTGTCAAAGCCATAATATGTAATTGACTTTTCTGAGTATTTCTGTTTACCACATGGTTCGAAGGGGTGTAATGTTTTACCAGAAGGCATACAAGGCTTTCTGGCACATAGTCAGTATCCGGTATGTGGTTCCATTGGCTAAACGCAAAATTGCTTCTTGCCCTTTCCCAGAGGCCTGTAAACAGCAGCTCGTGGGAAGGGCTATTGAATTCGCTTCGTCTTCCTTA
>DVGO01000067.1 GCA_018712645.1 Candidatus Faecousia faecavium | reverse complement strand
CGTAAGAAATGCCCCTCAAACGCATTTCTATGATGCCTAAAATCGTGGAACAGGGTTGCATATTTGTTTGTCTCCTTTCTTGCAGCATTGCTGCAAGAAAGAGTTTACCATATCAACCCGGCAGTCACACCGTTATCCGAAAACACCGCACCGATCAAGCCGAAACCGTCACACCGTCTGAAGCGAAATCTTCACACCGTTCGGCCGAATATTGCAAGTATTTGAAGAGATGTAACAAGATAAGTATTACCGATTAAATAATGGATAGAAAGAAGTAAGTGTGCTTACTGCTTTGGAACCGTTGTTAGTGCCAGGAGAAAATAACCAATTGGTTATTTTCTCCCAACCCGAACCTTGGCGCATAGATAATGTGTACAAATTGAATGCCATTCTATATATGAAGCCTGGTCAGTAGTTTTCTCGAGACGCTTCAAGCCAATCGTAATAATGCCCCTCTGTGGGAGAACGGTCCACAGAGAGTTCAATAATAGTTTTTATTTTTTATGCATATCGGCTTAACTCAGCAACCACCCCTAAAAGTAGAATCTGTCCAATTTATAGGACACGAAATGTTATATACTGATGTCAACCAAAAGAACAGGGAGGGCAATCAGTATGGCAGCAGCGGAGCGGATTACATTTGCAGACTTTCAGGAACGGTTCAAGACCGAGGAGCAGTGCCGGGATTATTTATTCCAGCAGCGGCTTCCGAACGGGTTTGAGTGCCCCTCTTGTGGTGCGAAGGAGTATTACCCCATCTACCGCCGCAATCTTTGCCAGTGCAAGAAGTGCCGCAAGCAGACTTCTGTAACCGCCGGAACAGTAATGCACCGCACGCACCTCTCTCTGGTGCTGTGGTTCTGGGCGATTTATCTCTGTGTAAACGATAAACGGGGTATCTCTGCGTCCCAGTTGTCCAAAATGCTGGAAATGGGGTACGAAAGTGCTTGGTATTTGCTGAAACGAATCCGCAAAGCCATGGGACAGCGGGACGCCAATTACCTACTTTCCGGGTTGATGGAGATGGACGAAGGTTTTTTCGGCGGCAGAAAACCCGGTAAACGGGGGCGTGGTACGGCACAGAGAAAGGTTGTCATTGCGCTGTCCAAAGTGTCCGGGAAAGGAATCCCGATGTATCTTCGGATGCAGGAAGTCCCTGATCTCAAGCGCAAGACGCTGCAAGAGTTTGTTGATGCCCATGTGGAACAGGGCGCCACTGTGGAATGCGATGGCTTCCAGGCCTATCCCGGCCTGAAAAATGTTGCCGTGGATGCAAAAGTCTACGACTGCGCCAGTGGGGATTTGAAGTGGCTCCACAAGGCACTAAGCAATCTGAAGGTATTCCTGACCGGAACTTACCATGGTAGATGTGCGCTGCTCCAGAGTTACCTGGACGAATACTGCTTCCGCTTCAACCGCAGACGCACACCCGACCAGCTCTTCGCCAGGCTGGCCCGCGCTGTTGCCGTTTCGGCTGTTGCTGACTAAAGCCGATATGCACATTAAACTATTATTTCAGCCCTGGCCGCCGGGCCGCACAGTGGCCGCTGGCCACCGCACCAGCGGCCGTTGGGGACCGCAATTTGCAATATGTCCAAGTCTCAATTTACACAGGAATTTGTATTGATAATTTGATAAGTTATGTTATAATCTTTCAGTTTCAATTACTTACATATGATATTGATATAAAATCTAACGAAGAGTACGGAAACCCTCTTCACAGGTAAACGGTTTGGTATTATGCCGGAGGATTTCAATTATTTATTTTAAAAGCTAATTTGTGATACAGCTACGAAATAAATTCTGACATGATTGGATTTCCTGGTAATATATGCTGCCGCTCAGGCTGCCATCAAGGAAATGGCCTAAGGATTGCTTCCTTGTAACGGGGCGAAGCAAGATATTCTCTGAGCCTTCAAAAGGGCAAAGTGAAGTTTTCTGAAAAATAAAAAATAGACCTTGTGCTTCCGAGTTTCGGTAGGCACAGGGTCTATTTTTGTTGCATATCAGTCTTGTATTACCCCAACTCAATTCTCTAATTTCTCGATACATTCCACAAGTAGTTTTCCTTTTCTGATGCCGCAGAAATCGAAAAGCGCACCGCCCAAGGTGGTGCGCTAATTTGATTGGAAAACTCAAGCCTGGATCTGCATCTTGCCGGGCCAGGATTTGTTTGGCTGGGCAATCATTACCGTAACAGTAAATATACCCGCTCTTTCATCATATGTCCATTCGAAATCGCCATGGTAGTTACGCAGCACTTTTTTCACACTTTTCAGGCCAAAACCATGGAGTTTTCTGTCCTCTTTGGAGGTAACCAGCGTTCCGGAGCAGGTACTGGGAGGTGCGGCACAGCTGTTGGAGAGAATCATTATGTCAAATCCGTTGCGAATGGTGGTTTCCAGGGAAATTTGTTTCCGGACGGATTTCTCTGCGGCGGTTACAGCGTTATCCATCAGGTTCCCCAGAACTGCCACCAAGTCCATATCTTCCATTTTCTTCAGGTTGCAGCTTCTTACATTGTAGTCAAAGGAAATCCCCCGGCGCTCGCAGACCAGGACGTATTTTCCAATCATCACATCCAGCATCAAATTGCCGCTGCGGCAGCTTTTGGAATAGGTATTCAACTGGTCTGCCATTTTGGCTATGTAGCTGGCGATAGCAGGGTCCTGATTGCGTGCCTGTATGGCTGCCAGGTGATTTTTCGCATCGTGGGCATACAGCATCAGGTTCTGATTTTGCCGTTCCAGAATATCGTAGTAGGATTTCTCCGTCTGGAGTTTGTCGTATTCGCTTTTCAATCGGATGTATTCACTGTTTTCCTCAATCTGCTGCTGATAGGTGATAAACTGAAGCAAGGTAGCGCCAAAAATAATGGCACTGCAGATTGCAAGGAGCAGCTGCACTTTGTATGTAATGCCATCCTGGACGCAGATATACCAAAATGCACTCATGCAGGCAGCCACAGCCAACGGATAGTAAAGCAGCAGCAAAGGAGCTTTCGTAAAATTGGCTTTGGGATTGATGATATTGGACAAAATCAGGCAAGTCAGGAGCAAAAGCACCTTGCTGGCAAAGGCTGCCATGGCAAGCAGCGGCAGATTGTGATTCAATTCTCCTGCGTCTACCCTGGCAAGTACGGAGAGAAACAGGATGGAAACCATTTCCAACGCAAAATTCAGTGCGTCCAGAACAATGGCATAGCATACCGTAGAAATCCGTCGCATTTCAAAACAGATAGGGACATACACAATTTTGATTCCACAGGAAAACAAGGTGTTGACAAAAACATTATTGTGAAAAAGCAAATTCACGCCGGAACCCAGCTCAAACAGAGCAAGCCCAATGCCAATGCATTTCCAGAAAGGGCACCGCCGGGTGGCAATTCTGGAAAAGAAAATGTATACAATCAGCATTTCAAATCCATAGACGGTGCAGGAAATCAGGGGATTGAGCATACTATCGTCTCCTTAAGTATTCAAACCAGTATTTGTGAAACTGCGCCTGCTTTCTGGGAGCAATGGGAATCCGGGTGCCGTCTGTCAAATACAGTTCGGAATACGAGTACTGATTGACATAGTGCAGATTCACAACAAAGGATTTGTGCACCTGGTAGAAAAACAGCGGCGGCAGTTTCTCACTGATTTGCTCAAAGCTTTCCCGGATGGGAATGCTCTGGTTTTTCGTCTTTAAGTAATTTTTCCGGTTGGAACGGGTCAGATATAAGATATCATCAATTAAAATCCTTTGCTGTACATTGTCGCCGTACAGAAAGATATCCACATAGGCCCCATCGATATACTCCATAGCCTTGTCCAGGCCGGAATACAGACGGCATACGTCAAAGGGCTTGGAGTAGTAGCGAAAAGCCTGCAAATCCATGGCATCGTCCTGGTATTCATCATAGTTGGTCACGAAAAACAGAGCAATTTTGCTGTTGCGCTTCTTCAGCTCTTTGGCCAGGGTAATTCCATCTGTCTGTGCCATTTGAATATCCAGAAAGGCCAGGTCAAACCTGGTATCGCTGCGCAAAACAGGCGTAGGATCTGTAGAAGTAATGATTTCATGAGCAACAAACCGGTTGGCCATATATTCATGCACATGGGCACGGAGGATTTCCACATACGCTTCTTCGTCATCACAGATCAATATTTTCATGGAGCATCTCCTCCCAGCAATACAGAATTGACCGCCGGACACGGCGGGTTTATTTTACCATAGGGGGCATCTTTGCTGCAAGCAAATTTCCTGCAAAACCAACGGTAATATTTGTTATTCCCTGTTATTCGACTGCACATATACCTTTAAAAGCTCCTCCAGCATTCCCTGTTCATTGGGCGACAGGCGCATAATCAGGCGGGTAATTTCATTGGCCTCTGCGCTGATTTTTCCAATCAGGTAGTAATCCGGCGTATTTCCCAGTACCGTGCATAGTTTGAAAAGCATGGGTGCGGTGATGGTGTATGTCCCACGCTCAATCCCGGATAAATGATTTTTGGAATAGCCGATCCGCTTGCAAAGCTGCTCCTGGGTAAGACCGCAGGCATTGCGGGTCCGGGCAATCCGTTTGCCGATTTCTCGTTTGTTCATTTCCATATCATGTCACCACTGCTGTGCCAGCTATTTTTTCCTGGCAGGCTGAATCTGCGAAAAATTATGTATTGTTCTGTATCCTATGTATTTTCGGCATTTTTTCCTCTTTTCCCCGTTTTTTTGCACACTGTCTTGAAAAGGATTCCCCATTGTGCTACTGTGCAGGCAAGGAGGTGATAAACATGAAAAAGGTAACCACCCTGGCCGCAAAGATTGCGAAGAAGACTGCAGAAAACGCTCTGCGCCGTGATGCCAATCAGACCACCTGCAGCATCATCTTCCAGCCCAAGGCACCTGCCGGCCTGAACCGCTTTAAGAAGGAGAACGCATGATCTCCTCAGCGGCAAAGCGCATCTGTCGTTTCTTGGTCTGTACCGGTGTTGTTTCACAAGAAGAATCGGAACTGTATGAATATGGTTTATTCCTGCTGATCTCCCGGGCGGCATTCTTCATCCTGGTGTGTACGCTGGGGCTGCTCTGCGATTTGTTCTGGGCGTGCATTCTTTTTTATCTGCACTTTTCCCTGCTGCGCGGATACGCCGGAGGCGTGCATGCATCCAGAGAATGGGTATGCCTTCTATGCACAACCCTTTGCTTCTGTCTGGCCGTTGTGGGAATGGGATGGCTGCGTGCCTCCGGTACGACCACAGCCGCCTATGGCATGCTGTTGGTGTTTGGGCCAATGGTCTGGATATTCAGTCCGCTGGACGTTCCGGAAAAGCCCTTAACCCAATCCGAAAAACGGCACTATGGAAGGATTTCCAAAGGACTCGTCCTGGGTTCCGCCCTGATTGCCATCGTTGCGGCGCAAATGGGATATTGCCTTCTTTTGTGGGTAATTCCCTGGAGCGTTGCACTGGAAGGTCTGCTTCTTCTGGCAGGCTTTCTAAAGCAGCGATGCTGCCAAGGCAAGCAGGAAATATTCCGCAATTTGACATGATTTTCTTGCAGTTTTGCATGAGCTCTTGCATTTTTCCTGAAACCCGGGTAAACTTTTCTCGTGGTTCTGAATTGGGCGCATGGGAATTGACCGGGTTGGGAAGGTTTACCGTTCCATCGGAAATAAGTTGCCACGGCTACGGACCAAGCTACAAGATAGCTTCCTCGGCAATCCATTTCATTTTGTGTAAGCGAATACCGAGGCACGCTGCTTTTTACACCGAGGCAGCGTGCCTTACTTTCGCACCCAGAAGGCAGCCCAAATTTTATGGCTCTGCCAGCATGCAGAACCTCCTCACAGTCCCGGAGCCGGTCAGGATTCTCCGCTGAATGCCGAAAAGGTTTCGCCTAATTTGTTCAAAACAGTTTTCCACCCGCTGTTTTTGCGCGAACCTTGCACCCGGCCCAGGCGATGAATTCCTCCGGCCTGGGACTGTTCCCTTTCATGGGTACCTGCCGCCAGGCAGCTTGGATCGCCGGGTCCGGGTTGCGGAACCCCGCCTGGAGGGCTTCCTGCATGGCACGGCGCACTTCAGCCTCTGTAATTCCTTCCCGCCGGGCAATTTGCGCAATGATTTTTTGTATCTGAACTTCTTCCGCAATTTTTCTGAACATGGCAATGCTCCTTTATGGTGTCTTGGTGAGATGGTTTTCCATCTCAACGTAACGCTATAGTAGCATACCCCGTTTCCGAAAGGTGTCGAATACCGTCGAGACAGGGAGAAATAGATAGAGAAACCGCAGCAGCACCGCTTCTTCTGTCGGCTGTGCTGCAAAATTGGGAAACCCCATACCGTCTTGATTCCCTTACGGAAATACATGCAGAAATGTGGTGTGACTTTGGATACAATTGAAAAGCTCCGCTGCCTGCTGGCGGAGCGCGGCTGGACAGAATACCGTTTGGCCAAAAAATGCGGATTGAACCAGTCAACGATTGCCAATATCTTTCGCAGAAATACCGTACCCTCCATTGCCACACTTGCGGTAATCTGCAAAGGCTTCGGCATCACATTATCCCAGTTCTTTGCAGAAGAAGAGACGGTAGAATTGACGCCTGATTTAAAGGCCGTGTTTGAATGCTGGGTCAATTTAACCCCTGCCCAAAAAAGTGCCGCTTTGCAATTGCTCAAAGCCATAAACAGCGAACATGAAATTTAGGGAGCCAGATGGCTCCCTATTTCTTTTTATTTATCCGGTTGGACTATTCCTGAAGGAAGATCCGCCGATAGGCACTGGGCCGCAGCCCGGTGTGTTTTTTGAAATGGGCGATAAAGTTGCTGGCCTCCTGAAAACCGCAGGCCTGACCGATTTCCGCCACCGGCTGCTGGGTAGTCCGCAGCAGCACCTTGGACATATTGATCCGGTAATTGGTCAGGTAGCTGTAGGGCGGCACCCCCATCAGCCGACGGAAGCACCGGATAAAATGAAATTTGGATATGGGAAGGGTCTGAATCATATCGTCAATGGTAATCGGTTCGCCGTAATGCTCTTTGATATAGGCCACTGCCCAGGAAATTTCCCGGTCGTATGTGCCCTTCTGATCCCTTTGCTCCTGATTCAGCCGGGCATGGAGCAGCCGGGACAGCAGGGTGTGGATTTTTGCAGAAGTCTCCACGCAGCTGCCCATATCATCGTATTCTGCCAGGCCCAAGATGTCCCGAAGAGCTTCCTCAAATTCCAAGGGATTTTCCACCATGCTTTGCTGCACCTGGGCAGGATACAGCAGGGGATAAAGGGTATCGGCGCCGCTGCCTCCAAAGTGAAACCACAGAAATTCCCATTCTTCGCCGCTGCAGCAATACTCGTGGGGCTTATGGCAGTCCAGAACCACGCAGCTTTCCGGTCCCAAAGAAAGGCTCACCCCCTGGGTTTTCAGGGTTCCCTGACCGTTTCTTGTGTAGAGCAATAAATAACTATTGTGATACTCCCGCTGAATGATGTAGTTTGGATCGGCAAGGAAGCATCCAGCCTCCAACAGATAAAAGGGGAGCGTTTTCACCATCGTAGAGGGTGTGGTTGTGACCCAAAGCAAGGTTTTTGCCAGACTGTCAGCAAGAACTTCTCTTCGCGAGAAATCGCCCACGGAAATCACACCTTTCTTTTCATTGTGCTGTTATTGTGGCATATTTTCTGCTGCAGCGCAAGAGCATCCAAGCAATTTTTTATTATTCCTCAGCAAGAACCAGCAGTGCTTTTTTTCATTCCCGGAGTATAATGAGATTAACAACAAGCCGCCGCCATGGCGCGAATTTCACTACAGAAAGGACATTCATCATGGAGTATGTAATCTCTCAAGCAGACAAGGCCATCTTGCGGGAAGTTGCCAGAAAGCAGCTGGAACTGGCCAACCAGGAGAAGAATCAGCAGCGGATTCAGCAGTGGTACCAGCACAATGCCCTTCAGGGTGAGCGCCCCATGGTACACCTGGAAATGTGGACCTTCGCCCAGGAAATTATCCCTCAGCGGCTGAAGTGCCAGGGCGAGTTCGCTCGGTGGGTCGAAACCACCCTGTTCTGCAACTTCCTGAACCAGGAGCTGTTCGACGACGACCGGGTGACGCCGGATTATTTCCCCCTGACCTACGACACCTACTTCCATCTGTTCGGCCTGAAAATTCAGATTGAAACCGCTCTGGACGCCCAGGGACATCAGAGTGTCGGTCATCAGTTCCAGCATATTCTGGAGGATCTGGAAGAGGATTACGACAAGCTCAAGCAGAGCGTTTACGGCGTGGATCTGGAAACCACCGAGAAGAAGCGTCAGGCCATTGAAGAGGCCATCGGCGATATCCTCCCTGTGCGGATGCACATGAACTGCCTGACCAGCGTGCCCACCCAGGAAGTAGTGCATTTCATGGGCATGGAGAACATGATGTACGCCATGTACGACTATCCCGATCTGTTTAAGCAGATGATGAATCGGATTGCCGACGACACCCTGGCTTACTTCCATATGCTGGAAGAAAAGCGGCTGATTCTGCCCACCACCAGCTTTGAAGGGGTCTCCCAGGGCAGCTGGGCCTTTAACCGGGAACTTCCCGGCATGGACGAATGGAACAAGCGTCCCTTCACCACCCATGACGTCTGGGGCTTCATGGACTCCCAGGAGAGTGTAGGCATTTCTCCCGCCATGTACGAAGAGTTCATCTTCCCTTGCTATAAGAAAATCTCCGAGCAGTTCGGCCTGTTCTCCTACGGCTGCTGCGAGCCGGTTGACCCTATCTGGGACAACTGCATCAGCAAGCTGAAGAACCTGCGCAAAGTTTCCATCTCCCCCTGGTGCAATGAAGAGTTCATGGGTGAACGGCTCCAGGGCACGCGGGTAATCTTCCACAGAAAACCCAGCCCCAATATGCTGGGCGTCAACCCGGTGCTGGATGAGGAGGAGGTTCGCAAGGCCATTCAGAAGAGCCTCCACGCCGCCCGTGGCCGCAAAATGGAAATCACCCAGCGCGACGTCTACACCATCCACAACAATATTGACAAGGCCAGACGCTATGTGCAGATTATCCGGGAGGAAATCGACAAGCACTGGAAATAAAAGAATTCCCCAGCGGCATAGCCGCTGGGGAAACTTAGTAACACGGGAAAAATCAACCCTTCACACCGCCGCCGGTGACACCGGAGATAATCTTCTCGGACAGGAAGATGTACAGCAGGAAGGTGGGCAGGAACACGATCATAACCGCCGCGAACATACCGCCGTAGTTGCCGGTATACTTCATGGAGTTGACGATCTGCAGCAGTCCCACACCGACAGGGGTCATGCTCTCGTCGCTGGTGAAGATCAATGCCATGAAGAATTCATTCCAGACAGACAGGAAGTTGAAAATCGTCACGGTTACCACCGCAGGCTGAACCAGAGGCAGCATGATTCTCCAGAAGGTCTGAGCAGGGGGGCAGCCATCCAGGTAGGCCGCTTCCTCATAAGACCGGGACAGGGTGCTGAAGAAGTCCAGCAGGTACATAGTGGTATAGGGTACCCGCATCAGGATGTACAGGAGAATCAGCAGGACGCGGCCCTTGAGGTGCCACTGAACAGCCAGGGTGTACAGGGGCATGATGATCATGATCGCCGGCACACTCATGGAAATCAGCAGACCCAGGCGAATGGTGCGGCTGCAGGTAAAGTTCCAGCGGGACAGCACATAGGCAGAGGGTGCGGAAATCAGCAGCACGCCTGCGCAGGATACTGTGGCATAGAGCAGGGAGTTTGCAAAGAAAACAGAGACATTTTGGGTCTTCCAGGCAGTAATGTAGTTTTCCCAGTGGAAGCCAGTAGCGAATTCCAGAACCTTACCGGAGAAAATCTCCCGGGAGGTGGAAAGGCTGGCGCCAAAAACCCAGAAAACCATAACCGCGGTAAAGACGCACCACAAAATGACGATAATATAGCCGGGAAGAAGTCTTGCTTCTTTCTTCCAGTTAATTCTTTCGTGATATTTTGCCATGGTGAGCCCTCCTTAATATTCCAGGTCTGTATCCTTGAGCATCAGATTCATCACGCCGTAGATGACGATGATAACCAATGTCAGGACAACACCCACAGCAGCACCGGCGCCGGCATCCCGTTGGGTAATACCCTTGCCGCCAAAGACGATATCGTACAGGTAAATGACAGGTACGATGGTGCTTTCCTCCGTTTCGATGGGGGCGAACATTTTCGACCACAGGAAGAAGGTTGCTGCGTTAATACTCCAGAAGGTGATAGAGGTTTTGAGGATTCCCTTCATCAGCGGCAGGGTAACCTTGCTGAACTGGGTAGCTTTGGAAGCGCCGTCCAGGGTTGCCGCCTCGTACAGATCTGCGGGAATGCCTTCGATACCGCTGATATAAATCAGCATATAGTAACCTACGCTGCCGAATACATAGGAGATGGTCATGGCCCAGAACTTCATGTCCGTACCCAGCCACTTGACCTTTTCTCCGCCCAGCAGCTCAACCACGTTGTTGAGCAGGCCGTAGTCAAAGTTGAAGATGTACTGCACCCACATGGTGGCCAGCGCAACTGCGCTGATGATATTGGGCATATAAATGGCTGCCCGGAAGAATTTTTTGCCGCGAATACCGCTGGTCAGAATGACCGCGAACAGCATAGCCAGCGCCAGGGTCAGAAGGCCTCCCACGATCCAAATCAGCAGCATGTTCTGCATGGATACCCGGAAGCTGTTGCTGCCGAAAATCTTGATATAGTTGTCAATGCCGTTGAATTCCCATTTGCTCAGGCTGGCCGTCAGGCTCTCCACCTTGAAGAAGCTCATGGCAACCGTCCGGATAACCGGATAGACGTACATAATCAGCAGGGACAGTACGGTTGGCAGCATGAACCAGAAAATCAGGGACTTATTCTTTTTCATTCGTCGATCCACCTCATTCTTCTGCTAGTTTTGATACACAAAAAGTCCTACTTTCCAATCATAGGCTTTCGGCGAAAGGAGTCCTGTGAACCTACGCCCTAACAGCCATCCGAAAGCAGCACTGTTAGGTGGTATCTTCGTTAGATGTTGAAAAGAGCAACAATCGGGTAAGAATGCGGGCGGCTTTTAACAGCCGCCCGCAAGGAAGAGAATTCTTAGTACAGAGCTTGCATGGCGGCGGCAAACTCTTCGCCGGTAGCGAACTTGCCGTCGTACAGGTTGATGCACAGGGTCTTGATGCTGTCCTTCAGATCGGAGTTAGCTTGCAGGGATGCGCACCAGCTCATGGGGGACTCGGCGTTCAGCAGAACTTCCACAGTGCCGTCCTGCAGAGCGGGAGCGGTGTTGCGGGAGTCGGCGGGAATCTGCTTGGCAGTATCGGCCATCATCTGATCGAACTCACCGGTGACCAGAGTCATGATGAAGTCGAAAGCAGCCTGGGGATTCTCGGAGTACTTGGTGATCGCCAGGGAGTTAGCGCCGGCGTAAGTAGCAGAGTTGGCAGCGCCGTCGTCAACAGTGGGGTAGGACATCATGCCCCAGTCAACCTCGGTCTGGGTGTTGTTGTTGACCTCAGCGGTAACGTAGTTAGCGCAGACGATCATAGCAGCCAGGCCGTAGCCGATCTTGTTCTGGCTGGAGGGGAACTCGTCGGGAGCGCCGTCAACCAGGTAGCCAGCGTTAACAAAGTCGATGATATCCTGAGCAGCGGCAGCAACACCGGGCTCCTGATCCCAACCGCCGTTCAGAGCCAGCTCTTCGATGCGGTCTTCGCCCAGCTGGTGAACCAGGTGATGGTAGAAGGTGAAGTCAGCGTAAGTAGCATCCAGAGCCAGAGGAGCGATACCAGCGGTCTTCAGAGCTTCGCAGGCAGCCATGAACTCGTCCCAAGTGGTGGGCAGCTCGGTGATGCCGGCAGTCTCGAAGGCAGCCTTGTCGTAGAAGATACCGCCGACCTGAGGCTGCTCCACGATGGAGTTCAGGTAGCCAACCCAGTCGATCACGGTGTCGTTCAGGCAGGGGTAAGAGAAGGAGTTGTAGTCAACGGCCTCAGCCATCTCGGTCAGGTCGTAGGTGTAGTCGACATACTGCAGGGCGATACGCTTGTAGTCGTCCTCGAAGATGTCGAACTTCTCGCCAGCTTCCAGAGAAGCGGACAGAACCTGGTTGATGTCACGGCCCTTCCAGACGATTTCCACATGGGCGCCGGTCTCGGCTTCGAAAGCCTCGGCAGCCTGGGCAATCACCTGGCCCTGGGGCTCGGTGGAGTTCCACATGGACCACATGGTCAGGGTAACACCCTCGTACTTCTTGTCGCCTTCAGCAGCAGCGGCCTCAGTGGAAGTAGCGGGCTTGGTGTCTGCAGCAGTTTCGGTAGTGGCAGCGGGTTCAGATGCGCCGCAGGCGACCAGACCCATAACCATAACGAAAACCAGCAGCATTGCGATAATCTTCTTCATGATTTTTCCTCCGTTGTAAATTTACTTCGGCGCGCGCCGGATGGCGCTTCGCCGTTATGAATAGAGTATAACACGTTTTTCCGAAAATTCCAATTTTATTCTTGTCTAAAAATTTATTCAAATTGCTTTTTTAAGAAAATATTACAAAGAATTTTTCTGGAACTGACGGTATAAATATTATCATATCGCACAAATCATTTTCTGATTTTTAAAAAATACTATGAAAATTGCACGAATATCAGAAAGAAAGGCTGGGATTTCGCAGTATACAATCTGCACAAAATAGACCGCAATAATTGAACATTTTTAACAAATGGTTTGGCACAATATTCCAGCTTACTTCGGGAAAAATTTGGGAAATTCCCCCTTTTTCCGAATCAGCCATGGGTACCGACCAACGGCAGCACAGACCATTTCCCGAGGTACTGCCCCGCGGGTGCCAGCGCGGCAGCAAGTGCATACCCATGCAGGCAAAAGCTGCCGTTTTCATTAAAAAGCAATCTTTTTCCCGTAGCTTTTTCCCCAGAATGTGATATGATGTAAGCACAGACAACTGCAATGCTTGCCGATTGGAGGGATAATGCTATGAGCAACAACCGCTATAACTTACCCTGTCCGTCGGAGGACAGCCGCTACATTACCTCCCAGGACCCCCCATTTCTTCACAGGCTCTTGTCTTATGCCGAGCAGACCGCTCCGCTGGATGCCCGACTTCTGTATATCACCAATGCGAAATACGAGCGGGACTGGCACAGCAATGCCCATTCTCACAACTTTTCCGAGCTTTTTTACGTCACCGGCGGCGCCGGGCGGTTTATGACCCGGGCTATGGAGTTTCCCCTTCAGGAGAACGATCTGGTGATTATCAATCCCCATGTAGAGCATACCGAGTATTCCTCAGAAACCAACCCGCTGGAATACATTGTCCTGGGAGTGGACGGGCTGCTGTTCACCAACCCGGATTCCCAGCGCCAGGATTTTTCCGTTCTGCACATTCCGCCCACCGGCAGCGAAATCCCCCGGTATATGGAACTGCTGCTTTCTGAGGTGCAGCACAACCATATCGGCCAGGATGTGGTCTGCCAGAGCCTGCTGAACATTCTGCTGATTCAAATTCTGCGCAACCAGGAAGTGAAAATCTCCAACGCAGCCGCAGTCAATGTCAGTGCAGAATGCAACCTGGTGAAGGCCTACATCGACACCCATTTCAAGGAACCTCTGACCCTGGAAGAGCTGGCCCGTCAGGCCCATCAGAATAAGTACTATGTCTCCCACGCTTTCAAGGAGGCCTTCGGCATGTCGCCGATTCAGTATCTGATGTACCGCAGGGTAGAAGAGAGCAAATATCTGCTGGCGGACACCAACAGCCCTGTGGCAGAGATTTCCTTCATTGCCGGATTTTCCTCTCCCAGTCATTTCTCCCAGGCCTTCCGCCGTTTGGAAGGGGTAACCCCCAACGAATACCGCAAGGCAACCCGGAAAGCCAAGTTTGGGAAAAAGCGCTGAATGAGCCAATGTTCGTTTCCGCCCTGTATGATACAGGGCGGAAATTATGATTTCTCTTTTGGATGGATGCTTACCGCTGAATCCGTCCGGAGCCGTCGCCGCCGGCCAGCTTTTCCACTTCCCCGACGGTGACCATGTTGTAGTCGCCTTCAATGGAGTGCTTCAGTGCAGAAGCAGCCACCGCAAATTCCACCGCCTGCTGGGTGGTCTTGCCGTTTAACAGGGAGTAGATCAAGCCGCCGCCGAAGCTGTCGCCGCCGCCGACCCGGTCGATGATGTGCAGGTCATACTTCTTGGAGAAGCAGTACTCGTCGCTGGCAACATCGTACAGCATGGCGCTCCAGCCGTTGTCGAAAGCAGAGTGGCTTTCCCGCAGGGTGATGGCAACCTTTTTGAAGCCGAACTTGTCCGCCAGCTGCTTGGCAACGGACTTGTAGCCTTCGTGATTCAGGCTGCCGCCGTAGATATCGGTGGCTTCCGCCTCAATGCCGAATACATCCTTGGCGTCTTCCTCGTTGGAGATGCACACATCCACATACTGGCACAGCTCGGTCATGGCTGCCCGGGCCTGGTCCCGGGTCCACAGCTTGCCCCGGTAGTTCAGGTCACAGGAAATCTGGATGCCTCGAGCCTTGGCAGCCTTGCAGGCTTCCAGGCACATCTGCACCACATTGGGCCCCAGTGCCGGGGTGATGCCGGTAAAGTGGAACCAGTTGGCGCCCGCGAAGATCGCATCCCAGTTAAATTCACTGGGGTCAGCAGTCTGGATGGCGGAATGGGCCCGGTCGTAGATGCACACGCTGCCCCGCTGGGAGGCGCCCTTTTCATTGAAGTAGATGCCCACACGATCGCCGCCCCGGACAATCTTGGAGGTGTCCACACCATAGCGGCGCAGGGAGTTGACTGCAGCCTGACCAATGGCATGGGCAGGCAGCTTGGTGACAAAGGCCACATCCATGCCGTAGTTGGCCAGGGAAACCGCCACATTGGCCTCGCCGCCGCCGAAGGTAAATTCCACATGGTCGCACTGTACGAACCGCTCGTAGTTATACGGCTGAAGCCGGAGCATCAGTTCGCCGAAGGTAACAACTTTCATAATCGTTTCTCCTTTTCCTTACGTTTCCGGTTATTTCTGAACAAGATGAACGGCAAAGCCGGCAAATTCCTCCTGGAGGTAGATGGCCACAGTCTTGCCCTTGGGATTGCGCTTGCGGCTGTCCTCATTGAAGGCGATGCCCTGGCGGCGCAGGTAGGCTTCCGCCCGCTCCACGTTGTTGGTGCCGATGGCGATATGGCCCAGGCTGCCCAGGTAGGGCTGCTTCATGCACTCCACGGCGCTGCCAGCAAAGATGGAGGAATTTCCTGCCTTGTAGTCAAAGCCGAATACGGTGCAGAACAGCTTGGCAGTCTGGACAGCGGCTTCCTCATTGGCGCAGTTGATGCCGATGTGCTTGAGCTCAAAGCCCAGCATGGTCTTCACTGCTTCCTTGCAGATCCGGGTGATTTCTTCCCACTGCTCGTTTTCGATCAGCTCTTTTTTCACCATCCAGGTGCCGCCGCAGGCGATGATCCGGTCGAAATTCAGATAATCCATCATATTCTTGGTGTTCACGCCGCCGGTGGGCATCCAGCGCAGATTGCCGTAAGGACCGGCCAGAGCCTTCAGCTTGGCAACGCCGCCGTTCTGCTCGGCGGGGAAGAACTTGACCACGTTCAAGCCCATGCTCATGGCCTGTTCCATTTCGCCGGGGGTAGCGGTACCGGGCATCATAGCCACGCCCTTTTCCAGAACATAGCGGGTGATATCCGGGTTGAAGCCGGGGCTGACAATGAACTGAGAGCCGGCGGCAATGGCCCGGTCAGCCTGCTCCCGGGTCAGAACGGTACCGGCGCCCACCAGCATTTCCGGTACTTCCGCGCAGATGCGGCGGATGGATTCCTCCGCAGCAGCCGTCCGGAAGGTCACCTCTGCGGCGGGCAGACCGCCTGCCACCAGAGCCTTAGCCAGGGGGACAGCCTTGTCCGGGTCGTCAATGGCGATGACGGGGATGATGCCGATTTCAAAAACACTTTTCATTAGATCCATACCAAAAAGCTCCTTTTGGTTTCATATTATGAAACATCGTTTCGTAATTTACACTTTCATTATACCGAATCTTGGAAAATAGGCAAGATGGCGTTTTTATAAAAAAAACCTTGCAGTTTCTGGACAGAATGGTTAATATAAGCCCATAGTTTCATATCGTAAAACGAAAGAAGGGGAACGATGGAAAAAGGAAGCGTACAATCCCTGGATCGTGCCTTTCAGCTGCTGGAACTGCTGTGCAAAAGCCCCAAGGGCATGACCATTCAGCAGCTGAGCCAGATCACCTCCCTGCACAAAAGCACCGTCCACCGGTTGCTGAACTCCATGGCAGAGCGGGGATATGTCCGGCGCACCGGAGACGCCATTTACCGGGCCGGAATGCGAATCTGCGAACTGGGGGAATATGTCCAGGAAAATCTGGATGTGGTATCCCTGGCTCAGGGGCCCATGGAACGGCTGAGCCGCCGCACCGAGGAAACGGTGCATCTGGTAGAACGGGACAACGACGAAATTGTGTACATTTACAAGGTGGAAAGCATCCATCAGGCCATCCGTATGGTCTCCCGGATCGGCATGCGCCGCCCGCTGTACTGCACCGCCATCGGAAAGGCCATGCTGGCAGGGGATACCGACGACGCCATCTGCCAGTACTGGGATCACCTGACACCCCAGGCCTATACCGATCAGACCATTGTCCGCAAGGATGCCTTTCTCCGGGAAATCCAGAAGATTCGCCACCAGGGCTTCGCCATGGACAATGAAGAAAACGAACTGGGGGTTCGCTGCATTGCCGCCGCCATTGCAGACTGGCGGGGACGGGTCTGCTATGCCCTGTCCATTTCCGCACCCATATCCCGGATGTCCGACTCCCGGGTAGAGAAACTGATCCCGCTGCTGCTGCAAACCCGGGAAGAAATCGCTTTCTTCCTGGGCACCACCCCCACGGAAGGATAAAAATATCGCCCCCTTGGCGTAACCCGAGCATTTCTCTTCGGGCTGCGTGCAAGGGGGCGTATCTTATTTCCGTCAAAAATCAGTCGGTAATCTCCGGGCGGTAGCCTTCCGCCTGCTCAATCCAATCCAGCAGGCGCTTGCGCAGCTCCTGCTTCTGCTGGGCATAGGCCGGGTCCTGAATCAGATTATGCAGCTGATAGGGGTCCTTGCGCATATCGTACAGGAAATCATCGGCATATTTGTTGGCAGCGGGAACCTTGAAGCCGTCTGCATCCGGGGCGTAAACGGAATACAGGAATTCCGGCGTCCGGATGCACCGGCCCACCCGGCTCTCGGAAATCTGGGCAAAGACCTGGTTTTCCCGACCTTCCG
Organism: Candidatus Faecousia faecavium; assembly: GCA_018712645.1. Classification (GTDB taxonomy): domain Bacteria; phylum Bacillota; class Clostridia; order Oscillospirales; family Oscillospiraceae; genus Faecousia; species Faecousia faecavium. The sequence continues at coordinate 25,778 of DVGO01000067.1, read as the reverse complement.
GAGCGCCGCCAAGCAGCTGCTGCAGCTCTTCGCCAATCATAGCCTGTCCAACGTGGACACCTGCCAGAGACAAAATGGTCTTGGGAATGCTTTCGGTGCTGACCAGTTCCTCCACCTTATGTCCGCCCCGGAAGGGACCGCCGGCAATCACCAGAGGCACATGCAGGGCAGAATCATGGCAAGAGCGCTTGTAGTCATCGCCGCCTCTGAGGTGGCTGTCGTTGTTGCGGGTCTTGAAATGGGAGCCATGGTCGGAAGAGTAGATGATGACGGTATCGTCATAAATTCCTTCTGCCTTCAATTTTTCCACCAGGCGGCCCAGGTTTTCGTCCAGGCTGGCGCACTGGCCCAGATAATCCGGATATTCCTCCTGGGCGTTGCCCTTCAGTGCCGCCAGATCCTGGGGCAGTACGAAATCCTTGTACTTCTCCTTAGAGCCGATGGGACCTTCATAATGGCCCCGGTCGTTCTGGTGGTGGGGCTCAATCTGAGAAATCATCAGAAAGAAGGGCTTACTCTTATCCCGCTGGGCAAAGAAATCCAGCGCCATGTCGGTGATGCAATCTGCCCGGTAGCCCTTGAACTCAATTTTCTGATTGTTTTCATCGAATACATAGCCATCGTAGCCGTGGGAGGTAAACTCCAGCAGGTCAGCCGCCCGCCAGAAGCCGTTATAGCCGCCCCGGAATTCCTTGGGAACCGCGGTAATGCCGTTGTCAATGATCGGAGGTTCATCCAGCTCGCCTTCGCTGGCCAGATGCCATTTGCCCACATAGGCGGTTTCGTATCCGGCTTCGTCCAGGTAGTTTGCCAGGGTTTTCACATCATGGGGCAGCATCTTGCAGTTGCGGAAGCATCCGGTATCGGTGGCATACCGGCCTGTCTGGAAAATCGCCCGGCAGGGACCGCAGACCGGCTGGGGAGAGAAGGCATTTTCAAAGAGGGTGCCCTCCTGGGCCAGGGTGTCCAGGTTGGGGGTGATGTCCAGAGGCTGACCATAACAGCCGCAGGTATCCCAGCGCTGCTGGTCGGTGAAGTAGAAAATAATGTTGTTTGCCATTTCGGTTTCTCCTTACAAAATCATGGGTGCGCCTGTCACGGATGGGGCACAGAGGCGGGAATTTTTCCTTGACGGCGACGGGGATTGGGACTATGCTAGTGAAAAAAGTAGGGTTCAGGTGTTGCTTATGAAAAATCTGTCCATTATGCTCAAACCGGCTTCCTCCGCCTGCAATCTGCGTTGCAGCTACTGCTTTTATCGGGATGTAAGCTGCCGCCGGGATACTGCCAGCTATGGTTTTCTGTCCATTTCTGTCATGGAGCAGATTTTGGACAACATCTTCCGGGATCTGGTGCCGGGGGACCGGGTAAGCTTTGTGTTTCAGGGTGGTGAACCGACGCTGGTGGGGCTGGATTTCTACCGGCACTTTACAAACTACTGCAAGCCCCAGGCGCAGCGGGGGGTAGATATTCACTATGCCCTGCAAACAAACGGCATTCTGCTGGACGAAGCATGGTGCACCTTTCTGAAGGAAAACCACTTTCTGGTAGGGCTGTCCCTGGACGGCCCTGCCAAAATCCACAACGCCCAGCGAAAAGCTCCCGACGGGAGCGGAACCTTCCGACAGGTGATGGATGCCAGGAAGCTGCTGGAGCAATCCGGAACCCAGTACAACGTGCTGATGGTTCTGACCCGGGAAATGGCCCGGCACCCAAAAGAAATCTGGAACTTTTTGGTTGAAAATCAGCTGCAATACGTTCAGTTTATCCCTTGTCTGAACGAGCTGGACGGGCAAAGCACCCCCTGGGGCATCACGCCGGAGCGGTACGCTGACTTTTACCGGGGACTGTTTGACCTGTGGCTGACAGCCTTCGGTCAGGATAAGTACTTCAGCATCAAACTCTTTGACGACTACATCCAGCTTCTGGCCCGGGGAATCCAGGGCAGCTGCGGCCAGTTGGGCAGGTGCAGTCCTCAGATTGTGGTGGAAGCAGACGGGAGCGTATATCCCTGCGATTTTTATGTGCTGGATACTTACCAGACAGGGAATCTGACGACGCAGTCCCTTCGGGAGGTTTTCCTGTCACCGAAGATGCAGGAATTTGCCCGACGGGAAGTTCCCCGGAATCCGGAGTGTGACAGCTGCCCTTTCCTGCGCATCTGCGGAGGAGGCTGCGCCCGTATGAGAAACCAGGTTTTCTCTCCTGGAAAAAACGGCATCTGTGGTCACCGGATGTTCCTGGAGGATGTCATCACTTCCTTTAGCGCCATTGCCAGAACCCTGCACTGAGGAAAACCAGCGTGTGTATTTATCGCCCTGCCTGTCGGCAGGGCGATAATTTTGTTATACAGACTCGATTTCGTACCACTTGATTTCGTTGGCGTCCATCTTCAGAGAGAAGGAGCCCTTGTCGGTGTAAACCGTGGTGGTCTGAGGCTCGTAGGTGTTGTTTACCACGCAGTACTTGCCGTTCTTGACAAAGGCATGGACTTCCACATTGTAGTTGGTGGAGTACCACTTGTGCAGCTCTTCCTCTGCATGGGCAGACCACAAGATGGCCCGGTACAGCACACGGCTGTTCTCGAAGGAGTAGGGCAGACCCGAGATATACACGCTGCGGCCGCTGCCGAAGTCGTTGACCGCCATCTGCACTTCCTTGTCCTTCTGCACCAGAATCTGGGCGTTGGGCAGGGCATAGATGTTCTTCTTGCCTTCGCCGAAGTCTACTTCGCCCTTCACATCCTCCAGGATGAAGTGGTTGTGCAGCTGGGCCCAGTTGTACTTGTCGTAGTTCAGGGTGAAGCCGGTTTCCTTCTCCACGCCCATGACGCTGCTCAGCTGCAGGTAATGGCCCTGGTACTGGTGGCCAGCAGGCTCGCCCACGCCGATGAAGCCGCCGCCCCGATGGACAAAGCCACGGATGGCTGCGCTGATAGCGGGATCTTCCCACTCGGTGCCGCCGGTATGAGCGGTATCGCCGTCACCGACGTTGATAATCACATCGACGCCGTCGAGAACTTTGGGGTCCTTGCGGATATCGTCAAAGGAGATGAACTTCACGTCAAAGGGAGCGCCGGACAGAGCTTCAATGATACCGGCGTAGGAATAGTTCTGCTTCTGGTACAGGGCATGGTGCACCATATGGCAGCCCCAGGCACGCATCTTGCCCCAGCAGTTCAGGACAGCCACGGTCTTGACGCAGTAGGGAGTGGTGCCCTTGATGTTCTCATACAGTTCCCGGAACTCGTTGCACACGGATTCGATGTAGTCGATAAACTCGGGGAACTGCAGGGCCAGCTTCAGGTATCCGCCGTAGCCGATCCGGTCGATGGGCTTACGCAGAATGGCCCGACGGGCAGTAACCCAGTTCTCCTTGGCCTCTCTCACCGGGGCGCCGCCTTCGTGGAAGGTATCCGGGAAGAAGTAGGGCAGGAACCGGCCTTCGGTGTACTTGACGCCAGGAATGTCGGAGATCAGACGCAGGGTAGAGCCGTTGCCCACGGAGCCAACCACGGCATCCATGCCGATGCTCTTCCACTCTTCCATGAACGGCTCCATGCCGATCCAGTGGTCGCCCAGGAACATCATGGCTTCCAGACCCAGCTCGTGGGTGATGTCCACCATTTCCTTGGCCAGCTTCGCCACTTCCCGGCGCTGGAAGGCCTGGAAGTCCTTGAATTCCTTGGAGGGAACCCGGTACTGGTTGTTGTAGTAGCCCTGGTCCACGATGAACTCGGGACGGAACTTATAGCCCACTTCCTTCTCAAACTGCTCCAGAATGTACGGAGACACGGAAGCGGAGTAGCCGTACCAGTCCACATACTTCTCCCGCTTCAGTTCGTCAAACATCAGGGTAAACTGATGGAAGAAGGTGGTGTAGCGGATCACGTTGACGTAAGGATGGTCGGCAATGAACTTGCGCAGCCGCTCCATGGTGAACTTGTGGGTCTTGGGCTGGCGGACGTCAAAGGTGATCTGGTGCTCGAAGTTCTGCCAGTTGTTGGTCACGGCATTGTACATGTGCACCGGGTCCCAGATCAGGTAAGCCAGGAAGGCCACGGTATACTCGTGGAATGCCTGGGGCTTGTCAATCACCACGCAGCCGGTTTCGCTGTCATAGCGCCAGTCGTCGGTGCTCAGAGGCTGACCGGTGGTTCTGTCCATAACTTCCCACCAGCGCTTGATATCGTCACGGGTGTTGACTTCCATCAGTTCCGGAGAGATGCCCTTCATCAGCGGGATGGACAGAGCGCCCTCGGAGGCGGTATAGAAGCCGGTCATGATGTAGCACTGCTGCACTTCGTCGGGGTTGGCCTTGGCCCAGGCATTGTCTTTCCGGGTGGTGTAGTAGGTGGAGTAAATTTTGGCGTCCAGGTCCTTCAGTTCTGCGGGGAAATCGGTGCCGTCGCAGTCACGGATGGCATCGGCGCCCCAGCGCTTCATGATCTCCAGGGTTTCGGGGACCACGTCCAGGTCCGTGGGGATGGTTACGCGACCGCGGCTGCGGTCAAAAGTCTGATTGCTCATGCAGACCTCCTTATGCTCTTTCTCCCCGGCAGCTTTCTTGCGCTGACACGAGGATTGTTTTGAATGGGTTTGTATGCGCCTTGCGCCCAGCCCGCTCAGGGCTGTTTGCCGATGTAGGCCAGGATGCCGCCGTCCACATACAGGATGTGGCCGTTGACAAAGTTACTGGCGTCGGAAGCCAGGAACACGGTGGGACCGACCAGATCATCGGTGGTGCCCCAGCGGCCGGCGGGAGTCTTGGAGATGATAAACTGGTCGAAGGGGTGACGGCTGCCGTCGGCCTTCCGCTCCCGCAGGGGTGCGGTCTGGCTGGTGGCAATGTAGCCGGGGCCGATGCCGTTGCACTGGATATTCTCTCCGCCGAACTCGGAGCAGATGTTCCGGGTCAGCATCTTCAATCCGCCCTTGGCAGCGGCGTAGGCACTGACGGTTTCCCGGCCCAGCTCGCTCATCATGGAGCAGATGTTGATGATTTTGCCGTGGCCCTTTTCCCGCATGCCGGGAATGACCGCCTTGGCGCAGATAAAGGGGGCCACCAGGTCCACGTCGATGACCTTGGAGAAATCCTCCACGGACATTTCGGTCATGGGAATCCGCTTGATAATACCGGCATTGTTGACCAGAATGTCAATGATGCCCACTTCTTCCCGAATCTTGGCAACCATAGAAGCAACTGCGGTTTCGTCGGTGACGTCCGCCACATAGCCGTGGACATCTACCCCTGCCTGGCGGTAGGCTTCCATGCCCCGCTCCAGGCTGGCCTGGTTGGAGCAGTTGAAGCAGACCCGGGCACCGGCCTGGGCCAGGCCAACGCCGATGGCAAATCCGATGGAATGGGCGCCGCCGGTAACCAGGGCGACCTTACCTTCCAGAGAAAATAGATTCATTTCCGTTCCTCCTGTCAGCGCAGCTCGGTGGTGGGGATGGTGTCCATATCATCAAAGGCCTGGTTCTCGCCGCCCATGGCCCAGATGAAGGTGTAGTTGCTGGTGCCGGCGCCGGCGTGGATGGACCAGGAGGGGCTGATCACTGCCTGCTCGTTCTGCATCACGATATGGCGGGTTTCCTGGCCTTCGCCCATCATGTGGAACACCACATTGTTCTCCGGCACCTCGAAGTACATGTACACTTCCATCCGCCGCTCGTGGGTGTGGGCGGGCATGGTGTTCCAGACAGAGCCGGGCTCCAGAACCGTCATACCCATGGACAGCTGGCAGGTTTTCAGCACATCGGGGTGGATGAACTGGTTGATGACCCGCTTGTTGGAAGTCTCCATTGCGCCCAGAGGCTTCTTGGCAGCGTCTGCAATCTTGATCAGCTTGGTTTCGTAGCTGCAGTGGGCAGGAGCGGAAACCATGTAGAACTTGGCGGGCTTTGCGGAGTCGTCGCTGGCAAAGAGCACTTCCTTTGCACCCCGGGTGATGTACAGGCAGTCCTTGTAGCCCATGGGATACACCGTGCCGTCCACGCTGACGGTGCCGCTGCCGCCGATGTTGAAAATACCGATTTCCCGGCGTTCCAGGAAATAGCTTGTACCGAAGTTCTTCCAGATATCAATACCCTTGTCAATCGACACACTCTGTGTTACAGGCATAACACCCATGGTCACCATACGGTCCACATGGCTGTATACCGCTACCACCTCATCGGGCACATACAGATTCTCGATCAGGAATTCTTTCCGCGTTTCCTCGGTGGTGTAACGCTTGAAATCACGCTGGTTGCAAGAATACCGAATGTCCATTTGAAATTCTCCTTTTGCTTGTTGTTGTTCTGAGACACAGCATCCTTTTTCTATTATACAGGAACAGGCAGAAAAGGCAATACGCCTTTTGGTGGAAACGGCAAAATTTTAATTTTTGTCGTTGGAAGCTGCTGTACCGGCGGGCAGAAATCCCCGGCGGGAAGAATCGTGGTTTACAGGACGGACGGATTATCCTATAATGAGGTCGAACGGTCCGCCCTGCTGTCTCCCGGATTGGGAGGACACTCCGGCAGAGACCTGGCATCCCGAAGGGTTGTTACTTTCGGAAGGCGGAATATTTGGACAAACCGCTTTCCGGGCATTCCCCCAGAAGTTTGAAAGGATGATACATGATGAATCAACGCAGCGATGTGCTGACCCCCGCTTTTGCCCTGGAGCAGCTGGACTTCTGCAAAACCAAAGTTGACCAGCTCCGCAGCCGCTTCCATGACACCTTCCCCGGAGCCAACACGGAAGGGCTGCGTTACCCCGAGGAAACGGAAAACTTTGAATGGACCACTTCGTTCTACAGCGGCATGCTGTGGCTGCTGTGGGAGCATACCAAAGACGATGCCTATCTGCAGTCTCTGAAGCCCCAGCTGGAAAGCTTCTACGAGCGGGTGGAAAAACCCGGTTATATTGACACCCACGATCTGGGCTTCCTGTACTCTCTGTCCTGCGGTCCTGCCATGCATCTGCTGGGGGACGAGCGGGCAAAGGCCGCCTTTATTAAAGCCGCCGATTACCTCAAAGCCCGGTATTTCCCGGAAGCCGGGGTCATTCAGGCCTGGGGCGATCTGACCGACCCGGAAAACCGGGGCCGCATGATCATCGACTGCCTGCTGAATCTGCCGCTGCTGTACCAGGCCAGCCGGGTTACCGGCGATCCGTCCTACAAGGAAATCGCCTACCGCCATGCCTGCCAGGCTCGCAAGTACATCATCCGCCCCGACCACTCCACCTACCACACCTACTACATGGATGTGGAAACCGGCGAGCCTCGGTTCGGACGCACCGCCCAGGGCTACAGCGATACCTCCTGCTGGGCACGGGGTCAGTCCTGGGGCGTTTATGGCTTTGCCCTGAGCTATGCTCACACCGGAGACAAGTCCTTCCTGAAGGCTGCCTGTGATGTTCTGGATTACTTCCTGGAGCATCTGCCGGAAGATCACATCTGCTACTGGGACCTGTACTTCACCGAAGGCGATCAGCCCCGGGACAGTTCCGCTGCCGCCGTGGTCTGCTGCGGCATTCTGGAGCTGCTGCGCCACCTGCCCCTGACCGACCCGAAGCGGGAAGTGTATCAGAAGGCACTGGTGGACATGATGTCCAGCCTGGCCCAGAACTACACCACCCAGGATAACCCGGAGCAGGAGGGCATCCTGCGCCACGGCGTGTACTCCATCCCCCACAACCGGGGCATTGATGAGTGCATGATCTGGGGCGACTATTACTACATGGAAGCGCTGTACTGCCTGCTCTACGGCCCCTGCTGCTACTGGCTGTAAAGGAGCGAACGTATGGAGCGTTTCAACCTGCCCATTTACCAAAACCCCTTGAAAACCCGAGCCGATGTGGTGCAGGCGCTGCTGGCCATGATGGAACCGGTGAAAGCCCATTTTACCCCGGGCTTCGCCGGGATTCATCTGGGAGATCACGGCGCCCACTACGGCGAAAAAGTGGCCGAGATGGAGGCCTTTTCCCGGATGCTCTGGGGCATGGCTCCGCTATGGTCCCAGGGAGAAGGGGAGGAATACCTGCCCCTGTTCCGGGAAGGACTGGTCAATGGCACCAATCCGGAGCATCCTGCCTACTGGGGCCAGGTCCGTGACTATGACCAGCGGATTGTGGAGATGGCCGCCATCGCCCTGACGCTGATGCTCTGCGGAAAGAAGCTCCGCCTTACCGACCAGGAAGCGAAGAATCTTCACACCTGGCTGTCCGGGGTGGACGGCAAGCAGATTCCCAGAAACAACTGGTATTTCTTCCGGGTGCTGGTGCACACCGCTTTTATCACCATGGGCTGGGATGCGGATTTGTCCGTGATTCAGGAAGATCTTGCCTTCCTGGATACCTGTTACGATTGTGACGGCTGGTATTTTGACGGCCAGCCCAGCCAGCGTGACTACTACATCCCCTTCGGCATGCACTATTACGGTCTGCTTTACAGCCATTTTATGGCGAAGCAGGATCCGAAACATGCGGAAATCTTCCGCCAGAGGGCGGCTCGGTTTGTCCAGGATTACCTGTACTGGTTTGAAGACGGCGGCCGGTCCATGTGCTTTGGCCGGAGTTTGACCTACCGCTTTGGTCAGTGTGCCTTTTTCTCCGCCCTGGCCTTTGCCGGAGTGGAAGCCCTGCCCTGGGGCGTGATGAAGTCCCGGGTACTGGGCAACCTGCGGGATTGGTTTAACCAGCCCATCTTCACTTCCGACGGACTTCTGAGTGTGGGCTACTCCTATCCCAACCTGTGCATGAGCGAAAACTACAACGCCCCCGGCTCGCCTTACTGGGCCTTCAAGGCGTTTTTGTGCCTGGCTCTGCCGGAGGATCACCCCTTCTGGACCAGCCCGGAGGTGGTTCCTCAGCTGGAAAAAGAAGCCTATCTTCCCGCCGCCCGGATGATTCTGCGCCGGGACGAATCCCAGGTGCAGATGTTCCCCGCCGGCCACAGCTGCGTGTGCCAGCTGGGGCAGGTGGCTGCGAAATACGAAAAGCTGGTCTATTCCAGCCGGTTCGGCTATTCCGTGTCCCGGGGAGATTCCCTGGAAGAAGGAGCCTTTGACAGCTGTCTGGCGGTAAGCGAAGCCGGAGAAGATCACTACCGGATGCAGCGGGGATTTCTGGACTATCGGGTCAGCCCCCAGCAGACCTGGCGGCGATTTCAGCCCATGCCCGGCGTTACGGTGAAAGTCACCGTCACCCCGGACTTTCCCAGCCATCGTCGGGACTATGTGATCTCCACCGACCGGAAAATCGATGTGGCCGACGGCGGCTTTGCCATCAGCGCTCAGGGGGAAGGAAGCCTTTGCACCCCGGATATGGTAGAACTGACTGACCGCAGCGTATCTGTCCGCGCCCCCTGGGGCACCAGCAGCATACGCTGTGAGGATCTTCCCTGTAAGCCGGTGCTGGTAAACGCCTATCCCAATACCAATCTTCTGTTCCCGGTTACCCGGATTCCCACCCTCTGCTTTACCTTGCAGCCGGGTGTTCACCGGTTTTCCACAGTGGTAACCGGCTCTGTCCCCGCCCGGATGCCTTAATCCGGAAAACAAATCCGGGCAGCCTGTTTCCGCTGCCCACAGGAGGTACAATCAGATGCAACTGACCATTTCCATTGTAGACGCGGAAGGTCGTGTCAAAGCCACCGCCACCGCAGAAGGCGCTGTGACCTTAGTCTACCGGCAGCCCTACGCCGAAGGCGACCGGATCACCATGACCAGCGACGCTGCCGGACATGTTGTGGCCCTGCTGGAAGACTCCATGGCCCAGACCTATGGCTGGCTGGACGGCACCTTCCAGCTGGTAATTCCCTTCGGAGAAAAGCGGATCAGCTACTCTCCCAAGAGCTTTACCGGAGAAGTGCACCTGCTCTGGGCCCGGCAGGCAACTCCCGATGAGATTTCCGCCCGCCGCAATCTTGCCCTGAACGTGCTGGACAGCCACGACAATGCAGGTCTCTTCCCCCACGCCAAAGCCAATGTGGAAACCCGGGGCGAATCGGTATTTGCCGCCCGGAACGCCATTGACGGCTGCTTTGCCAACGACAGCCACGGCGCCTGGCCCTACCAGAGCTGGGGTATCAACCGCAATCCCGACGCCCTGTGGCATCTGGACTTTGGCCGTCCGGTGACTCTGGACGAGCTGGTGCTGACCCTCCGGGCGGATTTTCCCCACGACAACTGGTGGAGACAGTGCACGGTGGAGCTGTCTGACGGCAGCGTGTACACCCTGGCACTGGAGAAAACCGCCCAGCGGCAGTCTTTCCGGATCGCTCCGAAAACCGTCACCTGGCTGGAGCTGAAGCAGCTTCTCAAGGATGAAACCGATCCCTCTCCCTTCCCGGCCCTGACACAGCTGGAAGCCTGGGGTACGGAAGCAAACTAATCGGAAACTCTCTCCCCACTGTCTTGTGCTCCCGGCGAAAATCCGGGCCGCAAGCTGTGGGGAGCACTTTTTTCCAGTCTCGGCAATCTATCGCAAAAAGGACACCGGAACCGAAGCCCCGGTGTCCCGAGAGAGTGGGATTGTGCGTTTTAGCGGTTAGCGAACTTGCGCACCACGTCGGACATTTCCTGGAAATGGTCTTCCATATCCTTCACCAGCTTGAACTGGGTCCGGGTACGGTCCAGGTTCTGCTGGGGGTAGTGGATGCGGAAGTAATGGTCGCCTTCCAGGTAGTCGGTGAGGAAGCGGATGCCGCACTCCAGAGTCATCAGTCTGGCGCCCCAGGGCAGATACTCCAGCTCTGCCTCGGTCAGGCAGTTCTTGGTGCCTTCCAGGAAGCCCCGGGTGTAAGCGGTGTACAGGTCCATATCCAGGTTGACCTTGGACAGATCCTGCTCGTCTTCCTTGCAGTGGTTGGCGCCGAAGCGGATGGAGTCGCCGAAATCATTGATGCTCAGGCCGGGCATGGTGGTATCCAGATCGATGATGCAGATGCCCTCGCCGGTCTGGCGGTCGATGAGAATGTTGTTCAGCTTGGTATCGTTGTGGGTAACCCGCAGGGGCAGCTTTCCCTCTGCCAGAGCGTTGACCGCCACGGAGCAGTCGGCTTCCCGGTCCATGACAAACTGGATTTCCGCCTGGACGGAAGCGGCTCTGCCCATGGCATCCTGCTTGACGGCCTGGCAGAACTTGTCGAAGCGGTTCTTGGTATCGTGGAACTTGACGATGGTCTCGTTCAGGGTCTGGGCAGGGTAGTCCTGCAGCAGGTTCTGGAACCGGCCGAAGGCCCGGGCAGAAGCTTCAAACAGCTCCGGGGTTGCGGTCTGGTAGCAGACGGTGTTTTCCACAAAGGGCATCAGCCGCCATACCTGACCCTGCTCGTCGGTGTAGTAGGGCTTTCCGTCCTTGGTGGGCACCAGTCCCAGGGTTTCCCGGGCAGGATTGCCTCCCACGGTGGTGATTTTTTCCTTCAGGAAAGAGGTAATTCCCACGAAGTTCTCCATCAGCGCATGGGGATCGGGGAATACGTTGCTGTTGATTCTCTGCAGAATGTAACGGATGGCGTCACCTTCCTGGGGCTGGCAAACCACACAGTAGGTGTCGTTGATGTGTCCCTGGCCGTAGCGGACGGCACCCAGCAGGGTTTCCGGAAGAGAAAACCGGGACAGTACCTGGCTCAGAACGGGGTCGCTGGTCTGATAAGTAAGCATACACATTCTCCTTTTTATCATGGTGGCGAAACACTGCCAATTCATACTGAAATAGTACTTTATAAACGCATGATTTGTCAATCTCCATTACAATACTATCTTTATCAAAATAAACTATACCCCCCTGAGTCCGGAAACAGCAGTGGTTTTTCTTCCGGGGGCAGGGTTTCCATTCTCCCGGCAGAAATCACTGCCGCGGCTGGCAGTACTTCTGATATCAAAAGCGGGTAAAAATTTTGCTATTTCAGGGGATTTCAGCTTCTATTTCAAAAACAGCAGCTGCTGTTGGATAGCGTATCCCGTTTTCCCCACATCCTCGGGCTGGGCTTTCCAGTCTCAGCAGTCCCTGCGCCCATGAGGTGTTTTCCCGGCGAATGGCATTGCGTAATCTCTGATTGATTATACAAAATCGACTGAAACAAGCTTCCAAAGCGCCCTGTAAAAAAGTTTTGCCCCGTCCTTCTGGACACCTGTATTTTAATAAGCGCCGGGGATTTGTTTGCGCCCCGGTTTACTTTTGCTTCCAGGGCTGATAGAATAGAAGAAATGACCAAGCAGGAAATGAGGTGGGTGGATGTTTCAGATTCTGGTTGTGGACGATGACAAAAATACCCGAACCCTGATGAAGCTGGTGCTGGAAGCGGACAATTATTCTGTTCTCACCGCCGGCAACGGGGAGGAAGCCCTGGCGGTGATGGACAGCAGCCATGTAGATCTGGTGGTGCTGGATGTGATGATGCCGGGGATGGACGGCTACCAGCTGACCCGGGCGCTGCGGGAGAGCAACAACAATTTGCCCATTCTGATGGTCTCCGCCAAGCAGCTGCCGGCGGACAAAAAGCAGGCCTTTCTGGTGGGCACCGACGATTACATGACCAAGCCCGTGGACGAGGGAGAAATGCTGCTGCGGATCAAAGCCCTGCTGCGCCGGGCCAGAATTGTCAGCGAGCGGCGGATTGTCATTGGGGATGTGGTGCTGGACTACGACGCCATGACCGTATCCCGGGGGAAAGAGATTCAGCAGCTTCCCCAGAAGGAATTTCTGCTGCTGTATAAACTCCTGTCCTACCCAGGCAAGATTTTCACCCGGATTCAGCTGATGGACGAAATCTGGGGCATGGACAGCGAAACCGGCTGGGAGACGGTGACAGTGCACATCGGGCGGCTGCGCAAGCGGTTTGAAGGCTGGCCGGAATTTGAGATTCTCTCCGTCCGGGGACTGGGCTATAAGGCGGTGAAAACCATATGAACCAGAGAAAGCAATCCAAGCACTTCGGCCTGATGCTGATGTTTGCCTTTGTGGCCTTTCTGACCATGCTGATTAACAGCGCCATCACCTCTGGTCTTATGTATGTGCTGATAAAGGGCCGGCTGCTGTCAGCGTACCGGGAAGTAGTGCCCTATGCGGGGATGCTGCTGCTGTTCAATGCGCTGCTGAGCGTTCCGGTGGCCTTTCTGGTGGCAGTGGTGACGGTAAAATTCCCCTTAAAGCCGGTGCGAACCCTGATTGACGGCATGGATGCTCTGGCCTCAGGCAACTTAAAAACCCGGGTCAATGTAGGCAGCATTATGCGCAATTATCCGGATTTTGTGGCAGTCAGCGAAAGCTTCAACAAAATGGCGGAGCAGCTGGAAAATACAGAGATGCTCCGCTCAGACTTTATCAACAACTTTTCTCACGAATTCAAGACCCCCATTGTTTCCATTGCAGGCTTTGCCAAGCTGCTGAAAAAGGGGAATCTTCCCCCCAAGCAGCAGAAAGAGTACTTGGACATCATCGAGCAGGAATCTCTGCGCTTAAGCTATATGGCTACCAACGTACTGAACCTGACCAAGGTGGAAAACCAGACCATCCTGACGGATATTACCCGCTTCAACCTGTCGGAGCAGATCCGCTCGTGCATTTTGATGCTGGAGCGAAAATGGAGCTGCAAAAACCTGGAGCTGCAGGTGGAGTTCGGGGAATACACCATCCAAGCCAATGAAGAACTGCTCAAGCAGGTGTGGCTGAATCTGCTGGACAATGCGGTGAAATTTACCCCGGAGGGCCACACCGTCCGGGTACAGATCGGGCAGCAGCCCCAAGGCTTGGAAGTTTCCGTAACCAATACCGGCAGCGAGATTTCCCCGGAACATCAAAAAAAGATCTTCAACAAGTTCTACCAGGCGGACGAATCCCACGCCACCCAGGGAAACGGAGTAGGTCTGGCTGTTGTAAAACGGATTGTGCAGCTTCACGGCGGTGAAGTCTGGGTCAGAAGTGCAGACGACATCACCACCTTCACGGTGCTGCTGCCGGACAGTCCCGGGGACGGAAGCGTCCAGGAAACGTAACACAGGAGGAATGTTTGTGAGTATTTTATTGACGCTGGCCTATTTGTTTTTTATTGGTTCCATCTTAGGCTGGGTGCTGGAACTGCTGTTCCGGAATCTGACCCACTCCCACAAGACCTGGATCAATCCCGGCTTCTGTACCGGCCCGTACCTGCCCATTTACGGCTTTGGTCTGTGCGTGCTGTATCTGCTGGCATCCCTGGAGCAGTACCGGATGATTGAAGATCCCTTCTGGAACAAGGTGGCCCTGTTTTCCGCCATGGCGGTGGGCATGACGGTGATTGAATATGTAGCCGGTGTGTTCTGCCTGAAGTTCCTGAAAGTGCGGCTGTGGGACTACTCGGACCTCTGGGGCAACATTCAGGGTATCATCTGCCCTCTGTTCTCCTTCTTCTGGGCCATCCTGGGGGCCATGTATTATTTCCTGGTACATCCTCACATTCTGGAAGGGCTGGAGTGGCTGTCCCGGAATCTGGCGTTTTCCTTCTTTATCGGCATGTTCTTTGGGGTATTTCTGATTGATGTAGCCCATTCCAGCCAGCTGATTGTGAAGCTGAAACGCTTTGCCGAAGACAATACCGTGGTTCTGCGCTACGAAGGCATCAAGGCCCATATCCGCAACGACCTGGAACGTTCTTCCGCAAAATACCGGTTCTTTGCCCCCTTCCATTCTGAGCGCCCCCTGAGCCAGTCTCTGAAGGAGATTGTGGAGCTGATGGAAAATCAGCGTGCCCACCGGAAATGATTTGGCAAAGAATTGCATAATCTTTACACAATTGGATGTTGTGTTTTCTTTCGGTTTAGATTGCTGCTGTATGCTATCTTTATTATGCGAAAAAGCAGCTTCTGACCCGGAAGGTCCGCCAGGAGCATGAAAATTGCTCCCGGTTGCTTTTGCGGTCAGACTCCCCTTGTGGGAGGAAGTACATACAGGAGGCAGACCATATGAAAACCTATCGTGCCGGCATTGACGTGGGCTCCACCACCGTCAAGCTGGTTATTTTGGATGAAAACGGCAAAATTCTCTTCGGAGATTACCGCCGCCACCACGCCCACACCCAGCAGACCCTGAACGCCCTGCTGATGATGGCAAAAAAAGCCCTGGGTGAGTGCAGCCTGCAGATTCAGATCACTGGCTCCGGCTCCATCAACCTGGGCAAGGCCCTGGACATTCCCTTTGTTCAGGAAGTGGTGGCAGTGGCCTCGGCGCTGAAATACGCCGCCCCCCAAACCGACGTGGCCATTGAGCTGGGCGGTGAGGATGCCAAGATCATCTACTTCCGGGGCGGCCTGGAAGAGCGGATGAACGGTGTCTGCGCCGGCGGCACCGGCTCCTTCATCGACCAGATGGCAGCGCTGCTGCAAACCGACGCAGAGGGACTGAACAACGCCGCCAAGGATTACCAGCAGATTTATCCCATTGCCGCCCGTTGCGGCGTGTTCGCCAAGACGGATATTCAGCCGCTGATCAACGACGGCGCCACCAAGGCCGACCTGGCAGCTTCCATTTTCCAGGCAGTGGTGAACCAGACCATCTCGGGCCTTGCCTGCGGCAAGCCCATCCGGGGCTGTGTTGCCTTCCTGGGCGGGCCGCTGCACTTCCTGACGGAACTGAAGGCAGCCTTCGTCCGCACCCTCCATCTGACAGAGGAAACCACCGTTGACCCGGAGAACTCTCACCTGTTTGCCGCCATGGGCGCTGCCCTGGAAGCAAAGGAGCAGGAAGCCGTTTCTCTGACCTCCCTGGTAGAAAAACTGCAAAAAGGCGTGCAGATTCAGTTCGAAATGCCCCGGCTGGAGCCGCTGTTCCGGGAAAAGGCAGAATATGAAGCCTTCTGCCGCCGCCACGCCCAAGCGGTAGTGAAAAAAGGGGATCTGGAAACCTACCGGGGCAACTGCTACCTGGGCATTGACGCAGGCTCCACCACCACCAAGCTGGCCCTGATCGGCGAAGACGGACAGCTTCTGTACCAGTTCTACGCCAACAACCAGGGCAATCCCATTCTCACCTCCCAGTTTGCCATCGGGCAGCTGGAAAGCCGCCTGCCGGAAGGGGCCAGGATTGTCCGTTCCTGCTCCACCGGCTACGGCGAAGCCCTGCTCCAGGCAGCCTTCTCCCTGGACGAAGGGGTGGTGGAAACCATCGCCCACTGCACCGCCGCCTCCTTCTTTGACCCGGAGGTGGACTGCGTGCTGGACATCGGCGGTCAGGACATGAAGTGCATCAAGCTGAAAAACGGCACGGTGGACAACATCATGCTCAACGAAGCCTGTTCCTCCGGCTGCGGCTCCTTCATTGAAAATTTCGCCACCTCTCTGGGCTACACTGCAGAAACCTTCGCCCAGGCGGCACTGGAAGCCAAGGCCCCGGTGGATTTGGGCACCCGGTGTACGGTGTTTATGAACTCCAACGTCAAGCAGGCCCAGAAAGAAGGGGCCACGGTGCCGGACATCTCCGCAGGCCTTGCCTACTCCGTCATCAAAAACGCCCTGTACAAGGTCATCAAGCTGGCCTCCGCCCAGGATTTGGGACAGCACATCGTGGTGCAGGGCGGCACCTTCCACAATCAGGCAGTGCTGCGGGCCTTTGAGAATATCACCGGAGTGGAGGTCACCTGCCCGGATATTTCCGGTCTGATGGGTGCCTTCGGTGCGGCGCTGACGGCAAAAAATCACTACACCGGCCAGGAAAGCACCATGCTGTCTCTGGAAGAAATTCAGAAGCTGACCTATTCCACCACCAGCGTCCGCTGCGGTGGCTGCAGCAACAACTGCATGCTCACCATCAACAAATTCTCCGGCGGTAAGAAGCACATCAGCGGCAACCGCTGTGAAAAAGGCGCCGGCGGCGGAAGCCACGCTGCCAAGGCCCCCAACCTGGTGCAGTTCAAGCAGAAGGTGATGTTTGACTACCCGCCTCTGGAAGAAAAGGACGCTCCCCGGGGCACCATCGGCATTCCCAGAGTGCTGAACATGTACGAAAATTACCCCTTCTGGGCGACTTTCTTTAAGGAATTGGGCTTCCGGGTGGTGCTGTCTCCCTTTGCCAGCCGGAAGATCTACCAGCTGGGCATGGAATCCATCCCTTCCGAATCTGCCTGTTATCCGGCAAAGCTTGCCCACGGTCAGGTGCAGTGGCTCATTGACCAGGGCATCAAGACCATTTTCCATCCCTGTGTCTTCTATGAGCACCAGGAGACCCAGAAAGCCCAGAACCACTTCAACTGCCCCATTGTGGTTTCCTACGCCGAAAACCTGAAAAACAACGTAGAAGCCATCACCGAAGGAGACGTCCATTACATCCGCCCCTTCATCGCCTTCACCAGTGAAGAAATCGCCGCCGACCGGCTGGTGAAAACCGCCGCCGAGGAGTGGCAGATTCCGGAGAAGGAAGTCCGTGCCGCCGTCCATGCCGCCTGGCTTGCCCAGCACCAGGCC
Source organism: Candidatus Faecousia faecavium (assembly GCA_018712645.1). Classification (GTDB taxonomy): domain Bacteria; phylum Bacillota; class Clostridia; order Oscillospirales; family Oscillospiraceae; genus Faecousia; species Faecousia faecavium. The sequence continues at coordinate 8,352 of DVGO01000067.1, read as the reverse complement.
AAAGAAACCATCCGTCAGGAGGGAAAACGGCTCCTGGAGCAGATGGAGCGCACCGGCAGCCGGGGTATTATTCTGGCTGGACGGCCCTACCACATGGACCCGGAAATCAACCACGGTATCCCGGAGCTGATTGCCTCCTACGGTCTGTACGTCTTTACCGAGGACAGCCTGCCGGTGGACTTTACCCCCCAGCGGCCCCTGCGGGTGGTGGATCAGTGGGTGTACCACTCCCGGCTATACACTGCTGCAGAATTTGTCAGCCACCGGGATGATCTGGAACTGGTACAGCTGACCTCCTTCGGCTGCGGTCTGGACGCAGTCACCGCCGACCAGGTCAGTGAAATTCTGGAAAAGAGCAACAAACTTTACACCCTGCTGAAAATTGACGAAGTGAACAACCTGGGTGCAGTGCGCATCCGCATCCGTTCCCTGCTGGCAGCCATGGATATGCGCCGGGAGAAACAGATTCAGGCCCAGCCCAGTCTGCCGCCCTATCCCCGCCGGGAATTTACGGAGCAAATGCGCCGGGAGGGCTACACCATTCTGGCTCCCCAGATGAGTCCCATCCACTTCACCATGCTGGAGCCGATCTTCCGCAAGCACGGCTACCATCTGGTGCTGCTGGATAACGACAACCGCCAGGCCATTGACACCGGACTGAAATTTGTCAACAACGACGCCTGCTTCCCCTCCATCACCGTGGTGGGCCAGATCATGCAGGCGGTGCTGTCGGGAAAATACGACACACAGAAACTTGCCATCATCATGTACCAGACCGGCGGCTGCTGCCGGGCCAGCAACTATGTGGCCTTCATCCGCAGGGCCTTGGAAAAAGCGGGACTTCCCCAGATTCCGGTGATTTCCATGAACTTCAACGGCATGGAAAAGAATGCAGGTTTCCGCCTGAGCTTCTCGCTGCTGGCGGATGCCATTCAGGGACTGGTATTCGGTGATCTGCTCATGCGGTGTCTGTACCGTGTCCGCCCCTATGAAATAGAGCCGGGCAGCGCCAATGCCCTGTGCCGTCAGTGGCAGCAGCGGTGTATCGATCTTTTGACCTCCGGCAGCAGCATTCCCCGTTACCGCAAGATGTGCCGGGAGATTGTGGAATCCTTCGACGCCTTCCCCATTGACGAAACCCTGCGCAAGCCCCGGGTAGGCATTGTGGGAGAAATTCTGGTCAAGTACATGCCCCTGGCCAACAATCATCTGGTGGAGCTGCTGGAGCGGGAGGGTGCCGAGGCAGTGGTGCCGGATCTGCTGGACTTCTTTAACTACGGCCTGTACAACACCCGCTACAAGGCAACCTTTCTGGGCACCGCAAAATCCGGCGTGCTGATCTCCAAGGCTGGCATTGCCGCCGTCCGGAAAATCCGCAAGGCCGCTCTGGACGCTCTGGAGCACTCCAAGCGGTTCGAGCCGCCCATGCCCATTGAGCAGCTGGCGGAAATGACCAAACCCTTCCTCTCCATCGGCAACCAGTATGGCGAAGGTTGGTTCCTCACCGGCGAAATGGTGGAGCTGATTCGCAGCGGCGTGCCCAACATTGTCTGCATCCAGCCCTTTGCGTGCCTGCCCAACCATGTGGTAGGCAAGGGTGTCATCAAGGCACTGAAAAAGGCCTATCCCCAGGCAAACATTGCCGCTGTGGACTATGACCCCGGTGCCAGTGAGGTCAACCAGCTCAACCGGATCAAGCTGATGCTGTCCGTTGCGGTGGAAAATCTGAAAAACACCCAGCAATCCCCGGTATCCGCCGGAAAGTAAACCCCAAGAATAACACAACGCCCCCGGAATGGAAGGATTTCCTTCTTCATTCCGGGGGCGTACTCTTACAGATCCAGCAGTTTCAGTTCTTCGTCGTTGACTTTTCTCAGTTCTTTTTTATTCAAGGCGTCGTAGATGCAGGGAACCACATACAGCGTCATCAGCGTGGCGTAGGCCAGACCGCCGATACACACCACCGCAATGGGCTGCATCAGGGAAGTACCGGCACTCTTGCGCACCGCCATGTCGATCAGGCCCAGAATGGTGGTGATGGTGGTCATCAGAATGGGGCGCATTCTGGTAACGCCGGCCTCCACCAGCGCCTGGCGGCGCTCCATGCCATCCAGTCGCAGCTGGTTGACATAATCCACTAACACAATACCATTGTTGACGATAATGCCGGTAAGCATCACAAAGCCGATGAGCGAAATGACACTGAACTCCATACCGCACACCAGCAGGGCCAGGAAGCCGCCGGTGAAGGCCAGGGGAATGGTGAACATAACAATGAAGGGGGATTTCAGGCTCTGGAACTGGGCAACCATCACCAGGTACACCAGCAGCACACCCAGCACCAGCATCAGCATCAGCTGGCTCATGGCCTCCATGATGCTCTCATTTTCACCGGTGAAGCTGTAGCTGACCCCGTCTCCCAGATCCGCTGCGGCAATAGCCTTCTGGGCCTGGTCTGTCAGCAGTGTCACGTTGTAGCCTTCTTCCAAAGAAGCACTGACCGTCAGATACCGCCGCTGGTTCAGCCGGTCGATGGTGGTCAGGCTGGTGGTTTCCTCCATCTGGGCAAAGTCCTTCAGGGGTACCTCGGTCACATTGCCTTCCTTGTCGGTGACTTCAAAGACGTAATCCCGCAGCTCCTGGGCATCCAGCACCGCCCCTTCGGGCTTTTGGATCACCACCTGGGTGGAGATGCCATCCAGTTCCAGAGAGGCCACGTTGCCGTCAGCAGTCAGTCCCGCCGCCAGCTCCATATAGACCTGGGCCACGGTCAGGCCGTGCTCCATGGCCTTGTTCCGGTCCACCGCCACATGCAGGGCAGGGGCCGCTTCTTCCAGACCGTTGGAAACTTCCGCCACGCCTTCGATGCCTTCCAGGACTTCTCCCGCTTTCCGGGCGGCGCTTTGCAGGGTGTCCATGTCCTCGGCGAACAGGTTCAGGGAAATGCCGCTGCCGGTGAGCATGGACATATCCATCATGGCAGAGCTGGCGCTGACGGTGCATGGCATGTCGGCGCACAGCTGTTCAATCTGTTTGCCCACGGCAGCGCCGGAAGCGCTTTCATCCTCCAGGGAAATATACACCGTCACATTGTGGCTGGACTGGGCTCCGCCCCCCAGCAGACCGGTGCCGCTGTTCATCATGGCGCCGGCGGTAGCAATGCCCTCTACCTGGGAGATCCGCTGCAGCACTTCGTCGGAAAGCTCCACAGCCTCTTCCATGGTGCTCTCCTCCGGCATGGTGATGCTGACGCTGATATTGGGCATATCCATGGTGGGCATGAAGATGAAGCCCTGAACCAGGCTGGCGACTGCGGTAACCACCAGCAGCACCGCACAGGAAATCAGCACAATGGCCTTATGCCCAGTGCCCAGCGGACGCTTTTTTCATAAGCAGGCAGCAGCTTGGTTTCCAGGAAACCGGCTTTGGTGGTGTGCTCTTTGCGAAGCATGCCGGACGCCATGGCAGGCACCAAAGTCAGTGACACAATCAGGCTGGCCATCAGAGAATAGGTCATGGTCAGGGCCAGGTCGGTAAACAGCTGCCGGGTGATGCCCTCAACAAATACAATGGGCAAGAATACGCAGACCGTTGTCAGGGTGGAAGCGGTAACCGCCCCCGCCACCTGACCTGCGCCGGACACGGCGGCCTGAATCACGGTGGCGCCCTTGGCCCGGAGCCGGTAGATATTCTCAATGACCACCACGGAGTTGTCCACCAGCATGCCCACCGCCACGGCAAGACCCGACAGGGAAATCATGTTGATGGTCACCCCGGAGAAGTACATCAGCACAATGGCGAAAATCACGCTGATAGGAATGGCGCACAGGGTAATGAAGGTAGGCCGCAGATCCCGCAGGAACAGGTACAGCACCAAAATGGCAAACACCGCGCCCAGCAGCAAACTGCTGAGAATGGTATTGACAATCAGATAGATATAGTCACCCTGATTCATCAGGGCCACAAATTGCAGCCCGGGGTACTGCTGCTCCAACTCCCGGAACCGGGCCTGGATGTTGTTGGTGGTTTCGGCTGTAGCGTAGGTGCTCTGCTTCTCGAAAGAGAGCATCACGCTGTCCTGGCCGTTGAGCTTGGCATAGGTTTCGTTTCGGTTGTCCGTGACCATCACCGTGGCCACGTCCTTGAGGTAGATGGGGTCAACTCCCTCCATGTCCAAATCAAACAGCAGCAAGTTCTGCAGGGTTTCCAGATCGGTAATCTCGTCACCGACGGAGACCATGTAGTTGACCCCTTCCTGCTCCACATAGCCGGCAGGCATGGCAAAGTTCTGGGCGGTGAGAATTTGGGTCACCATGTCCATGGTGATGATTTTGTTCAGGTCGGACTGACGCAGGGCATCCTCCCGGCTGTCCTCGATGGTGTCCATGCCGCTTTCAATCTGCTGCAGCGCCATGTCCAGAGAAGCGGAACTGGCAGCCAGTTTGCCGGCAGCGGTGCTGATTTCCAGCATGCCTTCGGTTTTGGCTCTTTCCAGGGCCTTGGCAGCTTCCTGCAGCTGCACCTCGCCGCTCTCCACTCCCTCAAGGTTCTTCTTCAGTTCCGCAAGGGAGGCATTTGTGGTGGCCAGCTGGGCTTCCAATTCAGCAATCAGGGCAAGAATTTCCTCATCGGTAGCATCCGACAAACCCAGCTGGGCTTCGGCAGCAGTCAGGGAAGCCTTTGCCGCCTGATAGCTGCCCTCAGCGGTTACCAGTGCCACAGTAAGGTCGGTACCCGGCTCCAGGCCGATCATCGTATACATGGAATCCCGTTCGGAAAGGGCTGCGTCTGCTGCATTTTTTGCCTCTTCCAGTTTGCCCAGTTCTTCTGTTGCCGCAGCCAGATTCGCTTTTGCTTCATCCACCTTCTGTTTCAAACCTTCATTTTCCGGATCGGCCGCCAAAGCTGCCTCTGCAGCCTCCAAAGAAGCCTGGGCAGTGGTGACGGCAGTCTGGCCCACGGTATACTTGGTATTGGCCTCCTGGGCCGCCGTCTGCAATTCGGCATAGGTAGGCTGTCCCTCCAGCTGCGCCTGCAGGGCTTTGATCCCCTGAATCTGCACTTCCAGTTCCGCCACGGACTGGCGCAGCTGCAGCAGGTCTTTCAGTCCCTGTATACCGGATTCCAGCTGATCTGCCACCGTCTGCAGCGCCAGAATCTGGGCTTGCAGTGCGGTTTTCATGGTCAGCAGCTCTGCCTGCTTCTGATCCAACTCCGCCTGTCCAGCGGCGGTCTGGTCAATCAGTGCGTCTTTTCCCTCGTCCAGCTTGGACTGTGCGCTGCTCATCTGGCCCTTGGCGTTTTGCAGATCCTGCTTCTGCTCCTCCAGCTCCTGCTGGGCGTCGTCCAGTTCCCCGTTGACGGCGGCAATGATTTTCTCATTCAGAGCGTCAATTTTCTCCTGCTCCAGCACCACATGCAGCTGCTTCTGGATTTTGCCGGTGGCAGTCACTCTCGCCACGCCGGGAATGCCCTCCAGGCGGTTCATCAGGGTCTCGTCCAGAAATTCCGTCAGTGCGATGGTATCTTTTCCTTCCATAGACACTGCCGCCACTTCTACCGGCAGCATGGAGGGGTTAATTTTCAGCACAATGGGGGCGCCCACCGTATCTTCCCAACCAGCGGACAGGCTGGTGATCTTCTGCTGAATGTCCACGCCGATGGTGTCCATGTTCACCTTCTCCTGAAATTCCAGCATGACCATACTGGCATTTTCACTGGAGGTGGAGCTGACCTGCTGGATGTGCTCCAGGGTGGACATGGCCTGCTCCATGGGTTTGCTGATCTCCGTTTCCACCTTTTCCGGGCTGGCGCCAGGGTAGGTGGTGACAATAATCACATAGGGAAAGTCCATATTGGGCAGCAGATCCGGGGTCATCCGGGTAAAGGCCACCACACCCAATACCAGCACCGCAATCACCGCAACAAACACCGTCAGCGGCTTTTTAACCGAAAATTTCCACATACTATGCTCCTAGCCATAAAAAGTCAACATACAGTCTACCACCGCGCCCCCGGTTTATCAATGGTCCACCTATGAACGTTTTGTAAAGACAAACAATCGCCGCCCAAACCGGCGGCGATTGACTGTCGCATATTTTCTTATGTTCGCTCTTCCTCGGGGATAAAGTCCAGGGTGATGGATTTGAGGTTTGTCCGCAGCTGGATGTATTTGACACCGGCGGAGTCCATCATCCGTTTGGACGCCAGGGTGGCCAGGGAGTCGGCATACTTATCCGACAGGTAGTACACTTCCTTCACCCCGCTCTGGATAATGGCCTTGGCGCATTCGTTGCAGGGGAACAGCGCCACATACAGTTTGCTGCCCCGCAGATCCCGGCCGTTGGCGTTGAGAACAGCGTTCAGCTCCGCATGAACCACATAGGGGTACTTGGTATTTTCCCCTTCCCGCTCCCAGGGATATTCGTCATCGGAGCAGCCTTTGGGCATGCCGTTGTAGCCGGTGGAAATGATGATGTTGTCCTGGGAAACAATACATGCGCCCACCTGGGTGTTGGGGTCTTTGCTGCGCTTGGCTGCCAGCATGGCGATTCCCATAAAGTATTCATCCCAGCTGATGTATTCCGTCCGTTTCATAGTGGTTCCCTCCTGGTTTTTTCTCCATTATACAGAAAACCCAGGCCGGACACAAGTGCCCGATCTGGGTTTTTGCTATCAATCAAAGAAATCTTTCAGGGTGTCGATGAATTTTTTCCGTTTGGGGGTTTCGTCCATGGTGCCGTCCAGCTGCCGCAGCAGATCCTTCTGCTCCTTGGTCAGATGGGTAGGCGTCTCCACCACCACGGTGAAGCGGTGGCTGCCCCGGCGGCGGGGATTGCCCACTTCCGGAATGCCCTTATCCCGCAGGACGAACTCCTTGCCGGTCTGGGTGCCCTCCGGCAGGTCGAACTTCACCCGGCCATCCAGGGTGGGCACCTCAATCTCTGCGCCCAGGGCTGCCTGGGTAAAGGTGATGGGCACCTCGCACAGAACGTCATAGTCCTCCCGGGTAAAGATGGGATGGCGCTTGATGTAGATTTCCACCAGCAGATCACCGCTGACGCCGCCATTGCTGCCAACGCAGCCTTCGCCGCGGACGCGGACGCTCTGTCCAGCATCCACACCGGCGGGAATCTTGACCTTGACCCGCTTGGTGCGGCGAACCTTGCCCTTGCCCTTACAGGTGTTGCAGGGGGTCTTGATAACCTTGCCCCGGCCGTTACAGCTGGGACAGGTGGTGCTGGACTGCATCTGCATACCCATAAAGTTCTGCACGGTGCGGACCTGACCGGTACCACGGCACTGCTGACAGGTTTCGATCACCCCGTCGGCGGAGCCGGTGCCGTTACAGGCGGCGCAGTTTTCGATTCTCTGGGCTGCCACTTCCTTTTCACAGCCGAAAGCCGCTTCTTCAAAGGTCAGCTCCAGCCGGGCCATGACATTTTCGCCCCGGCGGGGTGCATTCTGTGCGGAACCCCGGCTTCTGCCGCCGCCGAAGAATTCGCCGAAAATATCTCCCAGGTCGCCGAAGTCCCCGAATCCGCCGAAACCACCGCCATAGCCAGGGCCGCCGGCACCGGTGCCGAAGTTGGGGTCTACCCCGGCAAAGCCGAACTGGTCGTAGCGCTGCCGCTTGGTTTCATCGGAAAGAACCTCGTAGGCCTCGCCCACCTCTTTGAACTTTTCCTCGGCTTCCTTGTTGCCGGGGTTCCGGTCCGGGTGGTACTTCATGGCGCTTTTGCGGTAGGCCTTCTTTATTTCCTCAGGGCTGGCATCTTTCTTGACACCCAGCACCTCATAGTAATCACGTTTATTTTCTGCCATACACTTCAATTCTCCTCAAAAGCCTGCAAAGGCGCTGATACACCAAGAAGGGGCGGCTTACGGCCGCCCCTTTTCTGGGGTGAATCAGTCAACGGTTTCGTAGTCTGCGTCCACAACGCCGTCGTCGCCGGGCTTCTGGTAGCTGCCGCCCTGGGCGCCGCCGTCCTGAGGACCGGCCTGCTGGTACAGCTTCTCGCTGACAGCGTAGAATGCCTTCTGGACTTCCTCGGTGGCTGCCTTGATGGCGGCGATGTCGCTGCCCTTGTTGACTTCCTTCAGCTTGTCGATGGCACTCTGGATGGAAGCCTTCTCGTCGGCGGAAATCTTGTCGCCCAGCTCGTTCAGAGTCTTTTCAGTCTGGTAAACGGTCTGGTCGGCCATATTGTGGGTGTCAACCTCTTCCTTACGGGCCTTGTCTTCGGCAGCGTACTGCTCAGCCTCGCGGACAGCCTTGTCGATGTCCTCCTGGCTCAGGTTGGTGGAAGCGGTGATGGAAATCTGCTGCTCCTTGCCGGTGCCCAGATCCTT
>DVGO01000066.1 GCA_018712645.1 Candidatus Faecousia faecavium | reverse complement strand
GGCGGCGGTCCCGGCGGCTATACGGCAGCGCTCTACGCTGCCCGGGCCGGACTGAACGTGGTGGTGCTGGAAAAGCTGTCCCCCGGCGGACAAATGGCCCTGACGACTCAGGTGGACAATTTCCCCGGGGTGGATGCCGGCATTGACGGCTACACGTTGGGAGAAATCATGCAGCGCAACGCCGAATCCTTCGGTGCCGTGACGGAGCTTGCCGAGGTGCAGTCTGTAGATTTCAGCAGTGATCCTAAGAAAATTGAAACCAACGAGGGAACCTTCTACGGAAAAACCGTGGTGTATGCCGCGGGAGCAGGCCCCAGAGAATTGGGCCTGCCCAACGAGAAGGCCCTGACCGGACGAGGCGTTAACTACTGCGCCTCCTGCGACGGGATGTTCTACAAGGGGAAAACCGTGGTGGTGGTCGGCGGCGGAAATTCTGCGGTAGAAGATGCGCTGCTGCTGTCCCGGGTGGCAAAGAAGGTTATTGTCGTTCACCGCAGAGATACCCTCCGGGCAACCAAAGTCTATCACAAGCCCCTGATGGAAGCGGAAAATGTGGAATTTTTCTGGAACAGCGCTGTAACTCAGCTCCTGGAAAACGGAAAACTCACTGGCATCGTCGTTCAGAATCTGCTGACCGGGGAAGAAACTACAGTGGAATGTGACGGCGTTTTCATCAGCATTGGCAGAAAGCCTGCCACAGCCCTGGTGGACGGTCAGGTGGAACTGGACAAATCCGGATACATTCTGGCGGATGAAACCACCCGAACCTCCCGCCCCGGCGTGTTCGCCGTGGGAGATGTGCGGACGAAGGCGGTGCGCCAGATCGTGACCGCAGCATCCGATGGAGCGGTGGCTGTTCACTTTGCCGAAGAATACCTGGCAGGGCTGTAACGCCAGCATTGACATATTCCCAAACTCCGGTATAATGGAACCATCCATTTTGAATTTACTGAGGGAAATGCCATGAATCGGGAAAATAAACGCAAACAATACGAAAAAGGCTACTACAAAACCCACGCCTGTCAGGAAGCCTTTACCTGCAAAAACTGCGGCCGTCTGGTAGTGCCTGCCGGAGCGGGCAGCGATCACCGCAACCACTGCCCCAACTGTCTGTACAGCCTGCATGTGGACATCGAACCGGGAGACCGGGAGTCCGACTGCGGCAGTCTGATGGAGCCGGTAGCGGTTTGGGTTCGGGGCAAGGGCGAGTGGGCCATTATCCACCGCTGCCGCCGCTGCGGCGAGCTCAGCTCCAACCGGGTGCTGGCTGACGATAACCCCATGAAACTCATGTCCATTGCCATGAAGCCCTTGGCAAATCCGCCGTTCCCCCTGGAACGCATTGAGGAAATGACCGCCATGATGGGCGGAGAGGGGCAGATGCCTTCTTTCGGGGAAAACACCCAGGAATAAAGATAATCCGGCGAAGCCTTGCAAAGGGCTTCGCCGGATTGGCGTTTTATGAGGTGGTCTGCAGGATCTCTCGGGCAATCTCCTTACGGGAAGTACAGCGATCCATGGCCTGCTTTTCAATGTAGCGGTGGGCATCCGGCTCGCTCATGTGATACTTTTCAATCAGCACCCATTTGGCCCGGTTAACCAGCCGGATTTCCTCCATTTTTTCCTCCACGGTGGAGGCCTTCTTTTCCAGGCGGCGCAGCCGCTCTCTGGCGGCGGCCATCCATTTGAGACCCTGCTGCAATGTCTGGGCAGGCGTGGGTTTGGCCAGCGTAAATACTCCTTGGGAGAGAACCTTGGCGTTGGTCTGCTCGTAGACTTCTGAGCGCACCAGAAGCAGCACCACACTGCCGGGACACTGGCTGGCGTCGATTGCGAACCGTGTACCGAATTCATCGGGAAGCGGGGCGTTGATGATGATAAAATCAAAACTTCTGCGCAGCAGCTCCCGACGGGCAGCGGCAGCATTGGCTGCAATACATATCGGGGAATATTCTGTCTCCGGAAGCATGGGCATCAGAGCGTCCAGAAATTTCTGAACCCCGCAAACCACCAGAACACTGTAACATCGTTCTTGATATGCCAGATGGGTTCCTCCTTTCAGTTGAATTTGGGCAGGCTCACCGATTGCAGAAGCAGTCAATCAGAGCCTGGGGGAAGTGCTGGGCCAGGAAGGTGCTGGCGGCTGCGCTGCGGATGGCGGTGGGCAGGGACAGCGGCAGGGTCTGCAAATGGGCTACATCCCATTGTGCGGCGGTGAACAGATTCACATTTGCCGCCTGGGGCAGGGGAAGCTGCTGGGAAATTCCTTCCAGACCGGCCCAGATTACCAGGGCAAAGGCAAGATACGGATTGGCGGTGCAGTCCGGGGAGCGCAGCTCTGCCCGCCGGTATTCCCCATGGGCAGCGGGAATCCGCACCAGCATGGAGCGATTGTCATTGGACCAGGAGATGAACTTCGGGGCTTTGTGAGAGCCGAGACGACGATACGACTGCTCCGTGGGATTCAAAAACAGGGTGATTTCCGGCACCCGGTTCAGGATGCCTGCCAGCATGTGCTGCATCCAGTTTTCGTCGGGGCCTTGTACGGAAATGTTGATATGAAATCCGCTGCCGGGGTGTTCCGGCAGGGGCTTGGGAGAAAAGTCTGCGGCCAGACCATTCCGGGCAGCAATGGTTTTTACCACGGTGCAGAAGGTGTGGGCATTGTCCGCGGCGCGGAGAGCGTCGGAATAGCGAAAATCAATCTCATTCTGGCCCGGGCCTTCCTCGTGATGGGAAGATTCCGGCTGAATGCCCATTTGCTCCAAGGTCAGGCAGATTTCCCGCCGGACATTTTCGCACTTATCCTCCGGGGCAACATCCATGTAGCTGGCTTGGTCATAGGGAATTTTGGTGGGCTGGCCGTTTTCGTCCAGCTGGAACAGGTAAAATTCCAGCTCCGAGCCGAAGGCAAAGGTGTACCCGGCGTCGGCTGCGTCGGAAATGGCCCGCTTGAGAATCCCCCGGCTGTCCAGAGGAAACAAGGTGCCGTCGGGATGGGTAATGGTGCAGAACATCCGAACCACCCGTCCATGCTCCGGCCGCCAGGGCAGAACCATAATGGTGGCAGGATCAGGATGCAGGAATAGGTCCGAGTGTACTTCGTCGCCAAATCCGGCAATGGCGGAGGCGTCCAGGGCAATGCCATAACGGAAAGCTCGTTCCAGCTCCTGGGGCATAATGGAGATGTTCTTGGGACGACCGAAGCAGTCGCAGAAGGCAAGACGGATGAATTTTACATCCTCTTCCTGAATATATTGCATAACCTCTTGAGGGGTATATTCCATAGGGAAACCTGCTTTCTTCTGAAAATATGGGCTTCCGGGAAAACCGGAATGGAATATGTTTACTATAACATATTTGCGCCGGGGTTTCCACTGGTTTTTCAGCCAGAGGCGCCAATGGCGAACTTGGCAATATAGCTAAAGAAAAAGATATTTTTTGTGCAAGGTGTTGACAAAGGAAAAATCTTGTTGTAACATAAAACAGCAAGGGCAAAGGCGTCTTTGAGTGTGTACTCTTAGACGCCTTTGTCGATTTTTTGTTAGGAAACATGCCTGTGAGAACCGGTGCCGGAGGGGAAACCTGGGATAATTGCTCCGGGAAACTGGGAAGAATATTCCCATACGTTCCGGGACTCTTGGCAGATACCAAAACGCTGTATCGGGAGGAACAATATGGAAAAGGGAAAACAGCTTTACGAAGGAAAGGCAAAGAAGGTATTTGCCACAGAAGATCCCCAGCTGCTGATTGTCTCGTACAAGGACGATGCCACCGCCTTTAACGGCCTGAAAAAGGGAAGTATCGCCGGAAAAGGCATCATCAACAACCAAATGAGCAACCGGCTGATGTCGAAGTTGGAATCCGCAGGAATCCCCACCCACTATGTCCAGGAACTGAACCAACGGGAGACCCTGGTGAAAAAGGTATCCATCGTGCCGCTGGAAGTCATTGTGCGCAACATTGCCGCAGGCTCCTTCTCCAAGCGTTACGGCGTGGAGGAAGGTGTGGTATTTGACCAGCCTACCATTGAGTTCTCCTATAAAAATGATGAGCTGGGTGACCCGCTGCTCAACCGCTACCACGCCCAGGCCATGCACCTGGCAACGCCCCGGGAAATTGACATTATCCAGACCTATTCCTTCCAGGTCAATGAGTTTTTGAAGGAATTCTGGAAAAGCTGCGGCGTGACATTGGTGGATTTCAAGCTGGAATTCGGCCGCCTGGAAGACGGCACCATTGTGCTGGCAGACGAAATCAGCCCGGATACCTGCCGTCTGTGGGACGCCAAAACCGGGGAAAAGCTGGACAAAGACCGCTTCCGCCGGGATATGGGCGGTGTGGAAGAAGCTTACGAAGAAATCATGCGCAGACTGGAAGCAAACCTGTAATTTGGAGGAAAACGCAATGCAAACGTGTGCGATTGTTGGAATCAACTGGGGTGACGAAGGCAAGGGCCGGATGGTGGACCTGCTGACCCGGGATTTTGATGTGGTGGTGCGCTACCAGGGCGGCGGCAACGCCGGCCATACGGTGATCAATTCCTATGGCAAATTTGCCCTGCATCTGCTGCCTTCCGGTATTTTCCGTCCGGGGGTTGTGAACATTCTGGGCAACGGCGTGGCTCTGGACCCGGAGAATCTCTGGCAGGAGATAGAGCAGGTTACCTCCAAGGGAGTTGCCCTGACGCCGGAGAATCTGAAAATCAGCGACCGGGCATCTGTGCTGATGCCCTGGCACCGGGTGCTGGACGGACTGGAAGAAGCCCGTTTGAAGGATAAGAAATACGGTTCCACCAAGCAGGGTATCGCCCCGTTCTACTCTGACAAGTACCAGAAGAAAACCATTCTGGCAGGAGAACTGCTGTATCCGGAGCACCTGAAAGCCCATTTGCAGGATCTGCTGGAGTGGAAAAACCTGACCCTCACCGGTGTTTACGGCGCCCCTGCGGTGACCATGGAAGAGCTGCAGCAGTGGCTGGACAATTACTGCGAAAAAATCAAGCCCTTCATCTGCGATACCGGTGCTTTCCTGGCCCAGGCTCAGAAGGAAGGAAAGAAGATTCTCTTTGAGGCCCAGCTGGGTGCGCTGCGGGATCTGGACTACGGCATCTATCCTTACACCACCTCTTCCAATGCCATTGCTGCCTATGCACCGGTGGGTTCCGGACTGCCCAGTGTGAAGCTGGACGAAGTGGTGGGCGTGGTGAAGGCCTACTCCACCTGTGTCGGTGAAGGCCCCTTCGTCTGTGAGTTGTTCGGAGAGGAAGCCGAGCAGCTGCGTCAGGCCGGCGGTGAATACGGCGCCAAGACCGGCCGTCCCCGTCGGGTGGGCCCGGTGGACATTGTGGCCACCCGCTATGGTGTGGAAGTTCAGGGAGCAACTAACATTGCCCTGACCAAAATGGACGTATTGAGCTGTATGGATAAGATTCCTGTGTGCAGCCGCTATACCCTGGACGGCCAGCCCACCGACCGGTTCCCATTCCCGGTGCTTCTGAATCAGGCAAAGCCTGTGATCGAATATCTGGAAGGCTGGAAGTGCGACATTTCCGGTATCAGAACCTGGGAGGATCTGCCCCAGGCCGCCAAGGACTACGTTCTGTACCTGGAAGAGCAGATCGGCTGCCACATTGGCTACGTTTCCGTTGGCCCGGAGCGGGACAGTATCATTTACAGATAAGGAGAGAATCATGAAAGACCATTATGAATCCCCCCTGGGGTCCCGATACGCATCGGAATATATGCTCCGGCTTTTCTCCAGCGACATGCGAATCCTGACCTGGAGACGGCTGTGGGTAGCCCTGGCCCGGGCAGAGCAGGAACTGGGTCTGCCGGTGACAAAGGAACAGGTGGAACAGCTGGAAGCCCATCTGACGGACATTGACTACGACTGTGCCGCCGCCCGGGAAAAAGAGGTGCGCCATGATGTGATGGCCCATGTCTACGCCTACGGCAAAGTGGCACCGGACGCAGCAGGAATCATCCACCTGGGCGCTACCAGCTGCTATGTGACCGACAATGCCGACCTGGTGATCTACCGCCAGGGTCTGTTGTACCTGAAAGAACAGCTGAAGAAAGTCCTGGCCAATCTGGCTAAATTTGCCAGAGAATATAAGGCTATGCCCACACTGGGCTATACCCACTACCAGCCTGCCCAGCTGGTGACGGTAGGCAAGCGGGCAACGCTGTGGATGCAGGACTTTGCATCCGACCTGGAAGAACTGGAATTTGTGATTCACAGCATGAAGTTCCTGGGCTGCCGGGGAACCACCGGCACCGAAGCCAGCTTCCTGGAACTGTTTGATGGCGACCGGGAGAAGATTGATGAGATGAACCGGCGCATCAGCGCCGCTTTTGGCTTTGAAAGCTGCTTCGATGTTTGCGGCCAGACCTATCCCAGAAAGCTGGACAGCCGGATTCTCAACTGCCTGTCCTCCATTGCCCAGAGCTGCTACCGGATGGCAAACGATATCCGCCTGCTGCAGCACGACCGGCAGGTGGAAGAACCCTTTGAAAGCAGCCAGATCGGCTCTTCTGCCATGGCCTACAAGCGCAACCCCATGCGCTGTGAGCGAATCTGCTCTTTGGCACGGTATCTGATGGCGGACGCCATGAACGCTCCTATGACCGCTTCTACCCAGTGGCTGGAGCGGACGCTGGACGATTCTGCCAACCGCCGGATCTCCATGCCCGAGGGCTTCCTCTGCGCCGACGCCATTTTGCGCCTGGCACAGAATGTCACCGATGGCCTGCACGTCAACGAAAAAATCGTAGAAAAAACAGTCCGGGAGTACCTGCCCTTCATCGCCACGGAAAATCTGATGATGGAAGCGGTGAAGCGTGGCGGTGACCGGCAGCAAATTCATGAAATCATCCGCACTTGCTCCATGGAAGCTACCGCCCGGATGAAGGCCGGAGAAAGCTGGGACCTGCTGGCGTCTCTGGCAGAGCACCCGGAGTTCGGCATGAGCAAGGAAGAGATGGAAGCGGTGCTGGAGCCTTCTTTGTACATCGGCAGATGCCCGGAGCAGGTGGAGAGGTATCTGGAAAAATTGCAGCCTATTTTGTCTGATGTAACCGCAGAAACTGCGGAGATTACCTTATAACGAGGAGTATACCATGGAAGAAAAAATTCTGGTTTTGGACTTTGGCGGCCAGTACAACCAGCTGATTGCCCGCCGGGTTCGGGAGCAGCATGTTTACGCAGAAATCAAGCCCTATAATGGCATTACCCCCCAACAGATTCAGCAGGCGGGCTACCAGGGCATTATCTTTACCGGCGGCCCCAACAGCGTCTATGATCCCAAGTCTCCCCATTATGACCCGGCTATTCTGGAATTGGGCATTCCCATTCTGGGCATCTGCTACGGCGCTCAGCTGATGGCCTATATGGCCGGCGGACGGGTAGACAGCGCCAAGGATTCCAGCGAATACGGCAAAACCCAGTTTTACACCAGCCAGAGCCTGCTGTGGAAGGGCATTCCCGAAAGCAGCATCTGCTGGATGAGTCATACCGACTATATTGCCCAGGCCCCGGAATCCTTCCGGGTCATTGCCCACACTGACAAGTGCCCCTGCGCCGCCATGTGCGACGAAGCGCGCAAACTCTATGCGGTGCAGTTCCATCCGGAAGTGACCCATACCCAGTTCGGCAAGCAGATCCTGACCAACTTCCTCTTTGACATCTGCGGCTGCGTGGGCAGCTGGAAGATGGAGGACTTTGTTGCCCGGTCTATTGAAACCTACCGCCGGAAGCTGGAGGGCAAGCGGGTACTGCTGGCCCTGTCCGGCGGCGTGGATTCCTCTGTGGCGGCGGTGCTGCTGCACAAAGCCATTGGCAAGAACTTGGTTTGTGTGTTCGTAGACCACGGTCTGCTGCGCAAGGATGAGGCAGACTTTGTAGAACACACCTTCCGCCAGATTTTTGACCTGAACCTGATCCGGGTCAATGCCCAGGAGCGGTTCCTGACCAAGCTGGCGGGCGTAACCGAGCCGGAGAAGAAGCGCAAGATTATCGGCGAGGAGTTTATCCGGGTATTCGAGCAGGAAGCCAAGAAACTGGGGAAAATTGACGTGCTGGTGCAGGGTACCATTTATCCCGACGTGGTGGAAAGCGGCGCAGGTGATGCCTCCACCATCAAGAGCCACCATAATGTGGGCGGTCTGCCGGACGTGATTGCCTTTGATGAAATTCTGGAACCCCTGCGGGAACTGTTTAAGGATGAAGTCCGGGAAGTGGGCACCCAGCTGGGAATCCCCAAGGAACTGGTGTGGCGGCAGCCCTTCCCCGGCCCTGGTCTGGCTGTGCGGATTATTGGAGAAATTACCTGGGAGAAGCTGGAGCTGCTGCGTCAGGCGGATGCCATTTTCCGGGAGGAACTGGAAAAGGGCGGTGCAAGCGCCAATCAGTATTTTGCCGTGCTGACGGATGTGCGCAGCGTCGGCGTTATGGGCGACGACCGTACCTACGGCCGCACCATTGCCCTGCGGGCGGTAACCACCGATGACTTTATGACGGCAGAGTGGACCCGTCTGCCCTATGAGGTGCTGGAACGTGCCAGCAGCCGCATTACCAACGAAGTGCCGGGGATCAGCCGGGTGGTCTACGACATCACCAGCAAACCCCCTGCCACGGTGGAATGGGAGTAATACGAATCCATCTTTGATCCAAACGACGAATCAGGAGGTTTCCTATGTGCGGAATTGTGGGATACACCGGTGCCCAGAACGGTGCGCCGATTTTGCTGGAGGGCCTGAAGAAGCTGGAATACCGGGGCTATGACTCGGCGGGCATTGCGGTGATTCAGGACCGAAACATTCACATTCAGAAGGTCACCGGAAGAATTGCCAATCTGTGCGAAAAGACCCAGGACGGCCGCCTGATGCCGGGCTGCACCGGAATCGGGCATACCCGCTGGGCCACCCACGGTGCTCCCACGGATACCAATGCCCACCCCCACGCCAGCAATGACGGACGGTTTGCGGTGGTGCATAACGGCATCATTGAAAACTATGTGGAGCTGCGCCGGGAACTGACAGAAAAGGGCTACTATTTTGAAAGTGAAACCGATACGGAAGTGATTGTCCACCTGGTGGAGCATTACTACCAGGGAGATTTTCAGCAGGCAGTGATGAAAGCGGCAAACCGTCTGCAGGGCTCCTATGCTTTGGGCATTATCTGTGCCGACGAACCCGGGCGGGTGTTCGTGGTACGGGAAGCCAGCCCCTTGATTCTGGGCGTGGGCATCGGGGAAAATTTCTTTGCTTCGGACGTTACCGCCATGGTTGCGTACACCCGCAATGTGATTTACCTGGAAGACGGGGAGTTTGCCGAACTGACGGCCAACGCCATCCGGGTGTTTGACTGTGCCGGCAGGGAGATTCCCAAACAGATCAGCCGGATCACCTGGGATATTCAGGCGGCAGAAAAGGGCGGCTACGATCACTTTATGCTCAAAGAAATTATGGAGCAGCCCCGGGCAGCCAGGGCGACCATTGCCCCCAGAATCCAGTCCGGGCAGATTCAGCTGGATGGATTGGATCTGGACCTGGGAAATGTCCGCAGAATCCTGATTACCGCCTGCGGCTCGGCGTATTATGCCGGCTGTGCAGGAAAATATACCATTGAAAAACTCTGCCGCATTCCAGTGCAGACGGAGCTTGCCAGCGAGCTGCGCTATGCAGACCCGTTGGTGGATGAACATACCTTGCTGATTGTCCTGTCCCAGTCGGGAGAAACGGCGGACACCATTGCCGCCATGAAGGAGTGCCGCCGCAGGGGCGCCAAGGTACTGGCCATTGTCAACGTGGTGGGCAGCACCATTGCCAAACTGGCAGATTATGTGCTGTACACCTGGGCAGGCCCGGAAATTGCAGTCGCTACCACCAAGGGCTACACCACCCAGCTGCTGGTATTGTACCTGTTTGCGCTGTACGCAGCCAAGAAGCTGGACACCATAGAGGATGCAGAATATCGCCGTCTGGTATCTTGTCTGAAGGCGCTGCCCAAGCAGATGCAGCAGGTGCTGGATATGAACCCGGCCATTCCCCGCTTGGCGAAGAAATACCACCAGGCCTATTCCATGTTCTTCATCGGCCGGAATACCGACTATGCCGTGGCCCTGGAAGGGGCGCTGAAGATGAAGGAAATTTCCTACATCCACGCCGAATCCTATGCCGCCGGAGAGCTGAAGCATGGAACCATCGCCCTGATTCACGAGATGCAGCCGGTGATTGCGCTGTGCTGCAATGCGTCCGTAACGGAGAAGACCATGAGCAACATCATTGAGGTCAAAGCAAGAGGGGCGGAGGTGCTGGCGGTTGCCCACCGGGAAAACCAGAAAATTGTCTCTTTGGCGGACGATATGATTTATGTTCCCAAAGTGGACCCGCTGCTGTGCGCCTGTGTGGAGATTATCCCCTTGCAGATGCTTGCCTATCATGTGGCGAAGGAAAACGGATGCGACATTGATAAGCCGAAGAATCTTGCCAAATCCGTGACGGTGGAGTGAGAAAAGGAGAAAACTGGCATATGACGAAATATATCTTTGTAACCGGCGGCGTGGTTTCCGGTCTGGGCAAGGGCATTACGGCTGCCTCTCTGGGCCGGCTGCTGAAGGCCCGGGGGCTGAAAGTTGCCGCCCAGAAGCTGGACCCTTATATCAACGTCGACCCGGGTACCATGAGCCCGTATCAGCACGGAGAGGTCTACGTTACCGAGGACGGTGCGGAGACGGATCTGGATCTGGGCCACTATGAGCGGTTTATCGACGAAAATCTGAACCAGTATTCCAACCTGACCACCGGCAAGGTTTACTGGAATGTGCTGAATAAGGAGCGCCGGGGAGAGTATTTGGGCTCTACTGTCCAGGTGATTCCCCATGTTACCAACGAAATCAAGGATTTTGTCTACCGGGTGGGAAAGCAGACCGATGCCGATGTGGTGATTACGGAAATCGGTGGTACCATCGGTGACATCGAGTCCCAGCCTTTCCTGGAAGCAGTGCGGCAGATTTCCCTGGAAGTGGGCAGGGAGAACAGCCTGTTCATCCATGTGACCCTGGTGCCCTTCCTCCGGGGCTCTGACGAGCACAAATCCAAACCCACCCAGCATTCCGTCAAGGAACTGCGGGGTGTGGGCATTGACCCCAACATTATTGTTTTGCGCTGTGACGAACCCCTGGAGCCTTCCATTTTCCAGAAAATCAGCCTTTTCTGCAACGTAAAGCCGGACTGCGTCATTGAAAACATCACCTTGCCGGTGCTGTATGAAGCGCCGCTGATGTTGGAAAAGGCGAATCTGTCTGCCATCGTGTGCCGGGAACTGGGACTGAAAACCCGGGAGCCGGATCTGGCAGACTGGAAACAGATGGTGGAAAATATCCGCAGCAGCAGCCGCAGTGTGACCATCGGCCTGGTGGGAAAATATGTCCAACTCCACGATGCGTACCTTTCCGTGGCAGAGGCTCTGCGCCATGCCGGATACAGCCAGAACGCCAAGGTAGACATCCGCTGGATTGACTCCGAAACCCTGACAGCGGACAATGTGGAAAAAGAGCTGTCCGGACTGGACGGCATTCTGGTTCCCGGCGGCTTTGGCAGCCGGGGCATTGAGGGCATGATTCTGGCGGCAAAGTTTGCCCGGGAGCAGAAGATTCCCTATTTTGGCATCTGCCTGGGTATGCAGATTGCGGTGATTGAATTTGCCCGGAACGTGGCAGGTCTGACCGGTGCCAATTCCGGCGAATTTGAGCCGGAAGGGAAGTACAAGGTCATCGATTTCATGCCCGGACAGAGCGAAGAGGTGGACAAGGGTGGCACCCTTCGTCTGGGGGCCTATCCCTGTGTAATTGCCCCCGGAACCACTATGGAGCGGTGCTATGGCCAGAACCAGATTCAGGAGCGGCACCGTCATCGGTATGAATTTAATAACGATTATCGTCAGCAGCTGACCCAGGCGGGGTTGGTGCTCAGCGGAACATCTCCCGATGGCCGCCTGGTGGAGACGGTGGAGCTTCCCGGAACTGCTTTCCATGTAGGTGTTCAGTTCCATCCGGAATTCAAGAGCCGCCCCAACAAGCCCCACCCTCTGTTTGTGGGCTTTATCCGGGCAAGTTTGGACGGAAACAAATAAAGTTTCCTCGTTTTCAACCGGGAAATGTGTGGGATTTGCCACTGGAAAATGGGAAAACGCTGTGATATAATCAAAGAAAACATAGTATTGCAGCGCAGAAGGAAATTGCCTCTGCGGGAACAGGAGGGCTTATGGAACTGGATATTCAGAAGGTAAAACAGGATTTGGTTCAATGGGTACGGGACTGGTTTGACAAGAACGGTCCGGGCTGCAACGCAGTCATCGGCATTTCCGGCGGCAAGGACAGCTCTGTCTGCGCTGCTTTGTGCGTGGAAGCTTTGGGCCGGGGCCGGGTGATCGGCGTGCTGATGCCCAATGGTATTCAGGATGATATTGATGACAGCTATCAGCTGGTGCAGCATCTGGGCATCCGGCATTTCACTATCCCCATCGGTGTCCCGGTGGCAGGTGTTCACGAGGAGCTGCAGCATGTGGGCATTGCCGCTTCTGAGCAGACGGTAATCAATCTGCCCCCCAGAATCCGGATGTGCGTGCTCTATGCTGTGTCCCAGTCCATGAATGGCCGGGTGATCAACACCTGCAACCTGTCTGAGGACTGGGTAGGTTATTCCACCCGCTACGGTGACAGCGCCGGTGACGTGTCTCCCCTGGGCAAGCTGACGGTGCAGGAGGTAAAGAAGCTGGGCCTTGCTCTGGGCCTGCCGGAGAACCTGGTGGAAAAGACTCCCTCTGACGGTCTCAGCGGCAAGTCTGACGAAGATAAGCTGGGCTTTACCTATGCCACCCTGGACCGCTACATCCGGGAAGGCATTTGCCCGGACGAAGCTACCCGGAAACGGATTGACGATCTGCACCAGAAGAATTTGTTCAAGCTGGCGCTGATGCCCACCTTTAACCCCGATCAGAACTAACGAAGCGGCCGGTCTCCATTAACCCCGATCAGAACTAACGAAGCGGCCGGTCTCCATCAGGAGGCCGGCCGCATTGGTTTCGGGCTAGAAAGGCTTGCTGCTGGTATCCTCAATCAGCAGTTTTCTCTTCTTTTTCCGGTTGAGAAACCAGGTGCAGGCGGCATATAGCAGGGCAAAGACACCCAGATACGCCAAAATGGACAGAAGCGGCGGGATATTAGGCAGGAAAGAGGTGATGTTGGCGGCAAGAATGGATAGCCAGAAATTCATCCCCAGGGAAACGTGCTTCCGGGGTGCCATCACCAGTTCTTCATCCAATTCAGACAGTTCTTTAAACAATTCAAATTCACTCATATCGTATATTCCTCCTGTTGCAGCAGTAAACGCAGCTTTTCCCGGGTGCGAAACAGGGTGACACTGACACTGTTTTCCGTGCAGCCGGAGCTTTTGGCAATTTCCTGAATGGATTCGCCAAAATAGTACCGGCGTACAAAGAAGCTGCGTTCCTTTTTCTTCAAAGAACGTACAAACCGGTTCAGAACCTCTTTCAGGGCGATTCGTTCCGGCTCCGGTACGGCGGAGGGGTCTGGGATACATTCCGCCAGTTCTTCCAAAAGGACGGTTACGCTGCTTCTTTTTTGCGCTTGGGTGCGTTCCAGGTGGTGCAGGGCGGTATTCCGGGCGGTTTTTGCCAGATATGCCCGGAAATATTTGGGCTTTGCCGGGGGGATGCTGTTCCAGATCCGGAACCAGACGTCGTTCAGAGCTTCTTCCGCATCGCAAACGCAGGGGAGAATACCAGATAGAATCCGGCGGCAAAGACCGCCGTACTGGCGTTCCATCTGTGGCAGGGCCTGCTCATCCCGCTGCCACAGCAGAGTTACAATTTCGTCCATGGTACTGCCTCCTTCTGCTCTTTTAGACCGGAACCGAAAGCAGGTTCTTACAGATCATTTCTGCATTTTTATAGAAAACGTCCCCAGTTCCTTCAAGGAACTGGGGACGAATCTTATTTTGCCGACAAATCCACGGCTCTGCGGATCAGAGAGTGGGCGGGGACGACCTTGGGCAGTTGAATGGAGAAGATCATCTGGGGCTTTTTCGGCTCTTCCAGAGGATTGCCTTCTTCGTCAAACATACCTTGAGCGGTGATGGGGAAGGGCCGCAGGTCGGGGCCAACCACTTCCAAAGCGTCGCCCTTGCGGAATTTGTTGTTCAGGCTGCACCGAGCAAGGCCGTTTTCATCGCAGGACTCTACCTTGGCACAAATCTGCCACTGGCGGATGTAGCGGGAATTTTCCACATACTGCCCCGGCTCGCCGAAGTAAAAGCCGGTGGAGTAAATCCGGTGGGACACATGTTCCACTTCCTCCCGCCATACAGGGTCCACGGGGCGGCCTGCTGCCACATCGTCAATGCAGTGCCGGTAAGCTCCGGTGACAATGGCAGCATAGTAGGCGGATTTTGCCCGGCCTTCAATTTTGATGCAGTCTACGCCGGCGTCCATCAGTTCTTTCAGATGGTCGATCATGCACATGTCCCGGGAGTTAAGAATGTAAGTACCTTTTTCGTCCTCAAATACCGGGAAATACTCTCCAGGCCGCTTCTCCTCCATCAGTGCGTACTGATACCGGCAGGGCTGGGCGCAGGCGCCCCGGTTGGCGTCCCGCCCGGTCATGTAGTTGCTCAGAAGACACCGGCCGGAGTAGCTGACACACATGGCGCCATGGCCGAAGGTTTCAATTTCCAGCTCGGGAGAAACCTTTTCCCGAATCCGGATAATTTCCGGCAGGCTCAGCTCCCGGGCCAGCACCACCCGGGTAGCGCCCAGGTCATACCAGGCCTGGGCACAGGCGTAGTTGGCTACGGACTGCTGGGTGGAGATGTGGCGCTGACAGTGGGGGGCGTATTTTCCTGCCAGGGTGAAAGCGCCCAGATCCGCTACAATCAGCGCATCCACGCCCGCATCGTCCAGCTGCTCCAGATATTGGGGCAGCTGATCCACTTCTTCATTTCGGGGCATGGTGTTGACGGTGACATGGCACTTAACGCCGTGGTCGTGGGCGAATTTTACGGCGGCGGGCAGCTCCTCCGGGGAAAAATTCCCCGCAAAGGAGCGCATACCAAAGCTGGTACCGGCAAAGTACACCGCATCGGCACCGTAAAGCACCGCCATTTTCAGCCGTTCCATATTCCCGGCGGGGCTTAGCAGTTCTAACTTTCTCATGATGCCTCCGCAAACTGGGCTCTGTAAGCCTCGTGTTCTTCGTAGGTGGTGGAGAACTGGTGCATGCCGGTGGCCGGATTCAGAACGTAGTAGTAATAGTCGTGGGTTTCCGGATTCAGAGCCGCCTGGAGGCTGGAAAGACCAGGGTTGGCAATGGGGGTGGGAGTCAGGCCAACATTGGTATAAGTGTTGTAGGGGCTGTCAAGTTGGGTGTTAATGGTGGTGTTGTCACCGCCCTGGGCATAGACCAGCGCTGCGTCAATGTTCAGGTAGGCAGGCGTATCGCCCCAGCGGAACAGACGGTTGTAGATAACGCCGGCAATCTTGGGACTTTCGGCGGGGGCGGCGGATTCCTTTTCGATCAGAGACGCCACGATGACCACTTCCCGTACGCCATAGCTGCCGCCGGTGACGTTGGCATTGAGAGCATCCAGCTGGGCCCGCATTTCTTCGCTGAAACGGAATTCAAAGTTGTCCAGCATCTTTTCCAGCGCCTCTTTGGGTGTGGAGTTCTTGTAGAACTGGTAGGTATCCGGGAAGAGGAAACCTTCCAGGCAGTACTCACTGCTCCGGGGAACACCTTCCAGGAACCAATGCTCGTCCAGTTCGCCGCTGGCGGCATAAGCGCCGATATCCACAGCGGTGCAGATTCGGTTTTCTTCCAGCAGGGCAAAGATCTGACGGCAGGTGTAGCCTTCCGGAATGGTCAGCTCCACAACCTCACGGCTGGAACGGGGGGTCATGGCATTTACCATGGCGTGGTAGTCATAGCGGGTATTCAGGTCGTAAATACCGGGCTGAATGTCCTCTTCCGCATCGGAAATGTCAGCATAGAAGTTAAACAGACTCTTGTAGCGAATCAGGCCGTTGTCGTAGAGTTTGTTCGCAATGTCTTCCATGGTGTCCGACTCGTAGATGGTCAGCGTCACCACCCGATCCTCCCGCCCGAAGGCCAGAACTTCCGAAGCGCAAATCCACATCATCCGACCGGCGGTGACGCCGATGGCCAAAATCAGAGCCAGCCACACACAGGTTACCAGAATATTGGGGATACCCAGCAGACCTTCGCCTTTTTTTCGCTTGGGGCGGCCTTTCCGGACAGGCCGGACAGGTGCGGCAGGCTCTTCCTGGGGGGCGTTGAACATTTCGTCGAATTCCTGCCCGTTGTCCCGATATTCCTGATCGGCAGGGTCAGGGGCGGTTTCCGGTTCTTCGGCATCCGTCAGATCCGGATCGTCCAGAATGCTCATGTCAAAAGGCGGCTCTTCTTCATCATGGCCCAGCATGCCATGATAGTTCATAGCACCTTCATCCGGAGTGATTTCCTCACCCATGGCAGGATCGGTGAGCACATCCTGGGCGGTGTCCTGGGAAGTGGCTTGCTCAGCAGGTTCCTCTTCCCCCACATCGGGAATCCGTTCCATGAAGGAGCTTCCTCTGCTTACCGGTTCTGCTGCCGGTTCGTTGTCTGCGGCATCAAAAGAAACGTCCATTGGGGGTTCTTCCATAGGAACATCCGGTTCGGAAGAGAAGAATTCTTCTTCCAGTGTGGTTTCTTCCTCCGGAATGTCCGGAAAATCCTGGGGCAGAAACTCAGGCTGCTCAGGAAATTGTTTGTTGTCCATAATTCTTCCTCCCGGTTACCGGATTACAATCTGCCGGGCAATGGCATCGGCGGCTTCCTGGCCTTTCAGTGCGGCAATCAGGGCAAGACCAAAGGGAATGGCGCATCCGGCAGAAGTGCCGGTAATCAGCTTTCCATCGGTGACGGCAGCGGCATTTTCCGCCATCTTTGCGCCGCCCATTCCCGCTTCACAGCCGGGGTAGCAGGTGGCGTTTTTGCCGTCCACAATGCCCAGATCTGCCAGGACCGTAGGCCCGGCGCAGATGGCGGCGGTGAACTTGCCATTTTCCCAGGCAAAGCGAATCACATCCATGGCAGCCTGGCTGGAGCGAATGGAGGCAACGCCCTTCAGTCCGCCGGGAAGCACAATCATATCCAGATTGGTCAGATCGATTTGTCCCAGTTCCAGGTCGGCCTCCACGCCAATGCCGTGGCTTCCGTATACAACTTTTCCGTTAATGCCCACAGTGGCAGCGTCTACGCCGGCCCGGCGCAGCAGGTCCAGGGGAGCAATGGCTTCGGTTTCTTCAAAGCCGGTACCAAGCAACATGTAAACCATATTCAATCCTCCAAGCAAGCCGCAACATGGCGGTATATTTCTTCGTGAATGTCTTCTATTGTGCGCATCTTCCCGTCACGGACACAATGAATCATGGTCCAGCCGTAGAAGGCGGCGGCGCTGCGCCCGATGTGACGGCAGGTGGCCAGGTAGCTGGTATCCTGCTCGTGAATGTCCGCGTGGGTGTGGGTATCCTGCTCCCGGCGGCGCATCAGCTGTTCGGTAAAGTCCGTGGGAACATCCAGGTAGATTACCAAATCCGGACGGGGAAGCCCCAGTTTGTCATATTCAAAATCATACAGCCAGGCCAGAAAATCCGCCCGCTTTTCCTCCGGTTCTTTGGAGGCCTGGTGCACAGCGTTGGATGTGGTATAACGGTCGGAGACAATCAGACCGCCGTCTTTATAGTACTGTCCCCAGACTTTCTGAAAGGATGCGTAACGGTCTACAGCAAAAAAAGCGGAGGCCGCATAGGCGTTCACATCCCCGGGATGGGTGCCGAATTCCCCGCCCAGATACATCCGGATCAATGCAGAGCTGGGTTCGCTGTACTGGGGGAACACCAGCTGCTCAAATGCTTTTCCTTCCTGATTCAGCCGCTGGGTCAGCAGCCGAAACTGAGTAGACTTACCGGAACCGTCGGTACCTTCGATAACAATTAGTTTGCCCATTTCTGATCTCCTTATAGTATGGACAGAATAAGATATTCTACAATATACCATATTTTCCCCCTTTTGTCCACCATTCGGGGGGACGGCATTTCTTAATTTTCTGCAAACCCGATTTCGGCACAAAACGGAGCAAAGGGAAAATAAGTTGCAAATTCACAAAAAAGATGGTACAATTACCCAAAAGATTCTGAAAAAGGAAGCAGATACATGGATGTTACATTTGAAAGCCTTGGCTTGTCCCAGGCAATGCTGAAGGCTTTGGAGCAGAAGGGGTACGGCTATCCCACCACCATTCAGGCCGAAGCGATTCCCTATTTTATGCAGTGGCGGGATGTAATTGCCAAGGCACCCACGGGAACGGGCAAAACCTTTGCCTTTGGCATTCCCATGATTGAGCACATTGACCCGGAGGTAGAAGGGGTTCAGGGATTGATTCTGGCACCTACCCGGGAGCTGGCCATCCAGATTGGCGACGAACTGCGGGGCCTGCTGACCTATTACCAGGGAATCCGGGTGGCGGTGCTCTACGGCGGCGCAGGAATCGGCGGACAGATCAAGCAGCTGGAGCGCAAGCCCCAGATTGTAGTGGCAACCCCCGGGCGGCTGATGGATCATTATAACCGCAAGACCATCCGCCTGGACAAAATTCAGACCGTGGTACTGGACGAAGCCGACCGGATGCTGGATATGGGCTTTTTCAAGGATGTGACCCGGATTATTGAAAAGGTAAAGAACCGGAAGAATCTGGGCCTGTTTTCCGCTACCATTTCCCAGGAGGTTATGACGGTTTCCTGGATGTATCAGCGGGATGAGGTGGAAATCACCGTGGAACCGAAGCAGGAGGACCGGCCGGATATTGACCAGTTCAGTCTCAGCTGTACGCCTTTGGAAAAAGCGGAGACTGTTCTGCGGCTGATGCGCAGCCAGGGTTATGAGCGGGTGATGATTTTCTGCAACACCAAGCACATGTGCCAGCGGCTGACGGAGGAACTCCAGCGGGCCGGCGTGGACTGTGACTGCATCCATGGAGATATCCGCCAGAGCCAGCGGGAGAAGACCATGCAGCGCTACCGGAATGGCAGGCTGGCGGTTCTGGTTGCCACGGACATTGCCTCCCGGGGCATTGATGTGGATGATGTGGATTGCGTCATCAACTATGATATCCCGGAAGAAAATGAATATTACGTCCACCGGGTGGGCAGAACCGGCCGTGCCAAGCGAAAAGGCGTGGCCTGGAGTTTGGTCAGCAATTTCCCGGAAAAGGCGAAGCTGGAGGAAATCTGCAAATTCTGTCAGTTTACCGTCCGGCCCATGGTGCTGGCGGCGGATGGAACATTGACAGAGGAAGAAGTCAAGGCACCCACGCCGCCCAAAAGGAGATTCCGTTGACGCCCCGGGAGAAGGGCTTTCTTCTGTTGACCAGCCATTTGGGAAATCCCCAGCGGCCGGTGCTGACCACCGCCCAGTTGCGGGTATTGGCGGAGCGGGTGCGGCAGTCGGAGTGTATCCAGCCGGAGTGGGAGGTAACCAGCGCAGACCTTTCCCGTCTGGGCTATAACCGGGAAATGTCCCAGCGAATTGTCCGGCTTCTGGAAGAGGAGCAGCTGCTGGAGAGTTATTTGCGCCAGGGTGCCCAGGCAGGATGTATTGCGCTGACCCGGGTCAGCCCGGGATACCCGCTGATTTTGCGCCAACGGCTGGGATTGGACAGCCCCGGGTGTTTGTGGGGCAAAGGGGATTGGAACCTTCTGGGGACGCCTGCCATTTCTTTGGTGGGCAGCCGGGAGTTGGAGAAGGATAACCGGATGTTTGCCCAACAGGCGGGCCGTCATGCGGCAAAACAGGGACTGACCCTGATTTCCGGAAACGCCCGGGGAGCAGACCGCACGGCCCAGGAAGCCTGCCTGGAAGCAGGGGGAAGCGTAATCAGCATCATTGCGGATGAACTGACCAAAGTTGAACCCAGGGAACATGTGCTGTATCTCAGTGAAGACGGATTTGACGAAGGATTTTCTGCCCAGCGGGCCTTGAGCCGGAACCGGTGCATCCACGCCCTGGGGCAAATCGTGTTCGTTGCTCAGGCAGCTTTGGGAAAAGGCGGAACCTGGGACGGAACGGTGCGCAATCTGCGCTTTGGCTGGAGCCCGGTGGCCTGTTTTCGTGATGGCAGCCCTGCCTCCTTGGAACTGGAGCAGATGGGGGCATATTTGATCGGCACAGAGGATCTGAAGGATTTTTCCACCCTTCCGGAGCAGCCAAGCTTTTTTGCATAAAAGTACAATAAAAATCCCTATGGCCGTAGGTCATAGGGATTTTTGATGCTTACAGGGAACTTTTGGCCCAGGTGGTGATGGCCTCTTTGCTGTCTTTGACCTGGTGACCCAGGACGGACAGACCGGGCTGCACATTGGCGCCGGTGCAGTACTTTTGCAGATCCTGAACGGAGTTTGCCAGGCCGCTGCCTTCATTTGTGCACAGGGGAAGAATTTTTTTGCCCGTCAGATCATAATGTTCCAGGAAGGTGAAAATGCACATGGGAGCTGTGCCGCACCAGTTGGGGTAACAGACAAACAGCGCATCATATTCTTCCAGACTGGGCAGGTAATCCTTGATTTCCGGTCTGGCGTTGATTTTGGCCTCGGAAGCGGCTTCCTTGCAGCACTCCCGGTAATTGGAGGAGTAGGCTTTCACGGTGTCGATTTCGAACAAATCGGCCCCCAGCGCTTCCTGGATGAATTCTGCGGCATATTCGGTATTGCCCTTTTCCAGAACCTGGGTGCCGCCGGGCATGAAATTTTCTCCTTTGTGGGAGAAGTAAACCACCAATGTCTTTGCCATGATAAATGCCTCCTTAGTATTTGCTAATCACAGTGTAAAAGGAAATGTTGAAAAAGTCAACTACAAATCAATGGGAAGCATGAGCCAGGTTGACGCAGAGGCAAAATTATGGTAAAGTGTTGCGGTAACAAAGTGAGGTTTCAAAATGCGTGTATGTTTTCGACGGGCGGTGTGCCTGTTGCTGTCAGTCATGTTATGGATTCCCGTTGTTTTAACGGTTGGGGCTTATGAAAAGGGCGATGCTTTCCACAAAGACTTGTCTATCTGGATTCAGAACGAGAATCGCCGGGAGTATGTGGAAATGATGCTCGATTACTATATCCGTACCGATTCCATGGTCCGGGATGCTTTGGATGGAGGATTTGCGGCGGTATTTTTGTTCGACGGGTGTTCGGACAATATGGATAACCGGGAATTGTCGGATTTGTCCTATTACCGTGTCAGCGGTATCTGCATCGTCATCAAGAAGGATGAATTGGGTCAGCTGCGGATGCTGTATTTCAACGACCAGTGCAGCACCATCCCGGACCATCCCCTGAAGTATGGTGCCTGGCAGCTGCCGAAGGTGGGTTCTGTGGGGCCTGCCACCGTTTGTGACGGCACTTACCAGCTGTATTCTGTCTACCATAAGGGCCGGTATGAAGCCCTGAATGCCCGGACAGAGTACTATGATGCCAAGCTGGATGCGGTCTATATGGTTCCGGAAGGATATGTGGTCTCCCGGGCTACGGAGATTAACGTCCATACCCGAACCAGCAACCATGTGCTTTCTTCCGGAATGTGGTCAGCAGGCTGCCCCTTGGTAGGCGGCGGGGAAGCCTGGGAGTTCTGGAAACTGATGTATGCGGTGTATTACACCAGCTTTGACGAATTTGAGCTGGATACCTTTGTAGGCAGCCTGACCATTGACCGCCAGGCCCTTCGCCATGAGATGTATACCCTGTACGAAGATCCCGATGCGGTGGACCGGATTCTGGAGCATTCCCGCGATGCCCAGCCGGAGCGGTATCTGGAACAATGCACCGAAGTAGAATCCTACTCCACGGAAAAGATTATGTCCGCAGGAAGGGAAACCGAGCTGATGACCCTGCCCTGCAGCAATGCAACCGACGCCCGGTCCCGTCAGGTAACATCCATTGACAAGTGGGAGACAGTGACGCTGCTGCGCTGCCTGACCAATACCCAGGGAAACCGGTGGTATCAGGTGCAGCTGGGGGAGGAAACCGGCTATGTCTATGCCGGAGACCTGGTCAACAGAGGCTGGCTTGCCCGTCTGATGGATTGGCTGAGAGAATAGAAAAATCCCTGCTTCCACACAGGAAGCAGGGGTTTTTGCTGCAGATAAAGATGCCAATTATTTCAGAATGCCCAGGGCCATGTCCCGGAACAGTCCCGGCGTGCTTTCCAGCTGGGCATAGGTGCCCCGCTGCACAATCTCGCCGTGATCCATTACGATGATTTCATCGCAGTTGCGCAATGTGGTGAGCCGGTGGGCGATGGAGAGAATGGTGGTGCCGCATTCGTCCTTCATTTTTTCGATCTCCGCCTGGATGTGTTTTTCCGAGGTGTTGTCCAGAGCGGAGGTGGCCTCGTCCAGAATCAGAATCCGGGGTTTGCGCAGGAAAATCCGGGCCAGGGCAATCCGCTGCCGCTGACCGCCGGAGAGATTCATACCGCCTTCGGACAGGATGAACTGATAGCCCCCGGGGAGTTTTTCAATGTCAGCGGCGATGCTGGCTTTCCGGGCGGCTTCTTTCACTTCTTCCAGGGTAACCTCCCGGGTCATGCCGTAGCAGATATTGCGGTAGACTGTGTCGGCAATGAGAAATGGGGTTTGGGGCACCAGTGCCACAACTTCGGCCAAAGCACGCCGGGACAGTCCGCCCAACTCTGCGCTGCCTAAGTATACGTCTCCCTGGGCCTGCTCCAGTTTGTCCACAATTTTAATCAGGGTGGACTTGCCGCAGCCGCTGGGGCCGGCGATGCCGATAAATTTCCCGGACGCAACCTGAAGACTGACTTCGGTGAGAATCCGTTCCTGGGGTTTTTCTGGGTAGGCAAAGCTTACCTTGCGGATGTCAATGCCGTTACCGGAGGGGACAACCTCAGACAGGGCAGGGGCGTAGGAAAAATCCCGGGGAATGTCCACCATCTGGAAATAATCCTGAGCCAGAATGACGCATTCCGAAAACTCATCCAAAATCCGGTGCAGCTCCCGCAGGGGGCCGGTCAGCTGGGTAAAGCACAGGTAGGCCGTCAGCACAGTGCCCACACTGATAATCTGCTTGGAGGCCAGAAATACGGAAATGCCAATGACCAATACGCTGAAAACCGCCTCATTCACAAATTTCAGACAATCGTAGAAGGCCATGGCCTTGTGATGGCGCATTTCCTTTTTCCGAAGCTGCTCAGAACGCGTTTCAATCCGCTGCCCTTCCGCCTGAGCGCTGTCCAGCGCCCGGATGGTTTCGATTCCGCCCAGGAGCTCCACGATGGTTCCATCCATGTCGGCCTTGGTGTCCAGCAGTTCCAGACGAATGCCTTTCTGGGTGCTGATCTGGCGAAATACCAGAATGGTGCCGATGGGAATCACCAGAATCACCAGACAGGCCACCAGAAACGGCAGCTGCAAAAAGATGGTCACAATGGCGGCAAGGCCGGTGGTTACCGCCGGGGCAAAATCCATGAACACCAGTTTCATCAGCTTGACGGTGCCTTCCAGGCTTCGGTTCAGCCGTCCGTGAATGTTTCCGGTCATGTGGCTGCGAAAATAGGACAGAGGCGCCAGCAGCAGGGAAGTTGTGGCCTTTTGCCGGGCATTCTTCTCTGCCTGGGTGGCGGTGTCTTCCACGATGAGCCGGCGCAGAACTTTGATGACCTCGTTGACCA
Organism: Candidatus Faecousia faecavium; assembly: GCA_018712645.1. GTDB lineage: Bacteria > Bacillota > Clostridia > Oscillospirales > Oscillospiraceae > Faecousia > Faecousia faecavium. Next base: position 17,093 of record DVGO01000066.1, on the reverse strand, counting down.
CATTAACCAGAAGAATCACCAGTAAAATAGGAACAACGGCAGAAAAAGTAATATCCTGCTGGTTCAGCACAAAGTCTGTTAAATATCCCACAGCCAGAGGGGTAACCTGATTCAGTCCAGCAGAGATAACTAGAATCAGGAGAATGAGGAAAAAGCCTGCTTTTTGCTTTTTGGGGAGAATTTCGAACAATTTCTTCCAGATGGCGGTTGCTTTCATGGCGCTGGGTCCTTTCTGAGGGCGAAGTTTTCCTTATCCTACCACGGAAAGGGCAGCGTGTAAATATTTCCTTTTTCCGTTTTTGGCGTGTCAGATCCAGATTTCTACCAGTTCTCCGTCCGCACTGTAAACTTCCACCAATTTCCAGGGGCCATTCCGGCGGCGAAACTCCCGGATTCCCTTGGCAAAAAGCAAGGCCTGATCTTTGGTCAGCGGCATGTTCTTCTTTTTCAGAAATCCATAAGCCATACCAATTCCCACCCGATTGAAAACCATTCCGGTGGGAAGCCGCAGGGTTAGATTGGTTTCTTTGCTGCGTATCCGAATTTTCATAGATTACTCCACAAAGATACGAACTACGTCCCCATCGGCGGAATCCACTTCAATCAGGTTGCCAACCACGCCGTGGCTGACCAATTCCAGAATCTGTTTCAGATCAATACCGCTGAGGGCTTCCTTGCCGGAAATCTGGGGAAGTTCCATTCCGGTATCCACGGCCAGCTGCACCAACGAAAGCGGGAAATTGACCCGAACCTTGTCCCCGTCGGCGGAATCTACTACAATCCGCAGCATCATGTCCTTGATATCCTTGCGCTGCTGCACCGACTCCAGCTTCACGGCAGGCTGTACTTCCGTTTTCCCGGAGAGAAGCTCATCCACGGTGACACCCAGAATTTCTGCCAGTCGGGGAAGCAGGGTGATGTCCGGGCAGGTCTGGTCATTTTCCCATTTGCTCACAGCCTGGGGGCTTACCTCCAGCATCTGCGCCAGATCCTCCTGACGCAATTCTTTCTGACGGCGCAGCATGGCAATCCGCTTTCCTAATGTTAATTCCATTTTGCAGTCTCCTTTCGCTTTGTTACTGAACACAGCATACCATTTTTGCAGAAAAAAAGGAATGGCCTGTTGGTAGAATCCTGGGGCTTTTACACAACCAAACAGAGAATAATCGCTCAACTGCTGGTTGTACGGCGGAAATCCGGGGCAAAAACCGGCCCGAAACAATTTGTTTACCATTCCGATGCAATTTGTTCTCTGGTTATTGATACCTTCGACATAATCTGCCGGTATTCTAAAGGCATGAAAGCAAGCGGAAGCCGTGAGCCGCAAGCTTTATCACATATATCATTTCCTTTCTCCCTCTCCTCTTTCGCAATCCTGTTGGGTAACCGCTGTCGCAGTGTACGACAGCGGTTACTTTTTTGCAAAAACACTGCTGGTTCTGCTGAAGTTTCTGCGATATAATGGGAAATAGAAAAAATCAAAAAAGATTTTATTTTTTGCGCAACCGACCATTCGCATTTTGCGTAAGTATAGGTGAAGGGCCTTACAAAGAAAAAAGGAGGTGTTTGTGTGGACGATCAAAGCATTGTGGATCTGTATTGGAAACGATCCGAAGATGCCATTGCGCAAACAGACAAGAAATACGGAAAGTACTGTTTCAGCATTGCCTATAATGTCCTGGCAAACAACGAAGATGCCGAGGAAAGTGTCAATGATACCTACATGAAAGCATGGAACAACCTGCCGCCCCAGCGGCCGACTGTGCTCATTACCTTCCTGGGCAGGATTACCCGCAATATCTCTATCAGCCGGTGGAGAGCCAGAAAAGCCGCAAAGCGGGGCGGCGGTGAAATCATACTTGCTTTGGATGAACTGGATGAATGTATTGCCAACGGGCAGAACGTGGAAGCAAAGTATATCTATGAGGAGACGGTCGGCACGTTCCGGCGTTTTCTGAACACCCTGCCGGATACCGAACGGGATGTATTTCTGCGCCGGTATTTCCTGCTGGACTCTGTTGCTTCCATTGCGGAGGATTTTGCCTTTTCCCAAAGCAAGGTCAAATCCATGCTCTACCGCACCCGGCTGAAACTGCGCTCCAGGCTGGAAATGGAGGAATTGATATGACAAAGCACGACTTGCTGGATGTGATCGGACAAGCCCAGGATAAGTATATCCTCAGCGCCATCCGCACCCGGAAACAGGCTGCTGCTTGTGCACCTGTCAAAACCCGACGAACCCGGGGGGTGCTTCGTAAAGTTCTGATTGCAGCAGCCATCTTGTCCCTGCTGGCAGTGACCGCCTATGCGGCGAAATATGTGGGTCAGCTCTTTGCCACCTATTTTCAGCAGGAGCATTTTGCGGAATTAAGCGACGGCCAGAGGAACTATATTGAGCAAAATGTTCAGCCTTCCGTTGCCCAACCCATTGTAACCGAGGCAGAGAATGGCTATTCCGTATCGGTGGGTTCTGCTCTGACGGATGGGAAAATCGCATACATTACCATAGACATCCGGGCACCGGAGGGGGTCAATCTGGAAGGCGGAGATATTCGGTTCCTGGAAAATCCTCTGCTCTTCCCGGAACCGGCAGAGGGCCTGGTGCTGGCGCCGGATGGTTCTTCCCCGGATGCCATGTGTGATCATGCAACCGTGGATGACGGAGACGGCCTTTCCAATACTGCCAGCGTTATGTTCAAAGTGAATCCCTTTTTGGAAAATGAGAATGTAATGCCCTTTGATGGTTCTATCCACTGGACTATGCATGCGGAAGGATTTGAAAAAGCTGTTTTTGATGCGGACAAAATGGATTTTGAATATACACCATTGGCCGAAGGAGTCTGGGAATTCGACTTAGACTTCCAGAGCATTGACACCCGGAAAGTGGAGTTCGTGGCGGAGCCTGTTTCCATTATCACGTCAGACTGGATTCAAGAGGAGTATGTACATGAGAACCAGATAACTTCCTTTGCCTTAAGCGGCCTGAGTTACTGGATGGAACTGGCCCAACCAGAAATCGATGGAGAAATGCAGGACGTTGGAGATGTGGTCATCGTTATGAAGGACGGGACACAACAAACACTGCTTCGGCTTACTGCCCAGTCCAGTTCCATGGCAGCGCCCATCATCCTGGACGAGGTGGATTATATTCTCCTGTCCAATGGTGTGAAGCTGCAAGCCCAGCAATAACAAAATCGGCAAAACTGCAAATGCATACGCCCCGGCACCACTCTCTGGTGCCGGGGCGTATTCTGTCATAGAAGCTTTTTACGCATTAAAGCGCTTCCCAAACGGCATCCCACAAGCGGCAGAAGAAGGACTTTTCCCTGGGATAGTCATCAAAGCGCAAGGTGCCGCCCAGGGCCTTCAGAAGGTTCAATGTCCAGTCCCTTCCTTTCCGGCTTTCGCACAGCTGCAATAACCGAAGATCCTGCAATCCTTCCTTCCAGACCTCTCCCCGAATGGAGTCCCAGGCTGTCCCATCCGGCGCCGGGTAAACCAGGAAAGGATCGCCGGAAGGGAAGGCCTCCCCGGCGTCTGTTACCCGGAAGGGGTCGATGTGGGAAACGGAACGCTGGGAATTGTAGAAATTGAATCCCCAGTGCAGGAATCCTTCCATGTCATATTGATACAGCAGCACGCCCATAATCCGGTTTCTGGCGCTGGGCATGGCGATAAAGCGATTGGGAACCGTTTGCGCCTGCACGGTGCAGTAGTAGGTCCATAGATTTTGAACCCCATGATCCACAAAGGTCTGGATATGGTCGTTGCAAACCACTGGCTTTTCCACAATGCCTTCTTCATACACCTGGTAACTGCTGAGGGCGTCCATCACATGGCATCCTTTCAGCAATGGGGCAACTGTGGCTTTGGCTGCTGCGTAGGTGGATTTTTCACTGTCATGGGGTTCGTCCGATATGTGAAACCAGACGTGTTCCAATCCAATGAGCCGGTCCAGTTCCGCTTTCAGCTCCGGCAGAAAACGGTGGAGGAAGGTTGTATATTCCCTGCCAACGGCGGGAGTATGCCAGCCAAACCGCTTTTCCAGGCCCTTGCTGGTATGCACCAGAATATTCGGCGCTGCAACTGCTCCCCATTGAGAGAACAGGTGGGCAACTTCTATCTCGGTAATTCCGTACTTCCGGCACAGGCCGACCCAACGCTGCAGCCGGGAAAAGTCAAAGGTATAGACGCTTCCATCCCAGAAAATATCCACCAACTGAACGGCGGTGCGTTCTGCGCCCTTTGCTGTGTCCAGCGGCGGTGTAAAAACCGGGGTCAAAAGCATATTGATGCCGTGATTTGCCGCACTTTTGATAAAGTTCTCGATAATCCGCCAATGTTCCGGACTGAACACCGAAACGCCATAGTAATCTGCCAGACAATCGGCATGGAACCATTGGGTCTGATACAGCCGCTGCTGGGGAAGCTCCAATGGGGAAACTTCTGCTTCCAGGGTAAACTGGGCCAGCAGATTCCTCTGCTCATCCGTTACCCGCAGCGCAAACCGGTGCTGTCCCACCGGCAGCATCCGGCAGTCCAGGGTCAGCCAAAGGCTGCGCCACTGTGCCGGGATTGCCTTAAAAGAATTCTCCCAGGAGACAGGACGCAGAAGGTCCGGCAAAAGCCCGGGACGGGTCGTCAGGTAGTTGTCATCCCAAGTCCCGTGACAAGGATAGGCGCAGGGCACCAGTTCTGCCTGCCGCAGAATCAACCCGCCAAGGTCATTTCCTTGGCAGTCCAGCCGGAACAGCGTGGAAGTCTCGCCAAAGTCGTCATTTTCGCAGGTATATGCCAGCTGGCAGGACCAGCGCTGATTATGAAAAAGTTTGATTTTTTTCTCCGGCATTATTTCCGGAGTCTGCCAGGGCAGGACTTTTTCCAGGCTGTCTGTCAAAAGAAATTGAAAGCGTGTCATGGTTATCTCCTTTTCCTGCCAATGATTGGCTTGCCGCTTTACAAGAAGGAGGCAGAACGCCCCGAAAGGGGATCCATTCTGCCTCCTGGGTTACTTATTCAACAGGGTGTGCTTCCAGGAAGGTAAGGGCCTGGTCGTGGAATGCTTCCTGCAGCTTTCTGACACCTGCAGATTCCATCTTTGTCAGCAGTTTGGCCACATCCGTTTCCGGATCATCGGTGAAGCCCAGCTGCAGAAGCTTGTAGTCAGAGTTGTAAATCTCAGACAGAGCAGCAACCTCGTTTTTAACCTCGCTGTCGTTAAAGACAAAGGTCAGATACCGTCCGCTGCGGGCTGTCTCCTTCCAGGTGCTGACCAGTTCGTCGGCATTGGGAATGCCGCCTTCGATGGTGCGCCAGAATGCATCGTTACGCACGCCCCAGTTGCAGTTGCTGTCGTAGCTGTAGTTGCTGCTGCCGGGCAGGGATTTCAGGCCATGTTCACCCACTGCCTCCCAGTGTACGCCTTCAATGCCGTAGCAGAACAGGTTGTGGCAGATTTCGTCGTTGCGCAGGTAATCCAGAGCCATCAGTGCCCGTTCCGGATTCTTGGACTTGGAGAAAATGCTCATGCCGTTGGCCAGATAGGGCTGGATAATTGCCGGTGCACCGTTCATGGCGTCAAAGACCTGAACGTTCCACTCGGGATGCTCTGCCTGCAGCGTGGTGTACAGGCTCTTGGCGGTGTTGATGTTCATCACAGCCAGAGCAGATTTTCCGGCCTGGAAGCTTTCCGTATTGTTCTGGGTATTTACCACAGCGTTCTTGCTCCAGAAGCCCCGGTCTTTCCAGTCCTTCACGCGATTGAGGGTATTCATGAAGATATCGGTTTCCAGAGTGCTCATGATCTTTGCTTCGGGATCATTTTCGCCCACGCAGGTGAACAGGCTGACAGGGGGCAGAACAGCGTAGCGATCATCGCCCTTGGCGTTGGATTCTACGTTCCAAATCAGATCAAATACAAACTGGCGGTCATAGTCGGAACCCACGTCCAGGGGAATCATGGCAGGCTCATTGTCCACGATGGCCTGCATGTACTCTTCTACCTTGTCGAAGGTATCCAAGGAGGTGATGTTGTATTTTTCCATCAGATCGCCCCGGGCCATCCAGACATAGGCGGTCAGTTCCTGATAGTTCATGGGCAGCATGTAAACTTTGCCGTCCACCTTGGCCTGTTCCCAGGCTTCGGGGTACATGGTCTGGGCAGTCATGGGAGCATAGGTCTCCAGTGCTTCGGGGGTAATTTCCCAGAAGCCTTGCTTGGTGGCCTGGGCATTGTAGAAGCACCAGTCAGCGGTGAAAATCATGTCCCAATCTTCGCCGGAAGCGAAAATCAGGGGATATTTCTGCTCGTATTCGCTCCAGCTCATGAACTTAACGTCGATGGTTGCGTTGATCTCCTCTTTCAGCCGGGCATTGATCTGTTCAAAGACCAGATCGTTGTCCACCGGACGGTCACCGATGAGGTACATCGTCAGCGTGACTTCCTCGGAAATGTCCGGGGTACCGGCCTGCTGGGCAGGCGCTGCGGCATCGTCAGGCTTTGCCGTCGGGTCAGCTGCGGCAGGGGATGCACATCCGCCGAACAGACTCAGCAGCAGGACAACCGATAAGACGAGTGCCAGAGTTTTTGCCAGGTGTTTCATGTTTTTTCCTCCTTAGTCATAATGAGATCGCACGTTCCGTGCGCAATGCACAAAGATGATTATCCCTTCACCGCGCCGATGGTGACGCCCTTGACGAAATATTTCTGTAAGAACGGGTACAGAAGGATGATGGGGCCGGTGGCCACAACGGTCATGGCAAGTTTCATCGGTTCGCTGGGTACTTCGCTCATGGGCAGACCGCTGCGGGCGGCTGCTGCGCTGATGGCCTGGGCTTTGGTCAGGATATTGTTCAGGAAGTATTGCAGCGGGTACAGATCACTGCGTCCTTCGTCCAGGAAAAGCATGGCGTTGTACCAGTCATTCCAGTAATTCAGTGCGATAAACAGTCCTACAGTAGCCAGTCCCGCTTTGCACAGCGGCAGCGCAATGTGAAGATAGATGGTAAAATCATTGGCGCCATCCAGCTTTGCCGATTCGTACAGGGCGTCCGGAATGCTGCTCATATAGCTTTTCAGAATCAGCAGATAGGTGACATTGACCAGAATGGGCAGAATCAGCGAGATTACGCTGTTGTGAAAGTGCAGATATTTGGTGTTGAAAATATACCAGGGAACCAGGCCGCCGCCAAAAATGGAGGTAAAGTAGAAGAAAAAGGATACCTGGTTTCGGTAACGGAAGCTCTTGCTGGACAGCACATATGCCGCCATACTGGTCAGAAACAGCCCAAGGAACGTTCCCGTGAAGGTAACGAATATGGTCACAGCGTAGGCCCGGAGCAGTTCACCGGGGATTTTGAACAATGTTGTGTAGGCATCCAGAGAGAAGGTTTCCGGAATCAGCTGGTAGCCATGGGTCAAAATTGACGTCTGGTCGGAGAAAGAGCCGCTGAGTACCAGCAGGAAGGGAAGCAGGCAGCATACCGCCAGAATGCCTAAAATGACATACGCAACAATATTGAAGACCACCCGATCTTTACTGATGGGTTTTGCGTGGGAAATGCGGTCTTTTTTCATAATGCATTCTCCTTTCCGTCCGCAAGATTCAGAACAACGCATAATCCGGGTCTGCTTTTTTCACCAGCTTGTTGGCAAGCAGTACCAGCAGGAACGAGAACACCGACTGATACAGTCCTGCTGCGCTGGTCATGCCGAATTCCTGAAGCTGAAGCAGAGAACGGGTCACATAGGTGTCGATGACATCGGTCACTTCCAGCACCATGGGATTGTTTCCGGTAACTTGCCAGAACATCTGGAAGTCGCCTTTCATAATCGTACCGATTGCCAGCAAGAACAGAATGATAATGGTCGGACGGATACCGGGCAGGGTGATGTAACGAATTTTCTGCCACATGGTTGCCCCGTCCAGATCTGCTGCTTCGTACAGACTGGAATCGATATTGGATATGCTGGCCAGGTACATCACCGTGCCGTATCCCACATTCTTGAAAGCGCTGACGCCAATCAGGATGAAGGGCCACACGCCTTTGTTGGAGTACACATCGATGGGTTCCAGGCCAATGGACTTGAGGAAGGTATTCACAGCGCCGAATTCAAAGTTGAACATGTTGTACACAAAGGCGCCAACCACAACCCAGGAAATAAAATAGGGAAAGAACATCACCGACTGGGTAATGCGCTTGAACCACTTTCCGGTCAGCTCCGACAGGAGAATGGCGCAGGTAATCTGCAAAACCGTGTTGACCAGCAGAAAGGCCAGATTATACAAGATGGTATTTCTGGTGACACTGAATGCCTTGCCGGACTGGAAAAAGTAGGTAAAATTCTTGAACCACACCCAAGGGCTGCCGAAGATACCATCGTGGTAGTTATACTCCTTGAACGCAAGGACAATGCCGCCCATGGGGATATAACACATCAGAATCACGACAATGGCAGCCGGGAGAATCATGAGCCATTTTACCCAGTTTTCCCGGAGATCTTTGCACAAAAGGCTCTGCCGCTTTCTCATGGACTTCCGCTCCTTTCTGGTTGGTTGCACGTTGTTTCTGTCTTAATGGTAACAAACGGCAGAGGAAAAAACAACGGGAGCCGATTATGATTGGAGGGAAAGATTATGTTGCTTTGCGTGATTTTTGTTATTTGCATCAAAATCCATTGCACTATTGAAAAAAAGCTGTATATTATAGATAGAACTTTTGGCAGATAAGGGGATGACGGCATGAAGGTTTCGGTTCTTTTGGTGGATGATGAGAAAATGCCCAGAGAAGTGCTCAAACAATACATAGACTGGAAAGCCTTGAAAATCGCCTCTGTGGAAGATGCGGAGGATGCGGAGCAGGCATTGGAAATGGCCCGGAAGCATCGACCGGATATTGTAATCAGCGACATGAAAATGCCCCGGATGAACGGCCTGGAACTGGCGGAGAAAATTCGGCAGATGTATCCCGAGTGCCAATTTGTTTTTCTCAGCGGGTATACGGATAAAGAGTATCTGAAAGGCGCTATTAAGCTGAAAGCAGCCAGCTATGTGGAAAAGCCCATTGATTTGCAGGAAATTACATCCGTGCTGAAAGAAATTGTCCAGGAGCTTCAAACCAACGCAAAGCCGGACCCGCAGCTGCTGTTCTACCGAGGAGAAAACGGCGACTTTTCTTACCCATCCAACGGGAAGGAATATGTGTATGAAAAGGCGAGGTTTGTTATGCTGGCGAATCTGATCCGGCACAAACACCGCCAGGAAGCCATGGCGCTGTTTGAACGGATTTATCAGGAAATCGCCCAGTGTGAAGCCACACCGCCGGAGGTTGTACGCAATCTTTACTGCCAGATTGTGTTTTGCCTGCTGTCAGCGGCGGAAAGCCGACAGGTTACCAGTGTTACCGCACAGGGAGATTACCTGCTGTATACGGCGGCAAAGCAGCAGACGCTGGCCCAGCTGTGGGAAGCCCTGGGCAAAGCGATGGAGGAATATTTTCAGGCTACGGAGCGAAATTGCCAGGACATTGTCACCCGGGTGGATGCCTACCTTGCCAGCCATTACAGCGACAGTGCGCTGACCGTACAGAGCGTTGCCGCCGACCTGGGTTTTGTACACACCTATCTGTGCAGCGCCTATAAAAAGCATGCAGGCATTACCATCAACCAAAAATTGACCCAGCTTCGTATGGAACGGGCAAAACAGCTTTTGGCAGACCCTTCCCGAAAACTTTACATGGTGGCACATGAGGTGGGGTATACCGACGGAAAGTATTTTGTAAAGCTGTTTACCAAGGAAGTGGGTCTTTCGCCGAAACTTTACCGGGAGAATATGATTTGCTATGAAGAATAAGCTACAGTCCTTAGGCCGTTCGCTGCTGCTGGACGGGAAACTGCGCAGCAAGCTGCTGTGGATTTATTTCCTGCTTTTGCTGCTTCCCTTGGGGTTATTTACCATGTATGCCTTCCGCCGGATCAATACGGTGATTGAGAAGCAAACCTTTTCCGCTGCCCAGAAAGCGTTTGTGGATACGCAGACTGCGGTGGATGATTTGTTTGACCGTCTGTCCCAGGTGGTGGACATTCTGGCCATGGACCCCAATGTCTATGAACTGGCAGGCAGCAGCCTGGAAAACAGTACCTATATTCAGCGCTTGCAGGACAGCAATCAGCTGACCATGACGTTTCACTATCTGCGCTCTTTATCCGGCGTAGACCGGATTCGGGTGTATGTGAACAATGACTATCTTTACACCAACGCTTCGGATATCGTGGATCTAAAATCGGTGGAGGACCGTCAATGGCTGAAGGCATTCTCCCCGGAAGCGCCTACACGGTGGTTCGCTCCCGGAGATTTTTCGGATGAACCTCTGGAAAGTGACCGATGCTACAGCCTGATGCGTGTGATCTACGACCCCAGCCATGTGCTGCAGCCTTTGGCGATTCTGCGGGTGGACATCGCAGCGAACCGGGTGGAGAAAGCTGTGGGGCGCAGTACCATTACCGAAAACGGCATGGTTTTTCTGCTGCATGACAACCGCATCCTGACCAGTTCCTCTGAGACGGACTTGCCATCAGATTTTTGGGAAAATATCGAGGTAAACCGGAAATTGCCAGGGGGATGGAGCGATCTGAAAACCCAGTGGGGAACATTTCACACCCAATATGTTTCTTTGGACAATTCCGGTTGGATTTTGGGAGCGGCTTTGCCTCATGACGATATTTTCCGTGTCAGCCGGGAACTGCAAATGGAGCTTTTGGCCGTCGTGGTAATGCTTGCCCTGGCAGCCTATGTGCTGGCCTATCTGATCACCCGCTCCATTCTGCGCCGGCTTCTGCGGCTGAATGATACTATGCATGCGGTGGAACAGGGCAATATTTCCATCCGCCTGGAACCGGTGGGAGAAGATGAGATCGGTCAGCTGATGCAGAGCTTCAGCAACATGATGAATCGCATCGACACCTTGATGGACGAGAAACTGGCCCAGGGCCAGCAGATCAAGGCGCTGGAGCTGAAAGCCCTCCAGGCGCAAATCAATCCTCACTTCCTGTATAACTCTCTGGACCTGATTAACTGTACCGCCATTGTCCACAATGTCCCCCAGATCAGCACAATGGTAAATGCCTTGGCTCAATTTTACCGCTTGTCTCTCAGCCGGGGGCGGGAAGTTATCCCGCTGTCAGACGAACTGCGGCATGCCAGACTGTATGTACAGATTCAGAATATGCGTTTTGAGAATCGCGTCCATGTTCAGTGGGATATTGAACAGGAGACATTGCCCTATCCCATTATCAAAATTGTGCTGCAGCCAATTATTGAAAATGCCATTATTCACGGCATTTTTGAAAAGCCGGACAAAACCGGTTCGCTTTCCATTTCCACCCGGCATCTGGGAGAAAGCATCCGCATCACTGTGGAAGACGACGGTGTGGGCATGGATCCTGCTACTAGGGAAGCTAACTTTGGTGCGATGCATTCCGGCGCTGACACCAAAGGCGGTTATGGTGTGCGAAATATCAACGAGCGGCTTCATCTGGCATATGGCGCGTCGTATGGCCTGCAATGCGAAAGCACACCCGGGAAGGGAACCAAGGTTACGATTACCATTCCCTGTCAGTGACAGCCCAAAATAGACGGAAAAAGACCGCTGATGGTCACACAAGGTGAAATCAACGGTCAATCTTTGCAATATTGTATTGTGAAATCTATTTTCCCTGTTCAGTTTCCGATGGGGCCTCGGCATCTTCTGTGCCCGGGAATTCCAGCTGACTATATAAGTCTGGAGGAATCATGCTGATCGCCATGCGTTCTTCTTCTGCCAAGCTGTTATACCATTCCAGCCAAGCAAGGGTTTCTTTGGAAAGGCTGTCTGCATCCACCATTCGATCCCCAAAACGAATCTGATTCCCAGTTCCGTCTCTTTGGGCAAAAATAATCCATTTTCCATTCATGCAGATCTCTAAGGTATCATTGTCTCCATACTGATAACCAAAACCGGTACCAAAGTTGGATTGATTATCCTCAGATGGAATTTCAGAGCCATCCACAGAGGAAGTGATTTCCCCATCCATGACACCGCAGCGGGCATCCATGTTGCTTTCCTCACCGGTATCATAGTAGAGTTTGCCATCTACCATTACCATAGGAATTTTGTCCCATTCGGACGAATCGGGGTTACTTTCAGTCATAAGTATGGGCAATTCTTCCTCTTCTGCATCTTCCGCTTCATAATGGTAAGCATTATAAATTCCTCCCACATCGGCGGATGTGAAGTAGTCCTGACCCATACCGGTAGCCCAGATCCTTCCGGACTTTACAGCAATCGAGGAATAGATCACTTCATAGGTGGTGCCGTCAGACAGATGAAACCGGAAACTGGTCACGGAGCCACCGGCCACGGGTTCCGTTTTCTTATCCCGCAAGGTAAGACCACTGAGAAATTGATACAAATCCTGAATGTCATCCTGCTCTGTCAGTACTTTTTTCTCAGCCTCAGTAGGTGCGATGAAGTGGAACATCTCTATACGCTCTGCATCAGTATCTTCAAAGGGAAAAGAAAGGGATTCTTCCTGACTGCAGCCGCCCAGAATCAGGCACAGCACCATGGCAAGAACGAAAGCAAATTGTTTTTTCATGGAAAATACCTCAGTGCGTTGGTTTTCTTCCCACAAGACAGTTGACGATAATTCCCAGCAGAACTGCTGTTGCAAAACAGATCAGCCAGATGATCCACATGCTGTTCAGACCCTCGCCATAGCTTCTTTCAAACAGCTTTCCAGCGGGAAAACCGAGAATGTAACCAAGGGCAGCTGCAATGGGCAAAATCCGGTTTCCTTTCACTATTCCGGAAAAGGCAATCAGGATCGCTCCCAGAATGCACAGATACAGAGGAAACTCCTTCATGCCATGCAGGGGAAACAGTGGGTATCGAAACACAACATACGCTGCCACAATCGCTGCCAGGGCAGCAATTCCGGTTGCTCTTTTTCTCATAAATCCATCACCTCGGAGTATCTAAAAAATATATTCATGTCTCCTGAAAAAACTGGGATTTACGCGTATCCATAGGTTAAAAGCTCCCAATCCCCGTTCTTTGTTCGGGCCAAGTACCAAGTCCAGGTATATATTTCATTGGGATTCCATGCTCCTCCGCCTGCAATGGGAGAGCGGAAGCGGGAATCAAAAACAATGCACGCATCGTATGTAGTGCCTTCTGGTGCAAGGGTATTGCAATATTCTAATTGACTTTGGCACAGTTCATCAGAGGTATAACGTAAGGAATAAAGCTTACAGCCATCGAATGTGCTGAAGGTTTTCTGGATTTCTTTGATTGCGCTGTCCATTTCGGCGTGGCTGTATAATTCGGAAGTTCCGTAGTCTATCTCGGCTTTTTCCCGCCTGGTCAGAGCGAACAAAAGAGATAACGCCAAAATCACGCACAATACAATGATAAGGATAAGGCTTTTCTTCTTCATGCGCATCCTCCGAAACTGTAGTTATTTCTTCTTATCGGGTAGGAAGGTCATCACAACACCAGCGATGCCAATGAGCGAAAAAATCAAAGACCATTGAAAGCGCAAGTCAAAAAAGTGCATTGCCATATCCCGGCATGAACAAAATGGCAAGCAAAATCAGGGATAATCCTTGCAGCTGCTTTTTCATAGACCCACACTCCTTTGCAGAATTTTGGTGTGTCTATCACTTCATTTGGACAAATTATACCACAAACTTGTGAATAATTCTATCCCTAAAGGACAGAAACCGCCCAAGCAGTGGCTCTGCATGGGCGGATTTCGTCTTTTGTTCAGATCGAGTCAAAATCAGATAGGTCAATTAAAAAATGAAGCGTGAAAACGTATGAAAATTACCATTCTGGAGGCTGAAAATCGTGTTTCAGTTGTCCTGTTTTTTAGCCACAACGTATCAAATTAGTCAGATGTGAAAATCCCAGAAAACCATTGATTTTCCGGGCTTTTCGATACAGTTTGATAGAGTTTAGCGCTTGCTGAACTTCAAGAGCCAGATGCAGGGTTGGCAAAATATCTGGTAATTGTTCGATTATACTAGGATATTTACCGATTACTGCGGTTTCTTGCTGCTTCTTGTGCTGGATTTACCCGTGTGTAGAGTACACACAAAAACAGATTTGCTCCTTATGGGTGCCTTGCGCATCGCCGCACAGGGCGGTGCAGGGTAACTACTATATTCCTTGCATAGTGCGTGGATCGGAGCCATGAACAACATCCAAGATTGGGCGGAAGAAATCATCCTCCAAGAGCTGATCTATGAGAAGGATACCGTATGAGACTTCTGGAAGAATTTTGGTATGCACATTGAGCCGACTGAATACGACACAAATGCCTGCAAGGAACACAAGAAAGTGCTTTGTCTGATTACCCGAAATGAAAAAAGCTTCAGCTTACCATCCAAAGCCAAACACAAATAAGGAACCGTCTGCCAGGAACGTTCCACCAGCTATCCCATCTGGAAACGCCGCTTCTTCAAGGCTTGCAGACAAAGCGTTACCACAATGGTGACTCCGCTTACAATGCAGAGAATACTGATCCACTGCGCCACTGACAGGGGACCCAGCAGCCCGCGGGCTGCATCACCGCGAAAACATTCCGTAGCATAGCGTAGACAGCCATAACCCAGCAAATAAACGGCCAACCTGCTTCCTGGCCGCCGATAAACCGACAGACAAAGGAGAACAAACAGAAGAAAATCACCGGCAGATTCGAACAGCTGGATGGGCACCAAAGGGATTCCCGCAGGAGCTGGTGAGCCGAGCGGGTATGCCACGCCCCAAAAACCATCAGTAGGAATACCATAGCAACAACCGGCACAGAAGCAACCGATGCGACCGATTCCATGTACTAAGGGAATCACCGGCAGATATACGACCTCCAGTTGGGGAAAGCGAATTCTGCCAGATAGAAGCAGCCCTGCCGCACACAAAATCCCACCAATAAGTCCTCCGTAGAAGACCATACCGCCATATATATACATCTGTAAAAACAGCGGAGGATTTGTCCACAGCAGGGTGCGATTTTCCATCAGGCTGGGCCAGACCAAGATCAGAGAATATACTTTTGCACCTATTAGTGCGCCTGCCAAGAAAAGTAGATAGAAGCGTGTAACTGACTCGCGAGGAAGCTGAGGGGCAAACCGCTGCGCTCGATGCTGACAGAGTAGCCACCCCAGTAAACCGCCTAGAGCCATTAGAAGGCCATAAACGGGTACGTCGCGGTTAATCAGATGAACATAGGGCAGCATAAAAGACACTAAGAAAATATGAAGATTAGTAACCGCTCAGGGCGCCCAGGCTGCCAGCAGCACCCAACACACCAGCGCAGGCGATGCAACTGACGAAGATCAGAGCACCAAAAATGGTACCCAGAAGACTCAGTACAAATCCAGCGGTACGCAGGCCATCGTTATATCCGGCTTTCTTGGCACTGTTGGCCAAGATCAGACCTACGACACCTAAAATCAGGGAAAGAAGCGAGGTGACACCAAAGAACCAGAATACGATGGATACAATACCCAACACCAAGCTGGCAATAGCAGCACCTTTGCCGGGAACATTCTGCTCATTCATAACTATTTCCTCCTACTCGTATATGGAAAAATTGTTAATTTCGGATAATTTCCCGAAATTAAAATAATTTTAACATATTCTGTCATCTGCGTCAAGTCGTTCTTTTCCATGTTACGTGTACGCATTTGCGCAGATAACAAAAGTATGGGAAATGGGCCAATAGGTACTATATAAACTTGCAGAACTTACTGTTTGGAGACAGCAGCCAGAAAATCGCCTTTGCATTTTAACCGCTGCAGCAGTCAACCAATGGGAATCCGCAGACACCTTCCGCATGTTGGACAGAAAACCAAATTGTATGCAGTCCCCTCTCAGAAGCTGCTTGTGTAACGAGAATGTCTGGTGGAATGAACTGGATCCGCGACAAATGGCTGGCCATATCTTTGCTGTTTGGCTGATTTTTTCTAAATACTGCATTTTTACTGCATACTATATTCAAATTTTTCTCCTCGTGCATAGCACAAGAGAAATCGGTTTTGCTCTTTATTGGTGTCTTGCGCATCGCTGCCAAGGTCGACGCAGGGAAACCGTAATAAAACGGACCTGACTGCTGTCCTTGTATTCACCTCAAATTAAAAATACGGAGGACTACACAAAGGAAAAGCAGACATGGAGGAGGTTGCTCAATTCCGGACCCCATCAGAGGAGGAAGAAGTTACACTTGCCCAGCGCCATGTCAGAAAGATCCAAAGTCGGAGAAAGCATCCCGGAATGGCTGGGTACTGGTCATCCTGGCGGTCTGGTTTTTGCTGGTCAATCCTCTGGGTATTTCCTAGACGGATGTTCTGCCGTTTCTGGGCAAGAAGACGGATGTCAGTGGAGACTGGAACCTGATTCTGGTGAACGATGATACCGGCTGCTGGATTGTAATCATACCGAGGGACGGCATACAGTCGATCAGAACCGTGTCATAGTTCTTCTTGACTTCATTGACATAGGTTCGCAGCGTGAACTCCCGGCTCATGGCGTTTACCAAGCTCATTTCCATAGCCCGCAGCTCAATGTTGGCTGGCATGAGGTCAACACCCTCTTTGTGGTGCAGGATGCCCTCATCCACAGAAAACGGCTCGTCGCGGATCACCTTCTCCATGATGGTGCGAGGCTGGTCTGCAAGCTGTCCTGATCCTGCTAGACCAGGCAAGTGATGAGGTCGCCCTGGGGGTCTGCGTCAATGAGCAGAACCTTTTGTCCCAGGCGGGCCAGCCCGATGCCCAGATTCACCGTTGTGGTGGTTTTTGCCTGTTCCGCCTTTCTCATTGGCCAATGCGATGACAAGGCCATCCTTTGAGCGGCTTCTCTGTTCCAGCATTTTTATGTCCTCCTTTTTGATAGATTTAGCTGCCCGTTGGCAAGATGGATAGCTATGCCCGTCATTTTTTGAGAGCGCTGAAACTGCTGGAAGAAGCCCAGCGTGGCAACGAAGATCCTGACACACTGATCAACGGCTTATTACAGGCGGCGACAGAATTTTACGATGCAGACAGTCATATATT
>DVGO01000065.1 GCA_018712645.1 Candidatus Faecousia faecavium | reverse complement strand
TCGCCCTGGAGGACGTGAACCTCAACGGAGGTCTGGCCGTCAGCGGCGGTGGAGAAGATCTGGCTCTTATGGGTGGGGATGGTGGTGTTACGGTCAATCAGACGGGTAAACACGCCGCCCATGGTCTCAATGCCCAGAGACAGGGGAGTGACGTCCAGCAGCAGGATGTCCTGCACATCGCCGGTGAGCACGCCGCCCTGGATGGCAGCGCCCACAGCCACGCACTCGTCGGGGTTGATGCCCTTGAAGCCTTCCTTGCCGGTAATGGTCTTGACCGCATCCTGCACAGCAGGGATACGGGTGGAACCGCCAACCAGCAGCACCTTGTTCAGGTCGGAAGCGGACAGGCCTGCGTCGGACATGGCCTGACGGACAGGCTTCATGGTGCGCTCTACCAGATCAGCAGTCAGCTCATTGAACTTAGCCCGGGTCAGGGTAACATCCAGGTGCTTGGGGCCGGTGGCGTCAGCGGTGATATAGGGCAGGTTGATGTTGGTGCTGGTCACGCCGGACAGCTCGATCTTGGCCTTCTCAGCGGCTTCCTTCAGACGCTGCATAGCCACCTTGTCGCTGGCCAGGTTGATGCCCTCGGCCTTCTTGAACTCGGCAACCAGGTAATCCATGATTCTCTGGTCGAAGTCGTCGCCGCCCAGCCGGGTGTCGCCGGCGGTAGCCAGAACCTCGATGACGCCGTCGCCGATGTCCAGGATGGACACGTCGAAGGTGCCGCCGCCCAGGTCATAGACCATGATCTTCTGCTCGTTTTCCTTGTCCAGGCCGTAAGCCAGAGCTGCGGCGGTGGGCTCGTTGATGATCCGCTTTACATCCAGGCCGGCAATCTTGCCTGCGTCCTTGGTAGCCTGACGCTGAGCGTCAGAGAAGTAAGCGGGAACGGTGATAACGGCTTCGGTGACGGGCTGTCCCAGATAGCTCTCTGCGTCAGCCTTCAGCTTCTGCAGAATCATAGCGCTGATTTCCTGGGGAGTGTAGCCTTTGCCGTCGATGGTGACGTGATAATTTTCGCCCATGTGGCGCTTGATGGAAGCAACGGTCCGGTCAGCGTTGGTCACTGCCTGACGCTTTGCCACCTGACCGACCATACGCTCGCCGGTCTTGGAGAATGCCACCACGGAAGGGGTGGTACGGGTGCCTTCTGCATTGGCGATAACAACGGGTTCGCCGCCTTCCAGAACGGCAACACAGGAATTGGTAGTACCAAGGTCAATACCGATAATCTTGCTCATAATGATTTCCTCCTAATATATCCAATGAAAAATGTATACAAAGTAATGGGATCAGTTGGCCACCTGCACCATGGCAAAGCGGACGATCTTATCTCCGATTTTGAATCCCTTCTGGAACACCTGGGCGATCACATTTTCTTCCAGTTCCTCGCTGTCGATGTGCATCACCGCGTTGTGCAGGTTGGGATCAAAGGCATCTCCGACTTCTCCGAAGATTTCCACGCCCAGGCCGTTCAGAATTTTTACCAGCTCGTTCATGGTCATCTCCACGCCTTTTTTGTAGGCGGCATCGGAGGTTTCCTGGTTCAGTGCCCGTTCCAGGTTGTCGTAGACGGGCAGGATCTTCGCCACGGCGTCAGCCTTGCCGTTGCCGTAGGAAGCTTCCTTTTCCTTGACGGTGCGCTTGCGGAAGTTGTCAAACTCCGCCGCCACCCGTAGGTGGGCATCCCGTTCTGCGTTATATTTTTCCTCCCAGGGATTGACCTGCTCGGTTTCCGGTGCTTCCGGGGTTTCCGGCGTCTCCTGGGTTTCCTCGGTTACTTCCGGGATGAGGATAGTTTCTTCTGCTTGCTGCTGTTTTTCCTTTTTTGCCACGTTCTCGGCCTCCTATATTGTCAGGCAGGAGGGTGTCTCCCGCCGCTGGTTGTTTTCTTTTCTACTGCCCGGCGTCATCCTGCTCTGCCTGGGGCAGCTGGGGGGTCTCGGGCTTGGCGAACATCTTCGACAAACTCTCGGCAAAGTAGCTCAGTCGAGCGGTAACCTTTGCGTAATCCATTCGAGTGGGGCCTACCACACCGATCATGCCCTGAAGGCCGTCGCCAATGTCAAACTTGGTCATCACCACGGAGGTGTCCTTCAGTTCGTCGGCTACGTTCTCCGGACCAACGATGACCTTGGTGCCGTTGGCATCCTGCATCACCGCCGGAAGATTACTCAGGGCTTCTTCATCAATGGAAGCCATCACCCGCTGGGCTTTGTCCACATCCCGGTACTCCGGAAGTCCCAGCAGCCGGGACTGTCCAACCACCGCCATATTGGTGGCTGCGTGGTTTTTCAGGGTTTCCTGGGTAAAGTCCAGGATCACCGGCACCAGGCTGGCGGCAGTTCCTGCCGAGCGCATCACCCGGTCCATCAGTTCCGTGGTGAAGCTTTCCAGGGGAATCTCCGTCATGGTGGCATTGAGTACGGCGCTGAGCAGTTTCAGATCCGACTCGCTCAAATCCAGGGGCAGCTTGATCAGCTTGTTTGCCACCCGATCTCCGGAGAGCATCAGCACCAGAATGAAGCTGCCCTGTCCGGCCTGAATCAGCTCGAAGCGCTGAACACAGGCGCTGCCGGAGCGGGAAGCGGCGGAGATGGCCGGAAGGTTGGTGGCCTGGGAAACCAGCTTGGCAACCTTTTCCACCATTTTGTCCACCCGCTGCATCTTCTCCTCGATGGCGTTGGTAATGGATTTGGTTTCGTCCATGCTCAGACGGTAGTCCAGCATCAATTCATCCACATACAACCGGTAGCCTGCCGCGGAAGGGATGCGCCCGGCACTGGTGTGGGGCTGCTCCAGATATCCCATGGCAGTCAGATCGGCCATTTCGTTGCGGATGGTAGCGGAGGAATATTTCATGTCCGGAAGCTCGGTAATGGCCTTGGAGCCTACCGGTTCTGCCGTCCGGATGTACAGATCCACCACAGAACGCAGAACCTTCTTTTTCCGTTCGGTCAGTTCCATTGTGGACTCCTCCTTGTCTGTCAATTCTTTAGCACTCCATATCCTCGAGTGCTAAGCACACTATACCATTGAGTGCTAAAAAAGTCAATGGGTGCTTTTTGAATTATTTTTGAACTTTTTCCCCGGGTTATTCACAAAGTCCCCGAAGGCGGATGTTTCTTCAAATTCTTACAGGAAAATTATCCGAATATTTACAGTTTGCCCCTTGTTGGCGTCATAGGAATCCGATATAATGGGGCCATACATGGAAAGGGATGATGCATTTGGATAACAAGCGTACCTTTACACCGGAACAGCTGCACTATCTGCGGCTTCTGGCAAAACAATACCCCACCGTCCAGGAGGCGGCTACCGAAGTCATCCGGCTGCAGGCCATACTGAACCTGCCCAAGGGCACGGAACACTTCATGTCGGACATTCACGGCGAACACGAAGCCTTTTTGCATATTCTCAACTCTGCCTCCGGCGAAGTCAAGGAAAAACTGGTGGAACTGTTTGGAAATTCCATGACCCAACGGGACCGCAACGATTTGGCCACCCTGATCTACTACCCGGCAGCCAAGCTGGAACTGGTAGCCAATGAGCAGGAGGACCTGGAAGAGTGGTACCGGCTGACCATCCACCGGCTGGTGGAGCTGTGCCGCTACGTCTCCACCAAGCACACCCGGCGCAAGGTCCGTTCCTTCATGCCGCCGGACTATGAGCTGATCATCGACGAGCTGATTCATCTGGCGGAGGAAGGCGGTTCCCGCCGGGACCAGTATGAGAATATCATCAACACCTCCATCCAGATTGGTCAGGCCGCCAACATCATTCGGGCCATCAGCGAGGTCATCAAGAACCTGGTCGTGGACAAGCTGCACATTGTAGGCGATATCTTCGACCGGGGCCCCCGGGCGGATATTGTTATGGATTCTCTCATGCAGACCAACAATGTGGACATTCAGTGGGGCAACCACGACGTTTTGTGGATGGGCGCCGCCTCCGGCTCCCGGACCCTGGTTGCCACGGTGCTGAGCAACTCCATCCACTACAACAATCTGGACGTGATCGAAACCGGCTACGGAATTTCCCTGCGGCCGCTGAGCATCTTTGCCAACGAAGTTTACCGGGACTGCGACATCAAGCAATTCCAGGTCAAGCTCACCGGCTCCGACGCTGACCAGTATACCGAAAAGGACAAGCTGCTCTCCGCCCGGATGTACAAGGCCATTACCATTATTCTGTTCAAACTGGAAGGGCAGAAGCTGCTGCGCCGCCCGGAATTCGGCATGGCTGACCGGCTGCTGCTGGACAAAATCGATTACAAGGCCAAAACCGTGGTCATTGACGGCAAGGTCTACCCCATGACCGACTGCGATTTCCCCACGGTGGACCCCAATAACCCCTACCAGCTGACGGCGGAGGAAAGCCACGTCATCGACCTGCTGACAGATTCGTTCCGCCACAGCGAGAAGCTGCAAAAGCATGTGCGTTTCCTCTACTCCAAGGGCGGGCTGTACAAGCTGTGCAATGGCAATCTCCTGTTCCACGGCTGTATCCCCATGACCGAGGATGGGCAGCTGATGACCTTTACCATCGGCGGCAAAGAACGCTCCGGACGGGAATTTTTGGACTATGCGGAAAAAACCGCCCGGAAAGCCTACTATGACAAGCGGGGCAGCGTGGAAGGTCAATTCGGTCAGGACTTTTTGTGGTGGCTCTGGGCCGGACGGAACAGTCCCATCTTTGGCCGGGACCGGATGACCACCTTTGAACGCCGCTTTCTCGCCGACGAAGAGACCTGGGCCGAGCCGAAAAACCCCTACTACATCCATTACCAGAACCCCACGGTGTGTGAAATGCTGCTGGCGGAGTTCGGTCTCAGCGGTCCCCACTGCCACATCATCAACGGCCATGTGCCGGTGAAGGTGCGCAAGGGGGAAAGCCCCATCAAAGGCGGCGGCAAGCTGATCGTCATTGACGGCGGCTTCAGCAAAGCCTACCAGCCCACCTCCGGCATTGCAGGCTACACCCTGATTTTCAACTCCCGGCAGCTGCGGATCGTCTCCCACCAGCCCTTTGCCGGACGGTACAACGCCCTGCACAAAAACGACGACATTGAAAATGAAAGTCTGGTCTTTGAAACCCTGGAAAATCGGATGCGGGTGAGCCAGACCGACGAAGGCGCCGAATTGCAGACCCGGGTGGATGACCTGATGCTGCTGCTGAAAGCCTACCGCTCCGGTGCCGTCACCGAAAATCACAAATCCTGAAGTTGGACATAAAGTTCGCAAGGCATACAAAAACCGCCATAGGTACGTTCATTGTACCTATGGCGGTTCCTTATTTCGCGAAAATTTTATTTGGTGCCGAAAATCCGGTCTCCGGCATCGCCCAGACCGGGGACAATGTAGGCATGCTCATTGAGCTTTTCGTCCAGGGCTGCCAGGTACAGCTCCACATCCGGATGGGCTTCCTGCACGGCCTTGACGCCTTCGGGGCAGCCGATGATGTTCATCATGATGATGTTGCGGCAGCCGTGTTGTTTCAGAAAATCAATGGCCGCCACGGCACTGCCGCCGGTGGCCAGCATGGGGTCCACCACAAATACCACCCGGTTTTCGATATCCTCGGGAAGCTTGCAGTAGTATTCCACCGGTTTGTGGGTTTCCGGGTCCCGGTACAGGCCGATGTGACCGATTTTGGCAGAGGGAATCAAAGCTACCATATTGTCCACCATGCCAAGACCCGCCCGCAGCACCGGCACAATGGCCAGCTTCTTACCAGAGAGCATCCGGCATTTTGCGGTGGTAATGGGGGTTTCCACGGTGACTTCCTTGGTGGGCAGATTCCGGGTGGCTTCGTAGCACATCAGTCCGGCAATTTCACCTACCAGTTCCCGGAACTCCTTCACCGGGGTATCCTTGCTGCGCAGAATTGCCAACTTGTGCTGAATCAGGGGATGGTCAATCACATGAACGGTTGCCATTATCTATCTCTCCTTTTTATATGGTTGCTTACTGTTTGTTTTCTCGTTCCAGCCGTTCCCGCTCTGCCTGGCTCAGGCGCAGGTAGTTGGGAACCAGGCTATTTCCATCGCCGGGTTCTCCTGCGGCGATTTTTTTTGCCGCTGCCAGGGCAACGCCCGTGGCCCGCTGGTGCATCTGATGTTCTTTCGGCAGCACCAGGTTGGGAATTTCCGGATGCAGGGTACGGTAGCACAGTTCGCTTCCGTCTCCCACCAGGAAAATGGGGCCATCCAGGGTTTTCAGTTCCGCTGCCAGGTCGGCAAGGGCGATGGCCCGGTCCTCCCGAAGCCGCTTCAGGTCTCCTTTCTGGGCAAGAAACAGGGCATTATACACCTGACTGCGCCGGGCATCCATGCAGGGGCAGATGTATCCCTGGTAGATTCCCAGATGCTCTGCCATGGCTTCCAATGTACTGACGCCATAGCAAGGAAGCTGGGCGCCCCAGGCAAAGCCCTTGGCTGCCGCCGTGCCGATGCGCACGCCCGTAAAAGAGCCGGGGCCAGCGGCCACCGCCACAGCGGTGATGTCCGCCACGGTTTTTCCGCACTGCTCCAGCAGCTGCTGGGCCATAACCATCAGAGTCTGGCTATGGGTCAGTCCGGTGTTCTGGTAGCTTTCCCCCAGCAGTTTCCCATCTTCCAGAAGCGCCACAGAGGCAGCCTTGGCGCTGGTTTCAAAGGCTAAGATCTGCAAGGAAATCCCCTCCTTCCAGGGTAATCCGCCGGGAAGTTTCTCCCAGCTTTTCAATGGTAATGGTAAGGGCATCCTCCAGCGCATCGGCTACATTTTCGCTCCACTCCACAGCGCAGACGCCCCCGCGCTCCAGGTAGTCCTCCCAGCCGATGTCCCACAGGTCCTCGGAAGAGCGCAGCCGGTACATATCAAAGTGAAACAGGGGCAGCCGTCCGCCTAAGTATTCATTGACGATTGTATAAGTCGGGCTGGTGACCAGTTCGTTACAGCCCAAGCCCCGGGCCAGTCCCCGGGTGAAGGCGGTTTTTCCCGCCCCCAGATCTCCCCGGTAGGCCAGAATCGTTCCCGCAGGAAGCAGCTTTCCCAAAGCGGCCCCCAGGTTCTCGGTTTCGGCAGGGGAGTTGGTAATGAATTCCATCATGTCAGATTCCTCATCCGTGTGCGTGTTTCAGTTTTTCCGCCTGGTCGCTGGCAGCCAGGGCGCTGATGATCTCGTCCAGATCCCCGTCCATTACCGAATCAATCCGGTACAGGGTCAGGTTAATCCGGTGGTCGGTGACCCGGCCCTGGGGGAAATTGTAGGTACGGATGCGTTCATTGCGCATGCCGGTGCCTACCTGGCTGCGGCGCATGCCGGTGACTTCGCTTTCCTGCCGGGTGGCTTCAATTTCATAGAGCTTGCTGGCCAGCATCCGCATACACTTTTCCCGGTTCTGCACCTGGCTGCGCTCTTCCTGGCAGGCCACCACAATGCCGCTGGGCTTATGAATCAGCCGGACGGCGGAGGAGGTTTTGTTGACGTGCTGACCACCGGCGCCGCTGGCCCGGTAGACCTGCATTTCGATGTCCGCCGGATTGATCTGCACATCCACCTCGTCCATTTCCGGCAGCACGGCTACCGTGGCAGTGGAGGTATGAACCCGGCCGCCGGATTCGGTTTCCGGCACCCGCTGAACCCGGTGTACGCCGGATTCATACTTCAGCCGGGAGTAGGCGCCCCGGCCCACCACCAGAAAATCCGCTTCCTTCACGCCTCCCAGTTCCGTTTCGCTGTAGTTCATCAGCTCAATTTTCCAGCCCATTTTGGCGGCGTACATGGAATACATCCGAAAAAGGCTGTGGGCAAACAGGGCGCTTTCCTCGCCGCCGACGCCGCCCCGGATCTCCACAATCACGTTTTTGTCGTCGTTGGGATCTTTGGGCAGCAGCAGAATCTGCAGCTTGTCATACAGCTGCTCCTTCTGGGCCTTGGCCTGGGTGTAGGTTTCCTGGCACAGCTCTTTCATTTCCGGATCGGCCATCAGTTCCTGGGCTTCTTCCATATCCTGCTGGGCCTGGCAGTAGGCCTGGTAAGCTTCCACAATGGGTTCCAGGTCATTTTTTTCTTTAATCAGCCGGGCCGCCTTTTTCGGGTCGGCGTAAAAATCCGGCTGTTCGGATTTTGCGCAGAGCTCTTCGTATTTGTTGCAAAGATCTTGTAATTTATTCAGCATTCCAAATCTCCGTATTTGGGAAAACCGGCAAAAAGTTTCCTCTTTTTCCGGTAGGATTTCCTATTGTTCGACTTTTTTCCAGACATAGCGCCCTCGGTTCGGGGGCATGTTAAGCACGACGGTAGACGTTGAGCATACAGCTGGCGGTATCCGTCAGGCGCTGGGTTTGCGCCAGCCGCTGGGCGCCCTCTTTTCCGATGCGGAACACATGGGGCGTCATGGACAGCAGATTCTGTACCTGCGCGCCTTCCACGGTAAAGGAAAAGCGGATGGGGATGGAAGTTACCCGCTCAAATCCCGGCACTTCCGGAATGGTATCCTTTTCTTTGAAATTCAGCTGGTCATAAATGATGGATTTCAGCCCCAGCAGATGATCCTGGGCTGCCAGCACCTGGAACAGGTAGCCGCCGGGTTTGACTATCCGGTGAAATTCCTCCGGCATGGTCAGGGCAAACAGGCTGGTAATCAAATCGGCGCTGGCGTCTTCCACCGGAATGTGAGCGGCGGTGGCGCAAAGCCACTGATGGCCCTTGTACTTTCCGGCGGCAAATCGCACCGCTTCTTTGGAAATATCCACGCCGGTGAGGGAAAGTCCCAGTGCCTGGGACAGTTTAACGCAGTAATAGCCTTCCCCACAGCCTACGTCCAGAACCGTGCCGGAAATTCCCAGCTCCCGGGCGGTTTGGATCAGCATTTCGGCAATGGGTGCGTAAAATCCGCCGTCCAGAAATTCCCGGCGGGAAAGCACCTGAAGCCGGGTATCCCCGGGGCAGCGGGAATGCTTCTGCTCCACAGTCAAAAGATTCACATAGCCCTGGCGGGCAATGTCAAAACTGTGATTTTTCGGGCAGACATAGCGTCTGTCCTGCAAATTCAGGTTTTCACCGCAAATGGGGCAAAGCAAATTCATAACGCAACCCTCCATTCTTTACTATACCCTATTTTTCGTTTCTAGTCAAACGAAAGATACCGCCAAACCATACCGGAGGGAAACTGCGGGAAAGGAAGGGATTTTTATGCGAAGAATTCTGGCAGCGCTGCTGTGCCTGCCCCTGCTGGCCATGCCGGTGCGGGGCGCGGAAGTTCAAAAATATGTGGCCCTGACCTTTGACGACGGGCCTTCGGGCCGCTTTACCCGGCAGCTGCTGGATGGTCTGTATGAACGGGGTGCCAAGGCTACCTTTTTCCTCTGCGGCTATCGGATTGCGGAATATCCGGACATTACCCAGCGGATTTTAGACGAGGGACACGAAATTGGCCTTCATGGGTATTCCCACAAAAACATGCAGGACCTGAGCCGGCGGGACATTGCCCAGGAGATTTCCCAGACCCAGGATCTGCTGCCCCCGGGCTGCAATCCCATGTTTTTCCGCCCGCCCGGCGGCTGCTGCGCCGACAATGTGCGCCAGGTGGCTCAGGCCCGGGGCCTGGCCATTCTCAGCTGGTCGGTAGACCCCAAGGATTGGGCCACCAAGAATACCGCCGCCATTGAAAAAGCGGTGTTGGAACATGTGGACGATGGGGACATTGTACTGCTGCATGATATGTCCGTCAGCTCCGTAAAGGCCGCCCTGGATATTGTAGATATTTTGCAGGAAGAAGAATTTGAGCTGGTTACCGTGTCGGAGCTGGTTCGTCTGCGGGGAGCCAAGGTCTTCCCCGGCAAAACCTATACCGATTTCCCCAAAGCATAGAAAACAGCGCACCGCTTTTCGCGGTGCGCTGTTGACTGTGGTTTAACCTGGTTGATTTTCAAATGCGGTAACTTCGCTGGCAGCGTCCATTTCGTAGTAAGACAGCAGAATCTTCTCGGCAATGGGAGCCAGAGAGGAACCGTGGGCAACCTTTTCACCGAAAATGGCAACAGCCAAATCCGGCTCGGTCTCGTCGGCCCGGTGAGAGAAGCACACGAAGGCGCCGTGGTCAGAACCGCCGGAAGCGTGCTGGGCGGTACCGGTCTTGGCGTACACCGTCACGTCGTCCTTCAGCGGCCACACGCCGTCAGCATCACCGTACTGGTCACTCCAGCCGCCAAAATACTTGGTAGCAGTACCACCGGCGGTGGTGATGACCATACGCATACCCTGCCAGTAAGTATCAATGGTAGTGGGTTCCCACTCGGACTGGACAACGATCTGAGGCTGATTTTCGTAAATCAGGTTACGGTAGTCAGAAGACACCACCCGGCTGAGGAAGGTAGCCTTCATCCGGGTACCCTTGTTGGCCAGGGTAGAAACGTAGACACACAGCTGCAGAGGGGTGAATCGGTTTTCGCCCTGTCCGATGGCGCCCAGAATACGGTCGCCTGCACCGAAGGTAACGTTGGTACCGGTCTGGTACACTTCCTTTTTCCGTTCAGGGGTGTTGCGGTAGCCGGTCTTTTCCACCAGCTCAATACCAGTGGGTTCGCCCAGGCCCAGAGACTGAGCGGCTTCGTCCACCATTTCCCAGGTGCACAGGTCACCCAGGCGGTAGAAGAAGTAGTTACAGGAGTAACACAGGGCATAGGTCGCGTCAATGGGACCGCCATCAGGAGTTTTGTGCGTAGCTTTTGAATTGGTCCAGAACAGACAGGCGGGAGAGAAACCCGGATACTCGGTATAGACACCCTGGTCATCAATGGTTTCGCCGGGGCTCAAAATCAGCTCGCCATACTTGTTCCGGTTCTCCATTGCGGCAATCAGGGTGCACATTTTGAAGGTGGAACCAGGGGCGTATTCTGCGCCGAAGGCCCGGTTAAAGAAGGGATTCTTTTCATCGGCCAGCAGCTTGTTCCAGTCGTCATACATGGTGGCCAGATTATAGGTGGGATAGCTGGCGCAGGCCAGAATCTCTCCGGTTTTGGGGTTCATAACAATAACGGCGGCGCCCTGGGCGTCATGACCTACATGTTCGCCTTCTTCTGTATTGATCTGGGGGTCCGTGATGTTATGCATTACTTCTTCCAGCGCATCTTCCGCCACTTCCTGAATCTTGATATCCAGGGTGGTTTCCACGTTGTTGCCGGCAATGGGGGTCTTTTCGCCGATTACGTTGCCGTCTTTGTCATATTCCTTGGCATAGTACTGACGGATAATAGCGCCTTCTCTGTTAACTTCGTCCACACGGGTTCCGTCAATGCCGTGCAGGTACTCTTCAAATGCCTGCTCAAAGCCGGTTTTGCCCACCATGGCGTCCATGGAGTAGTTCTGCTTTTTGTATTCTTCCCATTCGTCGTTGGTCATACCGCCCAGGTAGCCCAGCACATGGGCCGCGTACTTGGTGTGGTATTCCCGGACGGTGGAAGATTCGACCATCAGGCCGGGGGTATTCAACTCCAGCAGAGCCGACAGGTGTTCGTCGGAAACGTCTTCCATAAAGGTATAGGTCGGCAGGTTGGTGATACCGCGCAGGTCAAACTCATACAGGAAGCCGATGACAGCCCGGGCATCCTGATCGGACCATTCCTCCGGGATGTCATAGCGTTCGCGCAGCTTCTGCACCAGCAGCGGTGCGGTGATGTCGGAGTCCAGGCCCCGGTCCACCATGTACTTCTGGAAGTTGCTCTGCCAGGAACTGTTCAGAGAAGTCAGGGTATACTCAAAGGGCAGGGTCTGGGTAACGGGGAAGTGGTCATTGTAGGTAACACCCAGTTCCCGGCACTTCTGCACCAGACGGTACAATGCGTCGTTACGGTCGGAGTAAGAATTGATAACGTAATGGTTGAACACCAGGTCATAGGATGCACGGTTGCCCACCAGGACGTTGCCGTTGCGGTCCAGGATATCCCCTCGGGCGGCACGAACCGTGGTCAGAGTGGTGTAGACCTGGGTATTATCGGTATTACCTTTTGTTTCGATGATCTGCAGGACAAACAGTCGGAAAGCAAACAGCATCAGCACGAATGCGAACAGAACAAGAAACAATACAGCGCGAAAGCGGCTTATTCTTTCCATGTATTTCCTCCAATCAAACCGATTTTATAAATAACAGAATACAAAGGGATCAGCGCCAGACAGCTGTAAACTCCGGTGAGGATGAAGTAAATCAGCCGGCTGGGCAAGGTCAGGCCGATGGCAATGCCCACCACAAACAGCCCGATTTCATAAAGCATCAGCGCAATGCCGGTGCACAGCACAATGGAGCCTTTGCTCCGGTGCCAGTACAGCTGCCGCAGCAGCACCGCCGCCACTCCCAGAAAGCTCATCAAGGCAATGACATAGGCCCCGGGAGCACTTCCGGAAAAATAATAGAGGGTAGAAGCAATCAGCACAAACAGGCTGCCGGTATCCGTACCTTCGATCACCGTAATCAGCAAAATGGCGCATACCGCCAGGTCAGTGGTGGCGCCGAAGAGCCGGATGCGGCTCATAATCACATCCTGCACCACCAGGCACAGCACGATGGTCAGGATGTACAGCACCCATTTTGCCAGCTGCAGCCGCTGCTGGATGGTCAAATGAAAGGTTTTGACCCAGGTAGCGGTTTGGGGATCGGGCTTAAATTCTATACTGCGTTTGCGTCGTTTTTTCGCCATAGTCTACGCCTCAGCCAACATCGGCAACGGGAGCGGTGGTTTCCACAGGCACCGTAGGCGCCGTGGTCTGGGCAGGTGTCGTCTCACCGGGGGTAGTGGCAGTGGTAGCATCGGGAGTGCTCTGCACCACATCGGTGGTATACTCGGTGATGATAAAAATCTGCTCCAGGGCGTTGATGTCCGCCGCCGGGTCCAGCAGGGCGAATTTTGCCACGCCGGTATCTTCAAAACCGGCGTCCACCACATAGCCCATAATCAGGCCCCGGGGATACACCGTCGAACCGGAGGTCACCACCTGGTCCTGGTTGCGGATGATGGCGGAAGAGGGCAGGTAGTTCATCTGCAGCAAGGTCTGGTTGTCACTGATGTAGCCGCCCCGGACCATGCCGTTATAGCCGGAGGTGGAGATGGTTCCGGAAATTTCCAGAGTGGAGTCCAGCACCGTGGTCACTTCCGCCCAGTTGGTGCCCACAGCGGTAACCAGTCCCACCACTTCGCCGTTGGCGGTGATGGCACACATGTTCTCCTGAATGCCGGCATTGGTGCCCCGGTTGATAGTCAGGGTGTTTTCCCAGTCGGTGCTGCTCCAGCCGATGATATAGGCATCCACGCTCTTATAATCTTCGTTGGTAGCGGTCAGATTCAGATAGTCCCGCAGACGCTGATTTTCACGGGACACGGCGTCAGCCTGACGGGCTACGTCCTCCATCTGGGCAATCCGCTCTTCCAGCACCTCGTTTTCCGCCGCCAGGGCCTCATAGCGGAACATGTAGCCGTAGTACTTTTCGGCGGTAGTCGTCAGTGCCGTTCCGGCAGCCTTGAACGGTGCCAGCAGGCCCTGAACCACCAGATCCACCACCGTGGTGTTGGTAACGCCGCTTAAGATGGCAAGACCTGCCGACAGCAGCGCCGCAATGACCAGGATGATTTTCACCCGGGTACTGAACAAATTTCTCATAGCTTCGCCTCCATGACTTCCGGCGCCAGATGGCGCAGCGTCTGCCCCAAACGGCAAACGGGAAGTCCCATTACGTTATAATAGTCGCCCTCCATCCGGGGACAGAACAGGGCAGCGCCGCCCTGGATGCCATAGGCACCGGCCTTGTCCATGGGTTCGCCGGTGGCTACATATGCTTCAATTTCCTTGTCCGTCAGCGCCCGGAAATGCAGGTCGGTGACCTCGGTAAAGGTTTCGCTGCCGCCGTCGGCAATGACGGTGCAGCCGGTCATCACCTGATGGTCCCGGCCGGACAGCAGCTTCAGCATTTCCACCGCCTGCTGATGGGAGTGGGGTTTGCCCAGAACCTTCCCCTGGCAGACCACAATGGTGTCCGCCGCCACCACAACGTCCCCCGGCTGCCGGGGCAGGGCCAGGGCTTTGCACCGACTGACCCGGGCCACCTCGTCAAAGGGCGCTTTCTGGGGGTCCATGGTTTCATCAATATCCGCCGCCCGGACCACAAAGGGGACGCCGAACAGGCTCAGCAGTTCTTTCCGCCGGGGTGAGGCGGAAGCCAGAATCAGTTGCATGTACAGGGTCCTTTCTGAAAATAGGGTGCTTTATTCCACGCCCCGCAGGTACAGTCCCCGGGTGCAGGCACCGGGGTCCAGGGGTTCGGGATTTAAGTAGTCGTTGAGAACCCGGTCCACTTCCCGGGAATTTTCCGTGGTGAAGTACAGCCGGATGGCCCACACGCCCAGCTTTGCCAGATCATCCTGCCGGTCCAGCCAGCTGAGCTTCTTGCCGTTGAGCAGCACGCTGCGGCAGCTGTCGCCGTCACGGATGATGGGGAATTCTGCGCCGGTTTTGTCCGTGAGCTTGGCAGGGCTCAGGTGGCAGGTACATTCTCCGTTGCGGCCGTGGATCAGGCAGTGTTCGGTGACCATCAGTGGAAGCCGCCCGTAGGCAATCAGCTCCGCATTCACCGCCTTGCCCAGATCCCGAATCTGAGGCAGGGTCATTTCAAAGCTGACGGTAGCGCTGGACACTTCAAAGCCCCGGAGCACTTCCATGGAGCCGGAATTGTAGATGTTCAGGCCGAAATCCCCCCGAATCCGCATCTGAGCTTCCCGGACGGGGATCATCAGGCCCAGGTTGCCCACCAGCGCATCCTTGACTCCCAGCTGCCGCAGCTTGGAAAGACCCGCAGCCAGCTTGGGCATCTCTCCGTCGTGGACAATCCGGGGCAGGGCAACGGCCAGGCGGCCCCGCTGTACCAGCCGGGCGGTCATGGCCTCATCCGCCAGCAGAATGTGCATGGGCACATAGAGCATGGCGGTTTCCAGATTCAGCAAGCTGGGCGTCAGCTGCTCCCGGGTAGTGACCTGGATAGTAAGTCCGGGCAGTCCCTTGGCGCCAGGGTAATCCGGCAGAGCCTTGGGTCTGCGGATCACCGGGTCTTCCCGGCGGGCCCGCAGGGCAGTGAGCTGATTCAGCACATCCCGGCGCATGGCGTTGATGGCGGCGGCGGAGATCACCAGACCCGGCTCCACATGGGTGCGCACCTCGGCGCAGCGGAAAGGAGTGCCGCCGGTTTTCGCCACCCGCTGGGCAACCGCAGCCCCGGTCAGGGGCATGTTCCGGGCAATCTCCGGCTGAGGGCCCTGAGAACGGCAGGTCCGTCCTTCCGGGTCCGTGGCAGTCAGATAGCTGCCGCTGGGCTCGATCACCGCCCGGAATTTCAGGTCCACCAGAGGCGTTTCGCCGGTTTCGTAGGACTGCCGGGCAGATTCCAGCCACTGGGGGTCGTCCCGGGTATCTTCCCGGATGCCGAACATGTTCGCGTCCACCCGGCCGGTGTAGTAGCCGTCGGTAAAGCCCTGGCGGTTGAAGGCGGTCATCAGCGCATCCATCATGGGCTTGGTCACCGTGCCTTCGTCCAAGGCCTTGCGGTAGACGGCGGTAACGGTGGCCACATATTCCGGCCGCTTCATCCGGCCTTCCAGCTTCAGGGAAACCACGCCCATCTCCTCCAGCTCCCGGACATAGTGCACCAGGCAGTTGTCCTTCAGGCTCAGAGGGTATTTTTCCTGCCAGTGGGTGTAGCCATAGCTTTGCCGGCAGGGCTGGGCGCAGCGGCCCCGGTTGCCGGAGCGGCCGCCGATCATGGCGGACATATAGCACTGGCCGGAGTAGCACATACACAGAGCGCCGTGGCCGAATATTTCAATTTCAATGGGAGATTTGGCGCAGATATAGCGGATTTCCTCCCGGGTCAGTTCCCGGCTCAGTACCACCCGGCTCAGGCCCATGGCGGCACACAGCTGCACGCCGGACAGGGAGTGAACGCTCATCTGGGTGGAGCCGTGGATGGGAATCTTGGGCGCAATCTGGCGGCACAGCTGCACCACGCCCAGGTCCTGGACGATGAAGGCATCCACATTGTTTTGCGCCGCATGGCGGATCAGGTCGGAAAGGGCCTTCATCTCCCGGTCGGAAACCAGGGTGTTCAAAGTCAGGTGCACCTGCACCCCCCGGATGTGGCAGTATTTGATTGCATCCACCAGAGTCTGGGGGGTAAAATTCTTCGCGCTTTGCCGGGCGTTGAAGTCACCGCAGCCAAGGTAAACCGCATTGGCTCCGTTCTGTACCGCCGCCCGAAGGGCTTCCATGGAGCCCGCAGGCGCCAAAAGTTCCAGCATAATCGTCTCTCCGTTCCAACAAGATAGCGTTGGGCATACTCCCGCACTTTATAATGTAGGCACAGTATACCATAACCGC
The DNA here is from genome assembly GCA_018712645.1 of Candidatus Faecousia faecavium. Lineage (GTDB taxonomy): Bacteria > Bacillota > Clostridia > Oscillospirales > Oscillospiraceae > Faecousia > Faecousia faecavium. The sequence continues at coordinate 53,277 of DVGO01000065.1, read as the reverse complement.
CGGAAAACTTCCAGTCCTTCCGGCAGAATTCAAGAAAAATTCAAATCCTTCCCACAAATTGGTAAAAAACTTCCGTCGATACCACTACATATTGTGGCCTGGGGAATTATCACCAAAAATCCCCCCACGGGGGATAGAAAAAATTCCGGAAATGTGTTGAATTCTCCGGTTGACAATCCCTGGGGGAATTAGTAAAATAATATCGATACACTATGCCCCTTGCGGGGTATGGGGTAAGTCTGTATTTCTAAGAATCTATTTGATTAGGAGGAAATCACTTTGAAGGATTGGGCATCTTTAACCACCATCGAGGAGATGGAAGCTGCTACCAACTCTCTGCTGGAAAATGCACAGAAGGTTGGCGCTGACACCTGGCAGCAGCGGGTCAAGAACCAGACTCCTCACTGCGGCTTTGGCGAATCCGGCACCTGCTGCCGTATCTGCTCCATGGGCCCCTGCCGCATCACCAAGAAAGCTCCCCGTGGCATCTGCGGCTGCGATGTTCATGGCATCGTTGGCCGTAACTACCTGCGCTTCACCGCCGGCGGCTCCGCCACACACTCCGACCACGGCCGTGAAATCATGCACACCCTGCATCAGACCAAGGAAGGCGGCAACTACCAGGTCAAGGATCCCGATAAGCTGATCCGCATCGCCAAGGAATGGGGCGTGGAGACCGAGGGCAAGGACATCTACGACCTGGCTCACGAGATGGCCGAGATCGGCCTGCTGGAGTACGGCAAGCCCTTCGGCACCCAGCGTTTCCTGAAGCGGGCTCCCCAGCACACCCAGGATCTGTGGAAGGCTGCAGAAATTGAGCCCCGCGCCATCGACCGGGAAGTTTCCACCGCTATGCACATGACCCACATGGGCTGCTCTTCCCTGCCCGAAGCTCTGATCCGTCAGTCCCTGCGTTCCGGTCTGTCCGACGGCTGGGGCGGTTCCATGATGGGCACCGAGTTCTCCGACGTTATGTTCGGCACTCCCAAGCCCGTAGACACCACCGCCAACATCGGCGTTATGGAGAAGGATAACGTCAACATCGTTGTCCATGGCCACGATCCCTCCCTGTCCGAGATGATCGTCTACTACGCCAACGATCCCGAGATGGTCGCCTACGCCAAGAGCCTGGGTGCCAAGGGCATCACCGTCTCCGGCGTCTGCTGCACCTCCAACGAAGTTGCTATGCGTCACGGCATCCCCATGGCGGGCAACTTCCTGAACCAGGAGAACGTAGTTCTCACCGGCGCCTGCGAAGCCATCGTGGTGGACGTGCAGTGCATCTTCCCCGCTCTGGGCCCCCTGAGCAAGTGCTTCCACACCAAGTTCATCACCACCTCTCCCATCGCCCGGATGCCCGACTCCGAGTTCATCCGCTTCAATGCCGAGACCGCCGGCGAAAACGCCAAGGCAATCGTGAAGATGGCCGTGGAGAACTTCAAGAATCGGAAGCCTGAGCTGGTCAACATTCCCAACCAGAAGCAGAACGCCCGGGTGGGCTACTCTGTGGAAGCCATCGTCAAGGTCCTGGACGGCGTTGCCAACTCCCAGGTGGACGAGTTCGGCACCACCAAGCCTCTGCTGGAGTGCGTGACCTCCGGTGTCCTCCGCGGCGCTGTGGCTATGGTCGGCTGCAACAACCCCAAGGTTCGTCCTGACTCCGCTCACGTGGGTCTGATGAAGAAGCTGCTGGAAAACGACATCATACTGATCGTCTCCGGCTGCTCCGCTCAGGCTGCTGCCAAGGCCGGTCTGATGGACCCCGTCAAGGCTAAGGAGTACTGCGGCGACGGTCTGAAGCGTGTGTGCGAACTGGCCGGCATTCCTCCTGTCCTGCACATGGGCTCCTGCGTGGATATCTCCCGTATGCTGATTCTGGCTTCCGAGCTGTCCAAGGATTCCGGCATCCCCATCTCCCAGCTGCCTGTTGTGGGCTGCGCTCCCGAATGGATGTCCGAGAAGGCCGTCTCCATCGGCAACTACGTTGTGGCTACCGGTATCGAGACCTTCCTGGGCGTTGATCCCTACACCAAGGGCTCCGAGGAAGTGGCAAACCTGCTGCAGGGCGAGCACGGCATCAAGGATTGGGTCGAGGCAAGATTCGTTGTGGATACCGACATCGACTCCCTGTGTGACAAGATGATCGCCTGCATCGAGGCCAAGCGTGAAGCTCTGGGCATCTGATTTACTGAAAAACTGTTAAGCACGAGGTCTTTTTCCAATGAAAGTAGCGATTACCGGTAAGGGCGGCGTAGGCAAGACCACCTTATCCTCCACATTGGCCCGGCTGTATGCCGACGAGGGCCGGACGGTTCTGGCCGCCGATGTGGACCCGGATGCCAACCTGGGCCTGGCTCTGGGCCTGACCCAGGAGGAAGTGGATTCCATCGTCCCCATCTCCAAAATGCGTACCCTGGTGGAAGAACGCACCGGCGCCAACGCCGCCAACAAGTTCTTTAAGCTCAACCCCTATGTGGCAGACATTCCGGATACCTTCTCCAAGGATATCAACGGCGTGAAACTGCTGGTCATGGGCACCGTGGATGTAGGCGGCAGCGGCTGTGTCTGCCCGGAGCATGTGATGCTCAAGTCCATTCTCTCCGCCCTGACCTACCGGAAAAACGACGTGGTCATCATGGACATGGAAGCCGGTCTGGAACACCTGGGACGGGGCACCGCCGGAAATATGGATCAGTTTATCGTGGTCATCGAACCCGGCGCCCGGTCGGTGCAGACGTATCACAACGTCAAGCGCCTGGCCAAAGACCTGGGAGTCAAGCAGGTTCGGGTGGTGGCCAACAAGGTACGGGACGCCAAGGATGAGGAATTTATCCGCAGCGTGATTCCTGCCGAAGATCTGCTGGGCTTTATCCATTATAACCTGGAGATCATGGACGCGGACCGTCAGGGAAAGTCTCCCTACGATTTCAGCCCCACGGCAATCGAAGAAATTCGGAAAATCAAAGCAATTTTAGATCGTGACGAACAATAGGAGGAAATACCGTGACACTTTTTGATAGAGTTTTTGGCGGTAACGATGCCGTTTATGGCCTGACCGAAGCCGCCATCGATAATGCGATTGCGCAGTACGGCGAGAGCCAGGCTGTGTCCTTCCCCGAAACCGCTTACGCGCTGCCCTGCTACTACGCAGTTACCGGCGTGAAGGTCACCAACCTGGGCGAGCTGAAGGCCGCTCTGGGTGTTGTCAAGACCCTGATGACCCGGGAGAATCGGCTGCATGATGCCTTTATGTCCGGCGTGGCCACCGCTCTGTGCGCAGAATTCATCGAAGTTCTGAAGTACATCAATGGCGCTGCTCCCTACGAGGCTCCCTGCTACGGCCACATTTCCGACGCTTTCGTCCGTAACCTGGGTGTCCCCCTGGTTACCGGCGATATCCCCGGCGTTGCCGTTATCCTGGGCACCGCCCCCAGCGCCGAAGAGGCTGTGGAACTGGTCAAGAGCTACCAGACCCAGGGCATGCTGGTGACCCTGGTTGGCGGCGTCATCGACCAGCTGGCTGAGAAGAACTACAAGACCGGCGACAACGTCCGTGTTGTGCCTCTGGGCAAGGATGTCACTTCCGTCATCCATGTTGTGTCCGTGGCTCTGCGTGCTGCGCTGATCTTCGGCAACATCACCCCCGGTGATGCCGGCAACCTGATGAAGTACACCATGGAGCGTGTGCCTGCCTTCGTCAACGCCTTCGCTCCTCTGGACGATGTGATCGTGGCCTGCGGCGCCGGCGCCATCGCTCTGGGCTTCCCCGTCATCACCAACGAGACCGAGAACATCTTCCGTGTTCCCAAGTCCCTGATCGTGCAGACCGACGTTTCCAAGTGGAATCCCACCTCTCTGGAAGCTCGCGACATCAAGATCAAGATCACCAAGATCGACATCCCCGTGTCCTTCGCTTCCGCTTTCGAAGGCGAAATCATCCGCCGCGGCGACATGCAGGTGGAAGTGGACGGCTCCCGTGTGGACTGCTTCGAGCTGGTTCAGACCAAGGAAGCTTCCGAAGTGGAAGATCACAAGATCGAGGTCGTCGGACCCGAAATCGACGAGATCCCCGTGGGCTCCAAGATTTCCCTGTCCTACACCGTGGAAGTGGCCGGCAAGGCTATGCAGCCCGACTTTGAGTCCGTCATGGAGCGTAAGATCCACTCCTGGCTGAACTGCATCGAAGGCGTGATGCACACCGGTCAGCGTGACATGATCCGTATCCGTATCAGCAAGGCCGACTTCGAGGCTGGCTTCAAGTTCAAGCACATCGGCGAAGTGCTGTACGCAAAGGTCAAGAGCGAGTTCGAAGCTGTTGTGGACAAGTGCCAGGTCCGCATCATTGTGGATGCTGAGCAGAACGCCAAGCTGCGTGCTGCCGCCAACGAAGTGTTCGACAAGCGTGACGCCCGTCTGGCTTCCATGACCGACGAGTCCGTGGATACTTACTACACCTGCATTATGTGCCAGGCTTTCTCCCCCAGCCACGTTTGTATCGTTACCCCCGAGCGTCTGGGTCTGTGCGGCGCTGTGTCTTGGCTGGATGCCAAGGCCACCAAGGAACTGGATCCCGCCGGTCCCTGCCAGCCCATCGCCAAGGAAGGGTGCACCGACGAGAAGCTGGGCCGCTTCGAGACTGTGGATGAGGCTGTCCAGAAGTACAGCCACGGCGCTCTGGAGCGCGTGACCCTGTACTCCCTGTTCCAGGATCCCATGACCTCCTGCGGCTGCTTCGAGTGTATCTGCGGTGTTGAGCCTGTCTCTATGGGCGTTGTCATCACCTGCCGTGAGCATGCCGGTATGACTCCTCTGGGCATGAGCTTCTCCGAGATGGCTTCCATGACCGGCGGCGGCGTGCAGACTCCTGGCTTCATGGGCCACGGCAAGCACTTCATCGCTTCCCACAAGTTCATCGCTGCAGAAGGCGGCCCCGGCCGTATCGTCTGGATGCCCAAGATGCTGAAGGATCAGATGCGTGAGCGTCTGGACAAGACCGCTCTGGAGATGTACGGCGTTGAGAACTTCACCGACATGATCGCCGATGAAACCATCTGCACCGAAGATCCCGAACAGCTGCTGAACTACCTGTCTGAGGTTGGCCACCCCGTCCTCAGCATGGAGCCCTTCGAGATGTAATTTCTCTTCCCAAAACCAAAGAGGAAGCGGTTCGCCGCTTCCTCTTTTCTTGTCTATACAGCAAAACTTGCCCTGCCGTTTTCCGGCAGGGCAAGTACATTTCATTATTCTTTTGTCCTTCGATACCAGGCCAGCAGCAAAAGAAGTGCAGACCCGCTGAGGATACCGCCAAAGACGAAAGCCGCCGTCAGCGAATACTCCGACAAAGCCCCAAAGATCAGATTGCTCCCTACGGCGACACAGTCCATCAGCATGGCATTGATGCTCAGGGCCGTTGCCCGGTTTTCTGTCTGTATCTGCCGGTTCTGCATCTGGGCCTGGAAGGGCTGAAACAGGGTGTTGGACAGCCGAAGCAGCAGAATACTGCCCACAGAAGCGGCTCCGCTCCGGGTCCATGCCAGCACCAGGCAGGCCCCAATGGACAATCCCGCAAAGAGCAGGCAGCTGCCAAGAATTCCCGTGCGTTTTGTAACACCGGCGGAGAAAATCCCACCCAGTCCCAGGATAGTGGCCAGGATATAGGCCCAGCCCATGGCACCATCCCCCAAGCCGCAGCGCTGATATTGCAGCTGGTTGAGAAAAACCGTGATGGTCTGGTGGGTCTCTGCCAGGAAGGCCGCCGCCAGTAAAAACAGCACCAGGCTGCCCTTTGGCAACGCCTTGCCCAGCTGTCCGTGATGCTGGGGCGATGTTTCCTGTTTCACTTCTGTCAGCCCCAGGGCCAGTACTGCCGCCAGGGCATAGCTGATTACCGTCAAACATGCTGCCAGCGGGTAATTGTCCCGGACAACCAGGGAGAACACCCCCGCCGCTATCAGCAGTCCCGCCATCCCCATGCCGCTGTAGATTCCGAACACCTTTTGGCTATTCTGCCCCTGGCAGGACAGGTACAGAATGCTGCTGTCCACTCCGGACATTCCGGCAATGACCACACTGAGCAAAATCCGCTCCGCCAGAAACCACCAAAAGTCCGTTGCCTGCCAGAACAGGATTTTCGATACAAAATACAGCAAACAGCAGAAAATCATGGTTTTCCGGTAGCCGATTCTGTCCGCCACCACACCCCAGGGCACTTCCAGGGCAATGCACAACGCCAGGGAAATGCTCTCAATCAAGGTAATCTGAAACACCGTAACCCCTTGGGCCTGGCGGTACAGTGTGGCGATAGGGCCATAGAAAACCATCCCCTGCAAAAGCCCAATGGCGTACATCAAATAGATATTTTTCTTCACGTTTTCCGATCCTTTCCGATTTTTGCCCGCAGCAACCGGACGCTGTTGTTCAGCGTCTGGTTTTTTTATGGCAAACAATCAGATCGGACTGTGCATAATTACCTTGCTCCTTTTTGTAAGGTATCCTCAGTATAGCATGGGCACAACTGCTTTGCAACCACCGCAGCTGGCTCAGAGGGAAACAATCACGGTTCCACTGTGAAAATTTCCTCAATGGTGGTCTTAAATACCTTGGCGATGTTCCAGGCCAGCACCAGGGAAGGATTGTACTTTCCTTTTTCCAGGTTTCCAATGGTCTCCCTGCGTACTCCCACGAGATTCGCCAGTTCTTCCTGCTTCATGTCATATTTTGCACGATACTCTTTGATGCGGTTCTTAATCATTGCGGGCACCTTTTTGCTCTTTCCACTCCAGCACCATAAGGGCCAACGTAAATGCCAGAATCACAACCCCGAAACTCAGTCCAAAAGCCATTGGCACCGCCCGTTCAGCCCCATACAGGCAGGTACACCCAAACATAAACGGAACCAGAGAAATCATCTCCGCCATAAAGGCAAACGTGGCAGCCTTCTGCACATTCAACCGGAAGAACTCATCCGGTATCACCCAGAAGTACCGCAGATAGTAGGCAAATCCCACGAAGCCGAACAATCCGTTGTTTTCTGTTACCAAGCCCAAAATGCCGATCAATGCCAGCAGGGACAGCAAACCCAGGTAGTTGATTTTGTGCTTCATACAGATATTCCTCCTTGTAATGTGGTGTATTTCGCTCTTTGCGTTATAAATATACCACATTACAAGTACTCTGTCAAGGTCTTTCGACCAGACAGATAAAAAAGCCGCCCAAAATTGGGCGGCTTTCGGGAAACAGTTCTTACTTGATCTTGGGCAGGCTGGCGGCAGCCACGGACTGACCAACCCGGCGTGTCTTCTCGTCGGGGAGCATGACCTCACACTTCTTTGCCAGTGCGGGGAACTCGTCGGCCAGGATCTCGTTGCACACACGCAGGATGGTGTCGCCGCCCTTACCGGACATGACACGGCCCAGCATCATCATGTGCTCAATGTCGTAGAACTGAGAGTACAGCACCACGGTGTAGGCCAGATATGCGCCGATGGTCTCGAAAATCGCCACGGCCCGGGGATCGTCCTGGTTCATCAGGCCCTGGACAACCTTCAGCTTTTCCGCAGGGGACAGGCTCTCGTCCAGCTCGATGCCCGCAGCGGGAGCCAGCTTGATGACAGCATCCTGGGAGAAGTACTTGCAGCCCACACCGAAGTCGGTGGACCACTCGTCCTGCATAGCGCCTTCCTGGAGGTCAACGGGAGCGAAAGCCAGCTCATTGATCCAGCCCAGCACGTTCTGATCCTTGTCCACATAGCCCACGGCTTCGGACGTACCCATGGCAATACCCATGATATTGCCCACACCCAGGCCCATGGCGCCGGCCAGAGCAGACACGTCGCCGTCGTTGGCAACCACGATGGGCACATCACCAATTTCCTTGGCGGCCCGGTCGTAGATGGTCTTTACCTTGTCCCAGTTAGAGCGGGGAACCTTGATGAACAGGGAAGCCACCATCGGTGCGTTGCCGATGAAGGTACCGGCAGAAGAAACGCCGATGGCATCCACCCGGGGCATCTTGGAAGCGGCGGTTTTGAAGGCTTCCACAATGTGCTGGAAGTGGTAATCCGGGTCCTCCTGGAGTTTGGGGAACCAGACCACTTCTTCGGAGTAAACGCACTCGCCGTCAATCACAGCAGAAACCTTCCGGTCGGAACCGCCGGCATCAAAGCCAATGCGGCAGCCGTCCATATGGCCACCCATAGACTCAGCCACTTCATTGGCCTGAGGGCACTGCTCCAGGGGCAGGCTCAGAATCTCCAGGGGTGTTTCATAGACCTGATGGAAGAAGGTGCAGTCAAAATGCCGCGTTCCGTCAGGGGCGTAGTCTTTTTGCAGCCGCTGAGCCAGATCGGGGCAGCCGCACACGGATACCCGGAAGCCGCCGGTGGACCAGAGCAGGAATTTGACATACCGCTCCACATACCGGTAGTCGGCCTCAGCCATTTCCGGAGTGCCGTGGATACAGGTGTGGTGGACGGAGATGCGGCCCTTGTCCCGCTCAACAGCGATGGCGATGGGCTGCTTGGCGTCCTTCAGGTAAGCTTCCCGCCAGACACCGAAGGGGATGAATGTGGGGTCCAGTTTGGGGGCGTGTTTCATCTGGTAGTCAATGCCTAAGTACTGCATAGGAAATTTCCTCCTCTGGTTTGAATTCTATTGTCATTATACCATATTTTTCTCATTGCGCCATGGCAGATTCTCGAAAGTTTTTACAAAAAACTGCTATTTTGCAAAAGCCGCCGGAGGGGGTCCGGCGGCTTTTCGATTTTAGCAATACTTTGCCACAGCGGTGCGGATCATCTGGGCGGCTTCCTGGGCAATCAGGTAGTCGCTTTCGATCATCTCCGCCAGAGGTGCCCGGACGCTGCCGCAGTCGGGGCCGCCGTTGATGCGCAGGATCTCCTTGATTACGGCGTACATGTTGCCATGGGCAGAGCACATCTTGTAGATAATCCGGCAGCACTCGTTCTGGATTTCCAGAGCGGTGGCCAGGTCACCGGACTTGACCAGGTCAAACAGCTTAGTGTACAGCTCCGGCATTGCGCCGTAGGTGCCGCCGATGCCGCCGGTGGCGCCCATGACCATACCGGAAATCAGCTGCTCATCGGGACCGTTGAAGACAATGGCCCCTTCGTCCCGCCACATCTGGATGTCCTGAACCGGCATGGAGGAGTTCTTGACACCGATGACCCGGGGATTCTTCAGCATTTCCTTCAGCAGGGGTACGCTCAGGGCAACGCCTGCCAGCTGGGGGATGTTGTAGATGATGAAGTCGGTGTTGGGAGCGGCGGCACTCATGTCATTCCAGTACTTGGCAATGGCATAAGGAGGCAGCTTGAAGTAGATGGGGGGGATGGCAGCAATGGCGTCAACGCTCAGGCTTTCTGCGTGGGCAGCCAGCTCCTGGGAGTCAGCGGTGTTGTTGCAGGCGATGTGGGCAATGACGGTGAGTTTGCCTTTGGCTTCCGCCATCACATTTTCCAGCACCAGCTTGCGTTCTTCCTTGCTCTGGTAGATGCATTCGCCGGAGGAACCGCCCACATAAACGCCCTTCACGCCCTTGTCAATGAAGTAGCGGGTCAGTTCCCGTACGGCCTGGGGGTTGATGCGGCCCTCGGCATCGTAGCAGGCATAGAAAGCGGGGATAATGCCTTCGTACTTTTTGATATCAGTCATATGTATTCTCCTTCATATATTGGTAGAATCAGCCTGAGCCCCCTCTAAATCAGAGGGGGCGAGACTGGGATTAACCCTTGACAGCACCCATGGTGATGCCCTTGGTAAAGTATTTCTGGAAAATCAGGAACACAATGATGATGGGGATGGATGCCAGGGCAGAACCGGCCATGAGGATACCAAAGTCGGTGGAGTTTTCACCCTGCATGGTGGCAATACCGACGGAGATGGTCAGTTCCTTGGTGCTCATCAGCATAATCAGCTGCATGAAGTAGTCGTTCCAGGAATTGATAAAGGTAAAGATGGCACAGGCACCAACACCGGGCTTAATCATGGGGAACATGACATCGGTGAAGGTACGCCACTCGCTGGCACCGTCAATCCGGCAGGCTTCCACCATTTCCGTGGGAATACCCTCAGCAAACTGCTTCAGCAGGAACACGCCGAAAGGCCAGCCGACGATGGGGATAATGACGGACCAAATGGTGTCATACAGATTCAGGGCAGACATTTCCCGCACCAGAGGAATCAGGATAACCTGCTTGGGCAGCGCCATGGCGCAGACGATCAGGCTGAACAGAATGGTCCGGCCGTAGAAGCGCTTCTTGGCCAGGGCATAACCAGCCATTGCAGCGGTCAGGCAGGTCAGCAGCATGGAGGAAACGGACATAACCACCGTATTCAGCAGCCACCGGATAGCGCCGGGGATGGTGGGACCGGTGATGGTGTAGCCAAACAGGGAGAAGTCAAACAGCGGCGCAGTACGCTTGCTCATCAGATTCTCATAGTTGGTCATAACCCATTCGGAAGGAACCCAAACAGGGGTAGAGGACAGAATCTCCGTTTTGGTTTTAAAAGAGCCGGTGATGATCCAATACAGAGGGAACAGGAAAGTAAAGGCGATCAGGCAGATGACCACACAGGAGAAAATGGAGTAGAGTTTGGCTCTGCGCTGTTCGGGGGAAAGCTGACTATAATTTCTCATATTCCGTTGCCCCCTTCCTTATTTCTCCTGTCCGGCCTTAAACTGAATGGCGGACAGAATGGCGATGATAATGGCGAGAATAACACCCATGGCATTGCCGTAACCATACTTATACAGCTTGAAGGCGCTGTAGTAGATATAGTACATGATGGTCATGGTGGAGTTCTTCGGGCCGCCGGAAGTCAGCAGCTGAATCAGTGCAAAGCACTGGAAGGAGTTGATGGTGGTAATCACCAGGATGTACAAGGTGGTGGGCATCATCTGGGGCCACTTGATCTTCCAGAAAGCCTGCTTGGGAGTGGCGCCGTCTACCTCGGCTGCTTCCACCAGGGACTTGTCCACGTTATCCAGAGCGGAAACATACAGCACAATGGGCTGGCCCACGGAGGTGGTGAGCAGAATCAGGATAATGCACCACAGAGCGTACTTCTCATCGCCCAGCCAGTTGATATTCTTATCCAGGATACCCAGCACGTCCTTGCCCAGGTAGTTGAAAATGCCGTAGTAGTTGTTGAACATCCACTTCCAGACCATGGTGACGGCCACAGAGCCGGTAACCACCGGCAGGTAGAAGATGCAGCGGAAAGCGGAGGTAGCAGCCACCGGCATCTTGCTGATGGCAGAGGCTACCCACAGGGAGAAGATGCAGGTAATCGGCACGGAGACCACCACGATTACCAGCGTATTGCGCAGGGCAATCCAGAACACCTCGTCCTGGAACAGCTCCTGATAGTTTTTAAGACCCACAAAGATATCTTCCCGGCCCATCGTTGCGTCAAAGAAGCTGGTATAGACGCACATGAACATGGGATACAGCACAAAGCCTACGAAGAAGATTAAAAACGGCAGCAAAAAGGCGTAGGCTGCCACATTTTCCTGCATTACCAGGCGGCGCTGCTTTTTGTTATATTGCACAGGTGTCTTGACCAAAAAGATCCCCCTCTCGTAAATTCGCTTTGGAAAACGCCCCTCCCCTCGAAGGGGAGGGGCGCTGTTCAGATGACTATTTCTTCTTTCCGGTCAGGAATCAGCCTTCTGCGGCAGCAGCGGCATTGGCAGCAGTCTGAGCGGTTTCCATTTCAGCCAGGATGGCTTCCACGGAGCCGTCGGTGGCGCTGACACGCTGCAGCATGTTCCACCACTCGGTACGGGCCTGAGTCCAGCCCTTGGTGACCTGGTAGTAGTCACCCATCATGGGGCTGAGCAGGTTGTACTCGGGGAACAGCTCGTCGGTGACGTAAACGCCTTCCACATCACGGACAGGAGCATAGGTGGTGGCTTCCACAGCCTTGATGTACTGAGCGTCGTCTTCAGTCATGAACTTGATGAAGGTCTTGGCAGCCTCGATCTTGGCCTCATCGCCATTGTCGAACACGCCGAAGCCCCAGATACCGCCCTGCAGGGAGGGAGTGGTGTCGGAGGGGAATGCCATGGGCAGAACGTCGAAGCTCAGAGCGTCAGCATTGGTAACTTCCTGGCCGATGTTCCAGCAGAAAGCCATCTGGAAGGTGCCGTTGACAAAAGCCTGGATTTCGTCTGCAGCCTGGATAGCGGTATCGAAGGTGATGCCGTCCTGGACATACAGCTTGGCCAGAGCTTCCGCATTTTCCTGAGAAGCGTAGGTGTACTCGGTATGCTCGGCATTGGCGTAGGTGCCGCCGCTCAGGTTGGTAATCAGAGCACGGGTGCCCTGGTCGCCGCCCTGACCGCCGCAGTAGATGGTGCCAACGTACTCGTTGCCGGCATCATACACAGCCTGAACAGCCTTGAAGAAGTCTTCTACAGAATTCCAAGTGTGGGTTTCCTCGTTCAGGTACTGCAGAGCGTCAGCAGCCTCGAACACGTCCCGATTGATGGCCATGCAGTGAGCAATCATACATACGGGCATTTCGTAGACAGCACCGTCAGCGCTGGTGCAGGAGGACAGAACGGAGTCATAAGTACCGGCGGGAACGATGTCCTTCAGGTCGACCATCAGGCCCTTGGCGCCCCAGTTGGCGATCAGACGCTCGGGTCCTTCCATAACGATGTCAGGAGCCTGGCCGCCTTCGATGGCGGTGTTGACCTTGTCGTCACCATTGGTGTAGTCCAGGTACTCGACCTTGACGGTGATGTTGGGGTAAGCAGCGTTGAAGTCAGCCAGCAGAGCGGAGACGGTAGCCTCGTCAGTCCACTTGCCGATGGGGTAGGTCCACAGAGAGATTTCTACGGGATCGCCGGCAGCTTCGGGAGCCGCAGCCTGGGTGCCTTCGGTGGCAGCGGGCTGGGTTTCGGGAGCCTTGGTTTCCGCGGTCTTTTCCACGGAGCAAGCGCCCAGGGAAAGAACCATGACCAGAGCCAGCAGAAGTGCGATAACCTTCTTCATAATCACATTCTCCTCACAGTTTGTTATTTTGCACAATTCGACACAGCAAATCGTGCGTTCTACTGAAGATATTACACGAGAACTTTTCCTTTGTCAACTATTTTCTGAAAATTATTTTCCAGAAGATGTCGAAATAGAAAACTTTTTCCATTACGCACAAAAACAGTGATCTCATTTACAGCACATTGACGAAAGTTTTCCCCTACCCTTGACGGGTGCACAAAACATGCTATCCTGTAAGAAAAAACAGGAGGGTGCATTCCATGAAAAAACATATTCTTTGCCTTGGGGATTCCAACACCCATGGCTACTGCGCCGACCCTGCCGACTGTGCCGACGGGGGCATTCGCTTCAATGAGGACGAGCGCTGGACAAAGCTGCTGCAAAAACATCTGGGTGAAGAATACCTGGTCATTGAAGAAGGACTCAGCGGCAGAACCACCTGCTTTTCCGACCCGCTTTTTGAAGGGCTCAGCGCGCTGGAGTATATTCATCCGTGTCTGAAAAGCCACGAACCCGTTGATCTTTTGATTATCATGCTGGGTACCAATGATACCAAAGACCGTTTCTGCGCCAGCGGTGCCTGCATTGGACTGGGCATGGGCAGACTGGTAAAGAAGGCCATGGACACCCCCTGCTGGGGAGATCACGCCCCCAATATTCTGGTCATCGCCCCGCCTCCCATTGAAGAGGGCATGCTCACCAGCCCGGTGGCCGCCACCATGGGCAGCGGCTGCGTCCAGCGTTCCCGGGAACTGGCCCGGTATTACGAAGAACAATGCCGCCTGCTGGGCGTTCACTTCCTGGATGCCGGCACCTTAGGCTGTGAATTTAACAAGATTGACTACATGCATCTGACCCGTAAGGGACACGCCGCTCTGGCCCAGGCACTGTGCCACTGGGTTCAGACCCATTGAAAAAGCGCCGCCCTCACGGGGCAGCGCTTTCGGTTGGGGTTAAGTAAGGTTTGAACATGGGCTCAATCAGCAGGCTGTCAATCAGCGCCAGCAGTGCCGGCAGGAAAAAGATCGGGAAAATAAACCGCAGGCACAGATACAGTCCCACCGCATTGATGGCCCCCAGTGCCAGGGTAAAGGGCAGCTTGCTCAGGCTCAGAAACACGGTATTTTTCAGCAGTCCCAAAAAGGAATTTTCAAACCGGGACAGCATGGGAAACAGCACGCTCAGGATTCCCAGCAGCAGAATTCCCACCACCGCACCGGCGGAAAACAGCATCCAGGAAAGCTGCCCCAGCACTGCGCCGTTCCACAGGGAAATCATTCCCCAGGCAGCAGCCCAGAACACCCCGGCAAATACCACCGAAGGCAGAAGACCCGGCTTGAGATTGCGCAGGAATACCCGGAAAAACCGATGCCAGGTGTGCTTCTCCCCCTGGCGGTAACCCCGGAAGGCGGCATCGTACAGCGCCGCAAAGGACGCCCCCATAGTCAGCACCGGAATGCAGCCCAGCAGCCAGAACAGGCTCAGGAAAATGCAGTCGGTGACCTGGGTCATGGTAATCATCAAAGGATTTTCCGGGTTCAACAGTTTCTGAAACATTTCGCTTACCTCCGGGGATGAGATTGGCTCCATTGTAGCACAGTTTCCCCGGAGTGTCACCCTTTGACAAAAAAGTTTTTCCTTTTCTCCATTGCAGTTGAAATTATTTTTCCGCAATGGTATGATGAAGAAAAGATCGCCCGGGAGGGCACACAACATTTACAGGAGGAATCATCCATGGATCGTCAAAAATTTCTTGCAGAGCGCCAGTGGATTCAGGATCAGCTGAAAATCACAGCTGATTTCTGGCTGAAAAACGGCATGGACCCCGTCCATGGCGGCATTTACACCTGCCTGGACCGCCAGGGCAAAATCTTCTCCACCGACAAGAGCGTCTGGATGCAGGGCCGCTGCGGCTGGACCTACGCTTACCTGTGCCACGTTTACGGCGTGCGGGAAGATTGGCTGGCCGCTTCCAAGAGCTGCATCGATTTCCTGGAAAAATACTGCGTCAATCACGAAGCCGGCGGACGGCTCTACTTCACCGTTACCGGCGACGGCAAGCCTCTGCGCCAGCGCCGCTACTGCTACTCTGAGGCCTTCTACTGCATTGCCAATGCCGAGTACTACGGCATTACCGGTGAGCGGGAGTACCTGGAGCGGGCACGCCGGGCTTACGACATGTACTGGAACCTGAACCACGGCATGCCCGACCCCACCGGCCTCGGCCCCAAGACCATTCCCGAAACCCGCAGCGGCCGCTCCCTGGGCATCCCCATGATTATTCTGAACGTCACCGGCGTGATGAAGCGGGTTGACCCGGAAATGAAGGACGTATACGACGCCCGGGCCAAAGAATGCGTCAGCGACATTTTCCGCTACCACGTCAAGCCCGACCTGCACTGCACCCTGGAAAACGTGGCCCCCGACGGCACCCCCCGGCTGGACATTACCGAAGGCCGGATGGTCAACCCCGGTCACGATATCGAGTGCAGCTGGTTCCTGATGGACTACGCCAACGATACCGGGGACAAGGAACTGCATGCCAAGGCCATTGACGTATTCAATATGGCCTTTAACATGGGCTGGGACAAGGAGTACGGCGGCATTCTGTACTTCATGGACTGCCTGGGCAATCCTCCGGAAGCTTATGAGCACGACATGAAGCTGTGGTGGCCCCACAACGAGGCACTGATTGCCTCCATGATGATCTACCGGGATACCAAGGACGAAAAGTACCTGGATATCTTCTATCAGATCCTCGATTACTGCAAGACCTACTTTGCCGACGAATACGGCGAGTGGTACGGCTATCTGCGTCGGGACGGCAAGCCCACCCAGCCTGCCTGCAAGGGTTCTACCTTCAAAGGCCCCTTCCATGTGCCCCGCTGCCTGACCCTGGTTGACCAGATGATGGGTCAGATTCTCGGCGAATAACCGAACGTTTTCTTACATCACCGCCCCACGAAAGGAGACCTGGAATGGACGAACAGCATATGGACATTCTGGAACGAATCCACGCATCTTATTATCAGCTTACCGCAGCGGAACGAAAAGTAGCGGATTTTGTGCTGGCCCAGCACGCCCAGGTGCAGTTCATGTCCATCACCCAGCTGGCTGACGAATGCGGTACCGCCGAAGCTACCATCTCCCGGTTCTGTCGTAGCCTGCAGCTGAAGGGCTTCAACGCTTTCAAAATTGAGCTGGCCCGGCACTCGGCCTCTCTGTCCAAGCATCCGGAGGATGCCTCCGACACTGTCACCGGCCGCAGCCAGGAAATCGCCCGGCTGGCCCATGACGCCGTGCAGCAGACCATCCGTCTGATGGAGCCGGAGCAGGTGATGCAGGCGGTGGAGCTGATTGAAAAAGCCCCCCGGGTAATTTGCCTAGGTTCCGGCGGCTCCATGATTATGGCCAGCGAGTGCGCCCACCTGTTTTCCACCGTCAGCGGCAAGTTCCAAGCTATTTCGGACTACCACATGCAGATGACTGCCGTGGCCACCATGGGAAAAGATGACGTGATGATTCTGTTTTCCTACTCCGGTGCCACCATCAACGGTCTGCAGCTGCTGGAATTGGCAAAGAGCAGGGGCGTCCATACCATCTTGGTCACCCGGTTTCCCAAGTCTCCGGCAGCCTCTCTTGCGGAGGTAGTGCTGCGATGCGGTTCCAACGAAGGACCCTTCCAGTCCGGCTCCGTTCCGGCCAGAATTGCCCTGCTGATTGTGGTGGATGTGCTGTTTCAGGAGTACTATCACCGCAATCCGGAAGCCTGTGAGGAAAACATCCAGAACGTGGCCGCCGCCCTGTCTGACATCCATGTATAGTGCAAACCCCCGCCAGTACACCCTGGCGGGGGCATTTTTCTTATCGGGTGCGGAAGAAGGCTTCAATCTCCGCTTTTCCAGCCTGAACCCGGCCCTGGAGGAATCCGGGCTTGCCGCCGCCCCGGCCGGAAAGGGCCGCGGTCATCTCTTTGCAAAGCTGCCGCAAATCGGATCCCGGCTGGGCCAGGCAGAAGCCGTAACCAGTTTCGTCGCTGCCGCTGAATACCGCAGCCCTGCCGCCGCTTTTTTCCGCCACCGCATCGGTCAGTTCCCGCAGAGCGGTGCCGTCCAGGTCAGATTCAAACAGCAAAACATCCCCGGTTCCGGCAAGCGATTCTGCAATTCCTGCAAAAATCCGCTTTTCCAGGCCAATGATCCGGTACTTCTGGGCAGCTGCCAGATCGTTCATTCGCTGGGCTGCCGCTCCGGTTTCCGTAATCTGAGCAGAAAATGCCTGGGACACCAGCTTGTTTTGCTGATAGGCAGTGTTCAGAATTTCCAGCGCCCGCTTTCCACAGGCCATTTCCATCCGGGTGCCGCCACGGAAATGCACAGCGCTGAATAGCTTAATCAGCCCAATTTCTCCCGTGGCCCCCACATGGGTACCGCAGCAGGCGCAGCAGTCAAAGCCGGGAATCTCCACAATCCGCACCGGCCAGGGAAGCGCCCGTTTGGTGCGGTAATTTACCTGGGGCAGCTGCTCCTGGCTGGGATACCAGCACCGGATGGGCAGATTCTGCCACACCGCCCGGTTGGCTTCCGCCTCGATTTCCGGCAGCACTTCCGGAGAAATCACACCGTCAAAATCAATGGTGATGCAGTCGGCGCCCATGTGAAACCCGGTATTATGGTAACCAAACCGGCGGTTGATAATGCCCGACACAATATGCTCGCCGCTGTGCTGCTGCATCCGCAGGAACCGGGCGTCGTAATCAATCTGCCCTTCCACGGTGCTGCCAGGGGCCAGAGGACCGTCGCAAAAATGCACCACCGTTTCTCCCGCTTCCCGGGTATCCAGGACCCGGACGCCGCCCAAAATACCGGTGTCCGCTCCCTGTCCGCCGCCTTCCGGGTAGAAGGCGGTAGCGTCCAGAATCACCCGATAATTCTGCCCATTTTCCTCACAGGCCAGCACCTGGGCGGTGAAGCGGCGTAAGTGGGAATCTTCGTAATATAGCTTTCGTGTCTGCATGAAAAATCGTACCCTTTCCGGCAGTTTTTCCGGATTATACCATAAAAACAGCCGGAATGCAACTTACCGCAGCTTTACATGGTCTTGTTCAAAACTTTTCTTCCTTCCTCTAGCTTTTTCCGCCCATGTGGTGTAAAATAGACAAAAAATGCGTTGAGGTGATGCTATGCCTGCCAGTTATGCCCACTACCGGTTCGGTAAGCTGGTTCTGCCCAATCTCCCGCCGGATGCCCGGCAATGTATTTCCCGGTTTCGCCGGATGTTCGACGTAGGACTGCAGGGGCCGGACTTTTTCTTTTACTACAATCCCCTGATGAAAACCGCCGTTGGACAGCTGGGCGGTCAGTTTCACAGCCAGACCGGGCAGGAATTCTTTACCCGGGCCTGTGCTGCCGCCACTTCCGAAGCGGCCCGGGCCTATCTGTACGGACTGCTGGGTCATTACTGCCTGGATTCTGCCTGCCACCCCTTTGTTCAGAGCAAGGTAGACAGCGGGGAAGTCCGTCATGTGGCCCTGGAATCGGAGTTTGACCGGTATCTGCTGGAAATGGATGGAGAACCCTCTCCCCACACCTATAACATCAGCAAATTCCTGAAGCTGACCCGGGGCGAATGCATGACCGTAGCGGAATTTTTCCCCGGCGCCACCGGCGCCAATGTAAACCGTGGCGTGCGGAACATGATCTTTGCCCTGAATTTCCTGTCCAGTAAAAACCGGAAAGGCCGGGAGCGGCTGCTGAAACTGATCAATGCCAACCTGCTGGACAATCTGGTTCCCCGAAGAGGTCTGCCGGTCTACGCCCGGATGGACAGTGAACTGCTGGCACGGTTTAACCGGCAGGTCCGGCGCTACCCGGAGATGCTCCGGCAGATTCAGGAGCATATGCAGACCGGGGAAGCCCTCGGCGAAGACTTCCAGGCAACCTTTGGTTAATCCAAAAAAGATACAACGGAGAGAGAACATGAACAAAACCTTCAAACTCACGGCATTGGAGCGGAGCTGGATTCTCTATGATATTGGCAATTCTGCCTTTATTCTCATGGTTTCCACTCTGATTCCCATTTATTTCAATGCCCTGGCATCTTCTGCCGGGGTGGACGAGAACCTGTACCTGAGCTACTGGGGCTATGCCGGCTCCATCGCCACGGTGCTGGTGGCCATCATCGGCCCCATCTGCGGCGCACTGTCGGACCGGAACTTCAAGAAGCCTTTGTTCCTGCTTTGCGTAGCGGTGGGCGTCATCAGCTGCGCTTTGCTGGGCTTTTCCAGTGGGTGGCTGCTGTTCCTGGGCATTTTTGTAGCCGCCCGGGTGGGCTATTCCTCCAGCATTGTGTTTTATGACTCCATGCTGCCGGAAATCACCGAAGAAGGCCGGATGGACACCATTTCCTCCATGGGCTACGCCTATGGCTACATCGGCTCGGTGATTCCCTTTATTCTCTGCCTGGTGCTGGTGCTGGGCGGCGGCAGCTTCGGTCTGAGCCAGACCACCGCCATGATGCTGGCCTTCCTGGTCACCGCCCTGTGGTGGCTGGGCTGCACCCTGCCCCTGGCAAAACGCTACCGGCAGAAGGCCTATGTCACCTACAGCGAAAGCCCCTGGGGCGATTCCTTCCGCCAGCTGGGCCGCACCATCCGGGACGCCCGGAAGGACAAGCACATTTTCCTGTATCTGGTTTCCTTTTTCTTCTTCATCGATGGCGTATACACCATCATCGACATGGCAACCGCCTACGGCGCAGCCCTGGGTCTGGACACCACAGGACTGCTGCTGGCGCTGCTTCTGACCCAATTTGTGGCCTTCCCCTGCTCCATCTTCTTTGGTCGGCTGTCTGCCCGGTATGACACAGGGCTGCTGATTAAGGTCTGCATCGGTGCCTATACCTTCATCACCCTGTTTGCCATGTTCCTGGTATCCCAGTGGCAGTTCTGGGTGCTGGCTGTGCTGGTGGGCATGTTCCAGGGCGGTATCCAGGCATTGAGCCGCAGCTACCTGGGCAAGATTATCCCGGCGGAGCGCAGCGGTGAATTTTATGGTCTGATGGATATCTGCGGCAAGGGTGCCTCCTTTGTGGGCATGACTTTGGTGTCCGTCATCAGCCAGCTGACCGCCGGTATTTCCGTAAATATCTTTGGCCTGACATTGCAGAACGAGAATATCGCCGTGGGCGCCCTGATTATCCTGTTTGCCGTGGGCTTCGTGGTATTCTCCAAGGCTGACAGACTCAACCATCAGCGTTAATCGTGTTTCCAAACCGATCCAAAACAATACCGCCGTGCCTGGGAATTTCCCGGAGCACGGCGGTTTTTCATTCGGTTTTTTCTGCGTTCAGTTCATCCAGAACGATGTCCGGATAGGGGTTGGCAATGACGGTTTTGTAGGTGTGGTAGATCACCATACCGGGCTTGCCGTTGGGGATTTTCTTCACCTGCTTCACCGTGGTCACATCCACCGGAACATTCCGGCCGCCGGTGGTTTCGGCGTAGTATGCAGCCAGCTGGGCGGCCTGGGTGATGGTGTTATCCGGCGGAGTGGTGCCGCCGCAGGCGATAATCACATGGGAGCCGTGAACCTTGGAGGCGTGGCACCAGAGGTCGTCTTTCCGGGCAGTCCGGAAGGTCAACTCCTCATTTTGCCGGTTGTTTCGTCCCACATAGATGGGATAGCCGTCGGTGGAGGTAAAGGCCATGGGCTTCAGTTTTTCCTGGCGGATGCGCTTTTTCCCGGATTCGGGACGCAGATACCCGCCTTCCTGCAATTCCCGGCGGATTTCTTCCAGTTCCGCCTCGGTCTGGGCCCGGTTCAGCTCTTCCAGCACGCTTTTCAGGTATTGCAGTTCCGTTTCGCCCAGGGAAATCTGATGGGTCAGTTCCTTCTCGGCGTTTTTCATCCGGGTGTAGTCCTTGTAGAACTTGGCGGCGTTCTGCTGGGGAGAGAGAATGGGTGACAGGGGAATGTCCACGATTTTCATCTCTTCATCGTAAAAATCTTCGCAGGAAACCACCGTCTGTCCCTTCACCACCCGGTGGAGGTTGGCGGTTAGAATGTCTCCCAGCTGCCGCAGTCGCTCCCGGTCATAGGTAGCTTCCAGTTCCTTTTCCTGGATGGCCAGCTTCCGGGTCAGCCGGGTGCACAGGTTCTGGACGGTTTTGCGCACCGCCTGGCTTTTCTGCCGCATGGCGTCCTTCCGGTCCCGGAGGGTGTAGTAGCTGTCCAGCAGTGCGCCGAAGGACTCCGCCCGGGTGCAGCTGCCGTATTGCCGGATGGGGCAGAAGGCAAACTGCTTGGGGGTGCCGTCAGGCAGCAAAAAGCAGTAGGGGGCAGGATGCAGGCAATGCTCCCGGAAGAACAGTTCCAACTTCTCGGCAGCAGCAGCCACATCCAGCTCGGAAATCCGGGCATCCACGCTGCCTGCGGCAAACAGCGCCGCCTCCCGGCATACCAAGGGGGACAGGCCACCCAGGGTGTCCATCAGCCGATCACAGAGCAAATCCGCCCCGTTTTGGGTAAGCAAGCCGGAATAGTCCACATCTTCCATGGGATTTTGTTTGGCAATCGGCTCCGGCAGCTGGTAATTCAGCCCCGGCAGCGCCGCCCGCTTGGCGCTTTCGTCCAGGTCGATGCGGCGCAGACAGTCCAGAATCCGTCCCTCCGGGGACAGCAGGTACAGGTTGCAGGTTCTGCCCATTAGTTCGGCCACCAGCTTTTTCTGCACCGGAAATCCCATTTCGTCGGTGCAGTCGAAGGTGAAGGCCGCCGCCCGCTCCATGGGAATCTGAGATACTTCCGTCAGCTTGGCACCCAACAGGTGCTTGCGCAGGAGCATGCAGAACATCGGCGGCTCCGCCGGATTTTCCGGAGAGGCGTTGGTCAGGTGGAGCCGGGGAGCGGTGGGGTTGGCGGCAAAGAGCAGCTTTTCCCGGCCTTCCCGGCAGCGCAAGTGCAAAATCAACGTGTCCCGGCTGGGCTGGTGGATTTTATCCACCCGGGCACCCAGACATCGGGTGCGGATTTCCTCCAGCACTGCGGACAGAAAAACGGCATCAAAAGCCATAGGGTTTCCTCCTTAGGGGTTTTCCATCACGCCCCGGAACAGTTCGTTCAGCCGCTGGGTCTGACCGGACAGGTACAGCGCCCCGAACAGGGCTTCCAGTCCGGTGGCCTTGGCGTACTCGGCGGGGGTAGCGGATTTGGGTACGGCGTGGACGTGGGCATTCTTGCCCCGGCGGTAGTAGGCCAGTTCCTCCTCCGTCAGCGATGGCAGCAGTTTGTCCACAAATTTGGCCTGAGCTGTGGCTTTGACCATGTTGATGGTATCCCGATGGAGCTTGTCCACGGTTTTTTCTCCCTGGGCGCACAGGTAGGCTCGGCACAGGATTTCAAACACGCAGTCTCCCATATGGGCAAGGCCCAGATTGGAAATGGCATCGATTTCCTGCTTGCTTAAGTTCATGTTGAAGTAATTTTCCATAACTTTCCTCGGTTAACCAGAAATTGGGCGCACAGCCCGGTGAACAGTCCGGTGATGATGCTGATCACCACCATAACCGGCAGGTAAACAATCAGCGCCGGAGTGCCGGTGAGAGCAATGGCCATGGCCATCTGCCCCACAGAGTGGGCAATGGCTCCCAGGCAGCCGGCAACCCAAAGCTGTTTTTTGGTGAGAATCTTTTTCACCAGCAGCGTCACCAAAATGGCACACAGTCCGCCGGCGGCGGAATAGAAGATGGTGCCGAATCCGGCAAAGATGGCCCCCAGGAAAATCCGGGCAAAGAGAACACAGGCCCCCTCCCGGCTGCCCAGGGCAAACACGGCAAACACCGTGACGATATTGGCAAGGCCCAGCTTGATGCCGGGAATGGGCACCAGCGGCGGAATCTGGGCTTCCACCAGAAAAATGGTCAGTGCAATGGCAGTCAGCAGTGCCAGAAGGGTCAGCTTTTTGGTTTTCACGGCAGTTACCTCCCTTTCCGCTGTATAGGATACCAAATTTTTCCCCGGTTGTAAAGGAAGGAATCCCCCGGCCCGGGAGAAAATCCAAAGAAATACCCATGGGAAGAATCTTCAAGTATTCTTAATATCTCAGTACTTGACAATGCACAGTAGCTGGTATAGTATAGTTACAAAAGGGGGGATGCTGGTGAATGCCCAGTTCAAGAAAGGTGTGCTGGAGCTGATCGTACTGGAATCTGTCCGGAAACGGGATATGTACGGGTACGAATTGGTAGCGGAAGTTTCCAAAGTGGTGGACGTGAACGAAGGCACCATTTATCCGCTGCTGAAGCGGCTGACCAACGAGCACTATTTTGAAACCTATCTGCGGGAATCCTCAGAAGGCCCGCCCCGAAAATACTATCACCTCACTGCAGCCGGCGTCCTGTACCGGGATGCCCTGGAAGCGGAGTGGCTGCAATTTTCCCAGCAGGTGAATGAATTTTTGCAGGAGCATGGGGCCTAGCAAACAGGAAGGAGAATGGCAATGAACAAAGAAGAATTTTTAAGGCAGCTTCAGGAGCGGATTCGGATTCTGCAGCCGTCGGAGCAGCAGGACATTCTGGAAGAATACGCCCAGCACATCCAGATGCGGATGGAAGGCGGGCTGTCCGAGGAGGAGGCCATCCGGGATTTTGGCTCGCTGGACGATCTGGCGGCGGAGATTCTGGAAGCGTATCACATCAGCCCCGACTGGCAGTCCAAGGTCAAGGAGCCCAGCGCCCCGGTGAAAGAGGCCGCCATTCAGTGCGCCGGCTGGCTGGAACGGTTCTGGCACAAATGCCAAACCGCCTGGGGCAAACTCCGCAAGTGGCTGTCAGGGCATTGGCAGAACTTGCAGCTTCGTCTGAAGAAAGAAGACGTGCCGGAGCAGCGCAAAGTGGAAACGCCGCCGAAACAGCCTCGCCCCCGTACATTCTGGGGTTGGATCAAGGACTTGAATCGGCGGCTATGGGGTATGATCGGCGCCCTGTTTGCATGGTCTATCCGGGTGGCAAAAGTTCTGTGCCGGTGGGCCTGGAATTTTGCCCTGGTGTGTGCAGCGGTGCCTGTGGTGTGCGCCGTGGGATTTTTCCTGGTCTGCACCGGTACCTTGGGAGTGCTTCTGGTGCAGGGATATCCGGCACTGGGACTGCTTCTGGGAAGCATCGGCATCGTGCTGTGCGGCTGCGGCGTGCTGGTCTTTGCCTGTACTTTGATTTGGAAGAAACCGAACAACATGCACAAGGAGGTGGGCGACCATGCGTAAACTGCGTCTGACTGCCCTGATTTTGGTATTTGCGGGCCTGCTCATCGGCGGCGTGGGCATTGGGATGTGCTTCGTGGAAGCCTCCAGCTTTACCTATGGGGAAGGCTCCCGTCTGAATATGACCGTAACCGACACCGTCACCCGCCGTTTTTCCCTGGACGATGAGGAAAAACTGACGGGATTTGAATCCTGGAATATGCCCACCGCCCCCGATGCGGATGTGCCCCAGGTGGAAACCGATGCCAAGCTGGCCCCGGGAACCGTTCAGGTGGATGTGGAATATCGGGCAGTACCGGGCTGCATCGTGGATATTTGGGCAGGCTACTATGGCGATCAGACCGCAATGGTTCACGCCTCTCCCGACGCCGGAGCAGAAGCGGTTATGAATGCCAAGGATCAGATTCTGTCCGACATCAAAAATCGCCAAATTGGGGATTATCAGTGGGCAGAAATCACCGGCATCACCTTCACCATCCATCCCAACGACCGGGACAGATTGGATTTGAGTCAGTACACGGAGTAAACCGGAAGCTTGGGATTTACTGGCGGGTATAGATGCACTGGCCGTCCTTCCAGGTTTGCAGAACCTGAATGCTTCTTAAGCTTTCTGCCGGGATTTCCAGGGGATTCTGGCTCAGGATTACGAAATCCGCCCGCTTTCCCGGGGCCAGGGTGCCCTTATCCTTCTCTTCAAAGTACTGATAGGCGGCGTTGACCGTTACCGCTTTCAGGGCATCCAGCACAGGAATCTGTTCCTCCCGTCCCAGCACCATACCGCCCCGGGTTCGGCGGCAGCAGGCGCACCACAGGGTTTCCAGCATGTCCGGCTGAATCACCGGAGCGTCCTGGTGGAAGGTGATGGGGATGCCCTGTTCCAGAGCGCTGCGGGCGGGGCTGATCCGACTGGAGCGTTCCATGCCGAAATTCTTCACATGGATATCGCCCCAGTGGTACACATGGGCCACGAAGAAGGAAATCATCGCACCCAGCGCCGCTGCCTTGGGCAGCTGATCCAGACCCATCAGCTGGCCGTGGACAATCACCGGCCGCAAATTTTTCAACTGGGGATATTCCCCTTCTACCGCTTCCAGGCAGGACAAAAACTGCTCCGCCGCTGCGTCACCGTTGCAGTGGGCCAGCAGTTGGGTTTCCTGCCTGGCTGCTTTTTCCATGGCCTGCTTTACCGCATCATCGGTCATGGTGCCGTAGCCCCGGTAGTCGCCGCCGCAGGCGTAGGGCTTGCGCATCCAGGCTGTCCGGCCCTGGGGAGAACCGTCCAGGAAGATTTTCATGCCCCCGATACGCAGATGACGACTGGCTTTGCCCAGTTCCTCCTGGGCCTGGGGGTAGGTGTCCGGGTCGGGGTAGGCCACCAGATCCAGCTTCAGCAGCTTCCGGCCCAGCAGCATGTGATACAGCGGCAGCAGCTCCCGGACGATCATACCGTCCTGGATGGTGGTGATACCGTAGGAAGCGTAGATGTCCTGGGCCTGGGCATAGGCCTGGAGCAGCTGCTCCGGGGGCGCCATAGGGATTTTCTTCAGGTAAGAAACAAAGGCGTTTTCTTCCAGGTATCCGGTGAGCTTTCCGTCCTTGGTTTCAATCCGTCCTCCCTCCGGGGCCTGGGTCTGGGGGGTAATGTCCAGGGCTTCCAGGGCCAGACTATTCAAAAAGCCCATATGACCGGACTTGTGGTGAATCACCAGAGGATTTTTCGGAGCAAAGCTGTCCAGCTGTTCCAATGTGGGAAACGGCGGGGCTTTGTCATAGTCCCGAGCGGTGACCCACTGGCCGGGGGCGGGTTTGTTCTTTTCCAGGAACTGCCAAATCCTGCGCTGCATTTCCTCCACCGTATCCGCTCCGTCCAGAGAAATCTGAAGCTGGGCGCTGGCCATCTGGGAGAAATGGCTGTGGGCGTCGATAAATCCGGGCATCAGGGTTGCGCCCTGAAGATTCACCTCTTCGCAGTTGCCTGCCAAGGCCCGCATTTCTTCCTCTGAGCCCACTGCCAGGATTTTGTCATCCTCCGCAACCAGGGCCTGGGCATACAGATTTTCCTCCATGGTCAGGATACTGCCGCCATAAAACAATGTTTTCATAATCTGCACCTCACATCTATGGTTTGTTCCTTCCGTGAACCTGCCATTTCCTCTATCTTACCCATTTTTTCCAAAATATAGAAAAACATCCCAAAAGCGCAGAAAGCTTTTGGGATGTAACTTCGTCAATCAGTCAGCGACGTAGGGCAGCAGGGCGATCTGACGGGCACGCTTGATGGCGGTGGTCAGGTCACGCTGATGCTCAGCGCAGGTACCGGTGGTACGGCGGGGCAGAATCTTGCCGCGCTCGGACAGGTAACGGCGGAGCTTAGCGGTGTCCTTGTAATCGATGCTGGTCACCTTATCCACGCAGAATGCGCAAACCTTCTTGCGCTTGCGGGGACGCATACGCTGTTCGTTAGCCATGGATTTTCCCTCCTTGTAAGCGTTGTAGAAAAAGTTCAGTAAAAATTAGAAGGGCAGCTGGGCGTCATCGTCCTCCAGCATAGCGAAATCCGATGCCGGAGCGGCTGCGGGGGCGCTGTAGCCACCGTAGTTGGGAGTAGCGGGAGCACTGCCGTAGCTGGGGGCAGAATAGGAGTTTCCATTGCTGCCGTAGCTGTTGCCACCATAAGCGTTGCCGCCGTAGGTGTTGTTGCCGCTCTCGCTGCTGCGCTTGCTGTCGCCGAAGTAGACATTGTCTGCAACGACTTCCGCAGTGCGACGCTTGTTGCCATCTTTGTCGGTCCAGCTGCGAATCTGGAGCCGACCGGAAACCACGATCATGGAGCCTTTGGTGAAATACTTGGAGACAAACTCTCCGGTCTGACGCCAGGCAACACAATCAATAAAATCGGTTTCCCGCTCGCCGCCGTCTCTGCCGCCGAAGTCCCGGTCGACAGCTACGCTGAAACTGGCAACGGCAATTCCGCTGCCGGTACGGCGAAGCTCAGGGTCACGGGTCAGACGACCCATGATAACAATGTGGTTGAGCATGGATTACTCCTCCACAGCAGTGGTCAGGCAGCGCATAACGCCTTCGGTGATCTTCATCACACGTTCCAGCTCTGCAGGGAACTCGGGCTTGGTTTCCATGTTCATCAGAACGTAGTAGCCTTCTGCCATGTCGTTGATGGGGTATGCCAGACGACGCTTGCCCCACTCATCGATATTGGTCAGAGTACCCTCCGCCTCCACCATTGCCTTGAACTTTTCCACAAGTGCTGCAGTGCCCTCCTCGCCCAGAGTGGGGTCGATGATGTAGAGCACCTCATACTTACCGGTGATCTTAGCCATGTTGATTGCACCTCCTTTTGGACTTTTGGCCCCCGGCGCCGCCGGGAGCAAGGATTTGTCCGCGCCATTGGCAGACCAGTTCATTTTATCGGAATATATGCCGATTGTCAAGTACTTTTTCCGGAATTTTCCAGTTTTTTCCCGGATGATTTTCAAAGGGCGGCATCGATTGCCAGATACCTTCTTCGACAAAAAGTGGTTGCTTTTTTCCGCCGGCTCTGCTATAATACCAGCACATGCAGGATTCGTATATCGGTAATACAACGGCTTCCCAAGCCGTGAAGGCGGGTTCGACTCCCGTATCCTGCTCCAGACAAGAAAAGGCCACCCTACGGGGTGGCTTTTTCTTGTCTGTAAGAAAGAGGGAGTCGAACCCATCCAAATGCAGCTGTCCAGTGGACAGCTGCTGACGCCAGTGCAAACACTGGCGGCTTCCTTGCGTTCCTCCCACTGGAGGAACGGCAATCGACTCCCGTATCCTGCTCCACCAGGCAGGGCCTGGAGCCTTTGCGCTCCGGGCCTGTTCTTTTTCCCGGATTTCTGCCCGGTAACGGAGCTTACTCTATTACAATAGCATGCAAAGAAAAGGCCACCCCACGGGGTGGCTTTTTCTTGTCTGAATAAGAAGAAGGGAGTCGAACCCATCCAAATGCAGCTGTCCGGTGGACAGCTGCTGACGCCAGTGCAAACACTGGCGGCTTCCTTACGTTCCTCCCACTGGAGGAACGGCAATCGACTCCCGTACCGGGCAAGGCCCGGTGCTGATGCGCTGCGTACATTTTCCGTTGACTGGGATTTCCGCCCGGTAACGAGGCTTTCTCCATAACCATAGTGCACAAAGAAAAGGCCACCCTGCGGGATGGCCTTTTCTACATTACTTCATAAATTTGTCAATGGCCTGGCACAGATCGTCAATGGCGTCCTGGTCTCCGGCGGCGACGGCATCCACCATGCAGTGGCGCATGTGGTCTTTGAGAATCACCTTGCCGGTATTGTCCAGGGCCGAGCGCACTGCTGCCAGCTGGATCAGCACTTCCGAGCAGTCGTGCCCCTCCTCCACCATCCGCTTGACTTTCTCCAGATGGCCAATGGCCCGGGACAGCCGGTTGATCACCGCCTTCTGGTTCTCGTGAACATGGTTGTGGGAATGGGCAATGCCGTGGGCATGGAGGTATTCATGATCCATATGGGCATGCTCGTGATGATCGGACATGAACACCACCTGCTTTCTGACAATTTTTCCTGGCTATTATACCCGGATTTTCCCCTTTTGGCAAGCCCCACCGGGGGATATTTCCCGGAAAATAAATACTTTGACAGAACCGGGGCAAAAGAGTATAATAGGGAAAAAACCAAAGGAGGAATTGCAATGCACATCCACGAAGATCACATTGCCGGCGGTGCTCCTCAGCACGAGCATCCTCATACCCATGAACACACCCACGAGCACACCCATGAGAATGACCATGTACACCCCCATGACCACGATCATCTGCACGATCATGCCCATCCCCACGACCATTCCCATGGCTGTGAGGGTCAGTGCGCCGGCTGCCAGGGCAGCTGCGAGCACACTCCCATGGAAGAGCTGACCGCACTGATGAAGTATATGGTGGGCCACAATGCCGCCCACGCCAAGGAACTGGCAGATCTGGCTGGCAAGCTGGAAGATGCCGGCAACCATGTAGCCTACGAGCAGGTTATGGCTGCGGTGTCTGATTTTGAAAAGGGCAACATGCGTCTGAGCGTGGTCCTGAGCAGCCTGGACGTCAAGTAAGCGAGGAAAAAGTCTATGTGTCTTTCTACTGTATATAAGAACAGCCTGACCCCTGAGACGGTGATGATGCGCAACGTTATGCGCATTGAGTGCAAGGATGGCATGGTCATCCTCACCGATCTGATGGAGCGCCAGATGGCCATTGAGGGCACGCTGGAAATGGCAAACCTGGTCGACGGCGTGGCCGTTGTGAAAGAGGCAGCTGTGTAACAAGCGACCTTTCCGGGCGGAGAAATCTGCCCGGAATTTCTTTCAAAAAATAAATGCAAATAATTCTCATTTTCTTCTTGACAAAGTACGATGGACATGCTATACTCATCTTGTAAATAAGAATCAATCACAAATTGCACGACAGGAGGTGTCTATGGAAGGATCTACCAAGCAGTTCCGCAAACGCAACGCCATTCTCGCCTGCCTGCAGCAAACCCACGCACACCCCTCGGCGGAGATGGTCCACGAAATGCTTCAGAAGACCCATCCGGACATTTCTCTTGCCACGGTGTACCGGAATCTGGCCTGGTTCAAAAGCCAGGGCATGATTCAGAGCCTGGGTACGGTCAATGGCATCGAGCGCTTCGACGCAAACACAGCGCCCCATGTCCACTTTGTCTGCACCGGCTGCAGTGCGGTCATCGATCTGCCCCAAATCGCAGTTCCCCACTCTCTGGAAGCTGACACGGAAAAATACGCCGGCTGTCGGGTCCAGGGCTGCCAGCTGACCTTTACCGGTCTGTGCGGCAGCTGCGCAAATTCCTGAAATCCCTGAAAAATTAAAATTACATTATCATTGGAGGAAACAAGTATGAAGAAGTTTGTCTGCCCCGTCTGTGGTTACGTTTACGAAGGCGAAAGCATCCCCGAAGGTTTCAAGTGCCCCGTCTGCAAGGTTGACGGCTCCAAGTTCAAGGTCATGGAGACCGACAAGCTGGCCGCTGAGCACGAGTACGGCATCTATGCCAAGACCGTGAAGAACAACCCCGACATCTCCGAAGAGGACAAGAAGTTCATCTTCGAGCAGCTGATGGCCAACTTCAACGGTGAGTGCTCCGAAGTGGGCATGTACCTGTGCATGGCTCGTATCGCCCATCGGGAAGGCTACCCCGAAATCGGCCTGTACTGGGAGAAGGCTGCCTACGAAGAGGCTGAGCACGCTGCCAAGTTCGCAGAGCTGCTGGGCGCTGACCTGGAGCCCAACATGAAGGCTACCACCAAGGACAACCTGGCATGGCGTGTTGACTGCGAGTTCGGCGCAACCCAGGGCAAGTTCGATCTGGCCGCCTGCGCCAAGAAGAACGGCCTGGATGCCATCCACGACACCGTTCACGAGATGGCTCGTGACGAGGCCCGCCACGGCAAGGCACTGAAGGGCCTGCTGGAGCGTTACTTCAAGTAAGCATGATATGCGGGGCGGCTTCGGCCGCCCCCTTTTTTCCCGAAAGGAGTTTCCCATGATAACATGGAAGGAAGAGGGCTTCCTGCCGGTTGCCAAGGCGGAGAAGGAAGGGGACTACATCTGCCCCATCTGCCACAAGATCCTCCACCTGGAGGCAGGCCAGACCATCCCCCTGTGCTGCGGCAAGCGCATGGAGCCCATGGACTAAGACGCCCGGAAGGGCAATGCAATTATTCCGGTAAGAAAAACGATAAAATAAGCTGCACAAGCTTTCTTTCTGCAAAAACCCTGCCTTGACGCTTTACAAGGCAGGGTTTGCTTGCTATGATGGGGACAAACACAGGCGGTACTTTGCCGCCGGATTTCAGGAGGAAACAGGATATGACAAAGGTAATCATTGACCCCGGCGTCTGCGGTCTGCCCACCCGGGTCAGCGCTGTAACCGACGAAGACCAGCAGGAAGTGACGCTGGAAGTGGTTTCCGGCTGTGAAGCGGTGCGGCGGATGTTTGATGCTTTGGGCAATACCTTCGACGCATTTGAGCTGTGCCTGGGCAAGCCCGGCACCGGAGAACTGTACCAGTACGCAGCGGAGCATTTCCCCGGACACTGTTCCTGTCCGGTGATTGCCGGAATCATCAAGTGCGCCGAGGCCGAATGCGGTCTGGCCCTGAAAAAGGACGCATCCATCCACTTCGTGGAGGAATAAACCGAAAATCAAAACGGCATCGCTGCTTTTCACAGCGACGCCGTTTTTTCATACAAAAATTAACCGTCCACAGCACATTGGTCCTGCCCATTGCTGCCCACAGCGACCAGAGTGCCGTCGGAGCACAGGCCCAGGGTATGGTACATACCAGCACTGACAGCAACGATATCCGTCCAGCCGCCTACATCGCACTGGCCTTCCAAATTGCGGCCCGTTGCTACCACCGTACCATCCGCCCGCAGCCCAACGGTATGCTGGGCACCGGCGCTGACAGCCACAATATCCTCCCAGAACCTTACATCACACTGTCCACGGGTGTTGGCTCCTTTGGCCACAACGGTGCCGTCCTTTTTCAGTCCAACCACATGATAGCATCCGGCACTGATGGCCGTAATATCCGACCATCCGGCAATATTGCTTTGACCGCTTTCATTGCTGCCGGCGGCCAGCACTTTGCCATCTGCAGTCAGGCCGTAAACCGTATCCACACCGGCTGCCACGTCCACAATATCCCTCCAGCTGGACACATTCAGAGAACAGCCGCTCAGGGCAACGGTACCCTGTTTCGTCAAGCCGATCACCAGGGGATCTTTGATGTCGATATCCACAATATCCTGCCAGCTTGCCACCCGCCTTTCAACTTCATGGCTGCCATCAGCTACCACCTTGCCTTTCGACGTAAGGCCCAGGGTTCCTTCCCAGGCAGCAACCTGCTGAATGTTTTTCCACTGATCACAGGCCTTGCTTCCGCTGGCGGTACCTACGGTGCCATCCTCCCGAATCCAAACGCTGTGATAAGCACCAGCGGCGATTTTTCCGGTTTTCCAGGGAAATTCCGGCTCCTCCGGGACGGTAGCCTCCGTCTCTTCGGAAACCGCTTCCGGCTTCTGCGGAAGCACCTGGGGGCGGGTTTCCAAAATGGTTTCCTCCGTAGGAAGGGTGGGTTCCTCTGTGGCCAAGGCAGTTTCTTCCGTGGACACAGGTTCCGTTTCTAAAGTGGGCGCCGTAAATTCCGTGCTTTCCGTGGCACGAACCGGAATGGCCATACACAGGCTCCAGATCAGCAGCACTACCAGAACGGCACCGACTAGCTTCTTCATTTCCATCTCTCCGTTTTCTGTTGTTACGATATTGTTTCCGAATTGAAATATGGCTGTAAACTTCTGTAATTACCCATATTTTCGGTGTTTCGGCAACAATTTCTGACTTGCATTATAGTAACCCCAATTCGGTTTGTCAAGAGTCTCCCTCAGGAACGGGGGGTAAACAGCTCTGCGATGCTGGCAAAACGGTAGCCCTCCGCCTCCCAGGTGGTCAGCAGCTCGTCCAGAATTTCCGCATTGGTCTGGGAGGTGGAGTGCAGCAGCAGTACCGCTCCCGGGTGCATCCGGGGCAGCAGCTTGTTCAGCGCCTGCTGCCGGGTGGGCTGGTCATCCTGAAGCCAGTCCACATAGGCAAGGCTCCAGAACACGGTTTTGTACCCCAGCTCCTGGGCCATTTTCAGATTTTTCTCGCTGTAAATCCCCTGGGGCGGGCGGTAGTACTTTTCCATGTCCTTGCCGGTGATTTCCTTGTATAGGGTTTCCAGATCCGTCAGTTCCTTGGCAAAGGCATCCTTGTCAGACAACTTGCTCATATCGTAGTGATGCATGGTGTGGTTGCCCACGATATGCCCTTCCTCCGCCATCCGGCGCACCAGGTCGGCGTTTTTCTCAATATAGCTGCCCACCAGGAAAAAGGCCGCAGGTGCCTGGTGCTGTTTCAGCACATCCAGAATTTTTGCCGTAGAGCCACACTCATACCCGGCATCAAAGGTCAGGTAGATTACCTTCTGGCTGGTATCCCCCAAATATGCCGCGTCATAGCGGCGCAGCTGATCCTGCCCGGCATTACCCACAGGCGGCGTTCCCTCCTGGCGAAAGCTCAGTCCCCAGGAACCGGTGGACAGGGCACTGGTGGCAAAGACGCTCAGCGCCACCGCCGCCGCTGCCGCAATGGAGCCAAGCAGAATCAGCAAGTCCCGTTTTCTCACAACAAATCCCCTCCTTTTGGCACATCCTATGCCCAAAGGAGGGGATCTATGCTTACTTTGATTTTCCTTATTGTCCGCCGTGGAGGTATTTATAATCCCAGTCCAGGTCAAAGAGCTTGTTGCCCATTTCCATGGGGCAGCCGGTGTACAGATCGTCTGCCAGTTCCCGCAGAACCTCCGCCGGTTCCAGGCATTCGATGTAGAATTCCGGCAGGGCTTCCTCCCCCAGCCGGATGCCCAGAATGGCACCCACCAGGGCGCCCACCGCGGCGCTGCGTCCGGAGTGGTTCACGGCGAGAATCATGGCGCTGTCAAAATCTCCCCGGCTGGCAAGGCAGGCGTAAACCGCCCCGGCCAGCACCTGGGCAGCATTGCCGCAACTCAGCCGCTCCATCACATCCACTGGCCGGAGGTTTGGAGATTCGGCATAGGTAATGGCATGGCGCACCAGGGTCGCAACCTCATAGGCCTGACTATACTGATGGCCGAACTGGTCTTTCATGGCTTCCACCGCTTCCAAAATCAGCGGCTTCAGCGGCGCCTGGGGATTGCACAGCAGCTTGCTGATAATGTGGCTCAGCACCGCACCGGACAAGAATGCCGTGGGGCTGCCATGGGTCAGGGCAACGGCTTCCGCACCCAGCCGGTCAATCTCTTCCTGATCCATCCGATCCTCGTGAAAAAACAGGCCCACGCCGATGGCGCTGGTCAGGCCTCCGGGAGAAGCAAAACTGTTGCGCGGCGTTTCCAATGCTCCCAGATTTTCCCGGCTCAAAGTGTCCAGCATCCGGGTATCCATGCACCGGCGGCGGCACAGCTCTGCCCGGCGCAGCAGCCAGCAGTACGTCCGGCTGGGACGGCCCCAGGGGCGCTGGGATGCTGCCCATTCCCGGCTGCTCAGGCCGATATACTTGATAAAGGGGGCCATTTTTCCCAGCATCTGTCCCCGGGTCAGGCCGAACAGCAGACCGTTGCAGGTAAAGGCCGCCAGCTGGGTATAGGACGTTACGTCAGCATAGCCGTTGACCAGGTCATAGCCCAGCAACCCATTGGGGCCGTAATCCCGCTGAATTTCCTGCCAGCTCCGGTTGTCCACGGTATATCCCATGGCGTCTCCCACTGCCATTCCCAGCAGACACCCCCGGTAGGACGATTGTGCTAAGGCCATCGCTGTCCACTCCCTTCCAACACTTTTTGTCTTATTATAGCCCCCCTGATAGGAAAAGGCAAGGAAAATATCCCCAGGTCAGGGGCATTTGTTTACATAATCTTTTCAATGGCAGTCAGAGCCTGCTCCAGGGCTTCCTCTTTCACTCCGGAATAGTTCACCACCAGGCAGTGCCGGTCCCGGCGCTGGTCGTGGTAGTATTCGCTGAGGGCCTTGACCCGTATCCCAACCCCCAGCAATTCCCGGGTCAAATCGGAATCCGGCAGGGCCGTGTCCACTTTCAGAAGAAAATGCAGCCCTGCATCCTGCTCCAGAATGGTCAGCTTCTGAGAAAAGGAGCAGTTTTCCAGCAGGGAAACCAGGGCGTTTCTTCGCTTTTTGTAGAATTTTCGCATCCGGTTGATGTGCTTTTCAAAATACCCCCGGGAAAGAAACCGGGCCAGGGTGTACTGCTCAAAGCTGGGAACCGTGCAGCTGTAAAAACCCAAAACCTTCTGAAACTGCTCCATCAGCGCCGGAGGCAGCACCATATAGCTGATACGGATGGAAGGGGCCAGGGTTTTGGAGAAGGTGTTCATGTAGATCACCCGCTGGGCGCCGTCCAGGGTTTGCAGGGTAGGCATGGGGTGGGCATCGAAGCGAAATTCCGAGTCGTAGTCATCTTCAATAATCCACTTGTCCTCCCCGGCCCAGTCCAGCAGTTCCATCCGGCGGCTCACAGGCGTCACCAGCCCCGTGGGGAAATGGTGGGACGGCGAGCAGTGCAGCACATCTGCCTGGGAAAGCCCCTCCGGCAATACTCCCTTGTCATCCATGGGGGCGCTGATGCAGCGCACCCCGCCGGCGGCGTAGATCTGCCGGATTTTGTCATACCCCGGCTCTTCCACCGCATAGACCTTGTCCCGGCCCAGCAGCTGAATCAGCAAATTGTACAGAAAATCCGTTCCCGCACCAATGAGAATATTCTGAGGAGAAACCTGCATCCCCCGGAAGGCCGCCAGATGGTCGGCAATGGCCTGACGCAGTTCCATCACGCCCCGGTTGGGAAGAGGCAGCAAAAGCTTTGCGCCGTAATCCAGCATCACTTCCCGCTGCAGGCGGCTCCATACGGAGAAGGGAAACTGCTCCGTACCAATACCAGTCAGATCCAGCAGGAACTCCCGCTTCTTCTCCGGCTGTTCCGCCTGGGTTGGGGGCGGGGGATTTCGCCCTTCCACCGCTTCCACAAAATAGCCCACCTTCTCCTGGGAGCGGATGTATCCTTCCGCCAGGAGCTGATTGTAGGCCGCTTCCACGGTGATTTTGCTGACCTCCAGATTCTGAGACAGCGCCCGTTTGGAAGGAAGCTTCGTCCCGGGCTTCAGGGTGCCTTCCAGAATGTCCCGGCGGATACAGCGATAGAGGGCTTCGTACAGGGGAACACCCGGAGATTTTTTCAGTTCGTAAGTTACCATATCACTGCCCTTGATTGCCCTTCCTGGCATCCAGTTTGCCCAGAATCTGGTTGTATAACCGCTCTCCCCAGTCAAACAGCCGCTGCATGGCGAAAAATACCGTGGGGGTCATCAGCAGCAAGGTCAGCATGGCCAGCTTGGTTTCCGGGCGGCTGGCGGTCAGTTCCAGGAACTGGCCCAGCACCGTAAATACCCCCACCAGGCCCACCGCCATGGCGGCCCAGATCACCTTCCGGAACCGGTCAAAGGGTTTGCACACCTGGAACAGTACCATCATGCCCACAACTCCCAGAATTCCGGCACAGACCGTGGTGATGGACTCCGCCGTGAGGGCAAAGACGCTCATATAGGCCTGGCAGACCAGCACCGCAAATACGTTGGTCAACCCGCCAGGGAAGGCCCGGCGCAGCACGCCCCGGAGAAAATGCCCCCGCACCCGGTCGTAATTTGGCTCCATGGCCAGAAAGAAGGAGGGAATGCCGATGGTCAGGGCAGAAATCACCGTCAGGTGCATGGGCTGCAGAGGATAGGGCCAATCGGTAAACAGGGAAATCACCGACAGGAACAAAGAAAAGATATTCTTCACCAAAAACAACGTGGCTGCCCGCTGGATGTTGTTGATCACCCGCCGCCCCTCGGCCACAATGTCCGGCATGGCGGCAAAGTCGGAATTCAGCAGCACCAAGCTGGCCAGCTGGCTGGCAGCCTGGGCCCCGGAGGCCATGGCCACGGAGCAGTCCGCCTGCTTCATGGCCAGAAGGTCGTTGACGCCGTCGCCGGTCATGGCAACAGTGTGCCCCTGGTTTTGCAATGCGGCAACCAGCTTCCGCTTCTGCTCCGGAGTCACTCGCCCGAATACGATGGTTTCTGCCGCCGCCCGGGCGTAGTCTTCCTCCGTTTCCAGAGTGGAGGCATCCAAATAATGTTCCGCCCCTTCGATTCCCGCCTGGGCGGCTACCTGGCTGACGGTGTGTGGATCGTCTCCGGAAATCACTCGGATGGATACGCCCTGTCGGGCGAAGTAAGAAAAGGTCTGCTTGGCATTTTCCCGAATAGGACTGCTGAGAATCAGCAGAGCCAAAGGCGTAACCTGCTCCGGGTCCAGACCCTCCGGCTGAGGATCTCCATCATAGCCTGCCACCAGCAGCACCCGGCTGCCCCGGTCGGTCCAGCTGCGAATCTGGGAGGAAATCATTTCCACCTTCCGGCCCAGAATCCGCTCCGGAGCGCCCACCACAAAGGCCCCTTCTCCTTCAAATACCGCAGCACTCCATTTGGTCTGGGGGGAGAAGGGAATCCGTTTCATTTCCACCCAGCTGCTTTCACTGTGAAACAGTTCCCCAATGGCCCGGGCGGTGGCGTTGTCCGGCTCTTGGGCGCCGTACATAGCGCTGAGCACCGCTTCCAGATATTCCGGCTGATGGCCGGACAGGGGGATTAGGTTTTCCACTTCCATTTCCGGCTGGGTGATGGTGCCGGTTTTGTCCACGCACAGCACATCCACCCGGGCCAGGGACTCGATGCAGTTCATATCCTGCACCAGCACCTTCTCCCGGCTCAGCTTCAGCGCCGAGGCCGCCATGGCAATGGAGGTCAGCAGGTACAGCCCCTCGGGAATCATCCCCACCAGGGCCGCCACAGTGCCTTCCACACTATCCCGGAAATTCAGCTGCAGCACGGCAAATTCCTGATAAAACAGCACCAGTCCCACAGGAACCAGGGCAATACCCAGTACCAGAATCAGCTTATCCAGAGAACGCATCATTTCGGATTTGCGGGCTTTGGGATTTTCCTTGGCCTCCCGGGAGAGTTTGCTGGCAAAAGCCTCCGCACCCACTGCCGTCAGCTGCACCCGGCCCCGACCGGCAACCACAATACTGCCGGAGCGCAGAATGTCCCCGGGCATATGGGTAACGGCTTCGGCTTCTCCGGTAATCAGGGATTCATCCAGCCACAGCTCTCCCTGCCGCAGGATGCCGTCGGCGCAGAGCTGGTCACCCTGGGCAAATTCGGCAATATCATCGCGAAGGATTTCCTCCGGGGGAACCTCCATACGCTTGCCCTCCCGGATCACCGTCACCGGGCGCTCCGCCACCAGGGCCAGCCGATCCACCGCCCGCTTGGCCCGGATCTCCTGAACGATGCCGATGACGGTATTGATGGCCGCCACCATCAGAAATCCCATATTCAGTACGCTGGAGCCGCTGATCACCAGCAGCGCCGCCAGCACCAAAAAAATCAGATTGAAAAAGGTAAAGCAGTGGCCCCAGATGATTTCCCCGGGGGTTTTCCCGGAGTGGTGGGGCTTGCCGCTGACCAGGCCGGCTTCCAGGCGCGATCTTACCTGCTCCTGGGTAAGGCCGATATCCGGATCAGCGCAGATCGGCGCAATGTTCTGTCTTTGTTCCATAGCCCCATCTCCTTTGGCTCAGATTCGATCCGGAAAGCCGTTTTCCCGCTGCCACAGCACCAGAAGGCTGCCCCGGGCCACGGAAATCCGGGCAGGGTCGCCGGTAAAGTGGTTGCTGACCCCCAGGGGGAACCCGGCGGTGAGGGTGCCGTTTTTCAGAGGGTAGTACAGCCCTTCCAGCGTTACACCCGAAGCATCGCTGCCCAGGCAGAACACGCTTAAAGTTCCCCGGCACCCAGCCGGGAAGGCAATGGCCCCATTTTGTACCACCGTGATGAGGAAATCCTTTCCCACCAGGTATCCCACTGCTCCCCGGTCGGCGAGAAATTGCAACGTCTGGAAATTGGCCACAGTGTGGTCCAGCCGGGAGCCGTCCACACTGCCGTAGAGAACAAACTCCCGGTATCCCAGCTCCAGTCCCCGGCGCACCGCCAGCATGGCGTCGGTATCATCCTTTTCCACCGGGAACACATTGGCTCCGGTGGGAGTATATCCCAGGGAGTCAAAATCCCCCAGAATTTCCTGAGGCACAATCCCCAGTTTCTCCGTATGCCGCAGCCCCCCGTCTGCGGCAATGACAAAGTCATCCTCCGCCAAAGGCCGGGCCAGGGCATCAAATTCTGCGGCGCAGAAAATTACACAGCTTCCCATTTTGGTCACCTCGCATTTTCTCTATTTTACCATAGGTTCTGCCAAAGGGAAAGTAGAGCAGGTGTAAACAGTTGTTGAATTTTCCATAAAAAATCGGGAGGGTTTCCCCTCCCGGTTTTTATGCTTTGGCTCTGCCGTAGAGCTTGGTCAGTTTGTAAATCCGCTTTGCCAGGGCGTCGGAATCAAAGCCCTTTTTCGCCCGCCAGGTCCAGTTGGCGCTGGACAGGGTGCCGGGGAAATTCATCCGGGCAGGCTTGCCCAGTTCCAGATAATCCTGCATCTGCACCACGCACAGCCGGGACACCGAGGACATGGCACCCCGAATCATGCCCCAGATGCAGCCTTCCTCCTTGTTCAGGCCCAGGTAGGCCTTGGCATAGGCCACATCCTCTTTGGATGCTTCATCAAACCACTGCTTCAGGGTCACGTTGTCATGGGTGCCGGTGTAGCAGATGGAATCCACCGGGTACAGGTGGGGCAGGTAGTCGCTTTCCTCCCGGGAATCGAAGGCAAATTCCATGACCTTCATGCCGGGATAGCCGGAATCCAGCTGCAGCTGCCGCACTTCCGGGGTCACATAGCCCAGATCCTCGGCAATGAAGTCCAGCTTGGGCAGGGCCTTCTGAATGGTGCGGATGAAGTCCAGGCCGGGACCTTTCACCCACTTGCCGCCCCGGGCTGTTTTGTCCCCGGCGGGTACGGCCCAGTAGCTTTCAAAGCCCCGGAAATGGTCGATGCGCACCACGTCATACATTTTCGCCGCAGCTTCCAGGCGGTGAATCCACCAGCGGTAGCCGTTCTTGGCCATAGTCTTCCAGTCATAGATGGGATTGCCCCAGAGCTGACCGTCGGCGGTAAAGGAATCCGGCGGGCACCCCGCCACCACCACCGGCCGCCGGGCTTCATCCAGCTGGAAAAGCTGGGGGTTTGCCCACACGTCCACAGAATCCAGAGGCACATAAATGGGCACGTCACCGATGATGCGGATGCCTTTTTCATTTGCGTAGCTGCGCAGAGCTTTCCACTGCCGGTCAAACTGATATTGCAGGAAATACTGCCGGGCAATAGCCTCAGACAGTTCCTTTCGTTTTTCTTCCAGGGCTTCGGGCTTTCGCAGTTTTACATCCTCAGGCCAGTCCAGCCAGGGCTTTCCCCCGTTTTCGTCCTTGAGGGCCATAAACAGGGCATAATCCGGCAGCCAGCTTTGGTTTTCTGCCAGGAAAGTTTCGTATTCCTCTCCCGGCACAAACCGCTGGTATGCCAGCACCAGAACCGCCAGCCGCTGCGCATACTGGATGCCGAAATCCACCCGGTCGGCGCTCTGGCACCAGGTAATGCTGCGCAGTTCCTTCTTTTTCAGCAACCCTTCCGCTACCAGGATATCCAGGTCAATAAGGTAAGGGTTTCCCGCACAGGCACCGAAGGACTGGTAAGGGGAGTCGCCGTAGCCTGTAGGTGTCAGGGGCAGAATTTGCCAGCAGGACTGGCCTGCTTTTTCCAGAAAATCCACAAAGTGGTAAGCCTCCTTGCCCATGGCGCCAATGCCATAGGGGCCGGGCAGGGAGGTAATGTGCATTAAAATTCCGCTTTCGCGCATGGTTTTGGTTCTCCTTGTGTAATGTCCCGAATGCTCTCCCGGCGGGCGATGACAAAGGGGACAATTTCGTGTCGGGCAGGACAGCCTTGCTCAATGGCTTCCAGCAAAATTGCTACGCTTCGCTGGGCAAGCTTTGCCGCATCCTGCACCACGGTAGCCAGCTGGGGCACCAGGAAGCTGCCCAAGGGCAGTCCGTCCACCCCCATCACCGACACATCCTCCGGCACCCGCAGGCCGTGATCCCACAGCGCCCGGATGGCCCCGATGGCCATCACGTCGGCACTGGCGAAAATCGCCGTGAAGGTGCAGCCGCCATCCAGCAGAGTCTGCACCGCCCGGTAGCCGTCCTGGTAGGAGTAGCGCACACCCTGGTAGTCCCGCTCCGAATCAAAAGGAATACCGTGGTGGGCAAAGGACTGCATACAGCCCTCATAGCGCAGGCGGCTGGTATCGGACAGCTGTCGGTTGCCGCCGATGATGGCAATGCGGCTGTGACCCATGGAAATCAGGGTATCGATGGCACACCGGGTGGCCTGGAGGTCATCGGTGGTGACGCTGGACAGATTGGCAAAGGGCAAACCCGATGCATCGTGGGTCACCGCCACGCAGGGCAGGTCGATAGCGGCAAAATCCCGGAGGAAATTGTCGGTGTTGCCGCCCAGGAAGATGATGCCCAGAGGCTTTCGCTCCCGGCACAGCTGCACCGCCCGGGTCACCTCGTTGGAATCTTCGTCCAGATAGTCCACCAGCAGCTGGTAGCGGGTCTGGGCGATGTGGTTCTGAATGGTCTCCACCATCTCGCCGAAAAGCTCATTGCCGATACCCTTGACCACCACCAGAATGGTGGTGGAGTGGGTCTGCTTGAGCTGCTTGGCGTTGGTGTTGAGCTGGAAGCCGCTTTCCCGGGCGGCTTCCAGAATGGCTTTTCGTGCTTTTTCACTGACATGGGGATGGCCGTTCAAGGCCCGGGAAATGGTGCCCACGGCGTAGCCGGTTTTGGCGGCCAGGTCTTTGATGGTCATGGACACACCTCGCTTTCGGGGAATAGATTGTTATCCCTTCACGGCGCCGGCTGCCACGCCCTTGATGATGTGCTTCTGGCAGAACATGTAGGCGACGATGATGGGGATGATGCTCATCATAATCACCGCCATGGTAGCGCCCAGATCCACAGTGCCGTAGCTGCCTTTGAGGTACTGCACCAGGATGGGGATGGTCATATACTTGGTCCGGTCCAGAACCAGATAGGGCAGCAGATAGTCATTCCATACCCACATCAGTTCCAGAATGCCCACGGAAATCAGGGTGGGCTTGAGCATGGGCAGCACCACGTTGAAGTAGGTGCGCAGAGGGCCGCAGCCGTCAATGGCCGCCGCTTCCTCAATTTCCAGTGGCAGTCCCTTGACAAATCCCAGGAACATAAAGATCGCCAATCCTGCACCGAAGCCCAGGTAGACTACCGGAATGGTGAAGGGGGTGTTCAGATCCAGCTGGTCCGCGGTAAAGGTCAGGGTGAACATAACCATCTGGAAGGGAACGATCATGGAGAACAGGCACAGGTAGTAGAACACCTTGGAAATGGTGCTGTTGACCCGGGCAATGTACCAGGCGGACATGGAGCAGAACAGAAGAATCAGGGCAACAGAGGCGATGGTGATAAAGAAGCTGTAAAAAGCTGCCCGGAAGAAGGGGTAGTTGCCGAAGGTCATGCCCTTGATGTAGTTGGCCCAGCCGACGAAGGATTCCGCCGTGGGCAGTGCGAAGGGCTCCAGGTTGACGAAGCTGTTTGCCTTGAAGGAGTTGATGACCACCTCAAAAATGGGAATCAGCCAGGCAATGGACAGCAGGGCAAACAAAACGGTCATGACCTTACTCAGGTTAGAATACTGGGTCGATTTTTTCATTACTGCTGCACCTCCTTACGGCGGGTAGCGGCCTGCTGGGAGATGGCCAGCACAGCCACCAGGATGAAGAATATCACAGCCTTGGACTGGGCCACGCCGTGCCAGCTCTTATTGATATTGTAAGTAGAGTAGATGTTCAGTGCCAGCAGTTCGGTGATGTTGACCTTGGCGCCGTCCTGAATCACGCTGGGCAGGCCGCCGGTCAGGGCCATGTTCTGGTCGAACATCTTAAAGGAGTTGGTCAGGGTCAGGAAAGTACAGGTGGTGATGGAGGGCATCACGTTGGGGATGATGACCTGGAACAGGGTCTGTCTGCCGGTGGCGCCGTCCATCCGGGCGGCTTCCAGCATATCCTCGGAAATGGCCTGGAGTCCCGCGATGTAAATAATCATCATATAACCGATCTGCTGCCAGGCTACCAGAATCACCAGGCCCCAGAAACCATAGGTGCCGTTGGCGGTGAGGTAGGTGCCGTAATTTTTCAGAATGCCGTCGAAAATCATGCTCCAGATGTAGCCCAG
Source organism: Candidatus Faecousia faecavium (assembly GCA_018712645.1). GTDB lineage: Bacteria > Bacillota > Clostridia > Oscillospirales > Oscillospiraceae > Faecousia > Faecousia faecavium. Next base: position 10,043 of record DVGO01000065.1, on the reverse strand, counting down.
CACCACGCCGCCGATGAGGTTTGGCATGAAGAACACGGTACGGAACAGATTGGCGCCCCGCATTTTCTGGGTCAGGGCAAAGGCGATGAAGAAAGCCACCACGTTAATCAGAATGATGGACACCACCGCGAAAGCTGCCGTGTTCCAGAAGGCGTTGGCAAAGCCGGGGTCCTGAAATGCTTTTACATAGTTGCTAAATCCCACCCATTTGGCGTCTTTAGGGGTATTGAAGCTGCAGAAGGACAGGTAAATACCTTGCAGGAAGGGCCAGACAAAGCCAATGACGAATGCCAGAAACGTAGGTAAAATGAAAATGGGGGCAAAGCGCCGGATGGGGCGCTGCACCAGATTGACAGAGCGTTTGCTTTTCGCCAAGATGATCTCCCTCTCTTTCATATGGATGTTGTCCTTGCTTTTGGGCAATGGGCAGAGGCTTGCATCAAGTTTCTTCCCACTGTCCAAAAGCAATTTTGGGAAAGGGCGGGCATTTGCCCGCCGAGACTGTCGAAAAACCCCTGCGGGCTTTTCCGACAAACTCTGGCAGTCTGCTGCGCGCAGAATTTGTCCCCCGGGACAAATTCCACACTTGCAGCCTGAGCGGTGTTTTCTGCCAGGTACATGCCCCGGCAGAAAACAGATCTAACTCTATTTGCCCTTTGCAGGGCAAACTCTGCGAGGCTTTTTTATACACTGGGGCGGGCAAATGCCCGCCCCAGTTTTCCTTTGGTAATTAGCCGTTGACCATGTTGTACTCGATGGCCCAGCCGTCAACGAAAGCAGAGACAACCTGCTCCCAGTTGGCATCGGTGGGATCAGCAGAGTAAGCAGCCAGAGCGGTGACAACGGTAGCTCTCCAGGAGTCGACGTTGGGAGTGTGGTTGAAGGCCCAGGTCACAGTGTACTTGCCCTCTTCCAGCATCCGGTTGCCGTCAGCCAGGAACACGTTGGTGGGTTCCGGAGCGTTCTTGAAGGGCAGAGCACCCAGGGTGTCCACCATCTTCTGGGCAGCCACTTCGTCGGTAACCAGCCAGTACAGGAAGTCCAGAGAAGCCTGCTGATCGGCCTCGGAAACCTGGGAGTTCACAGCCCAGCAGTTCTCGGTGCCGGAGCACAGACCGGCCTCTTCTTCACCTTCTACGCCGCAGTAGATGGGGATCATGGCCAGATCGTCGCTGCTCATACCAGCTTCCAGCAGACCTGCGTATTCCCAGGTACCGTTCTGGTAGAACACAGCCTTGCCCTCGGTGAACTGAGCCTTGGACTCGTCAGCGGTGGAGGTGGACAGGGACTTGGGATCAGCGGAAGTATCGGTGATGTACAGGTCCCAGATGCTGCGGAAGTTGTCCATGTAAGCGCCGGTAATGGTAGCAGGCTGCTCGGTCACGCCGTCATCCCGGAACTCGTAAGCCAAAGGCATGTTGGCCAGGTGGCCGGAGAAACGCCAGGAAGAGGAGCTGTCCAGACCGGAAGCGGAGAAGGCGTCAAAGCCCAGCTCTGCGCTGCGGGCATGGATGTCGTCGGCAACGGTCTTCAGGGTCTCAAAGTTGGTGATCTCCTCCAGGGAGTGACCAGCCTTCTCCAGCAGAGCGGTGTTGACGATGATGCCGAAGGACTCGTAGCAGTGGCCCATAGCCTTCAGTTCGCCGGCTTCGTTGTACAGGTTGAAGTCGTCGGTGCTCAGCTCACCGGCCAGAGCGGTGTCGGTCAGATCCAGGGCGTATTCGTCCCAGTCCTTCAGGCCGGACATGTTGCCGATGTTGAAAACAGTGGGAGCCTCAGACTTGGCCATTTCGGCGGTCAGGGTGTCGGAGTAGGTGCCGGAAGCAGCGGTGACAACCTTGACAGGCACACCGGTCTGCTCGGTGTACAGAGCAGCCAGCTCCTGCAGAGCAGCGTCAGCTTCGGGCTTGAAGTTCAGATAATACACACGGCCTTCGCCGGCAGGGGTATTGGCAGCAGCCTGGGTTTCACCTGCAGCGCCAGTAGCGGCAGGCGCCTCGGTCTCGGTGGGGGTGGAACTGCCGCAGGCAGCCAGACCCAAAACCATGACCAGAGCCAACAGCATCGCAATCAGCTTTTTCATTGTTTTTCCTCCTATTTTGTCCGAACATGTCGGACCGTGAATTTTGGAAACGATTCCAATCGTTCCATGCATTGAGTATAGCGCAATTTGCATAAAAGTGCAACGGAAAAATGGCAGATTTTGAAAGTTCTGCATATTCCACAAGGAGCGATTCGGAAAATTGGTGAAAAGCGCCATCATCCAATGGCAAAAAAGAAAGCCGGAGTTTCTTTCTCCGGCTTTCTGAGTCTATTCGTTTTTGGGCTCCTGGGTTTCCCTTTGGGCGACCTGGTTTACATAAAGCTCGCTTAAATCGTGGGGGCGGAAGCTCTGCCAAAGCAAAATACCCACCGCTGTCAGGCAGCTCAGCGCCGCCAGCACCTGGCTGACCCGGAAGGGGCCCCAGTACAGGCTGTCCATCCGCAGTCCTTCAATAAAGGCCCGGCCCAGACCGTACCAGGCGGCGTAGCCCAGGGCAATCTGACCGTCATAGCGCCGCTTCTTCGACAGCACATGCAGCAGCCCCAGCCCAATCAGGTTCCACACCGATTCATACAGGAAGGTAGGATGGTAATACTCCCAGCTTGCAGTGGTGGTGTTGTACAGACCCATCCGGAAGAAGGAATCCGTAGGCGCGCCGAAGGCTTCCCGGTTGAAGAAGTTGCCCCACCGGCCCATGGACTGACCAATAAGAAATCCCAGCAGCACTAGATCCAGCACCGCCGCAAATTTCAGCTTTTTCACCCGGCAGAACACCCACATACCCAGGATTGCTCCCAGAACACCACCGTAAATGGCAAGGCCGCCTTCCCAGATGTACAGAATGGAAATGGGGTTGCGGGAATAGTACTCCCAGGTAAAGGCCACATAGTAGGCCCGGGCGCAGACAATGGCAAAGGGGGTGACCCACAAAACGCCGTCGAGAATGTTGTCCTCCGTCAGTCCGAACTGTTTGCTCCGGCGCATGCCGTACACTGCCGCCAGCATCAGCCCCAGGGCAATGACCAGGCCATACAGATGGATATCCACCGCCCCCAGGGAAAGCACCTGGGGCGGGTTGATTTCAATTCCGAAGGACGGGAAGGAAATGGTGCTGTATTGACTTAAATTCATTGCTTCATCCTCCTACATGCTCAGAAATCGGGTTGATGATGGACAGGCTGCACCGGTCGGCCCGGACCACCCGGCCCAGGAAATCACAGATTTCCTTCGGCTGGATATCCCGGTAAATTTCCGGGAAGCGGAAATAGTCAAAATCCGAGAAGTGGTAGGCGCAGACCCGGAAGCAGGTGGCGTCAAAGCTGTCCAGTCCCCGAATCCGGCGGCCCAAGGCGCTGCGCTTCATCCGCAGGAAGGCATCCTCTTCCAGTCCCTGGGCAGCAAGTTTTTCTCCCTGGGCTGTAATGGCATCCCGGACGGCGTGGGGATCGTCGGAATCGCCGGAGCACAGCAGCATGGCGCAGCCGTCGATGGTTTCAAACCCGCCGCCGAAGGACGAGTCAATCAAGCCTTCCTCGTAAAGCTTCAGGTACAGTTCGGAGGATTCACCAAACAGGGCCTCCGCTGCCAGGTCCGCCACCATTTCCTCCCGAATGGCCTGAGCGCCCTTGCCCAGGCTTTCGCACTTGAAGCCCAGGCTGAACATGGGCATGGCAACTTCCATGGAAAGCTGAACTTCTTCCTTGGGCCGGGTCATGTCCTCCTGCCAGGGGTACTGCTTTACCCCCGCCGGGCGATGTTCCGTTCCCAGCACCTGCCGGGCAATCTTTGCCACCTGCTCCGGCTCCACGTCGCCGATGACGCACAGCAGCATATTTTCCGGGGTATAGAAAGCCCGGTGGCAGGTTTCCAGCACCTGGGGTGTGATTTCCCGGATGGTAGCGGAGGTTCCCAGAATGGGCACCCGGATGGGGTGGGCATGATACAGCGCCTGCATCAGGTTTTCAAACACCCGGCTGTCCGGGGCGTCCTCGTTCATGCCGATTTCCTGATCGATAATGCCCTGCTCTTTCGCCACACTTTCTTCAGTAAAGTACGGAGTGCTGACAAATTCCAGCAGCAGCTTCAGGCAGTCGTCAAAATGCTCGGTACAGGAAAAATAGTAAGCCGTCATGTCATAGCTGGTAAAGGCATTGGTAGAAGCGCCCATGGCGGCAAATTCCGCGCTGACATCCCGCTCTCCCGGCAGGTCGAAGAGTTTATGCTCCAAAAAATGGGCAACTCCCGCCGGGGCATGATATTCCTGCCCTTCCAGGGTAAACTCCCGGTGGATGGAGCCGTAATCCGTGACAAAATAGGCAATTTTCTTGGTAAATCCCTTCCGGGGAATCACCAGCACCGGCAGACCGTTCTCCAGGGTTTCCCGGTACAGGGTTTCGTCCAGCTCCGGATAATGCTCACAAATCATTGGCTCTCTCCTTTCAGGAAGTAGGTGCTGTGCAGCTTCATCTGCCGGGCCGCCGCCACCACGTCCTCCATGGTAACCTTGGACACAGCTTCCATATACGCCGGCACCGTCAGATTCAGAGCGCTGAGGGCGGCGCTTGCGTAATAGCCTTCGATGGCCCCAGGGGAATCATGGGTGGCCCGGAGGCTGCTGAGCACCGCTTCCTTGGCAGCGGTCAGCTCCGCAGGGGTAATCTGGCCATCCTGGCAGGCTTTCAGCTGGGCAAGGACTTCTCCCCGGGTCTGGCTTTCTTTGTCAAAGTCAATTCCGGCAGACACGGTGACGATGCCCTTGGCCCCGTAGTAGGCAGAACCGATGGAATAGCACAGGGAGTGCTTTTCCCGGATGTTTACAAACAGCTTGCTGGTCATGCCCCCACCGAAGAGGGTATTGAGTACCTGCATGGCCGGGAAGGCAGGGTCCCGATTGGTGATGGGAGTCACAAATCCCATACCCAGCTTTCCCTGGGATACGTCCATGGTCTCCACCACGTTGTCTCCCGGACAGGGGTGGAAGCCGGTCTGGGGAGAAAGGGGCTGCCACTGACGGGGAATCCGGGACAGCATGGGCTGCAGAAGCTGGGCCACCTGGCTGCTTTCGGCGCTGCCCACATAGAAAATTTCCAATGTGCTGCTGCGAAGAATCTGCTGGTAGTGCTCATACAGCCCCTGGGGGGTGATGGCACTGACCTGCTCCGGCTCGCCCAGACGGGGCAGACCGAAACTGTCTTCCTTGCACAGAATCCGCAGCAGCCGGCTCATGGCGTAAACCCGCTTGTCGTTGCGCTCGGACTCAATGGCGGAAACCAGATTTTTCTTTTCGCTTTCCACAAAGGCTTCCCAAAATCCCCCGTTTTCCACCGGGGAATCCAGCAGCAGTTCTTCCAAAAATGCCACCATGGGCTGCAGCACCGCATCTCCCGGCAGGGCAAACCGATCATCCATGAAGCTGCAGTACAGTCCTGTGGCCTGATAATCCCCCACCCGGCGAACCAAAGGATTGACACTGGCGCCGTAGAGGGTATCCAGCCGCAACGTTATGGCCCGCAGATCCGGGCAGCTTTGAGTGCCCCGCAGCAGCACCGCAGGAAGCAGGGCGTTTTTGGCAGATTCCTGCCGGGTCATGGGGCGCACCAGCTGGACGCTCAGGCAGCCCTGTTTGAAACGTGCATCCCGGCAGCAGCGCAGGGTCACGCCGGGGGAAAGGGAAATGGTTTCGATCATACCTGTCTCCTAACGGAAATCCGTTCCTGGATTTCCAGAATTGTCATGTACGGGATATTATATACCATTTTCTCCAAAATAGGAAGTAGTACACAAAAATTTAAGAGTTTTTCAGTTGTCTTTTCCCGGGTTTTGCGTTAAAATAACAAGACGAACTTGCTTTTGACACAGGAGGATGCCGCCATGGCTTGGCTGGAAATTACCCTGCATACCACCCCCCGGAATATGAACACCGTGGTCAACACCCTGACCGCGCAGGGCTTTTCCGATCTGGTGATGGAAGATCAGCAGGAATTTGAGACATTTTTGGAGGAAAACCGGGCTTACTGGGATTACATAGACGAAGGTTTGCAGCAAAAGCTTCAGGGCCTTTCCCAGGTGAAGCTGTATCTGGAAGATACCGACCATGCAGGTCTTGCCCGGCTGGAAGATTTGGCAAAGCAGATGCAGACCCCCATGACCACCGCCGCCCTGGCCGAAACGGACTGGGACGAGTGCTGGAAGGAAAATTACCCGCCTCAGGAAGTGGGCGATTCTCTGGTGGTGCTGCCTTACTGGCTTGCCGATCAGGAAACGCCCCGGAAAAAGGTCATTCTGGACCCGGGCCTGACCTTCGGCACCGGCGCACACCCCTCCACCCAGATGGTGATGGAGGAGATGGAACGGGTGGTGAAGCCTGGCTTCCGGTGTCTGGACCTGGGCAGCGGAAGCGGGATTTTGTCCATCGCCGCCCTGCGGCTGGGCGCTGCCCGGGCCATCGGCGTGGATATTGACCCCAAGGCCGAGGACATCGCCCGGGAGAACGCAGCCTACAACGGCTTTGCCGCCCCGGAATTTACCGCCCTCACCGGCAACGTGACGGAGGACAAAAATCTGATGGCCTCTCTGGCCGGCACCTATGATCTGGTGCTGGTGAATATTGTGGCAGATGTGATCATCGGCCTTGCCCCGGTGCTTCCCCAGTTTCTGGGACCGGATAGCACCCTGATCTGCTCCGGCATTCTGGATGTCCGGCTGGCAGACGTGATTTCCGCTCTGGAAAACGCCGGGCTGAAGGTTGCCGCTGTCCGGGAAAAAGAGGACTGGCGCTGTGTCCGCGCCTGTCTGTAAGCGAGAAAAAGGAGTTAGCTGACTATGTTGAATATTCCCTATCGTACCCAACGCACCTTGAGGCGGGTCGGCATTGTGCTGATGATCCTGCTGGTGGTGGGAACCATCGCCTGGCTGTGCTGGGTTATCTGGCTGCAGCGGTATGTGGTCTACACCAACCAGGAAGACGGCGGCGCCCGGCTGGACTTTTCCCAGTCCGCCAACGATGTCATCGGCGAGGTAGCCGTGCCCCCGGTGGCAGAGGCAAAGGTTTCCATCTTCTACAACGAAGGTGCGAATGCCATTGACACCAGCAACGATCTCAAGCAGCTGTCGGGCTATTACATCACCCAGCAGATGGTGAAAGATGATATCAACAATGTGCTGCTGCAGGTGGAGCGGCTTTCCTCCGGCACCCCGGTGATGATTGAGATGAAGGGCGGCTACGGTTCCTTCTTCTACAACACCCAGCTGGCCGGCGCCACCATCTCCCAGAGTACGGATATTACCGCCTACGAATCCCTGGTACAGAAGCTGAAAGACAAGGGCTTTTACACCATCGCTCAGATCAGCGCCTTCCGGGACCGGGAATTCGGCAACAAGAACGTTGCCGCCGGCCTGTACATGCCCAGCCGGATCGGCCTTTGGATGGATGAAGGCGGCTGCTACTGGCTCGACCCCACCAAGTCCGCCGCCACCAACTGGATCAGCTCTGTGGTGCTGGAACTGCGGAGCATGGGCTTTAACGAAGTACTGCTGTCGGATTTCTGCTTCCCCAATTCCGATCAGTACATTTTTGAAGGGGACAAGGCTGCCGCTCTGAAAACTGCGGCGGATACCCTGATTTCCTCCTGCAGCGCCGACAACTTTGTGCTGTCCTTCGGGGTTACAGATGTGACCTTCCCCCTGCCCGACGGGCGGTGCCGGATGTATGTCAGCGGCGTAGAGCCTGGCAGCATCAAGCAGACCGTCTCCAATATCACCTTTGATGACCCGGAGATCCGTCTGGTATTCCTGGCGGAAAGCGGCGATACCCGTTACGACGATTACAGCGTCCTGCGCAGCCTGAACGTTGCGGAAGAAGTAGAAGCCCGAAAGGGTAACTCCTGAGCAAAACAATACCCCCACAGGAATCTGCTTGGTTCCTGTGGGGGTATCTTTATTCTGTCAGGGCTTTGTCCAGATATTTGAAATAGTCGTTGTTCAGCACATACCGGCAGTAGGTGATCTTGTTCTGCACCAGGGCGTGAACGTAGGACAGGTATTCTTCGTCGGCTTCCTGCCCCGGATTGGGGGTAAACTTACCGGTCTGGGCATTGTAAATTCCCTTTTCCGTCTTCCAGCTGAAATCCGGCCACAGCACCAGGGGCATCTCCCCGGAGAACACGTCCCGTCCTACCAGCAGCCGGGAATCGTATTCCACACCAAAGAGGTTGGAAAGGGTAGGCAGAATATCCAGGCTGTACACCGGCTCGTCCACCACAATATTCTGCCCTTCCAGGCAGCCACTCCAAATAATCAGTGCGTTGTGGTCCCGGGTAATGTGGTCGTAGCGCTCTACCCCATACAGCTCCGCCAGGTAGTCGGAGGCATTGTTCCAGGTGCTGCTCTTTTCCAGGCCATAAGGGTAATGATCCGTGGCCATGACAATCACCGTATCGTCGGCAATGCCCGCTTCTTCCAGCTGCTCTACCAGATATTTCATGGCGGCTTCCAGTTCCAGGGTGGCCGCTAAGTAGCATTTCACCGGCTCGGAGTAGGGAAGATCCTTCACTTCGTCATAGTGCTTCCGTGCCATGGCGCTGCCGGTCAGGCTATAAACACTGTGACCGCTGACCGTCATGTAGTAGACGCTGAAGGGCTGCTGGTCTATGTACTGAGGGATGGTTTCCACCATCATTTCCCAGTCGCTTTCCGGCCAAACCGGCTCCACATTTTCCAGTCCACCGTACAGGGCGATGAAACGGTCATAGCCGATGAGGGTGTGGGTCTGATCCCGGTCGTAGAAGTCCTTGTTATTGTTGTGATAGGCGGCGCTCCAGTAGCCCAGTTTCTGCATCTGGTGACCCATGGTCAGGAAGAAATTCTGCTGCTTGACTTCCTTCATACACATACCGCCGTTGGTGGGAACCAGGCCCATCAGGTTGGAAAATTCTCCGGAAATGGTGCTGGCACCCCAGGCGGGCTGGTAGTAGTCGGTAAACTGGATGCCCTGGGTAGCCAGACGGTACAAGGTGGGCGTCAGTTCCGGGTCAATGGCCTCTTTGGTCAGGGCTTCCGCGGTGATGAGAATCAGGTTCTTCCCTTCAAACAAGCCGGTATACTGGTTCTGCCGGGAAGGCGTCAGGGAGGCAACATACCGGTGCAGGGAGGCGATGCTGCTGTCTTTCTCCTCCTGAGCCAGCGCTTCAAAATCCAGCCCCGGCATTACATTTTCTTCGTAGAGGATTTCCGGCTCCGTTTCCGAAGTGGATGCCTGAGTAGATTCGGTGGGCTCCGGCTGCTGGGGAGTGGGAACGGCAAATTCCGGCTCCTGGGAAGTGCCGGTGCCCCGGGTTGCTTCCAGCGCCAGGGCTACATGCAGTCCATAGCACCGGGTGGTGCTGTCAAAGGCATAGGCCCCGCCCAGCTTGGCAAAGTCCCCGGTCAGTGTGTAGGCAGCTCCCAGGCCCAGCAGGTAGGCGCAGAGCGCACCTCCTGCCAGCATTCCCCGCAGGGACCAGGTGGCAGGTGCGCCGCTGCACAGCAGAGCATACAGCACAACCGGCAGCAGCATCAGCCCCAGCCGCCACAGATTTCGCAGCAGCAGGGAGATAACCACATCCAGATAGTCCGTGGCCACGCCGCCGGCGCCGTTGAAAATGGTGGACGGAGACATAAAGCCGCCGTAGGCATCGGACAGGAAGTACTCCATCAGCCAGATTATGGTAACCACCAGTGCCAGAACGATGGCGGTCGCTTTGGCCGCGCCGCCCTGGGGAATCAGGCTGACCAAACATCCCAGGATGCACCCCAGACCCAGGGCAAAAGCAGTGAGGGCGGCAAAGCGCCCCCACTGGAAGGTCTCGGTGATCCACAGATGAAGCATCCATTCGTTATACACCACCAGTCCCACCAGGAACACTCCGGGGGACAGGGGTATTTTCTTTTTCAACATGATTCTTTCTGCTCCTTATCTGGGCCGTTATGCTTCGCCGGAAGGCTTTTGGGGTCTGCGCCGGCG
>DVGO01000064.1 GCA_018712645.1 Candidatus Faecousia faecavium | reverse complement strand
ACTGTCATATCCCGTCGTTTACACAGAATTTTCTGCGGTCTCAAGTCCAATGCACGCTGAGAGGTTATGCGCTTCTTCCCCCGAAAGGATTTCCTATGGATTTTACCACCATTGCTCCCAGCATTCCCCAGGATATCAACCAAATCATCTCCGGTGCTTCGTCCTACTTTCCTGAGGAAGTACGGCAGATGATTCGCCATGCGTCATCGTATGTGCCCAATCAGATCGACCTGATGAGCACCGCGCTTTTTCTTCTGTATTTCACCGCCGCAGCTTTGATTGTAGGCTTTTGGGGCCGTGTGGTTTTGGGCAAGCGTTCCAGCCTGAATCATGCGCTGTCCTCGGTGGTGGCGATTTTGTTTATCTATGCCGTGACCATCGTGGTATATACGTTCCGTCCGTGGAATTTGGCTGAGTTTCTGTCTCCCCTGCCGTTGGTCTCGTTTTCCGGAGATTATCTCATTATCTTCCCCATTTTGGATATGGATTTTCTTCCGCTTTGCAGTCAGATTCTTTCACTGGTGATTCTGGCCTTTCTGGTCAATGCCATTGACACATTCATTCCCAAAGGCAACTCCTTTTTGGGTTGGTATGCGCTGCGCTTTCTGTCTGTAATTTTGTCCATGGGACTGCACCTTCTGGTTACCTGGGCCTTCCGCACCTATCTGCCGGGCTTCCTGGTGACTTATGCGCCTACTGTACTGCTGATTCTGCTGGCAATTATGCTTTTGTCCGGTATTCTGAGTCTGGTGCTTGGTTTGGTGATCTTTATCGCCAATCCCTTCCTTGGCGCCATGTACAGCTTCTTCTTTTCCAACATCATCGGCAAGCAAATCAGCAAAGCTGTCTTTACCAGTGCAATTCTGTGTGTGATTGTGTATTTGCTGGAGTACTTCGGATATACCATTATCAGCATCAGCGCTGCCGCACTGATGGCTTATATTCCTCTGGTGATCGTTCTGTTGGTACTCTGGTATCTGATCGGACATACTCTATAAAGCTTTGCCCTCTGCTTCGGCAGAGGGCTTTTTGCTTTCGTTGACACCCTATCTCAGGCGTGGTAAAATATCCCGGAGGTGACTTTATGAAACGATTTGCTTTTCTTCTTTCTCTGCTGCTGCTATGCGGCTGTGCCGCCCAGGAAGCAGCTCAGACCTCTGTATCTACCGTGGCTCCCACCGCCGCTCCGACTACGCCCCCCACCACAGCCCCAACTCAACGGGCTCCCACTGAGCCGGAAGATCCCATCCGCCTGATGCTCAATCAGATGTCCCTGGAAGAGCGGGTCGGACAGCTGTTTCTGGCAAGATGTGACGCAAACACTGCAGTTACGGATTTGCAGACGTATCATTTAGGTGGTTTTGTTCTGTTTGCTCAGGATTTTGAAGGACAAACTCCGGATTCTCTCCGGGAAAAACTCACGTCCTACCAATCCACTGCAAAAATTCCCATGTTGATTGCCGTGGACGAAGAAGGCGGTACGGTTACCCGGGTCAGCCGATACAGCGCATTTCGTGCTTCTCCCTTCTTATCTCCCCGGGAGTATTTCGCACAGGGCGGTATGGAACTGGTTGTGCAGGCTGAGGAGGAAAAAAGTCAGCTTCTGCACGATTTGGGGATTTCCGTCAACCTAGGACCGGTGTGCGATCTGGCAGACGATCCCCAGGCGTTTATGTACCAGCGTTCCATGGGTTCCGACATCCAAACCGTTTCGGATTTTGTCACAAGCACAGTGCAGATCATGGGTGAAAACAGCATCGGCAGTGCTCTGAAGCATTTTCCCGGTTATGGCAACAACACGGACACCCACACCGGTATGGCGGTAGACAGCCGCACTCTGGATGAGCTGGCTCAGCGGGATTTGCTTCCCTTTGCCGCCGGAATCCAAGCCGGATGTGATGCGATTCTGGTCAGCCACACCATTGTGGAGGCTTTTGACCCTTCCCTGCCTGCTTCTTTGTCTCCTGCGGTTCATCAGTATCTTCGGGAGGACATGGGTTTTTCCGGGGTGATTCTGACCGACGATTTGGTAATGCAGGCCATCACGGACACCTACGGCGCCGGTGAAGCCGCTGTAATGGCTGTTCTGGCGGGAAATGATCTGTTGTGCTCTACAGAGTATGCAACCCAGTATCAGGCAGTATTGGACGCTGTACTGGAAGGCAGAATTGACATTGATGTGCTGAACCAGGCCGTACGGCACGTTCTGCAATGGAAAATCGATCTTGGGTTACTCAACCTGGAAGCTTGGCTTCAAGCCGCAAAATAATCAACAGCCTGCACCGAGACTTCGGTGCAGGCTGTCTGCATAAATTAGGCATTTTCAATGGCGGCGATCACGGGCGCAACTGCGTCGGTGTTCACCGTCTCCATCAGGCCGTTGTCATAGGCTTCCGCCACAGCGGGATCGATAGGCAGTCTGGCCAGCACAGGCAGCTGGAATTCCTGAGCCACCTGGTCCAGATGGGACTTGCCAAACACACTGATTTCCTTGCCGCAGTCCGGGCAGCGCAGGTAGGAATAATTCTCCACAAAGCCCAGCACCGGGATATGCATCATGTTTGCCATCTTCACAGCCTTGGCAACGATCATGGAAACCAGATCCTGGGGACTGGTGACGATTACCACGCCGTCAATGGGCAGGCTCTGGAACACGGTCAGCGGTACGTCTCCGGTTCCGGGAGGCATATCCACGAACATATAATCCACATCTTCCCAAATGACGTCCGTCCAGAACTGCTTGACGGCACCGGCAATGACGGGGCCGCGCCAAACCACCGGATCAGCAGGGTTATCCAGCAGCAGGTTGATGGACATGACTTGGATGCCGCCACGGGTCAGGGCAGGATAGAGGCCATCTTCGTTGGCGCCCTGGCACTCGGTAACGCCAAAGGCAGTGGGTGCAGAAGGACCGGTAATGTCCGCATCCAGCACAGCCACACGCTTACCCTGGCGAGCCATGGCCACAGCCAGCATGGAAGTCACCGTGGACTTGCCAACGCCGCCCTTACCGGACACTACGGCGATTACCTTCTTTACCTTAGATTTGGGATTCAGCTTTTCCAGCAGGCTCTCCGCCTTGCGGTCACCGCAGGAAGAGCTGCTGCAGCTGGAGCAGTTGCCATTGCAAGAACTCATTGTTATCTCGCTCCTTTGATTTTTTCTTTCTGTATTATAGGTCTTAGGTGGGGAACTGTCAACCTTCCCCCGGAAAATAGAAAATCCAGTTTGTAGGTGTTACAATGATGTGTGACAAATAGAAAAAAGAAGAGCGAATAGGAGTGACCTGTGTTAAGGTTAAGTTGCTCAGACCAAACCGAAAGGCAGGTGTCACCCTATTCGCCATGGATAAGATAACA
>DVGO01000063.1 GCA_018712645.1 Candidatus Faecousia faecavium | reverse complement strand
TTTTCTCCATAGTTGGCATGCCGGTTTCGTTCTTGGGATACAGGGTCACATCGTAGATCCACCGGGTGCCGCCATCTGTGGCATTGGTACCGTTGACAGAAGTCATGGGCAGGCTCACCAGGAAAGGACCCGTGGTGGAAACTACCATTTCCGGAACCTTGGTTTCTACCACCAGGTACAAGCCCAGGGGCAGGTTTTCAGCCGTTGTTTTGCCATAGGCATCCGTTAAGGGCATGGCAGTACCGCCATTGTCTGCCAGGTACGTTTCCAGAGCGTTTTTGACTGTGGTGGGGTTGGCGGCCAGAGCGGCAGCCAAGGCATCTACCAGCACATCTGCCTGGTAGAAATACTTGGTATCGTCCATCACATCGGCGGAGTCAAACCGGGATGCACCATCCGGCAGGCCCAGGGCTTCCAGGAAGGGGGCACCGGTATCTTTGGGAATGCCATAGAGGACTTCTACCTTGTGGGCTCCTTCAGTGCTGTCGGTATACTGGACAATATCCGCAACTTTGAGGTAGGAAAACTCCAATAGTGATATTTTTTCTACGCATAGCTAAAGCTTTTTAGAACCACCAGCACTGCTGGTGGTTTTCCTTAACCAAAAAAAGCCGGAATTTCTCAGAGCAAACTGCTCCGAAAAATTCCGGCTAATTTTTTCTGATTCAATTGATAACTTTCTGAAAACTTCTAAAAAAGAAAGCTCCAAACTTTTATTGTATTTGGATAATCTCAATGATGCTTTTAGTTTACATTACATGTTGGAAAATATTTTTTCTTTGCCTGATGCAGTTCCTCCAGAGCACTGGTGCCTTGATGCCCCAATTGCTGGGTTACGGCCACCACCAGAGCGTCCAATAGCGCAGCCGGAGCGGCCATAGAGTGGTACTCTGTTTCCTCACCACGATAGGCAAACAGACGAATATCTGCCTGCTCTTGCGGCGGGATGCAGGTCCGGCTGACAAAGGCCAAGGTCTGATAGCCGGCATCCTTGCTGTAGTCCAGAATAATTCTTCCTTCCCGGGACAGCTTGGAGAAGCTGAACATGACCACCAGATCCTGGGCTCTTGCCTGAACCAGGCCTTCCAGCAGCTCAGAACCTGCCGACGGCAGCAGCGAAACCGGAAGCCCAAGCCGCCGCAGACGAAAGGCCAGCATCTGCGCCAGGGAAGACGAGGCATTTTTCCCGTGGAGGAATATCCGTTTGGCGCAGGTCAAAGCTTCCACTGCCCGGTCAAATTCCGTTATATCCAAATTCCGGGCAGTTTTTTGCAGGTACAGCTGCTGCAGTTCCAGCCAAGCCGCCGGAGAAAAGGCATCGTCCCGGGACAGTGTAGCAGCGACTTTTGCCGCCGGTCCGGATGCCTGCTCCATCACCAGATTTTTCAGATCCTTGAAGTCCGTACATCCGGCGTGACGCGCAAAACGAGACACGGTAGCATCAGACAGTTCCAGACGCTGGGCCAATTGCCCGATGGAGGAAAACAAAAATGAATCCGGATTGGTGTTGATATAGTCCAGAATTTTCTGTTCCGCCCGGGTCAGATCGCCGGGAGAAACGGACAAACATAATTCCATTGGCAACTCCTTATTGATGCAAAAGGGTTATCAGCTCGGAATGCAGGATTCCGTTGGAAGCAAGCACGCCGCTGCCCTGGGTCAGGGACAACCGGCTTCCATCGGGGGCCGTAACCCGGCCTCCGGCTTCCTCTACCAACAGCAGACCCGCTGCATAATCCCATGGCTGCAGCGCCAGCTCCACATAGCCCTCCAGCCGTCCGCAGGCCACCCAGCACAGGTCCAGTGAGGCGCAGCCGGTGCGGCGCACATCCTGGCAGCGATTATAGAGCGTTCGCATTTGCCGGAAAGCGGCATCTGCCAGTTCCCGCCGCCCGGGAACGGTTCCGGCGGACAGAAGACTGTCCCCTAAGGTGCCGGCTTTGCTGACGGAAATGGGCTGACCATTGCAAAACGCGCCAGCGCCCCTGCGTGCGGTAAAGCATTCCCCGGTGTAGGGCTGGTAAACAAGACCGAAAGTCACTTCTCCGTCTTCTGCCAATGCCAGAGATATGGCACTATGACGAAACCGGTGGATCAGATTGGTTGTTCCGTCCACCGGGTCCAAAATCCAGAAAGGGCGTTTGGGATCAATTGCATCCTTGCTGCCTTCCTCCCCCAGAAACTGAACTTCAGGATCCAGGGCATAAAGCTGATCCTGAAGAAGATTCTGCACGGCGGTGTCCACGTTGGTGACATAATCGGTCTGGCTTTTTGCAGCAACGGTGCGCACGGCGTTGGGGTCTGCCAGCAGAGCCCCCGCTTTGCGCACCATCTGCACGATCTGCGCCTCCAAAACGGATGCCCGCTGGCTCATGCGATCCCCTCCTGCGTAAGGATTGACACGTAATTGCCTCCCAGAGCATGAATCTCCTTTAACGAACGCTTCAGCAGGCTGGCGGTTCGCACTTGGAAGGCGGCGTTGTCAGACAGCTGAATTTCGTACCGCCCAGCTTCCATTTCCAATTCCAAATCCGAAACAGAGGTGACGGAATTTTCAAATACGGTAGCGACGCAGCCGTACTGCACCGCCTGATGGGTGTCGCTGCCGGACACCACCGGGATACCCAATTGCCTGCCCAGGGCATAGGTCTTTTCTTCCGTACGGACACGGTCCAGAGCCAGATCCTTTCCGTTAAGGTCCAGGAAGGAAAGACGCTGCAACTGCTCTTGGGGCAGTTCCGGCACATGCCCCGGTGCCCGATAGGGGTGACCACAGCCCACCAGCACGGGGTACTCCGCAAACAAATCCAACAGCTTGGCAAAGGGCAGGAAGTGCCCTTTCTCCTTGTGAGGCTGCAGCTGACGGTTCATCTCCAAAATAGCCTCCATGGGGCCGATGGACAGAATGTGGCCTCCTTCAGCTACGTCGGTTTCCATGCCCGGGAAAATCCGCAGGCCATTTTCCAGTTCCAGCGCGTCCCCTGTTGGACGGGACACCGAGGACAAATAGGCGTACAGGTCCTCAAACTGCAATGTATTGAAATGTTCCGTTAAGCACAGGGCATCCAGCCCTGCCTGTCGTGCTTCCCCGAACAGCCAGTCGGTATAAGCCGTGGAAAAAGGCAGCCGTTTTGCCAGCTTGCCATGGGTATGAAAGTCAAATCGCAAGTAGAAACCTTCTTTCTCTCAAAACAGGGTGGAGCATAGTAGGCAAAGCGCCACCCAAAGAACGGATATTGCCAAAAACAGCAGGTCGTTGTAAGTCACCTTCAGAGCGGAGAGCCGAATTTTCTTCACCGTCTTGTTTGCGGCGGCATATCGATAACCCCGGAGTTCCAGGGCCTCCACAGTGGTGCGGGAACGTTTTGCGGTATTGAGCATCAGCGGGTAGAAGGATTCCATGATGATCTTCACCTGATAAATCAGATACCGCACTTTTCCTGAAAATGTATCGTGAGCAGGGGGATTGCCCCGGAGACGATAGGACAGAAGTACATTCTGAAATTCCTCCATGAGCATCGGAAGCATCCGGTAGGCATAGGAAATGGAGAAAGACAGCCGCTCCGGGCAGCCATACCACATCAGTCCGTTGGACAATTTGTCCGGGTCCAGTCCGGAGAACACGGTCACGGAGGCCAGAGAGATAGTTGCCACTTTCAGCGTTAGAATCAGCAGCGGAGCAACAGCGGAAGCATCGCCGCCAAAAAACAGGGTAACCAGAAAGAGATAACCTGTCTGGGAGAAAACGCCCAGCCCAAAGAGAAACAATACCAGACCTGCCACCCGGGCCAGCAGAGTCGTAATCATCACCAGCAGAAAACTGCCCAGCAGGAAGGAAAGGTCATTGACAAACCAGGGTACCAGGCCAAAGAACAGATACCAGGCAATGAGAATCCGGGGGTCAAGGGCCGCAATCACGGTATCATCATTGCCGTAGGCATTCTTCAGCACCTGGTTGCGAAGATAATCCATAGAAAACTTGTCCAGAATGTTTTCGGATAATTGATTCATCAGCTTTTCCATGCAGCTGCCTCCTGAAACTGACGGGTAAATTCCTCAATGGTATAGCACAATGCCTGTGGGTTAAGCGCCTGGGCCATGGTGAAAATTTCCGGAGGACGGATGCCCACCAGCTTGCTCAGGTCTGCCCGGGAAAAGATCTCATCCCGACTTCCGTCTGCCACCACGCCGCCTCCCGAGAGGACGATAATCCGCTCCGCCCACTGGCATACCAGCTGCATATCGTGGGTGGCAATCACCGCAGTCTGAATGATATCTTTCATGTCTTCCAGTACGCCCATGATCTCCCGGCGGGTGGCAATGTCCAAATTGGCAGTAGGCTCGTCCAGCAGCAGCACTTTCGGCTCCAGGGCCACGCCGATGGCCAGACTTGCCCGACGCATCTGTCCGCCGGACATCAGTCGCCCGTCCCGGTCCCGCAGATCCTTTAATCGGAACCGCTCCAGCAGTGCATCGGTACGCTCCTGCCAGTCTTTTACCCCCCACACCCGCATGGCGTAGGAAATATCCCCTGCAATAGAATCCTTGATGAACATCTCCTCCGGATTCTGGTAGACAAGAGAAATCTGCCGTGAAAAGTCCTCTGCTTTTTTCTGGGTAATAGGCTCCCCGAATAAGCAGATGCTCCCGCTCTGGGGCTTGAGCAGTCCTACCATCAGCTTCATCAGGGTGGATTTTCCCGCTCCGTTGGAGCCAATGAGGGCAACTTTCTCTCCTTTTCGTATGTCCAGATTCAGTCCATCAAAGATCATGCGGGGCTCCCCTTTTACCGAGCGGTAAGACAGGGAGATATTCCGGAACGAAATGGCGTTTTCCCCAACCGAAGCAGCAGGCTTGACACTTTCTGCTGGCCGGAATGTCAGAGAGGAAAAGGTCTTCTTTCCTTCCTCTACCGTGGTAGGCAGCGGGATATTCTGGGGCAGTACGCCGGCTTTTTTCAGCCGGTGCGCCGCCTGTGTTACCTGGGGCGGAAAAATATTGCATTCTTCCAGTTCCTCCACCCGCTGAAGCGCCTCCCGGGTAGGAAGCAGCCACTGGACCCGGCCGTCTTTCATCAGCAGTACATGACGGCAGTAATCCGCAATGTACTCGGTATGATGCTCGATTACAATGATGGTTTTGCCTTGCTTCTCGTTCAGCTGCCGCAGCACATCGTAAATCCGATCGGCATGCATGGGGTCCAGCTGTGCAATAGGCTCGTCCAGAATCAGTACATCAGGACGCAGGCAGACAGCGCCTGCCAGCGCCAGCAAATGGGTCTGTCCGCCGGATAACTGCCAGATATATGCATTGTCCCGCCCTTCCAGACCGCACTGCCGGAGCGCCTCCCGCCCCCGCTCCAGGTAGTCGGGGAAAGCGTAATTCAGGCAGGCATAGGACGCATCGTCCAGCACCGTGGGACGGACAATCTGATTTTCAAAATCCTGGTAGACATAGCCTACCTTCTGTGCCAGGGCACTTACGTCATTTTCCAGCGTATTCAAGCCCTCTACCCGTGCCTCTCCCTGAAAGTCCCCGGTGATAAAATGAGGAATCAAGCCATTGAGAACTTTACACAAGGTAGACTTCCCGCAGCCGTTGTTTCCAACCACTGCCAGGAAGTCTCCTTTTGTAATTTCAAGCGTGATGTCTTTTAGGATAGGCTGAGAAGCACCTGGGTAGGTATAGGTCAGGCCTTTCATCTCAACCGCATTCATTTTTTACGCTACTTTCCTTTCGGCATTTTTCTTGATAACCAGAATGGCAATTACGGCTACAGCAGCGGCAGCAACCATGCCCATAGCCATTGCGGTGCCGCTTTCTGCCCATTCGGCCTCCCAATCGATCAGGGACATACCGGCGGTAGCGGCCATCTCGGCAGTCACCGCACACACAAAGCCAATGAGGCACAGCACAATGGACTTGGGATTCAGGCCAGCCACAGCGCTCTGGGCGGTACGGGGCGCCATACCCAGCAGGGGTTCAATTTTGCCGTAAAGCTTGGGTACCAGGTAGAGCGTCGGCAGCAGGCAGAAGAAAATTCCGGAGAAGAGCAGGTCATTGAGGAAGGCAAAACCTTCGGTAGCAAAGACGCTCTCAGGCAGGCCCGCTACCGCTTCGAAGTCCTCCACAGCAAACTGCACCTTGGCAATATCCACAATTGTGCCCATCAGCAGCTGCGCAGCCGTTCCGGTAATGGCGGCAATGCCGACCATAACCCGGTTTTTGGGGTCCTTCACCAAACGGCCGGCGATATATACGCCGATGGTGACGGTCAGAAACTTCTCCAGTTCACCCAGGCCGCCAAACTGACCCAGCATGATTTCGCTGAATACCAGCTCGCCGGTAGCGGCGCCCAGTGCGGCAGACAAAGGATCAAACAGCATACCCAAAGTCAACGGGATAAACAGAAAATATTCTACCGAGAACTCGACCAATCCCACCTGGAATTTGGGGATCAGCTCGGTAAACAGGGTTGCCAGACCATACAAGGACATGGTCAAAACAAAAATCATCAGTTTCTGGGATTGTGTGATGGTGTTTTTTTGCATTGCATTCATATAGAAATCCTCCTATTTGTGTCCTCTTGTTTCTTCACACAACCACAGTATACCGATGGGATGTAAGTTTTTCTTACTTGCATCGGTAAAAAGTAATTAAATTTTCTATAATGGTCCCATAAAACTGGACCACGACTCGACAAAAGATCGTGAACATGGTACCATAAGAAAAACACAAAGGAGAGGAAACCATGGCACGAAAAAGCTACACCCCGGAGTACAAAGCCAAGCTGGTCA
>DVGO01000062.1 GCA_018712645.1 Candidatus Faecousia faecavium | reverse complement strand
AATTGTCCTGGCGCTGACCCAGCATAAGAAGGGAGAGGCGGCATGATTTACTTACAGCTTTTCTGGAGTTTTTTGCAGATTGGCCTGTTTTCCATTGGCGGCGGCTATGCGGCCATGCCCCTGATTCAGGCTCAAGTGGTGCACAACCACGCTTGGCTGGACATGAGCGAGTTTACCGACCTGATTACCATTGCGGAGATGACCCCCGGCCCCATTGCGGTGAACTCGGCAACTTTCGTAGGTATCCGGATTGCCGGAATTCCCGGTGCGTTGGTTGCCACCTTCGGCTGCATTCTGCCGTCGCTGTTTATTGTGTCGCTGCTGACCTTTATCTACTACCGGTATAAAAAGTTGTCTGTACTGCAGAGTGTGCTGGCAAGCCTGCGGCCTGCGGTGGTGGCGCTGATTGCTTCGGCGGGCATTTCCATTTTGCTGCAGGTGGCACTGGGCGGACAGGAACTGACCATGGCCAATCTGAATTTCATTGGATTGGCATTGTTTGCGGCGGCCTTTGTACTGCTGCGAAAATTCAAGTGGAATCCCATTTTGGTAATGTGCCTGTGCGGCTCGGGGATTCTGCTGCTGGGACTTTTGCTGTAAAAGAGAATGAAAACACAGAGTCAGCCATGGTGCTGGCTCTGTGTTTTTTGTGTCAAAAGGAAAATTGTGCTCACTGCGAAAAGAGATGAAGAATGAAAGGTTGAAATTTTCAGGATAATAGATTTTTACTATGATGATCATTCTTGCTTTGAAAATTCATTAAAAGTTTGACCCCATTTTGACCCCTACAGGATTCTATTTGTTCACATGGGTATAGAAAAACCGAACTTTTATGCCTATAATTCTGACGTATATTGATGTATTTTTGGGATTTTCGGAACTTGCATGCGGCAAAGGGCTCCTCATAACCCGGAGGCCGCAGGTTCGAGTCCTGCCTCCGCAACCATAAAAAGTCCTGAAATCACATGATTTCAGGACTTTTTATGGTTGATTCGGATACAACAAGTTCGGCTAAGTGATTTGCTAGTTTGCCCGAAAAGCCGCTGACCCATATTCTGACCCATAATAGGATAGCACACGATGGACCGAGCGGCGTTTTGCAGAAAGATAAGTCCTCTCCCAATGCCATTTTTTCGGCACAGGGAGGGGACTTTTGTTATATTCGTTTTATTAGCTACCGTGCAGCAGCAAGCGGAACAACTGTTTCCTGGGATAGTACTTGACCTGTATTTTTGATATTAATGTGTTTGAGTACAATTTATTTTACTCGAGTTCTACTTCAACAACTATAAAAGTCATAAAAATATGTGCTTTGAGAACTTTTCCACGTACAAAAAGGAAATTTGTTTCGTTTTCCTTCTGGCTTCCACTGAAGAATGCGAAAACCTCCGGTCAGGATCACCCGATAAAAGGGCCCTGACTGGAGGCTTTTCAAATCAGTCCGTGAAAAAGTTGTGTTCGTATACTTTTTGGAACACGCTTTTTCGATAAGAGTGCTGAATCCACAAATACAAAACAGCTTGAAGCACCAGCAATACTGAGGTAAATCCCAAAGCCACCGGTATATTGGAAACCAGGGTGACTCGTTCCATCAGGAAAATACCCACCCACAAGTAAAGCAGAGCTGCGCCAAAGGGAACACACAAAATCAAAAACAGCAGGCGATTCAGTACGGCAGAAAATTCTTTCTGAGACAGCCCGATTTTTACGATTCCTTTCCACTTCCGGCACTCTGCATCCAGCTGGGAATACAGTCTGGAATACAGAAAGCTGGCCACCGCGAGAAGGAATACAAAAGACAGCATTCCCCCAATATACAGCGTCAGATTATTCTGAATCTGGCTGCTGCGGTAATAGCGATAGGCGGACACCACGTTGGCATCTCGCTTTTCCAAGGTCTCTTCCAGCGCGGCAAAGATGGCATCCGGGCTTTCCCTGTTAAGTTCCCATTGGTCGTACAAGAAAGCGGTAATGGTTTTCTCTGTCAGCTGGGGCGCCAGGGATGCAAACACGGCATCGCTTACAACGCAGATCCCGCTGGTAAAACCGGTCAAGGTAATCACCTGGTCAGACTGTCCTTCTATGGACAAAGACAAGTGATTGGCCTGAAGGAACGCCTCCACCGAAGTGGGAATCCCTTTCATCCGGGCGTCCGCATTGCCGGTGACCAGGTATACGCCGGTGTCAGAAACCGAAATGCTTTCCCGTCCCAGAAAATCCAGAACCTGGTTGTAGTCGCTTTGGGCCATGAGGGGGGTGCGGGACTGGGTATCCGGATACCACAAATGGATATCCGTCATTTTGTACCCAGGAAGATGCTCCAATTCTCCCTGGATCACGGCCAGATCGTGAGCTGCATCCGCATCCTCGGTCCAGGTGTTGTAGGTCATGGCGTAGGGTAAAATCTTCTCTGTCTGGGATTTGACATTTTTAGACTGGGAAAATAACACGATCACCGCAAAAAAGGAAATGGCATACAGAAGTGTGGAGAAGGTCATGCTTTGCATGTTGGTTTTCAATTTTGAGCGTTGGTCGCCAGTACAGAGCAGTCTGACATTGGCTGGACGGCGGGGAGGGAAGTCCTCTGGAGATTCTGTGCGATTTGAAAGGACTGGAACCGGAGCAGTATGCCGATGTCATCTGGGTACGTCAAAATTCCGAGGCGGTGGAACATCTGCTCAAAACCGCCTGCGGCATGAATTCCCAGCTTTTTGGAGATGACCAGATTATCACCCAGATTGGGCAGGCCTGGGATTTGGCTCGGGAAGAGAAAACCAGCGGCCCGGTTCTGGATCACCTGTTCCGGACCGCAATATCAGGGGCAAAAAAGGTAAAGACACAGGTCCGTCTGACGGCCATGCGCACAGGTGCGGCGGAAAGCACCCTGGAACTTCTGCAAAATCTGTGGAGCGGCGTTTCCGGGAAGAAAATTCTGGTCATTGGCAACGGTGCCATGGGTCAGCTGGTGGCGACGAAACTGCACAATGCCGGCGCAGAAGTTTCCATGACCCTTCGCCAGTATCTGCACGGCGGCGCATCGGTGGCGGAAGGGTGTTCGGCGGTTGCGTATGAGGATCGGTACCTGGTTATGGAACAGGTTGATGCCGTAGTCAGTGCCACAGCCAGCCTCCATCATACGGTGCAGGAAGGGTCGGTACGGTCTTTGCAGCGGATTCCGCCTGTTTTTGTGGATCTTGCAGTGCCCCGGGATATTGAGCCGGCTGTGGGTCAGATTTCCGGTGTGAAGGTATGGGACATTGATAAATTGGGCGCTTCCGGGCCTGAAGCGGAAAATGAGGAAGCGATGCTGCAGGCAAACCAAATTCTCAGGGAATATCAGGAGGAATTTGAAAAGTGGTATCATTTCCGGGATGCCGTTCCTTACATCCAGCAAATCAGCCGGAAAGCCGCAGAGGATATGGCCAACCGGATGGAAAAATGTGTCCATTCCATGCATCTGCCAGATCAGCAGCGGGAAAAGCTGTGGGAGCAAATTGACCACCATGCGGAAAAAACCGTGGCGCACCTTCTGCTTGGCCTGCGGGATACGCTGCAGCCGGAGCTGCTGGAAGATTGCCTGAAAAGCCTGGATATGGTGAAATAACCGGGTAACCATATATTTATTTCAGATTATTTCGGAAAGGTGGCCGGTTGTCGGTGCCTGCCTCTGCGTGGGCAAAACGGCCAAATGGTTAACAATATGGAAAAACGTATCATTCGCGTTGGAAGCCGGGAAAGTGCGCTGGCGGTTGCCCAGACCTGGCTGGTGCTGTATCAGATTGAGGCGGCACATCCTGAAATTGAATTTGAATTGGTTACGATGAAAACCACCGGCGACAAAATTCTGGATCGGACGTTAGACAAAATCGGGGGCAAGGGACTGTTTGTCAAAGAACTGGACCGGGCCTTGCGCAATGGGGAAGTGGATATCACGGTACATAGCCTGAAGGATGTCCCCATGGAGGTGCCACAGGATCTTCCCCTGCTGGCGTTCGCAAAACGGGGAGATCCCCGGGATGCGGTGGTTCTTCGGCAAGGTCTGACAGCCCTGGAACCGGGAATGGTCACCGGCTGTTCCAGCGCGCGCCGGGTGCTGCAATTAAAAAAACTCTACCCGGAGTGCACCGTAAAACCAGTGCGGGGAAACATCGTAACCCGCATTGCCAAGCTGGATGCCGGGGAATTTGACGCACTGATTCTGGCGGCGTCGGGACTTGCACGGATGCATCTTTCCCACCGGGTAAGCCGGTGTCTGGAGCCGGAGGAAATGATTCCCGCAGCGGGCCAGGGGATTCTGGTGATTCAGGGCCGGAGGGAAGGAGACTGCGATTTTCTGAAATCCGCCGATGATCCGGCTGCCCGGGCTTCGGCTCTGGCAGAGCGGGGATTCGTCCGGGAACTGGACGGCGGATGCAGTTCTCCGGTGGCAGCGTTTTCTGTGGTATTCGGTGATGCCATTGCTCTGACCGGATTGTACCCCAATCCCCAAACCGGGCAGACGCTGGTGGACAGAATCAGCGGCAAAACGGATGATGCCGAAATGCTGGGGGTTTTCCTTGCCCGAAAAATGACCGGGAAAACCGCCGGCCTTGGGCAAAAAGATTCCACCCTGGCCGGCATTGCAAAATAGTACGGAGTTTCTAGTCATTTTTTCGACAATTCTAAGAAAGAGGGATTTTATGGATTTTTCTCAAATGCTGGAACGTCCTCGCCGTCTGCGGGGGAATCCGCTGATCCGCTCCATGGTGCGGGAAACCCGGATTTCCAAATCTTCCTTGATTTACCCCATGTTTGTACGGGATGGTCAGAATATTCTGGAGCCGATTCCGTCCCTGGACGGCCAGATGCGCTGCTCTGTGGATCGCTTGGGGGATATTCTGGAGCCGGTTCTGGAATCAGGTGTCCGGAATGTGATGCTGTTTGGCATCCCGGAACACAAGGACGAAGCAGGCTCCCAGGCTTACGCAGAAGATGGGGTGGTTCAGCGTGCCCTGCGCTTTGCCAAGGAGCACTACCCGGAACTGTACCTGATTACCGATGTCTGCATGTGTGAGTACACCTCCCATGGCCATTGCGGCGTTCTTTGCGGCTGCGAAGTGGACAATGACAAAACCCTGCCCCTGATCGCCAAAACAGCCCTGTCCCACGTCCAGGCGGGAGCCGATATGGTGGCCCCCTCTGACATGATGGATGGACGGATTCTGGCAATCCGTCAGGAACTGGACAAAAACGGGTATGTTTCTACCCCGATTATGTCGTATGCTGTAAAGTATTCCTCTGCCTTTTATGGCCCCTTCCGGGATGCGGCAGGCTCTGCCCCTTCTTTTGGTGACCGGAAGGGGTATCAGATGGATTTTCACAACCGGATCATCAAGTTCGCCGGATGCTATCACGGTCACAGCGATGCCATGCTGGTCAGGGCGGGCTCTGGCGTGATGACCAGCGGCATCCCCGACAGCGCCGGTGTTCCGGCTGCCTGTGCTGCGGATACCCTGACAGCGGTTTACAATGACCTGTCCAGCGTGGAAATGCTCTTCGGTCAGAACCTGGGAGAAATTGCAGCGGTGATTGTAGAACCGGTGGCCGCCAATATGGGCGTGGTGGAACCCGCTCCCGGATTTTTGGCAGGATTGCGGGAGATTTGCGACAAAAACGGGGCGCTGCTGATTTTTGATGAGGTCATTACCGGCTTCCGGCTGGCTTTGGGCGGTGCACAGGAATATTTTGGCGTCCGGGCGGATTTGGTGACCTTTGGCAAGATTATCGGCGCCGGAATGCTGGTGGGTGCTTATGGCGGTCGGCGGGATGTTATGAGCGTCATTTCCCCCAGGGGAAGCGTTTATCAGGCGGGCACGCTGAGCGGAAATCCCGTTGCCATGGCGGCAGGGTTGACCCAGCTGACGATTCTGCGGGATACCCCTGCCGTTTATCAGAAAATTAACGCGCTGGGGGATTTTTTTCGGCAGGAAATGAGGAAAATGACAGCACAAACCGGCGTCCCCGTAACGGTGACCGGTGTCGGCTCCTTGTCCTGCATTTTCTTTACACCAAACCCGGTGCATAACTATACCGGCGCTAAAAATTCGGATACGGCGCTGTTTGCCAAGTACTTCCTGTATATGCTGGACAAGGGATTTTATTTTGCCCCTTCCCAGTTTGAGGCGATTTTTCTGTCTGCTGCCCATACAGAAGAAAATATTCGCGATGCGGTGCAGACAGCCCAGGCGTTCTTTCAGTGTCAAGGTACACCCAAGGGCGTATAATACCAATTCCTTGCCTGCATTTTACAATGCTGCGTACTATTGTAAAATATAACCAATAATTTGATAACGGTGTTGACGTTGCATAGTCTTTTGTGATAGACTAAAAGCATTAGTCGTTTCCAATGCAGGAACGGAAATTGGCGTGGGAAATTGCCGAGGGAGGTAAAGGCATGAAGCAGCGTTTGAAAAAGGGAATAGCCTTTGTACTGGTTGTGCTGTTGCTGGCTACCTGTGTGCCTATGCGGACATTTGCAGAGGGAAACCAGGTTCCTCAGACACAGACAGTGGAAACGGAGGTAGAAACCACCAGTTCTCAAACAGATCAAACACACACGGACCAGGTTCCGACGGAAACGGTGCAGACACCCACAGCAGACGGTGCTCCTACCCAAGGGCCAGAGGTGAAAACCGGTCCGGTGGACGGTGATGCTTCCGCTGCGCCGGCACAGAACACGCCGAAAACGCAGACCGGAGAAACGACCCTGCAGACCATCCAGCTGGATGTGGCGGCAGTGGAAGTGATCGACTTTGGGGAAGGTTCTGCTGTTGTAATAAAGGAACCACCGCAGCAGGTGGTAACTGCCGCCGCCGAAAATGGAAAGCTGACGATCACCGCAGTGGAAGCGGGAACCGTTTCCTTCCAGGTGGATGTATCTGGGGCGGCGGGAAACCAGCAGATTCAGTATACAGTGACGGTACTGCCCCAGAACGATGAGCAGCCGGAACAGGAACCCCTGCCTCCCGCTGACCTGCCAGCGGAGAAAACAGAGAACCAAGAGCCTGACCAGAGTGAAACCATTACGGTGACATTCCGAATTGACAACCCGGACTATACCCGGGACGCCGTTTCCGGAAATACCCACATTACGGTGGATGAACCCTATGATCAGGGTCGGGGACTGAGCTATACCCAGTGGGTTAAAACCTACAAGGTCACCGGTAGGGGTGTACTGGCAAGCTATAAAATTCCTGCGGGAACCGCCCTGGCCTCCTGGCCCAAGGTCAACGTGACCAACATTGGCAATGACAATGAAGTCACCTATATTTCTTCCTATGCCTGGGTAGATGGGCAGGGCAATGTGTGCAGCCCCAATGCTGCCTTTGCGCAGGATACGGTTCTGTCACTGTATCTGTATCGGGACAATACCAGCTATAGCCTGGATTTTGTCTGCGGAGGGTGTGATGGTAAATACCATAGCATTCCCTACATCCTGGGCGGATACCCCAGTGCCACCTTTACATTAGGGCAGAGCGTATCCCAGGCGTACATCCCCACAGCGGAAGACATCAACGCCAATTACAGCAGCGAGTGGTGTCAGCATGGCAAAGGCCACGGAGAAGTTTTTGACAAGTGGCAGCTGAAAAATTCGGCCACCGGGGAAATGGTGGACTTCGCTGCCGGCGTGCCCATTACCCAGGATTACGTGGAAAATGGGGACCATTCCATTAAAGTTTATGCCCAGTGGCTGAATGAGCCGGTTACCGCCACGTTTAAAAACGGGGAAACCGTTGTGGAAGGAAGAAAGGTAAGCAAAGGTTCTGCCTTAGGAACGCTGCCTGCGGTAACGGCACCGGAGGGACAGGTGTTCCAGGACTGGGAGTACACCGATGGGAAGGGCAACCTCCAACTGGCCACAGAGGAAACCATCCTTACCCAGGATACCGTCTTTACCGCAAAGTTTGTACAGAGCCAGATTTGCAGCGTAACCTTCCGGGATGTGCAGCCGCAGGGGGATGAAGCCGCTGCGGTCACGGTGCAGGCGGATTCCGGCTGTACCCTGGAGCAGGCGATTCAGGCGTCTGACCAGTCTGTCTGGGCCGACGGAACGTCCCTGTCTCAGTGCAAGTGGTATACCCTGGGACAGGACGGACAGAAAGTTCCGGCAGAGTTGTCGGATTTGGTTTCCGGGGACATGGAACTTTACACCTATACCTATCAGGTGCAGCTGACGCTAAGTCCCCAGCAGGTCGCTATGGCTCTGTCCATGGCAGAGGTTCAGAATCACCCGGATGGAAGCATCACCCTGACCATTACCGCCCGGGAAGGCCAGCAGCTGGCTGCTTCCGACTTCGTAATTGATGGCGTGGACTACAGTGTCTATACTTGGCAAACCCGGGATGGAGCAAAGGTAAGTATCCAGAATCTGATTCAAAACGGATTGACGGAAAATATCATAGCGGACAGCCAGGACTCGCAACCCGAAACCTTGTCTATCCAGTTCTTCATCGCCAAGGACGGAAAATGGATACCGCTGGAGGAGCGGAACATGGCGGTCTATCTCTGCAGCGATCGCTATGCCTTAACGGCGGCGCAGCTGGAGAGCGTGTATGGCGCCTACGGCTTCCGGGCAGGCAACCTCGAAGTGAATAAAAAACTGTTCGGCCATACCAGCAGAGATAACGACAAAATTTGGACGAACGCGCCAGCGGTAAAGCAAGGCGGCATTGTGTACGTGCGGATCTTGAAACGGGATGACGTAAACAACAAAGGCCAGGAGTGCGACGTATATTATCTGCCCAACTCCTTTCAGGGGAATGACAACGATGGCGATCCCAAAGAGAGCTTGGCTGCTCTTGAGAGTTTCTACTCCGTTGAGATTCAGGATCCCAATCATAAGGTATATGAAAAGGATGAGCTGCCTGCAACCACCTATACCCTCAAAGGCCGGACAGCGACCGTAACCGTGAAGAACGGCCCAGGTGTGGTATGGGAGTGCGTGGGCAAAGATGGAACGTCCGTCAATGGTGTGTCCCAAGGAGATACCACTGTTTTCACTATCGAGAGCATTAGCCAGCCCTACATTATTTCCCCGGCCTTAAAAGAGGGCGAGGTCAGAATCACTTACATTATGAACCTGGACCCGCCGCCCAGCGACCCGGAGTATGGTGCACCCAATATTGAAGGCCAGCAGGTCTTTACCTGGGTTCAGCCCAGCGCCAATCCCCATTCCGTCCGTGCCCCCAGCCAGCAGAGCTACTTCTTCGAAAGTGACAAGTATCTGGGCATGGCAACCTTCGAGGGCTGGTTATGTGATGCCGACAATCAGGTGCATCAGATCGGTGAATACTACAAGATTCCGAACGGCAAAACAGAGATCACCTTCACAGCCAAGTGGGAGACCCAAACCGGCCATGAGGCAGATCATAATAACAACACCCTGGTGAATTTCTTCGTCTCCATTGGAGCCGTTCCCGAGGGCAGCACCCGCTGGGAAAGCGGACTCAATTCAGATGTTTTTACAAGTTCCGTGTTTGTCAGCGACTGCGGTGTTTCGGGAAATGACGCGATGAGGCCCGGCGTAGGTATTCAAAAGAATCCAAATAATCCAGATCAGTATTATATTCTTGGCCAGTCCACCGGCAATGACCTGAATGCAATTCACAGCGAAATATACAATAAGCTTACAAACGGATATGAAAAGACAGCAGATAACGGAACCACATTCACCTTCCAAGTGGACTTTCCTAATGATGAAGAGGTCCTGCAGAACATCCGCAGCATGGTGGCAGACGGAACGGGCCATATTCAGCTCAACGGAAAAGATGTGGCGGCAGATGACCTGACGGATACCAAATTTACCATTAAGTGGCACGTCTTTAAGTATGACGCAACGGACGGCTGGCATATTGATGGCGTTCTGGTTGCAAAAACCGGTAATATGCGAATCACCAAAACCTTTGCCGGCAACCCCGATGCCATTGAAGCCGCCAAAAATGGTTTTTACGTCGATGTTACCACAGACACAAGTGATGGCAGCGAATCGCCCCATGGTAACAGAGTATTGAGACTGACAGATGAAGGTGTCAAAAAATCGGATGATGGCAGCACCTACACCTGGGATATCCCGGTGGATCAGTACCGGGATTATACGGTGGCAGAGATGGAATACGAATACACCCAAAATGGTATTAAGACCACGGCAGAATATCAGGTCAAAAACTCTCGCCAAGCTGACCAGAACACCGCCGGTTGGAGAAGCGGCGATTCTGCATTGGTCACCGGCCAAGCCTCGCAGATAAACGAGGTTCAGACGGTATCCTTCCTGAACACCTACACCCAGCCCGGTGTTATGACCCTGAAGAAGATTGATGCCCTGACTGGTCAGACCATGCCGAACATCTCCTTCACAGTGCTGGACGAGCATGGCACCCCTGTGACCCTGTATTTTGGCGGTCCGGGCAGATATTCCATTGATCCGGCGGATGGCAGCCTTGTCCCGGACAGTAAGGCTGTCACCGATGGCTCCGGCCAAATCTATCTGAAACTGGAACACAGCACGACCTACATCTTCCAGGAAGATGTGCCTGTGGGCTATGAAAATCCAGGTAAGATTACAGTCACCCTGGATGCAGATGGCAAACAGATTATAGACGCAAGGGCAGAGAATGGAGACAAGTTTGTCAGCAAGAGCGAAATGGAGCTCACGGTCAAAAACTATTCTCCTGTTCTTCCCCTGACTGTGGAGAAGCAGTGGCTGGATAGGGAAAACACCCCGGTCAGTGTTTCCGTTTATTACGATGGTCAGCCTCTGCTCAATGGGTTTACGGCTGAACTGGAGGAAAGAAACGCCTGGCGTCACACCTTCACCACCCGGGTGCCTCTATACATTGACGGTAAGCGAGCAGAGTATACCATCCGCGAGGACAAAATCGGCGACTGGAATTACTCCAGCACTGAACCAGACGGCTACCGCTTCTATGATGTTAAAACCCTCCCCATGGAATACCGCGATGCAAGCGGGCAGAAAACCGAAAACCCGTCCGACGCAGTGGGCATTTACCTGACGGTGACCAACGAACGTGACACCGGCACGCTGCGCTTCCGGAAGGTAGATCAGAATGGCCAGGGTCTATCACAGGTATTCTTCTACCTCTATACGATTCCTGCCAATGCCACAAAGGTCCCCACAGTTACAGAGGGTACAGGCGAACACGCCGGTCACAATGTAATTGAAGGATTCGGTGATCCTTTTACAGCCGTTTCCAATCCCGACGTGGTTTTCAACAACCTGCAAGGCGGCCAGTATTACATGGTGGAGCATTACACCCCAGCAGGCTACACCCTCAAGGACGACCTCTATCGGGTCACTGTCAGCGGCAACACGATCACCATGGAGAAGCAATCCGGCAGCGGATGGACAACGCTTTCTGCTGATGCAGACTCTAAGATGATAGAGATCGAGAATGTCCGTGAGTTTGTGGACGTGACCGTCACGAAGAAGGTAACGGGCAATATGGCAATCTTCTCTGAGCCCTTCTCCTTCACGGCGGCCTCCAAGCTGTATAAGCCCATCCAAATCGTCAAAGACAACGGTACCCTGGAGGAATATAATGGTGGATTCACCCTTCGCAACGGTCAGTCCATCACCCTGCGAGTGCAGAAAGGTGACGAAATTACCCTCACCGAAACCGGAGCAGCGGATTATACCACCTCTATCACAATCGATGGGAACTCTTCTGTGGATAACGGAAAGACTGTAACGGTCAGCATTGATAATACAGAAATGGAAGCCGACAAGTCTGTAGTTTTCACCAACCACAAGGACATGGACATTGACACCGGCGTCATTCTGGATACCCTGCCCTACATTCTTATTTTGGCAGTGGTTGTAATCGGCGGTGTGGTGCTGCTTAAGAGCCGCAAGCGGCGCAGGGAGGACTGAGGCATATGAGAAAATACGCCGGGGCCTCCCGCCCCTCCGCGGAAACCCAAGCGCCATTGAACCACGCCCAGGAGGCCATTGGTCCCTGGCTCAAGAAGGTCCGGTTCCGCCGCTGCATTCTGGGGGTCAGCGAGGCCGACGTTTGGAAGAAAATCGGCGAACTCAACGCCCTGTATGAAGCGGCACTTTCCGCAGAGCGGGCAAGGTATGATGCGCTGCTGGAAGAATTCCGGAAGGAGAAGCCCCATGCAGAACCAGACGACTTCCTTTGATTCCCTGACGCCCATTATCCGCCGCCGCAGAGATGCGGCCCTGGACCGGGAAGACGGGCTGGCCCTTTTGGGGCGCATCCTGGCGGTGGTTCTGGTGGCCTACATTCTGCTCACCCAGGTCTTCTCCTTCACCCAGGTTACGGGAAACGCCATGTTCCCCGCTCTGAAAGACGGGGACCTGGCCCTGACCTTCCTGCTCCAAAAGAACTACAGCAAAGGCGACGTGGTCCTCTACGAACAGGACGGCAAGCTCGCCATTGGACGCATTGCCGCCAACTGTACGGACGTGGTGACCCTGGATGACACCGGCACCATGTTGGTAAACGGTACCGTTCAAGGCGGAGAAATCATGTATCCCACCTATGCAAAAGAAGGGTTTGAGTACCCCCTGCGCCTCCCCGACGATGCCGTGTTCATCTTAGGGGACTACCGGACCCAAAGCACCGACAGCCGGGACTTTGGCCCGGTGCCTGTCAAAAACATCCAGGGAAAGGTCATAACCATTCTCCGGAGAAGGGGGCTGTAAGCCCCCAGGGCCCCCGCTCTCACCTCTCTGCATGAGGGCGGCACGGCAGCCCGACATTGTACTCTATTTGGGTAAGCAGCCTATGAATATCCAAAATTTGTTTCAGGAGGAAATGAACATGAAAAAACTGTTAGCTCTAATCATGGCTCTGGCCATGGTCCTGTCCCTCAGCGCCACGGCGTTTGCAGCTGGTGTTGGAGACACGGCAAGTCTGGTCATCAATGTGACCACCACCGGTACCGAGGCTCCCGATGAAGATCTTACCTTTGCAGTTCAGAAGGATGGTCAGAATGCGGATGGCTTCTCTGCATCCTATAATAAGCAGGCCCATCAGGTGACAGTTACCCTTCCCGAGATTACCGCTCTTGGCGCGGAACCCGGCCTGGTTGGGGAGTATAACCTGGTTCAGACCGACCTGCAGACCGCTGGTATGACCTATGGTACTGGCTACACCATTAAGGTTTACCTGTACAGAGACGACAATGGCGAGCTGTATCGTGTTGCCCGTCTGTACCATACTGGAGAGAAAGACATGGATGGCATCGAAAACACCTACGCCGCTGGTACTTTGGCTGTCAGCAAAATCGTTGCAGGCAACATGGGTGACCGTTCTGCCAAATTTACTTTGAATGTTACCTTCAACGCGCCTGCCGGAGAGACTGTTAAGAGCGTCATCTCTTACAGGGTTGGTGATCAGGACTATACAATCCAGCCCAATGCTATGACTGATGGTACCGAGACTGTTTCCATTGTCGTAAGCCATGAAGACACCGTTACCTTCAACAACATCCCCGAAGGCGTGATCTACGATGTGGTGGAAGATGCTTCTGCTCTGGATGGTTATACGCCTACTTACAACTTCCCTGATACTAGTAAAACGATTTCTAGAGATGACAACGATACCGCAACTGTCACAAACACCAAAAACGCCGCTGTTGACACCGGCATCATGCTGGATTCCCTGCCCTATGTGCTGCTGCTGACCGTTTGCGTGGTCTGCATGGTAGCTTTCTTCGTGAAAAAGCGTTCCGCCCGTGAATTCTAAGGTCCTCTTTTTCTGAACCACTGAAACCCGGGGGCCTCGACCCCCGGGGGCAAAACGAAAGGAGGTCCCACAAACGGTATGACCCGTATTTTACTGCGAATTGCAAATGCCATTGTGAGCATAGTGGTACTGCTGAGTCTCACCATTGCTGGGGCCTACGCAGGATACGCCCTTTGGGACAACAGCCGCATCTATTCCGCCGCCGAAGATGTCCAGGCGGATATGATTAAACTAAAACCCAAGACAGAGGAAGGGGAGGATGGCCCCACCTTTGCTGAGCTGTTAAACGTGAACCCCGACGTCTGCGCCTGGGTTACCCTGGACAATACCAAAATTGACCACCCTGTTCTCCAGGGGCAGGACAACATGAGTTATATCAATACCGATGTTTACGGCAATTTTGCTTTGGCGGGAAGCATTTTCCTGGATTCCCGAAATGACAATGCCTTCGGTGATACATTTTCTCTGCTGTATGGTCATCACATGGAAAACAGCGGTATGTTTGGCGATCTGGACTTATACAAGGATCGGCAATTCTTTCTGGATAATACCAGCGGGCTTCTGATTTTGCCCGACAGCAGTTACGACCTGGAAATCTTTGCCTGTCTGGTTGTGGAGGCATCGGATGATATGATCTTTGATCCCACCCGCTGGCAGGCTGATATAAGCAATCTGCTATCTTATACAAAGGAAAACGCTATGTATTTCCGGCAGGAAACCCTGGATATGCTGACGAAGGAAGATTGCCCCCATATTTTAGCCTTCTCCACTTGCTCTGCAGAATTTACCGATGCCAGAACTGTGGTGCTGGCAAGAATGGAGAACCACTTATCGGGAATTCAGGAGGGATCATAAAATGAGGAAGCGTATATTTCGAGTCTTTCTGTCACTGATGCTGACAGGGATATGCCTGCTGACGGCTGCTCCGGATGTGCTTGCTGCCGCAACGGTGGGGGTTGGTATCCCGGTAGAAGTGAAAGTTACCGGCAACCGGCCTACCACGGCCCAGACGTATCAGCTTTTGCTTCAGGCAGAGAATTCAAATAGTCCAATGCCGTCCGGAAGCAAAGATGGTGCCTGTTCCATAACCATTACCGGTTCCGGAAACGGGGTATTTCCCGACATTGTCTTTGACACTGTAGGGGTGTATTCCTATACCGTCCGCCAGGTCAAGGGGACAAACAGCCGGTGTACCTATGATGACACGGTTTATGATGTAAACATCACGGTAACCTACACCGCTGATGGCAGTGCGCTGGAGGCCACCACGGCGATTCGGGAATCCGGATCGACTGAAAAGGTGCAGAAGGCGAAGTTTGTGAATCAGTATGCCTATCCACCCTCCGATACACCGAAAACCGGGGATTCTTTCCCCTTTGCCCTCTACGGAGCGTTGACGGTGGTCAGCATCGGTATTTTGGTCGGGCTGTACTTGACGAGAAAAAAGAAAGAGACAGAGTAAGCATACATGGAAATGATACCCCATCCCGTATCTTGTGGGATGGGGTGTTATCCCTACAGAGGGGAGAATAATGAGACATTTAATCCGATTGGTGTTGGGGCTTTTGGCGGTTGCAACGTTGTGTTTTTGCGGATATCAAACAGTTCGCTATATCATGCAAAACAGCGCCAGCCGAGAATTCAACACAGAATTACAGCATGCTGTGGTGGAAACCAGGGCTGCAAAAACGTCTGAGACAGAAACTAACCAGCTTTCCTCTGTGGAAGAAACGGAAGCAGCGGAGCAGGAAACTGCTTTGCAGGAAACTGCGCCCATTGAAGTGGATTTCGATGCGCTGCAGGAGAAGTCATCGGATGTCATTGCCTGGCTTTACTGCCCGGACACACCCATTAACCTTCCGGTTGTACAGGCGAAAGATAATGACTACTACTTATACCGCCTGCTGGACGGAACGCCCAACGGGTCGGGAACGCTGTTTGCGGATTACCGCAATGACCGGGATTTTCTTGATGGAAATACTGTGATCTATGGTCATAACATGAAAAACGGCAGTATGTTCGGTACGTTAAGCAGATACAAAGAGCAGGAATACTATGAAGAACATCCCGTTATGTGGCTGCTGACCAGAGATAAGAATTATAAAGTGGAACTTTTCGCCGGATATGTTACGCAAGCCACATCGGATGCGTATGTATTTGCGGAAGATGGGGAGCAAATCCC
This sequence comes from Candidatus Faecousia faecavium, assembly GCA_018712645.1. GTDB lineage: Bacteria > Bacillota > Clostridia > Oscillospirales > Oscillospiraceae > Faecousia > Faecousia faecavium. The sequence continues at coordinate 86,744 of DVGO01000062.1, read as the reverse complement.
CGAATTAGGCGCCCAGGCTATGCGTCAGTCAACATTTGAAGCGGAAGTGGATATCCAGCCGGGGGACAGAATCCTGACCCTGTCAACATGTTCCTACGAATTTCAGGATGCCCGGTATGTGCTGCAGGGGAAACTTCGCCTGCTGAGTACACCCTGACAAAAGGGCGGGACCGCCATAGCATTTGCTCTAAAAAACCTCCAGAAAATCTGGAGGTTTTTTGTTGTCTATATAAAATTGAAAAACATTCCCAAATCTTAAGCGGCATTTCAGTTTCGTAGGATATAATGCAACCGATCAGACCAATGTGCAGCCGGTATTTCCGGATGCTGCTTACCTATGGAAAGGAGTAACCATGAACAATCAGAATCAGGATATTCTTCCCCAAGAGGGGAATACAGAACAGAAGAAGGACGAAGCCCTGTTTGACGCCCTGAGCAAATCGAAAAAGCAGCGCCGCCGCAAGACCATCCGAACGGTGGTGCTGGCAGCGGTGATCGGCATTGTGATCTTGACAGCGGCAGTTCTGGTTCTGCGCCGGCGGGTGCGGGAGCAGTTTGCCATAACCAATACAGAAGTAATGAGCGCAGCAGCGGAGCGGGGCACCATCAGCACGGTGGTATCCGGTTCCGGAACGCTGGAAAATGTGGATACGGAAATCGTCTCTCTGCCGGAGGGGGTGGAGGCCACGGAAATTCTGGCGTCCTTCGGAGACACCGTTGCCCAGGGTGACCTGCTGGTAACGGTGGATATGGCTACCGTCCGCACGGCAATGTCTCAGCTGCAGGAGGAAATCGATCAGCTGGACGATGAGATTGCCGCTGCGGAAGGGGACCATGTCAGCAGCTATATTTCCGCCGGGGTAGCCGGCCGGGTGAAGGCCATTTATGCCCAGGAAGGCACGGCGGTGGCAGATACCATGGCAGAACATGGGGCTTTGGCGGTGCTGTCCCTGGACGGCCATATGGCGGTGGAGATTCCCGCCGGTGACCTGGAAGAAGGGGATGCGGTTACCGTAGTGCGCCAGGACGGCACCACCGTGGAAGCAACTGTGGAATCCCTGGCAGGGGAAACGGCCACCATTCTGCTCACCGACGATGGCCCTACCCTGGATGAAGCGGTGACGGTACAGTCGGAATCCGGGGAAGAACTGGGACAGGGAAAGCTGTACATCCACAATCCCTTGTTTGTTACGGGCTACGCCGGCACGGTCAACGGTATCAGCGTCCAGGAAAATCAGAAGGTCAGTGCCTCGTCTACCGTGTTCACACTTACCGATACCAGCACCAGCGCCAATTACGACGCTCTGCTGCAAACCAGAAAGGAATGCCAGGAGGAGCTGCTGGAGCTGCTGCAGATTCAGCGCTATGGCGGCCTGACCGCACCTATCTCCGGAAGCGTCAGCGCAGTAGCGGACCTGGAGGAAGATGCGGAAGTTACCGACCTGGTCACACTGGCGCCGGATGTGAGCATGTCCGTAACCATCAGCGTGGATGAAGGGGACATCCTTTCTTTGGTCCTGGATCAGACTGCGGACGTGACGGTCAGTTCCATCGGGGACCAAACCCTGGAGGGCGTGGTCACGGAAATCGACAAAACCGCCTCCGATGGAACCTACACCGCTGTGATTACCCTGGATAAGGTGGAGGGGATGCTGGCAGGCATGACTGCCAATGTGGATGTGCGGATTGAGGGCGTGGACGATGCCATTCTGATTCCGGCGGAGGCCCTGCACCAGACCAGCACCGGCTACTATGTCTATACCACCTATGACGAAGACACCCAGGAGTTCGGCGGCAAAGTGGATGTAGTGCCCGGACTGAGCAACAGCAACTATGTGGAGATCAAATCCGGCCTGGCAGAAGGAGATACGGTTTACTACAGCGAAGAACCCAGTTTCTTTGGCGGCCGTGGAGAAATGGGCTTCGCAGTCGTAGCAGGGGATGATATGGGCGGCGGCAAGCGGCCTCAGTTCTCCGGGGAGTCCGGCGGTATGCCTGCGGCAGACTTCTCTTCCGGCAGCAGACCCAGCGGCAACATGCCCGGGGGCCGGGAGTAAGGAGGCAGGGCCATGATTGACATCAAAGACCTGTGCAAGGTGTACCTGGTGGGCGACGAACGGGTTCGGGCCCTGGACCATGCCACACTGCACATCTACCCCAAGGAATTTGTCAGCATCGTCGGGCCTTCCGGCAGCGGCAAATCCACCCTGATGAACATTATCGGCTGCCTGGATGTGGCGGATGTGGGCAGCTACCATCTGGACAACCTGCCCATTGAATCCTATACGGAAAATCAGCTGGCCCAGATCCGCAACCAAAAGATCGGCTTCGTGTTTCAGAGCTTCAACCTGATTCCCAAGCTGACGGCGGAAGAAAATGTGGAACTGCCCCTGATTTATCAGAAAGTACCCCGGGCCCAGCGGGTGGAGCGGGTAAAGGCCGCCCTGGAACGGGTGGGTCTGTCCAAGCGAGCCAAGCACCTGCCCACGGAACTGTCCGGTGGTCAGCAGCAGCGGGTGGCCATTGCCCGGGCCATTGTGACCCGTCCCAAGCTGATTCTGGCAGACGAACCCACCGGTGCCCTGGATTCCAAAACAAGCCAGGAGATTATGGACATTTTCCACGAGCTGCACCACCAGGGCAACACCATTGTGCTGATTACCCACGACCCCAACGTGGCAAAGCAGGCTTCCCGCTCCATTCACATTCTGGACGGACGGATTACGGAGGTGAAGGCGTAATATGTTATCTCTGAAAATGGCGCTGCGTTCCATCGGCGCCAACAAAATGCGGGCGGTTCTGACCATGCTGGGCATCATCATCGGCGTGATGGCTCTGGTGGTGCTGGTGAGCCTGGTTAACGGCGCTACCTCCTCGGTGACGGATACCATATCCAGTCTGGGCAGCAGCCTGCTCACCGTTACCATTGAAGATGACAAAGGACAGCCCATCGATGCCCAGACCCTGGAGGACTGGCGGCAGAATGAAGAAGAACTGGGACAGATTGCCCCCTTCGTCACCGATTCCGTCACCGGCAGCGCCAACGGCGAAAGCGGCACGGTGACGGTCTACGGCACCACGCCGGAATATTATGACATCCAGGGATTGCAGTTGGCTATGGGCCGGTGGCTGAAAGCATCGGATCTGGATAACCACACCTATGTCTGCGTCATCAATGAAACCGCGGCGGAAGAGCTGATAGGCTATACCGACTGTGTAGGCCAGGCCATTACCCTGAATCAGACCAAGTACACTGTTGTCGGCGTACTGGCAGAGGAAGAGGATAACCTGACCAGCGTGTTTACTTCCGGTTCCATGGTGGCGTACCTTCCCTATACCTCTCTGGTACGGCTGTCCACCACCGCATCGCCGGAAATTACCTCCTTCTACGTCAGCGCTCCGGAAAACGGAACTGTGGAGCAGGCGGAAGCGGCAATGAATCGGATTTTGATGGAGCGCTTTGAACAGGATGAGGACGCTTTTGAAGTGTCTTCCCAGGATGCTCTGGAAAATGCCATGAGTTCCGTCACCTCCATGCTCACCGTGATGCTGGGCGGCATTGCCGGGATTTCTCTGGTTGTGGGCGGCATTGGCATTATGAACATTATGCTGGTGACGGTCACCGAGCGTACCCGGGAAATCGGTATCCGCAAAGCCATCGGTGCCAGCCGGGGCACCATTTTGATTCAGTTTTTGATGGAGGCAGTGGTGCTGTGCATGATGGGCTGCTGCCTGGGCATTTTCCTGAGCTGGGCAATTTTGCAGGTGGTCAATACGGTCGTGGCAAGCCTGGATATGGTGTTCCATCTGAATTTGCCGGTGGTGCTGATTGCGGTGGGATTCTGTTTTGTGATCGGACTGGTGTTCGGACTGTATCCTGCCAATAAGGCGGCAAAGATGAAGCCCATTGATGCCCTGCATTATGGAGGTTGATTCCATGGATAAGAATTTGAAGAAACTGCGGCAGCGATACATTGCCTGGGGCTGCTGCGCAGCGCTGGTACTGCTGCTGGCAATTTTACCCATGGCAGCCGCCGGAAAAACAGGGGCGGATGCGCCCCAGGCCAGCATCCTTTCGGCCCAGGTGGAGCGGCAGGATATTCAGACCCAGATCATCGGCGGCGGTCAGCTCTCCGGGGAGGGGGCTGTGTCGCTGACCATCCCTCAGGATGTGAAGCTGACCCGGTATCTGGTGAAAAACGGGGATGTGGTGTCCCAGGGGGACGCCATTGCCCAGGTGGACACGGTCAGCGTGATGAGCACCATTACCCAGGTCCAGGAAACCCTGGATTACCTGTCGGAGCAGATTGCCGCTGCCAGCGACGAAACGGCTTCCCAGACGGTAACGGCCCTTTCCTCCGGCGTGGTGAAGGTTCTCTATGCCCAGGAAGGGGACAATGTGGCGGATGTGATGCTGGAGCATGGCGCACTGGCGGTGCTGTCTCTGGATGATAAAATGGCGGTGCAGGTGCAGAGCCAGACGGACCTGACTGTGGGAGAGCCGGTGCAGGTGACATTCTCCGACGGAACCCAGGTAACCGGCAGTGTGAAATCCAACGTCAAAGGAACACTGACGGTGACGGTGGAAGACGATGACTACCTGGTGGGAGAAACCGTGACCTTGACTGCGGAGGACGGAAGCGACCTGGGCCAGGGACAGCTGTATGTCCACAGTCCCTGGAACGCCATGGCCTATTCCGGCGTGGTGTCCCAGATTCCGGTGCAGGAAGGACAGAAGGTTTCCCAGGGCCAGACTTTGCTGAAGCTGGAGGACACCGGCAATACGCCGGAATATCAGCAGCTGATTGACCAGCGCCGGGAATATGAGCAGATGATGCAGCAGCTGTTTCAGATGTACCAGACCCAGACCATTACGGCCCCCTGCGACGGCATCGTAACCGGGGTGGATACGGATGGTGCCTGGCTGTTGGCAAGCCAGTCCGGCGGCGGGAAGGTGAATCTGCTTTCTGCCGGTTCTCAGGATGTTTCTGCCGCTGCCCCGGTGCAGCTGGGCAGCGCAGGGTCTTCTGTCCGGGTGACTCTGCTCAGCGCAGTAAGCCAGCCCGAGATGCAGGAGCCTGCTTTGCCGGAGGAACTGCCGGAACCGCCGGTATCCGAGGAACCTTCGGAGCCGACACCTACGGAATCCTCGGAACCAGTGCCGCCGGAATCGTCAGACCCCACCGACCCCTCCCGGCCCTCCCAGCCTACGGATCCGTCTGAGCCTGGACAGGTATTCATCTGCACGGAATCCCTGGCCGGGGGCGTTGTGGGGCAGAGCTACCACATGACCCTGCAGGCCTGGGACGGGACAAATGTTCTCAGCGGTACCTGGACGGCAAAAGGGTTGCCGGAAGGGATTTCCCTGGATGCCGGGACCGGCGTGCTGGAAGGAACGCCCGTTGCAGCGGGAGAATATACGGTGAAGGTAAGCTTTGCCTGCGACCTCGGCAGCGCGGAAAGAAGCTACAGCCTGACCATTGCCGACGCCCAAGGCCCGGTATACCGGGGCTTCGTGGCCAGGGTGGTGGGTGTGGCAGAAGGTACGGTAACGGTGATGCAGACCCCCTATTCCTATGCCATCACCGACCTGAACAAACTGCCGGAGGTGGGAGTCAATACCGGAGATTTGACCCAGGAACAGACGTACAGCACTTCCCTGGTATCTGCAGAAGAAATGACTCCGGGACAGATTTTCCTGCTGGTTGTGGATGAAAAAGGGAATCTGGTTGCCCTGTCTCATCTCCCGGACAATCCGGAAACGGAGCGGCCCGGCGGCGGTATGGGAAACATGGGCGGCATCTCCGGCAGTATGGGCGGAATGAGCGGAGGAACCGGAGGTTCCCAAAGCCCTGCCTTTGAGCCTTACAGCCTGGACACCGTAACGGTTGCCAGCGTCACATCCCAAAACCATATGAGTGTGGAGATCGCCGTGGACGAGCTGGATATTTCCCAGCTTTCCCTGGGACAGGAGGCCAAAATCACAGTGGACGCCTTGGGTGGGGAATCCTTTGACGCCAAGGTAAGCCAAATCGCCTCATCTGGAGAAAATGAAGGCGGCAACAGCAAATTCACCGTCACCCTGACCCTGGAAAAAAGCGGCGATATGCTGCCGGGAATGACGGCCTGCGCCTATATCGGATTGCAGACCCAGGAACAGGTGCTGTGCGTTCCCGCAGCGGCGGTGGAAGAATCCAATGGGGAAACCATTGTATATACCCACTACGATGAAAACAGCGCTTCTTTGACCAATCCGGTGACGGTAACCACCGGGGTGTCGGATGGGGAGTATGTCCAGATTCTCTCTGGCCTTGAGGAAGGTGCAGAAATTTACTATGCCTACTATGATACCCCAGCCCAGACCGGTGTGGTGATGCTTCCATAACATGCAAATATCAAAAACAGCCCGGAAAGCGAAAGTGAACTGCCCCCCATTTGTTAGACAGTATGATATACTATCTAACAAATGGGGTGCAGTTCAGAAGTCTCCGGGCTGGTTTTTTATTTCATGATAGGTAGAAAAGACCGACAGATCTCACTGCTGTGGGAAAGGAAATGTTTCCTTCAGCAGCGTTTGCAGCTCTTCCACAAAACGGCACAGGTGAAACCCATCGCATACCCCATGGTGAACCTGAACGGCAAGGGGCAGAAGGGTCTTGTCCTTTTCCTGGTAGAATTTGCCCATGGTGAAGATGGAAAGCAAATAGTCGTATCCCTTTTGCAAATTCAGATTGAAACCGGTAAAGCTGGCCCAGGGAATCATGGATACGGGGAAGGTATTCTCCGGCGGCTCCGGCTTGCCCATCATCCCCTTGCAGCTGCCGTAGCGCTGCTGATCCAGTTGGTAGTTTGCCAGAAAATCCCGGTATTCCGGGGCATAGGAGGTCCAGATATTGGAAAAGGTTTCATCGTCTTTGTGAAAGACAGTATAGCATGGGTGCATCTGCTGATAGAAACCCAGCTGGCCCTGGGGATTGATGGCTGTACGAAATTCCCGGTGCCGGTTGACAATGGTGGTAATGGCATACAGCATGGCAGGGTACAGTTTTTCGCCCCTCTGGCGAAGGGAAGTAATATCCAGGGAGAAAACGGCACTGTAGGTACAGGGAACCTGGGAAAAATAGTGGTCAAAATATTCCTTCCGCTTCCAGGTTTCCCGGTCAATGGGGGTAAATGTCATAGATTATCTCTCCTTATGGCAGGTAAAACGAGGTTAGCCGGCCTGATTTTCAAACTGGGATTGATACAGCTCCCAGTAAAAGCCACGCTTTGCCATCAATTCCTCATGGGTGCCCTGTTCTACCACCTGGCCTTGGTTCAGCACCAGAATGTGGTCAGCCGAGCGAATAGTGGACAGCCGGTGGGCAATGACGAAGCAGGTTTTGCCCTCCATCAGCTTGCGCATGGCGGCCTGAATCCGCTGCTCGGTCCGGGTGTCTACGTTGGAGGTTGCCTCGTCCAGAATCAGCATCTGGGCATCCAGCAGCATGGCCCGGGCGATGGTCAGCAGCTGCTTCTGGCCCTTGGAAATGGAGGTGCCGTTGTCCGACAGCACTGTGTCATACCCCTGGGGAAGCCGGGAAATGTAGCCGTGAATGTGGGCGGACTTGGCGGCGGCAATGACCTGATCCAAGGTGGCGCCGGGTTTTCCGTAGGCCAGATTGTCAAAAATCGTACCGTGAAACAGCCAGGTATCCTGAAGCACCATGGAGTAGGCCCGGCGCAGGGAATCCCGGGTCAGGGTGCGGATATCCTTGCCGTCCACCAAGATCATGCCGCTGTCCACGTCGTAAAAACGCATCAAAAGGTTAATAATGGTGGTTTTTCCCGCCCCGGTGGGGCCGACAATGGCGGTCAGGCTGCCGGGCTTGGCGTGAAAGCTTAAATCCGTAATGATGGGCTGACCAGGGGTGTAGGAAAAGCTGACGTTTTGCAGCCGCACATCTCCTTGTACATGATCCAGAATCTCTGCCTGGAGCAGGTCAGCCGGTTCCGGCTCCGCATCAATGAGGGAGAACACCCGCTCCATGGCGGCAAAGGCGCTTTGCAGTTCGGCAATGATGTTGGCCATCTCGTTGATGGGGCCGGAGAATTTCCGGGAGTACTGGACGAAACTGCTCAGGTCTCCCAGGCGCACTTGCCCTCGCAGAAACAGCATGGAGCCGAAGATGCACACCAGGGCCAGAGAAACGTTGTTGATGAAATTCACCGATGGGCCGGTGATGGTGCCGTTGGCCTCGGCGATGGTGTAGGCGTCCACGGCTTCCTGGTTCTTTTCGTCAAACTTTTCCAGAACTGCCTCCTCCCGGCCGTAGACCCGGATGGTCTTCTGACCGGAGAGCATTTCCTCCACAAAGCCGTTGAGCAGGCCCAGCTTGGCGCTGCGGCGGCGAAACAGCGGCCGCACCCGCCGGGTCAGCCACCGGGTGAAGAGAATGGTAAGCGGAATAGTAAACAGGAAAATGCTCACCAGCTTCGGGGCGATGGTCAGCATCATGAAAAAGGATACCACTACCGTTACCACACTTTGCAGCAGCTGCAGCAGGTCCGTGGACAGAGACTGGTTCACCGTGTCCACATCGTAGGTGATGACACTGATGATGTCGCCGGTCTGATAATCGTCGAAGAATTTTACCGGCAGGGCAGTGAGGCTTTCAAACACATCGTGGCGCATCTGTCGGGCAACCCGCCGGGACAGGTAGATCATCACAATGTTCAGCCCGTAGGTCAGTACCCCGGAGGCAAGATAGAAAACCACCATCAGCCCGGCGCAGCGAAAGACTGTGGGGAAGTCTACCTGCCCGGCGGGAACATCGATCGCGTTAATGGCCTGACCGGACAGCTTCGGGCCATACAGCCCCAGCAGGCTGGAACTGATGGAAAGCACAATCGCCAGCACCAGCAAGAATCGGTTCCGGCCCAGGTATTGCCAAAGCCGTCTCAGCACCGAACCGGCGCTGACCTTCCCCCGGAAGGACCGCCGGTCGCCTGAGGATTCCATCCGGGTGTACCGGCCGCCGCCGATTACATTGGGATTTTGGGCCATCAGGCTCCCTCCTTTCCGTCACCCATCTGGGTCTGGGCGATGAGGCGGTATTCTTCACAGGTCTGCATTAGATCTTCGTGGGTTCCCGCACCCAAGAGGGCACCGTCGGAAAGCACCAGAATCAGGTCCGCATGGCGCAGGGAGCTGACCCGCTGGGCCACCACTACGGTGGTAGTATTCTGAAAGTTCTGATACAGGGCCTTTCGCAGCTGGGCGTCGGTGCGGTAGTCCAGGGCCGAGGAGGCATCGTCCAAAATGAGAATTTCCGGACTGCCGGCCAAGGCTCTGCCGATAAGCAGCCGCTGCTTCTGACCGCCGGAGAGATTGTTGCCCCGGACCTGAACCGGGGCATCCATGCCCTTTTCCCGGACAAAATCCGCCTGGGCAAAGGACGCTCCGGCGGAAATGGCTTCTTCCGACAAAGGGCGGAAAAAGCGGAGATTGTCCGCAATGGTACCTTCGGTAACGAAGTCGTTCTGAAACACCACGCCGAATTTGCTGCGCAGCACCTCCGGGGCGATGGCGCGGATGTCCTGACCATCAATGCGGATTTCTCCGGCGTCCGGGTCATACAGCCGCAGCAGCAGATTGACAATGGTGGTTTTGCCGCAGCCGGTGGGGCCGATGATGCCCAAGGTCTGCCCGTGATTCAGAGAAAAGGACAGGTTGTGCAGTACGGCACCCTTGCCGGTGTAGGAAAAAGACACGTTCCGAAATTCAATGTGGGGTGCATTCTTCTGGGTCTGCTGAGCGGGCAGAACCGACAGATCTTCTTCCAGCGCCAGCACATCTGCCACCCGGTTGGCGCTGGCCTGGCCCTTGGAATACATGACAAAAATCCGGGTAATACCCAGCATGGCGTTGAGAATCATAATAAAATACTGCAAAAACGCCACAATCACGCCGCTGAGAATGGCGCCGCTGTTGACCCGGAAGGCGCTCACAATCACCACCAAGGTCAGTCCCAGGTTCAGAACCAGGGTAGAGGAAGGGTTGGTCAGGGCGGTGACAAAACCCGCCTTTTCGTCCACCTGGGTCAATTCCTGGTTCACGGACTGGAAGCGGCGCTTTTCGTAGTCTGTTTTGCTCAGGGCTTTGATGACCCGAATGCCGGTAATGTTCTCCTGAATGGTGCGCACCATGTTGTCCAGAACTCCTTGCTGCTGGGTATACAGGGGAACGCTGGTTTTGGTGACGTAGTATACAACCAAAGCAATAATGGGAAGCAGGGCTATGAGAACCAGCGACAGCACCGGGTCCATGCTGACCATCATGGCAATGCCGCCCATGAGCAGAATGGGCGCCCGAATTCCCAGCCGCTGAATCCGGGCGATGAACTGGTTGATGTTGTAGGTATCGCTGGTGAGCCGGGACACGGCGGAGGATACCGTCAGATGATCCAGCTGCCGGGCGGACAGGGTTTCCAGCTTGAAAAACAGGTCGTGCCGGATGGCACGGGTGATTTTGCCGGAGGAGATGGCGGACATCCGGTTGGCCACGATGTTCAGCACCAGGCAGATGACGGCGCACAGCAGCATCCATCCCCCGGCGATATAGATCTGCCCCAGATCTCCGGCGGGTACTTTTTTGTCCAGAATGATTTCCATCAGATAAGGAATCAGCAGTTCTGCCACGGCGGACAGAAACTTGATGGTTACCGTCAGGGCGATGTAGCCGAAGTAGGGTTTCAGGTAGGCTTCCAGTCGTCCCATCAGCGCTCCTCCATCCATTCATCCGCCCGCACCATCATTTTGGCCAGGAGAATATCCAGGGTTTCCCGTTCCTGGGGAGTTAAGTCCTGAGTCATGTACGCAGACCAGGACGACAGAATTTCCCGGATCCGGGGCAGCAGATCCAGAGTTTTCTGGGTGGGAAAGAGCATCATGGCCCGTTTGTCCTCCGGCTGGCAGCAGCGGGTGAGAAAACCGGCCTCTTCCAGAACTGCCACTTCCCGGGTGACATTGCTTTTGTTGGTGCAGACCCTCCGGGCCAACTGCTCCTGGGACAATCCTGGGCAGGCGCACAGTTCCACCAGGAAACTGGCATCTTTTCCCTTCAGCCCGTAGGGTTTGAGCATCTCTTCCCGATAGCAAAAGCTGCATCGGGACAGGGCGGTGAGTTTCTTCATAATCCGTGCCATGGCGCTGCCTCCTGTTCATTTCGTTGCATCTGAAACTAAATTAGCACAGAATATCCCCTCTGTCAAGGCGAATCCCGGAAGGAGAACTGGCCGGTAAAATTGCCTGGGGTTTGCTTGAGAAGCGGTTTCTTTTTTTAACAGGATATGCTATGATACAAAAAGAAAAGCGCTGCCCGCTGTTTTATTCTGCAACAGAAGCGGTTGGGCAATGGAGGGACAGCTTATGGAAGAAAGCCGGATTCACATTCTGGGAATTGCACCTTATGAGGGAATGAAAACCGTAATGGAACGGGCGGCGGAGGAGTATCCCAATGTGCGGCTGGATGTGGCCATCGGTGACCTGGACGAAGGCGTGGCCATTGTCCAGAAGACCCCTCAGGATGCCTATGACTGCATCATTTCCCGGGGCGGCACGGCGGAGCGGATTCGCCAGGTCAGCACCATTCCAGTGGTGGACATCAAACTGTCGGTTTATGACGTGCTGCGCTCGATGAAACTGGCGGAGAATTATGGCGGCCGGTACGCCATTGTGGGATTTCCCAGCATCACAGAGCCGGCCCACATTCTGTGTGACTTGCTGCGCTATGAGGTGGACATTCATACCATCCACAGCAATGATGAGGTGGTGCGGACATTGAACCGGCTGCACAGTGAAGGCTATCGGATGGTGGTCAGCGACATGGTTACCCACACCGTGGCCCGCCAGATGGGAATGGATGCCTACCTGATTACCTCCGGTGCAGAAGGATTGCGGACTGCATTGGATCAGGCGGTTTCTTTCAGCAAAGCCTTCCGCCGTCTGCGGCAGGAAAACCGGATTCTTCGCAGTATGAACCGTGGCGATGTGTCCATTGTGGTGCTGGACCGGCAGGGGGCGGTCCGGTACTTCAGCCCCTCGGAGCCATCCGGGGAACTGCTGGCGGCGCTGCGCTCTCATATCAAAGAGGTGCAGCCGGGGAAAACCCTGTCTTTCTACCACAAAAGTTACAACACCTTATATGGCATCACCGCCAAGCAGATGCAGATTCTGGATACCAGCTGCATAGCCTTCTCCTGCCGGCCGGGGCAGATTCCCCTGCGGGGCAGCAAGCTGGGACTGCGCAGTTACGGACAGGCGGAGTGCGAGCATCTGTTTATGAACAGCTTTTACAGCCTGTCCGGTGCCATGGGAGAGCTGGATGCCACGGTGTCATCTCTGGCCCTGTCCCGGCAAAGCGTGCTGATTGTGGGAGAGGAAGGAACAGGCAAGGAGCAGATTGCCCGGGCGCTGTATCTGCGAAGTACCCACACCAACATGCCCTTTGTGGTGTTTAACTGCAAGATTCTCACGGAGAAAAGCTGGGATTTCCTGCTGAATAATCCCAATTCTCCCTTTAATGACAATCACAACACCTTGTATTTCCAATACCTGGAAACCCTTCCGGAAATCCGGCTGGCCCAGCTTCAGGCCATGATTCAGGAAACGGGGCTGGCGAAGCGGCAGAAGCTGATCTTCTCCTGCACCTGCCGGGAAGGCGGGGCGCTGGCAGAACCCGTGCGGCAGTTTGCCCTGGATCTGGGATGCCTGAGCCTGCGGCTGCCTGCCCTGCGAATGCGCTCGGATGAGATTCCCTCCCTGGCGAGCCTGTATCTGAACAACCTGAACCAGGAACTGGGCAAACAGATTTCCGGCTTTGATCCCAACGCCATTGACCAGCTGCGCCGGTACAAGTGGCCCAACAACTATACCCAGTTCAAGCAGGTGCTGTATGAACTGGCAACCCTGTGCGATTCCGTATACATCCGCTCGTCCCTGGTGGCGGAGGTGCTGGCAAAAGAATCGGGGCTGGCCCACAGCGTGGCGCCGGAAGCTACCAGAATTGGGGCCGAAGGAACCCTGGAAGAGATCACCCGGCAGGTAATCCGCCAGGCGGTGGCAGACCACGGCGGAAACCAGACGGCCGCTGCCCGGCAGCTGGGCATCAGCCGCACCACTCTGTGGCGGTATCTGGGCAAAAAAGAAGAATAAGCAAACAGCCCCCGGTGCGGCAAAAAACCACACCGGGGGCGATAGCGTTATATAGGGTGAACCCCCGGTTACGGCACCGGGGGTTCTGCTATGGTACGTTTGAAAAGCGCCGATCAGGCGACGGGGAACATCAGCATGCAGCCAGCGGTCAGAGCCAGCAGACGGATGAAGTACTGGGGGATGGTGAACTTCCAGAACTCCTTCAGGGAGTAGTTGCCGATGCCCATGCACATTGCGGGCAGGCCGTCGATGGGCAGGAAGTGACCGTTCCAGCCGGAGACCACGATAGCAGCAGCGGCGGCGGTGGGGTTCAGGCCCAGGTTGACGCAGGTAGCAACTGCCATGGGAGCGAACACCAGAACAGTGCCGATGGTGGAACCGGTCATGGTAGCCAGCACGGAAGTCAGGACGCAGAATACGAAGATCAGGATGAAGGGGTTGACGCTGCCGCCCAGCATACCGGCAACGGTCTCGCCAACCAGGTTGGTCAGGCCGGTCACGCCCAGAGCCTCGGCAACACCGATAACACCGGCGGACATCAGGATGATGGGAGCGCCCATGCTGTCACGAACTTCCTTGAAGTCCAGAACGCCGACAAACAGCAGCACAGAAGCGGAAACAGCGCACAGAGCGTAGCCGGGATCGCCGATGAAGCTGTACAGGATCATGCCCAGGATGCCTACAGCGAAGCAGATGTAGACCACAACTTCTTTCCACTTGGGCAGCTGGCCGCCTTCGGCAGCAGCCTTGGCCTCGTCGGTGGCGGAAGCAATGTCATGGCTGGGCAGGAACTTGTAAGCAATCAGACACCAGGCAAAGAAACCGGCGGACAGGATGAAGTTGGCAATGGCGAATCTGGGCAGGGAGACGTTCATAGCAGCGCCGCCGGCTTCCAGAACAGCCAGAACATAGCCAAACTGCAGCGCAGTGTTCACAGGGATCAGGGGATGGTTGCAGGCAAAGCCGGCGGGCATCAGGAACTTGGAGCCGGGCAGGTTCTTGGAAGAGGGGATGGTGGACAGCAGGCCCAGGGTCATAACATAGTAAGCGGTGGAGCCGGTGCCGAACAGGCTGGTGCCCAGCATGACCACCAGCAGCATCAGCACATAGGCCTTAAAACCGCCCTTATTGGCCATCTTCAAAACGGCAGACTTGAACGCAGCGATGAAGCTGGTTTTCTGCAGACCGGCGATGATCACCATGAAGGAGGCCAGCATCAGAATGCTGGGGTTGGAGAAACCGCGGAATGCGGTCTGGATGTCGGTAACACCGAACAGAACCATCAGCGCACAGGCAATGATGGGGGGCGCACCGAAGGGGACCTTTTCAGTCATGATCAGGTAGACCATGAAAGCCGTGACGGCCAGAGCGATAATCATGGGGATTGTCATTATGTAGTTCTCCTCTCTGTAATGTGGGAATTTTATATGGTTTTAAGCTTCCCCTGCTTAAAAACAACCAATCAGGCGGCGATGGCTTCCGGGGGAATCCCGGAGAAGCATCGATTTTGCCGCAGGTGTTCCGTAGAATCAGACAGGCTTGTTCAGAATGTGGATGGCAAAGCCGCCGAACTCACCGTCCAGGTAGATGTTCTTGAGCTTGCCGTCATCGGTGTAGGCAGCGGTGTCCATGCGGAAGGAGTATCCCTTTTCCTTCAGCTCGGCAACGGCGGCGTCCAGATCGTCGGTACGCATGGCGATGTGACCGTTGGTGCCCAGGAAGGGGGTCTTCATGCACTCAAAGTAGTCGCCGCCGAATTCCGACTTCTGGCCGTGACGGGGAGTCAGGTTGAACAGCAGGCTCAGCAGCTGGGCAAGATCCGAAGCCGCTTCCGGGTTGGCGCAGTTGATGCCCACATGTTCCAGTGCAAACTTGTTGGTCATAATGCATTTCCTCCTCATTTGTGGGGGTCATGGGGGATTTTCCCCATGACCGAATCCCGATTTACTGCTTCTTGGCGTTGGCCATGACAATGGCGTAGTCCATGGCGTTGACCAGGCTCAGCTCATTGGCGTGGCCGGAACCGGCATGGCCGAAACCGGTGCCGTGGTCTACGGAAGCCCGGATGATGGGCAGGCCCAAAGTGACGTTCACGCCGGCAACAGCCTCCCAGTGCTTCTCTTCCCGGTTGTAGACAAAGCCCTTGACCTTCAGGGGGATGTGGCCCTGGTCGTGGTACATCACCACCACGATATCGTACCAGCCGCCCAGTGCCTTGGAGAACACGGTGTCGGGAGGAGTGGGCTTCTTCTCGGGGATGCAGATGCCTTCTGCCATGGCTTCGTCGATGGCGGGCTGGATTTCCTCAATCTCTTCCCGGCCGAACATGCCGTTTTCGCCGCAGTGGGGGTTCAGACCGGCAACGCCGATCTTGGGCTCCTTGATGCCCAGGGCCTTGCAGCCTTCGTTGGCGATGCGGATGCACTCCAGCACACGAGCCTTCTTCACCCGGTCGCAGGCTTCCCGCAGGGAAACGTGGGTGGAGACGTGGACAACCCGCAGATTGTCATGGGCCAGCATCATGGTGTACTTATCGGTGCCGGTGTAGTGAGCGTAGATTTCGGTGTGGCCGGAGTAGTGATGGCCAGCCATGTTGATGGCTTCCTTGCTCAGAGCGTTGGTGACGGTGGCGTCAATCTCGCCGGCCATGGCCAGCTCGATGACCTTCTTGACGTACTGGAAGGAGGCTTCGCCGCCGATGGCGCAGGCGCCAACGCCGAAGGGCTTGGGCTCGGCCAGGTCGGAGGTGTCGGGGATGGAGTCGGCGGGAACCAGCTTCAGATCCATCAGATCGATGGTGCCGTAGGTGTACTTGCCTTCAGCGGGAGAGGAAACCACGTTCAGGTTCAGCTTGATGCCGCTGACCTTCTCGGCAACCTTCAGCGCATAGCGCATGGCGGTTTCGTCGCCCACAACCAGAGGCTTGCAGCGCTCGTAGACGGCAGCATCAGAAAGAGCACGGACGGTAATTTCAGGGCCGTTGCCAAAGGGGTCACCCATGGAAATGCCCAGAATGGGTTTGAACATATTTTTATCTCCTTATTGGGTGGATTTGATATTGCTTAGTGCAGGTTTTCGGTGTCTTTCAGGACAGCCTTCAGGGCTTCCACACCTTCGTCGCACAGGTAGTTGAAGGGACGGCGGCAGTCGCCTACGGGGTAGCCCAGCAGGTTGACGGCCTTCTTGATGATGGTGTTGGGGTTGCCGAACTTGAAGACGGGCTGAATCTTGGCAATCTCAGCCTGAGCAGCCTCGGCCTTCTCCAGGTCGCCGGCTACGAAGTAGTTGTAGATGGAAGCCACGGTTTCGGGCCACAGGTTGGCACGGCCGGCGATGCCGCCCTTGCCGCCGTTCTGCAGGCAGAAGAAGATGTTGCCGTCGTTGCCTGCCAGCACGGAGAAGTCCTTGTCCAGTTCCTTGGTCAGGTCGATGTAGGCCTTCAGGTTGTCCCGGTCGCCGGAGGAATCCTTGGCGCCCATGATGACGTCTACGTCCTTGGCAAGCTTTGCCACGGTTTCGGGCAGCAGCTTGTTGCCAGTACGGGGCGGGATGTTGTACAGCACGATGGGGATGTTTACATGCTTGGCAACTTCCACATAGTGGTCATACAGTTCCTTCTGGCTGGCCACGGCGAAGCTGGGGGTGATGATGGACAGCACGTCGGCGCCCAGCTCCTCAGCCCGCTTGCTCATGTACACGGTATCCTGGGTGGAGATGCAGCCGGTGCCGGCGTAGACGGGGATGCGGCCCTTGACCTGATCGATAACGGCTTCCAGAATCTCTTCCTTTTCCTTCATGCTCAGGATGTAGCCTTCACCGTTGGTGCCGAAGGGGAAAATGCCATGGACACCGCCTGCAATCTGACGCTCTACCTGGTTGCGCAGCTCGGCAATGTTGACGCTCTCATCGGCGTTCATGGGGGTGACAATGGGGGGGATGATGCCTTTGATTTCCACGGATTTCATAATGGAATACCTCCTTACATAATTTCCAGATACAGCTTTCTTGCGTCCTCAGCGGTGACATGACGCATGTTGTTCACCAGCAGACGCTGCACCTGCATACCGGCTGCAACCAGGCCCTCCAGGTCGCTGGCGGGAACGCCAAACTCCTTCAGGCTGGTGGGGATTTCCAGGTGCTTGACGATGCCTTCCATCTTGGCAATCATCCAGGCGCTCTTTTCGTCGACGGTTTCGCACTTGACCTTCTCGTGGCAGCAGCGGTCATAGGCCAGAGCCAGACGCTCCCGGAAGGCGGGGTCCTGGGCGTTGAAGCGCATCACAGGAGCCAGCAAAATGGCATTGGAAACGCCATGGGCAATGTGGTACTTGCCGCCCAGAGGATAGCTCAGTGCGTGAACAGCAGTGGTGCCGGAAGCGGTGATGGCCAGACCACCGTAGTAGGCAGCCATCTGCATCCGGTTCTTCTCTTCCATGGCTTCGGGATCGTCGCAGGCGCGCTCAATGTTGTTCAGAATCAGGTCGCAGCCTTCCAGAGCGTACATATCGCTGAAAGGATTGGCCTTGTTGGAGGTAAAGCACTCGATGCAGTGGGCCAGAGCGTCCACGCCGGTGGCGGCAGCAATCTTCCGGGGCAGGTTCTTGATCAGCCGGGCATCCAGAATCACGTAGTCGGCAATCATGTTCTCGTTGACAATGCCGATCTTCAGTTCCTTCTCCGGCACGCCTACGATGGCGTTGGGAGTCACCTCAGCGCCGGTGCCGGCGGTGGTGGGAATCAGCACGATGGGCACGCACTTTTTTGCCATGCCGGGGTTATCCAGCAGTTCCTTGACGCCGTACTCGTCGGTGACCAGGACGCTGGCGAGCTTTGCAGCATCCATCACACTGCCGCCGCCGCAGGCCACAATCAGGTCGGCACCGCTTTCCTTGAACTGGTCCACAATCTTCTGCACGGCCATGTAGGAAGGCTCCGGGGGCAGATCGTCCAGCACATAGTAGGAAACGCCGGTGGTCTTGACCACGTCTTCTGCCAGAGTGAACAGACCCAGGCTGCGCAGACCCTTGTCGGTGAACATGGCCACCTTCTTGGCATTCAGGGTCTTGATGATGGCGGCAATGTTGTCCATAGCGTTCTCGCCGCCGTAGACAGCATGGGGCATTTTCAGATTGTAGGTTGTTAGCATACAGAACCACTCCTATCCAAAATTAGAATGTTCAAAAATTATTTGGCGTCCCGGGCACCCTCGCCGGAGGTGGGGTTGTACACGCCGTAGCGCTCCCGCTTGGCGCCCATAACGTCGGCTTCGGTGAAGCTGACATACTTCACAGCCTTCCGGGTGAAGGCAGCATAGGCCAGATGCATCCGGCCGTCGGCTCCCTGCATGATGGACGGATACTCGTACTGCTTGTTGTTGGTCTTGTTTTCGTCACCGATGAAGCCTTCGCCCCGCTCCATCCAGCGGATCATGGGGAAGGTCAGACCGCCGTCTTCGGACAATGCCACAGCCACCGGGCAGCGCAGGCCGGGCCAGGCGCACTTGCTGCGCATATCCTCGGAAACACAGGTGGGGTTGTAGGCAATGGCGATCCGTCCGGACTGGGTGCGGATGGCGCTGATGGAAGAGTTGTTGTTGGGCAGCACCGTAGGCTTGGGTTCAGACCAGCTGTCGCCCCAGTCGAAAGATTCGCTGCGGTAGATGTTGTCGGCTTCCCGGCTGCGCATGAAGGCAACCAGATGGCCGTCGTCAAGCTCTACCACCGTGGGGTGTACCCGGCCGTTGGAACGGGGCATCATCACCTGACGCCAGGTCTTGCCCTGATCGTCGGAGATCCGGAAAGCGGAGGGATCACCGGCCAGACCATCCACGGCATCGGTGCAGATCCAGGTGCCGTAAATCCAGCGGCCGTTTTTCAGAACCTGAATGCTCTGACGGCCGAAGGTGCCTTCTTCGGGGAAGATGGTTTCGTAATCGCTCCAGGTTTTGCCGCCGTCGAAGGACTTCTGGCAGCGAATCTGAGAGGTAAACTGCATGTTGTCCTTGCCGGGGACCCGATCCAGCTGGGCGGTGTACATGCACCAGACAGCACCGTCCGGGCCCAGGAACAGGGAAGGATTCTGCTCGGAGCGAGTGGGATCGCCGGAGACGTTTACCGGTTCTTCCCATCTGTCCGCGCCCTTGGGCAGCCGGGCACAGACAATGTGAATGTCGGCGTCGCCTTCAAAGGTGCCGGCAAACCAGCAGCACAGCAGGTCGCCGTTGGGAAGCTCCACCATTGCGGGGCCGTGGCAGGTGCGCCAGGGGCCGGGAGGGATAATGGCTTCTACGGTGCCCATTTCGCGGTTGCAGTAGACCTGACCGTCCATGGTCAAACCGGGAAGAATCGGATATTGCATATTGATTACCTCCATAATATTGATTTTGTTTTATGCGCTGACTTGCTCAGACAGCATACATGACAAACTGATGAGAAGGTCCGCTTTTCCAAATCCGCCGGACTTGGAAATCACATAGCGGCTTACGCCCTGATATTGGAAGCGGGAGAGAACCACGCCGGCTTCTACCTCGCACAAGGGCTCAATTTCGTGGATGCCCATGCAGTTCATGCACTGCATCAGGGTATCGCCGCCGGTGACCAGCAGGGTGCCCGGCAGGTTCTCCTGGCTGATGGCCTTGAGAATCTGGCCCAGAGAACCGGAAATCCGCAGCCGCACGTCCTCCAGGGTCAGGCCCTGGGCCTTGGCGTAGTCGGCAGTGGGCTGGTTGGAACCGGGATCGTTGCTGTCGATGATGGTGTGCTTTCCCTGCTGCAGCAGCGGCAGCCATTGGGCCAGCTGCTGCCGACCCTGGTCGCTGCCCCAGTAATCCGGCTCCAGCTTCTGCCGGGGCTCCATCCGCAGCCGCAGGAAACCGGAGGCCTGGGCGTGATCCAACTGGGTTTGGGTAATGGGATTGACACTGCCGCACAGCACCAGCAGCCGGGAATCCAGCTTGGGCAGGACGGGCTCGTGATGCAGGGTGTTGGTACCCAGCAGCTGAGGCAGCATGGCGGCGAAACCGGCGCAGCCAGCCATGATGGCCAGCTTCTTTCCCTCCATCAGCCGGTGGGCGGTGATGGACAGATCCCGTTCGCTCAGGGAATCGAATACCAGTATGCCTTCCTGCTCCGGCAGAGCATCGCCGTAATCCAGGGGAGGCAGCACAGTGACGGGATCCTGGGTCTGACCGGCAATCAGCTTGTCCACCCGGGATTCCTTCACCGGCTCAAAGGGGTCCTTGCCGAATACGCTCTGGGCTACCGGCAGGTCTTGGATGTAGTGGACACCCTGCTTGGTGCAGCGGCCGATCTGGGGAAAAGCGGGGAGGAAGGGAAGCTGTTTTTCACCGCTGGCGTGGAGCAGAGCGCTGAGTTCTGCGCCGATGTTGCCCCGAAGGGCGGAGTCTGTCTTTTTATAAATATGGGGGATTCCTGCCTGGACGCCTTGGGTGACGATCCGATGCACGGTATCGTAGGCCTGCTGAGCGGGCATGTGACGGGTTTCGGCATCTACCACCAGAATGTCCACATTTTGAACATCTTGGCTCCATTGGGAAACGGTGTCGGTAATTACAGTGGTTTTGGCCCCATGAGAGGCAAATTGAACACCGGCATCCAGGGCGCCGGTAAAGTCGTCTGCAATCATCAATAGCTGGATCATCCAAATCTCTCCTCTTCGGTGCTATTGTTTATGGTTATTTTACCAGTCTTTTCTGGTTTTTCCCAGTGAGGAAACGAAAAAAATGTTTCATTATAGAACATAATGTAAAAAAGTGTGAATAAATGTCGAAAAAGTGTTTCAAAATAGAACGGTATGTTTATAATAGTTTTTTCAATCGTTCGGATTTAGAACTAGCTGGTTCTGACAAAGTAAAACTCCCGTCGCAGCGAACTGCGGCGGGAGTCAATTCAAACAGGAAACAGGTTATTCCACTCGGACAAGACCGTTTTCTTCGATGGTGATGGTCATGCCGTCTCGGACATAGGACAAAAATTCGTCGCCCAGGCAGTCCACTACCGGCATCTGCACATTGTCCAGCCACACCGCTGCCAGCACGGAACCGGCGGCAGCCAGGGAGTCAATGGGGTTGGAGAACAGCAGACAGGCAGGCTGCCGGTTCATGGAGCAGGCGCAGTAGAGCACCAGACCGCCGGTGGTAGAGCCGATGGTCTGGGGCAGGCACAGTGCCTTGCCCGCCATCTGCTTGCCATACAGGTCGGGGTTATTCTGGTCACCGCAGGTAGCCTGTTTGTCGCCGAACTGCAGCGCCTTCTGGAAGGAGGCCAGGGTATTCAGTCCGCCGTGGGATACCAGCGCCGGGGCGGTTGTGCAGCCCGGAGCAATCACACGTCCGTGAAATTCTCTCATTGGGGATTGCCTCCTTTCGTAATCTTGATCAGAATTTCCTCCTCGGTGTAGTACCGGGCGGTGGTGTAGGTACGCAGCTTGTTGGAGCAGGTGATTACCGGCATGGGGCCGCACAAGGGATTATTCATGTACATCAGCGGGCAGATGCAGGACAAAATCACTCCGGTTGCCGCCAAACGGCTGCCGTAGGGGCTGTTTTCAAAGGCTTTTTTCACCCCGGGGGCGGTGGTGAATACCGTGGGAATGCAGACCTTCTGCCGTCCGGCAGCTTTCAGACTCTGCTCCAGCCGCTCGGTCCAGTCCTGAAGCTGCTGCAAACTCAGGTGAGGGCAGCCTACAAAGCACAGCTTGGGCTTGGCGTTGGGATTTTTCCACACCAGCGGGTAATTGTCCTTCACCCGCTGCAGCTCGGCATCGTCAATGACATAGACCTTGGCATCGGGGGCAATCAGGTCGGTACCCTGTTCCTTGGCCTCCGGGGTCAGACCGTCAATGTGGTAAAGACCTACCGCACCGTTGGAGGCCGTGGCGGCGCCGAAATCCTTCAGATAGGCACAAGCGGCGTCATCCAGCTCTGTGCCCAGCCATTTGGTCATTCCCATCACATAGGGCACATCTTCCATGACCTTCATGCCGATGGCGGAGCCCAGCAGCTGAGCCTCCGGCTTCTTGGTGGTTTCCACCCGGATAATCCAGGTGGCTTTCCGGCCTTCGTCGGTGAGCAGGCCGAAATAGGGGACGAATCCCGCGATGGAGCCCATCAGGTCCATAATGCCGGAGTTGCGATTGCACCGGGCACCCAGCACCGAGTTGGCGTAGACTACGGCAGAGGATTCTGCCCAGCTCAGTACCTCGCCCTTTTTCGGACGGTTGCCCTGCTCATCCAGATAACAGGCGCAGCTGAAGGCTTCCTCATCTTTCAATCCCAGCTGCCGCAGCTGGCCTTCGTAGAAGTCCTGCTTGCTGTACATGAACTTCTTGAACACCAGATTCTGCAGGAAATTGGCAGGCACCTTGGGGTCCAGGGGCCGGGGGTCCACGGAGAATTTCTGCCCGGAAACTGCACCGGCGTCAATCAGCTGATTCATCAGGTCGTACACCGGTCCCAGGGCCTTCAGACCGAAGGAGGTGACCAGGTGGTTATATTGGGAGGTGACGGGCACCATTTTCTCTGCGCCGAAAATCTGGCCGTACATTACCAGGGTTTTCATAACCTTGGCCATGGTTTCGCCCTTGGCACCGTCCAGAATGGCTTGCTGTTCTGCTGTTAAATTCATTCCTGCGCCTCCTTACAGCTTCATGCACACATCCCAGGCCCGCCAGATGACGGTGCGCAGATTGCCCACCTTGGCGGCGTCGCCTACGATGTGAATGTGCCCTGCCTTGTCTGCCAGAGGGGCGGGGCGATAGCCCACGGAGAGAATCACGGAGTCTGCCGGGATTTCCTCCTGGGTGCCGTCTTTCCGGGTGACCACCACGGAGCCGTCCTTGATTTCTTTCAGAGCGGTTTCCAGATATACCGGTACCTGGTTGGTTTTGAAGAAGTCCCGCAGGTAGCTGGAGTTGGCCAGGCAGACGCCGGTAACGGCAATCAGATCGTCCTTCATTTCCACAATGGTGGGCTGCTTGCCCTGCAGGTACAGGTCATAGGCAATTTCGCAGCCGGTCAAACCGCCGCCGATGATGGTAACCTTGTCGCCCACGGCCTTCTTGCCCAGCAGGTAATCAATGGCCTGAATGCCCTTGTCCCCGCCGGGAACGGGGAGACGGTTGGCAGTGGCGCCGGTGGCAATGATGATTTCATCGGCGTTCAGGGAAGATACGTCCTTGACCTGCGTGTTCAGCTTTACCGTCAGGTTGGGGTACTTGGTAAGCTCTCTGGCATACCAGGCAAGCAAATCCCGGTCCTTTTCCTTGAAGGAGGGAGCAGCCGCTGCCTGGAACACACCGCCAAGCCGGTCAGACTTTTCGTATAAGGTGACGCTGTGGCCCCGCTGGGCACAGACGATGGCGGACTCCATGCCGCCGATGCCGCCGCCGATAATGGCAATTTTCTTGGCCTTGGCAGCAGGCTCTACCCGGTATTTTTTCGACTGCATGGTCTTGGGATTGATGGCGCACCGGGCCATGCCCCGGGTGTCAAAGAAGGACTGGGCATTGGCGTGGCCTTTGTAGTGGCACAGGTTGAAGCAGCCGTTGTGGCAGCAGATGCAGGGACGGATATCCTCCAGCCGATCCTCCATCAGCTTGGTGACCCATTCCCCGTCGGCCAGGAACTGCCGGGCAACGCCTACGCCGTCAATGCGGCCTTCTTTTACCGCCTGAGCGCCCACGTCCGGCTCCATCCGTCCGGCGCAGACCACGGGAATGTCCACGAACTGCTTGATGTGAGCCACGTCCTCCAGGTTGCAGTTCTGGGGCATGTACATTGGCGGATGGGCCCAATACCAGGAGTCGTAGGTGCCGTTGTCGGCGTTGAGCATATCGTAGCCGGCATCCTGCAGGTACTTGGCGGCCTTTTCGCTCTCTTCCATGTCCCGGCCGATTTCCTGGTAGTTTTCTCCTGGCAGAGCGCCGTAGCAGAAGTCCTTGACCTTGGAAATGACGCTGTAGCGCAGGGACACCGGGTAATCGCTGCCGCAGGTGTCCTTGATGGCCTTGACAATTTCCGCTGCGAAGCGGTAACGGTTTTCAAAGCTGCCGCCGTAGCGGTCGCTGCGGTGGTTGGTGTACTTCATGGCGAACTGATCCAGAAGATACCCTTCGTGAACGGCATGGACTTCCACACCGTCAACCCCGGCCTCCTTGCACAGTGCGGCGGTTTTGGCAAAGGCGTCGATGATTTCCTGAATCTGCTCCAGGGTCACTTCCGGGCAGGTGATATCCTCAGCCCAACGAGAGGGCAGGGGACTGGGGCTGGCCATCTGGTAGTTGGTATCCAGAATGGGTTTTGCCAGTACCCGCAGCACGGGATTTTTGTGCAGATGGGTCACTTCATCGGAGATGCCCCAGGAGCGGCCCATGCCGGCAGTGAGCTGAATGAATAGCTTTGCCCCGGTGGCGTGAATCTGTTCCATGTAGTCTTTGAGCTGGCGGAACATCTTCTTGTTCTGGTACAGCCACCGGCCGCCGATGGTGTCCCGGATGGGAGCGATGCCGGGGATAATCAGACCCACGTTATTCTGTGCCCGCTCCAGGAAGAAGTTTGCCGCTTCCTTGTCAAAGTGATTGGGCTCCATCCAGCCGAACAGGGAGGTGCCGCCCATGGGGCACAGGACGATGCGGTTTTTGATTTCCACATTGCCGATTTTCCAGGGGGTAAACAGAGCTTCGTATTTGGCGTCCATCCAAACCAATCCTTTCTTGTTTTGTATTTCCGGGTATCTGCCGGGTTATTTTTCCAGGCTGAAACGGAAGATGGCGGTTTCGTCCTGGTAATTTTCATTGGAAACCCACAGGACGGATTTGTCCGTCAGGTTGTAAACCGCGCTGTGGACGGTACAGGTGTTCTTGTCGTCGTTGCTCCAGTTCCGGCGGCCTACGCTGGCCAGGATTTCCATGGCGGCTTCCTCGTCAGCAACGATGCCATCGGTCTGGCTCAGCTGCTCGTAGAGTTTCTGATACCGGTCCAGGCCCTTCTGGTCGGCGGGATCGTCGTAGTAGCCGGGCTGGATGATGAAGTTGGTAATCCACTGGTAGTCGGACTGGCCTTCCGCTTCACCGATGTGGGCATCGTCATCGTTGTAGGTTACCACCAGCTGCCGGGCAGAACCATCCAGGTCGGTGGCGTCGGTGCCGTTGACCCATTCCAGAATCACGCTGGCGCCGGTGGCGTCGGCTACCATATAATGGTAGGAGGTGGCGGCGGAGTCGTGCAGGTCGTAGGTAGAGGCGATTTCCACGGCTTCTTCCACGTTGTCGGCGTAGTCCAGAATCAGCCGCAGCAAGGTGGTGGAGGTGATGTCAGGCTTGTCGGTATTCAGGTCGGTGGGAACAATGGTTTCCTCGCCCTGGTAGCTCATGAAGATGCCGCAGCTGACGCCGGCGTCGTTCACGCCGTCCAGAGGAGCGTAGGGAGCGGCCAGACAGGTAACTTTGTTCATCAGACCTTCCACGTCCTGGTCTACATCCATGCCCAGAAACTGCAGGTCCACCGTGGAAATGGTGGCGTGGCGGCCTTCCGTAGCCTCGGTAAAGACGATGCAGGCGTTGGTTTTGGAAAAGTCATAGTTGCGGCCGAAGAGCCGGTCACCATCCTGGGTCTGGGCGGTGAAGGCGGAGCAGGCAATTTCACTTTCGCTGATCTCCATTTCCAGCAGACCCTTGGTGATCTTGCCGGTGATGAAGTCAATCAGTTCTGCGTCGCTTTTGGCGCCGCCCTGGGCAATGAAGTCGTCCAGATAGAATCCGCCCTTGACCTCCATGGTGTATACGGAGCCGTCCAGGTGGTCGTCATTTCTGGTACGAACCTGCTGGAAACTTGCCACAGTGGCGATTTCGTTGTGCCACAGGGCGAATACTGCGATGCCCAGCACCACAGCCAGGGCAGCGACGATGGACACAATCCAAAGCAGGACTTTTTTCAACTGTTTCATGGGAACTCCTTAAAATAAAAAAGAGATTTCCGGCCAGAAACCAGCTGCGCTCCTTGCTTCTTTGTACTATATCACAAAACACATGGTTTTGAAAGAGGAGGACGCTGGTGGATATCCATAATGTAGCACATTTATAATTGGCCAGATTGCCCAATTATACGCAAAAGATATTGAGATGTCAACAAATATTTGGAAGGCTGCGGCGGTCACTGCTGAAACCGCCGCCGGAATTCTGTGGGGGAGATGCCGATGATCTGGGTAAAGACCCGGGAAAAGTAGTTGGGATCGCTGAAACCTACCCGAGAGGCGATTTCGGCAATGCTGTCCTGGGACAGAAGCAGACTGTTTTTTGCCTGCTCCACCCGAACTTTGTTGACATATACATTGATATTGACCCCGGTGCGCCGCTTGAAAATCCGGCTGAGGTAGGATTCGCTGCAATGGCAGAAGGCTGCCAGGTCGGATACCGCAATCCGGTTTGTGGTGTTGCGGCGGATGTATTCCATGGCGTGGGAAAGGATGGTGTCCTCGCTGGAAGTATAGTAGCGCACGGTGTTTTCCGGTGCGGCATGGGTGCGCTGGAGGATCTGGTAGGTTTGTCCCAGGTATTCCGCCACCAGTTCCAATCCCGGCAGCAGATCTTCCGGGTCAATGCTGGGAGTGCGGATACAGGAGCGGTAGAGTTTTTTGGCTTCCTCCGGGTCCAAGGCCGGCTCTTTGGAACAGCTGCGGCAAATGCGGCGTTCTACTTTCCCGGCGCTGACGGGAAAGAATCCAGCGTTGACCGAGCCCAGCAGGAAATCCTCACTGTAAATGGGGATCACATATTCCCCAAGACCGCCGTGACAGACCCCAAAGTAGGTCTGCTTTGTCCGCTCCAGTTTGTCAAACATTCCCCGAATCATGGAAAGACACTGCCACCAGTGGGCCTGGTTGGACTTCATATACATGCAGTAGGGATTGGTATGGGCGAGAAAGGGCCGGAGGGCCTCGTCCAGTTCCTTGTTGATGGGAATGAAGCCGCAGAAATCCTTGATGCAGATCTGCACGTCATACCGGCTTTGCAGCCGCTGAAGATATTGGGCAATGTGTTGATAATTTCCCGCCATGAAAATGCCTCCTTTGGACAAAATACCTCTATTTTGCAGTATACGCCAAGAAGCAAAATCTGTCAATGAACAGTGCAGAATAATCCAGAATCTGTCCGGATAATTTCTTGCGCAGACCTGCGCGACTTGGTATCATATAGACAAACAAAACAAATGACTCTGAAAAAAGCCAAAATCTTTTGGTCAGGATGGGCAGTTTGTGGAGATGGGCTTTCAAAATCTGGATATATCTGAACAATGGAATGTCAGGATTTGAAAGAAGTATGCTTTGGAAGTAAGGTGAAGTCATGAATCGGATCAAAACACAATTTGCGGTTGTCGGCGGCGGTCCTGCCGGTGTCTGCGGTGCTTTGGCGGCTGCGAGAAGCGGCGTTCAGACTGTGTTGATACACAATCGCCCGGTACTGGGCGGAAACTCCAGCAGCGAGATCCGGGTCTGGTCCCGGGGTGCTGTGGGAGCGGGTAATTTCTACAGTGAGGAAATGGGAATCTGGGGGGAGCTGAAGCTGACCAACCTCTACCGCAACCGGGAAGGCAATCCGGTTTTCTGGGATGAGGTGCTGCTGGACGCGGTGCTGGCGGAGCCTAAGCTGCAGCTGCTGCTGAATACGGAAATTTCCCAGATTGTTCTGGAGGAAAATCGGGTGGTATCCGTCAGAGGCTATCAGCAGGGCACGGAGCAGCATGTAGCCGTGGAAGCGGATGTATTTCTGGATGCCACAGGGGATGCAACCCTGGGATATCTGGCAGGGATTCCCTATTATTTGGGAGAGGAGTACATCCCCTCCAGGCAGACCCCTCTGCCCCAAACGCCGGAGCTGCTGGGCTGCTCCATCCTGTTTTATACCAAACGGGAAGATCATCCGGTATCCTTTGTAGCCCCCAACTATGCCTACGGCATGGAACAGATTTCCCGCCTGATTAACCACGGCGGGCGGGTGGTCAACGAAAAGATGGGCGGCAGCGACTGCTGGTGGTTTGAGTACGGCGGAAGCTTGGATACCATTGCCCGACTTCAGGACATTACCCTGGAGCTGAAGCGCCTGGTGATGGGCGTGTGGAATTACATCAAAAACAGCGGCCTGTATGACGCGGAAAACTACACCCTGGAATGGGTGGGCAGTATCCCCGGCAAACGGGAAAGCCGCCGGATGGAAACGGCGTATCTATTGACGGAGGACGATATCCGGGAAGGAAAGCAGTTTTCTGACGGCGCTTTCTATGGCGGATGGTACATGGATACCCATCCTGCCGGAGGAATGCACGACACCAAGGAAGAAAACTGTGTCCAGATTCCGGTGAATGTCTATCAGATTCCCTTGGGATGCCTGTATCAGAACCGGGTGCCCAACCTGCTCTTTGCGGGACGGAACATCGGAACCCAACGTCAGGCCTTTGTTTCCAGCCGGGTGATGAACACCTGCGCCCTGGCGGGGCAGGCCGCCGGAGAGCTGGCCTGTGCCATGATACGCACAGGGAAAGACCCGGGGCAGCTGGAACGAGAGCAAATCCAGCAGATTCAGCGAAAGCTGCTGCGCAGCGATATGTTCATCCCCGGAGCGGACATTGCTGATCCCGAGGATCTGAGCAGCCAGGCCAAGACGTTTGCCAGCAGCAGCCACGACGGAACCTGGGGGAAGCCCCAGGGGAAGATGCCCGTTACGGAAGGCAGCTTCCTGACGTTCCCGGGACTGGAAGGAAAACAGCCCAAGCTGGTGGTAGAAGCAGAGCGCCCGTGCACCATGCATGGCACCTGGTATATCAGTCCCTTGCCCAACCGGTTCAGTTTGGGGCAGGAAGCGAGCCTCTGGCAGACGGAGATTATCCCAGGCAGAAATGAACTTTCTCTGCCGGTGCCAGCCGGTGGGGGGAACCGATTCTGCACCCTGGCTTTGGAAGCGTGTGAAGGCGTATCCATTTTGTGTGCAGAACGGGAGCGGGAAGGCTTCCTCTGCGGGCGCAAAGACAGCCCGGTGTATTTGGAGCCTATGCTGGCCTATCCGGAGGAAACGTCTCTGTACAAACCGGAACGGGTTCTGGAATTTCCCAACCGCCCCTGGAACGCACCCAATCAGTGGAAGGCCGCCCGGGAGGATCAGGAGCCGTGGCTGGAACTGTACTGGCAGCAGCCGATTTCGATTTGCCGGATCCGGCTGTTCCTGGACCCCAGCCTGAACGAAGAACTTCCCAGCAGCCGGGCCAAGTACTGGCAGGAAAGCCATCACTTTGTCCCCCGCGCCGACATGCCTCCGGCGCTTATTCGCAATGCTGCAGTGCTGGCCCTGGGAGAGGATGGTGCCTGGAAAGAAATCGGACGCCTCCGGGACAACTGCCAGCGGCTGGTGGTGCTGGATGTGTCGGTGTCTGCCCAGGCGATTCGCCTTCAGGTGGAGCAGACCTGGGGCGGCCCCCCCGCCGTGTATCACATCGGCGTATATTCGGAAAACAACGGTTGAAAAAAGCCGTGTTTTATTGGAAACTAACATGAAAGGAAAGGAAACACTATGAAACTGAAGAAAGCATTGGGTATCGTTCTGGCTTTGGCTATGGTTCTGACTCTGGCTGCCTGCGGCGCTGCCCCTGCCCAGGAAACCCAGGCTCCCGAAACCGCTGCCCCTGCTGCCAACGCCGAAACCACGGCTGCTGCGGCAGAACCTGCCAACATCGTCTGGGCCGGCTGGTCCGGAGAAGAAGAGGCCTCCAAGGAAATCTTCGGCCGTATGATGGATACCTACCGGGAGCAGACCGGCAACGACGTGACCTGGGTGGGCTGGACTTGGGCTGACACCGCCCAGCAGCTGCTGATCCGGACCCAGGGCGGCGAACAGCTGGACATCGCCCAGGTGGATATCGGCATCTTCAACACCGTTGCCGCTGCCGGCGTTCTGGCTGACTGGAACGAAGTGGTAGGCGCTGACTACATGAGCCAGACCTTTGAGCAGTCCGCTTTGGACGTGGGCAACATTGACGGCCAGCAGCTGGGTATGCCCTGGTCCATGGCCTCCATCACCATGGTTTACAACCCCGAAATCCTGGCCGCTGCCGGTTGGGACAAGGTGCCGGTAACCATCGAAGAGTTTGAAGCCTGCATGGCAGATATCAAATCTTACAATCCTGAAATCGTCCCCTACGCCGTTTCCACCAAGGACGCCACCTGCGCCGGTGACTTCATGCCCTGGCTGTGGACCTTCGGCGGAGCCATCTTTAACGATGACGGCTCCGTTGCCATCAACTCCGAGAATGCAGTCAAGTGCGTCCAGTGGTACCAGGGCCTGATGGAAAAGGGCTACATTGCTATGGATACCGGCCGCGGCGAGGCTCGTCAGCTGTTTGCTCAGGGCAAGGTTGCTTTCTATGACGACGCTGTGGTCGCCAAGGGTCAGGCTGTAAACAACGGCGTGGCTCCGGAAGACGTGGTCAAGGTTTGCTCCGCCATGGAGCGTCCTGTGCTGAAGGAAGGCGATGCTCCTCAGTCCACCATGTGGGGCCATATGCTGGTTTGCTTCAAGGACTCTGAGTACAAAGAGCAGGCTGCCGAACTGGCCAAGGTGCTGGTGAGCAACGAAGTGGCTCTGGACTACTTCACCAACAACGGTATGCCTCCTGTTACCAAGGAAGCTGCTGCACTGGAAGAAGTGACCAGCGACGCTTACCTCAGCGGCTTCATGAACTCCACCGCCACTGCCCGGCTGGAGGAGACTGCCCGTATGACCAACGCCAACGAGGTCAAGACCGTGATTACCGAGGAACTGCAGTATGCTCTGCTGGGGCAGAAGACCGCGGAGCAGGCAGTTGCCGACATGGCTGCCCGTCTGGGAGCTCTGTAACATTGACATTCGCAGAACAATGGGGGCGCGGCCCGGTGCCGTGCCCCTTCCCCAAAGGACATGGATTGCCCTTAGTCTACAGGGTGACAGACCCCTGTCTTTTTGTAGACTGAGGGTAAGAAAGTGGGAGGTAACCTATGAACACGATTCGAAACGGACGGCTGTCTGACAAGCAGGTCGGCGTGCTGCTGATTCTGCCGGGATTGGCAATCTTTGCGGCCATTATTCTGTATCCGTTTGTGGATGCGGTGCTGATGAGCTTCACTGACCGTTCCATGATTTATCCCGATTACAAGTGGGTGCAGTTTGAAAATTATCAAAAGGTTTTCAAGGACCCCTACTTTACCAAAACCCTGACCACCACAGTGCTGTTTGTGCTGGGAGCCACGGTGCTTCCGTATGTGCTGGGCATGTTCTGGGCGGTGGTGCTGAACCAGGGATTCCGGGGCTCGGAATTTCTGCGGGGTGTGACGCTGGTCAACTGGATTATCCCCGGTACCGCCATTGGCTTTCTGTGGAGCTGGATTTTCAACGGCCAGTACGGCATCCTGAACAACGTGCTCAAGGCCCTGGGGATTCTGGAAACCGGCATTCCCTGGCTGGGACAGACCAATACGGCGCTGCTGTGCGTAATCATCGCCCGCACCTGGCAGATGCTTCCCTGGTATATGGCCTTCCTGCTGGGCGGACTGCAAAGCGTTTCTCTGGAACAGGTGGAGGCAGCACACATTGACGGGGCCAACAACCTGCAGACCTTCTTTCGGGTGATCCTGCCGGGGATGAAGCAGACGGCCATGCTGATTTTCGTGCTGGGTCTCATCGGCAACCTGCAGCACTTTGACCTTCCCTGGACCATGGCCCAGGGCGGCCCGGCCCGGGCCACCACAACCTTGTCCATTGAAGTTTACACCACCGCTTTCAAGAACTGGAACATGGGCAAGGCGGCTACCGTGGGCACCATCTGGGCAGTGATACTGGCCTGCTTCAGTGCCGTCTATCTGAAGCTGAACAACGACGAAAACGCCTAAGGAGGGAAGACGATGTTTCAAAAAACGCTGGCATTCCGGATTTTCTTCTGGGCAAGCCTGCTGCTGATCGGGGGATTTGTATTTCTGCCCCTGCTGTGGATGATCAACACCGCTTTGAAGCCCACAGATTTGACTTTCAGCAGCTATTTCTTCACCGGGCCGCTGACTTTGGATAACATTATCCACATCGTCACAGACCCCAAGATTATGACTTATCTGAAAAACAGCCTTTGGGTATCCTTCGGCTCCAGCTTCATGGCAACGCTGGTGGCGGCACTGGCGGGTTACAGCTTTTCCAAATTCCGCTACCGGGGAAGAAAATTCGTCATGGGTATGTTCATGATGAGTCAGGCTTTCCCTCAGGCCATTTTGCTGCTGGCGATTTACACCATGATGAACAAGGCAGGACTTCTGGGCAGCTATTGGGCGCTGATTATCAGCTATGTGGTGTTCACCCTGCCGGTGGGCACCTGGACCCTGAAAAGCTACTTTGACCAGATTCCCGATTCCCTGATGGAAAGCGCCAAGCTGGACGGAGCGGGCAATTTCCGGATCATGCTGCAAATCATCTTCCCCCTGGCGGTTCCCGGCATGATTTCCATTGCCATTTATGGCTTTGTGTGGAGTTGGAACGATCTGCTCTACTCCATGACTTTGGTGACAGACACCGCCCGCCGGACGCTGGCCTCCGGATTGGTCATGACCTTCCTGGGCGAAGCCTCAACCAACTGGGGCTATATGATGGCGGCGTCCATTGTGGCGGCGATTCCGGTTACGGTTATTTTTGTATTCCTGCAGCGGTACTTTATCCAGGGCCTGACCTCTGGTGCAGTAAAAGGATAAGCAAATTTTCCCTCTGCTACCGGGATTCTACCGGCAGCAGAGGGATTTTTCTGCTCAAATGGCCCACTCGAATACCATTCGGTTGCCAAATGAGGGCGAATCTGGTATGCTGGGGCAGAGGTGAATGCCATGTATGAACTGGATCGGCAGCAATTCGGCGCTTTCGTAGCCCGGCTGCGGAAAGAAAAAGGATATACCCAGAAAGACCTGGCCCAGCAGCTGCACTTGTCGGACAAGGCGGTGAGCAAGTGGGAAACGGGGGTGAGCATCCCGGATACTGCCCTGCTGGTTCCCCTGGCGGAGATTCTGGGGGTGACGGTGACGGAGCTGCTGCTGTGCCGCCGACAAGAGGAGGATGAGAAGCTGGACAGCGGCACCGTGGAAGCGGTGGTGAAAACCGCCATTCAGTATCCCCAGGAGAAACCGGAGCGGGCCTACCGGAGAAAGAGCCGCTGGTTTTTCTGGTATCCCATTTGCCTGCTGGCAGGTCTTGCCGGGCTGTGGGGGAATGTGCTGATGGGGATGAGCATGGCTGTGGTACCCACGCCGGTGTGTTTGGGAGCGGTGTTCGGCGCTTACTTCTGCTTTTTTGCCCGTATAAAGCTGCCGGAGCTATACGACAAGTATTCCTTGAGCTTGGTTTATGACGGCTTTTTCCGGATGCACCTGCCGGGGATACGCTTTCATAACGGGAACTGGCCTGACATCGTTACTGTTGGTCGGGTGTGGAGCTGTGCTGTGATGGTGGTGATGCCGCTGGTGAATTTGGTGTTGGGGATGCTGATTCCAGAGGGGAGCGAATTCGTGATGCTCTTGGTGGTGATGGCGCTGGCAATGGGCGGGCTGTTCGTTCCGATGTATGTTGTTGCGAAAAAATGAAATAACCCAGGGCCGCCGGAACTGCCGGCGACCTTTTTGCGCCTTGCGGAAAAACAGAAAAATTTTTATAATCAAAGTGTCAGAACCAGGTGAACCGGGTCGTATTGGGGATAGAGGCCTCAAAACAGTAAGGAAGGTGATACATCGTGGATCAGATGCAAGCCAGTCGACTGGTCAGCCGGTATGCCGACATGATTCTTCGCATCAGTTACCAGTATCTGAAGCAGACCTGCGACGCCGAGGATATGTTCCCATCTCCTGAGATGCGCAAAAAATGCCCGGACAGCATAAGTTGTCCGGGCAATGTTTATTCCATGCGCCTACCGCATTTGGGGCAGTAGGTAAAGTCTTCGGAAATAGGGCTGCCGCAGTAGGGGCAGAAGCCGTTTGCGTGCTGCTGCGTCTGGGGTGCAGAAGGGGCGGGGCGATCCCAGGGGTCTGCCTCTTTTTGGGGGGCTTTCTGCTCCTTGCTCCACTGAATACACAGCACCAGCCGGTAGCCGGTAATCCCCACAATAAACAGACCGGGAATCAGCATGAGCCAGGCACCCATGGACACCACCACGCCGCACCAGATCAGGGCAAAGACCAGGGCAAAAATACAGCCGCCCAGGGTCATCACCTTTCCAGCCTTCCGTTCCTTGTCCCGATCCCAAGCCATACTCACACCTCCAGATAGCCCTGGAGGACTTTCAGGGTGTTGTAGATCCCATCCATGTGGCTGCGCTCGTAGCCGTGGCTGGCGTAGACGCCGGCACCAATCAGGCCATGGCGCAGGTCGTGGCCGGAGCGCAATGTGGCTTCCACGTCGGAGCCGTAGTGGGGGTACACGTCTACTGCGTAGTCAGCGCCGGTTTTCTTGGCGGCGTCAATGAGCTTTCCTACCACTTCGTAGCTGTAGGGGCCGCCGGAATCCTTGGCGCAGATGCTCACCTGCCGCTCGGTGCAGCTCAGGCCATCGCCCACGCAGCCCATGTCCACGGAAATGGCTTCCGTGACCCCGGCGGGGACAGAAGCGGAGCCGCCGTGACCCACTTCCTCGTAAACGGTGATGTGGGCGTAGGTTTTCCGGGCGGGGGTGATGTGGTTGTCAGCAAGATACTTGGCAAAGCCCAGCAGAATGCCTACGGACAGCTTATCGTCCAGGAACCGACTTTTCAGATAGCCGGAGGCCGTGCGCCGGGTGCGGGGGTCAAAGCAGACGTAGTCCCCAACCTCGATGCCCAGTTTCCGGGTATCTTCGGCGGAAGACACGTCTTCGTCCAGCACCACTTCCATGGCGGCGTACTCCCGCTTGGTATCGCCGTAGGCACCGTTGACATGCACCGAAGCGTTGCACAGCTGGAAGGTGCCCTCGATGGTTTTGCCGGAGCGGGTGTAGACGGTGACGTTTTCCGCTTCGCCATTTTCCGGCCGCATACCGCCGATGGCGGTCAGCTGGAGCCGGCCGTTGCCCTTGATCTGGCTGACCATGCCGCCCAGAGTGTCACAGTGGGCTTCCAGAAGCAGACCGTCGTCTTCTGCCTTGCCCCCAAGGTCTGCCAGCACGCCGCCTTTGGTGGTGATTTCCGCTGCAAAGCCCAGCTTCTCAAAAGCCTGCTTTACCCAAATGGCAGCGCTTTCGGTAAAACCGGAGGGGGAGTCAATGGCAAGCAGCGCGGCGGTCTGCTCCCAGGCATATTCTGCATAGTTACGATCAATCATATTGTCCTCCTAATAATAAATAGTGCCAGACACCAGCCACTTCCCGCATGAAGTGGTTAATCATCTGTCCGGGGCGGGATGTCCGGGCGGGAATGCCCACAAACTCCACACCGCTTTTTTTCGCAAACAGGCTGGCCCGGAACAGGTGGTATTCGCTGGAAACTACACCCAGTTTCTGGGGCCGCTGGCCGGTTTTTTCTTCAATCAGATCCAGAGTAAAATTCAGGTTCTCCCAGGTGGAGGTGGCTTTGTCTTCCATCCAGATCCGCTCCGGATCAATGCCCAGGTTAATCAGTTCGTCGTACATGGACTGGGCTTCCGTTATGGGCTCGTCCAGACCCTTCCCGCCGGAGACAATGGCGATGGCATCCGGGTGGGTTTCCAGGTAGTCGTAGGCGCCGTAAATCCGATCCCACAGGGAAGCAGAGGGGCCGGTGACCCGGACTTTTGCGCCCAACACCACCACATAGTCTACAGGCTGCTCCGGGCTTCCGAAGCTGGCGTGAATGATAACAGCTTCGGTAGCACCCACCACCAGCAGTCCGATGACCAGGCACACCGTGAAAATCCGGCGAAGCAGCCTAACGGGCTTGGGGTATTTGCCCCGGAGCATCCGGGTAATTTCGTAAAAGGCGATAATGCCAATCAGGCAGCAGCATACCAGGGCGGAAAAACTATAGCCCCACAGTACAAACCGCAAAATAAAGGCAGCCACCGCCAGCCCGGCGCAGACCAGCCAGGGCAGGGGGCGAAACAGAGTGTTTTCTTTCATAGGGAAACCTCGCAAAATTGGGAATTGGCCTTATTTTACCACACGACACCCTAAAAAACAAGCCGCCCCGGGTGGGGCGGCTTGGATTGTAAGAGAATCTTAAACTTCCTTCTTCTTGGTGTCGATTTCCTCGCGGCACTTGGCGATGAAGTCGGCCATGGTCATGGCGCCCAGATCCTCGCCGGTACGGGTACGGACGGAGACGGTGTTGTTTTCCACGTCCCGGTCGCCGACAACCAGCATATAGGGAATCTTCTGCATCTGGGCTTCCCGAATCTTGTAGCCCAGCTTCTCGCTGCGGTAGTCGCCCTCGGCCCGGATGTCGGCGTCGGTCAGCTGGGCAACCAGGCTCTTGGCGTACTCGTGGGCCCGGTCGGTAACCGGCAGCACCTTCACCTGGACAGGAGACAGCCACAGGGGGAAGGCACCGGCAAAATGCTCGGTGATCACGCCGATGAACCGCTCGATGGAGCCCAGAACCACCCGGTGGATCATCACAGGGCGATGCTTCTCACCGTCGGCGCCTACATACTCCAGTTCAAACCGCTCCGGCAGCTGCATATCCAGCTGGATGGTGCCGCACTGCCAGGTCCGGCCCAGGGAGTCGGACAGATGGAAGTCCAGCTTGGGGCCGTAGAAAGCGCCGTCACCTTCGTTGATGACGTAGTCCTTGCCCATCTCCGTCACCGCCTGTTTCAGGGTTTCGGTGGCGAAATCCCAGTCCTTCTCGTCACCCATGTGGTCCTCGGGCATGGTGGACACTTCGATCTGGTAGCTCAGGCCAAAGACGGAGTACACCTCGTCAAACAGCTTGACCACGTTCTTGATCTCGTCTTTCATCTGGTCCCAGGTCATGAAGATGTGGGCGTCGTCCTGGGTGAAGCAGCGCACCCGGAACAGGCCGTGCAGGGCGCCGCTGAGCTCGTGGCGGTGCACCAGGCCCAGTTCGCCCACCCGCAGAGGCAGGTCCCGGTAGGAGTGGGGCTCGGAAGCGTAGACCAGCATGCCGCCGGGGCAGTTCATGGGCTTGATGGCGAAGTCTGTATCGTCAATGACGGTGGTGTACATGTTGTCCTTGTAGTGCTCCCAGTGGCCGGAGCGCTCCCACAGCTGCCGGTTGAGCATGATGGGGGTGGAGATCTCCACGTAGCCGTAGCGCTTGTGGACCTGACGCCAGTAGTCGATCAGGGTATTGCGCAGCACCATGCCCTTGGGCAGGAAGAAGGGAAATCCGGGGCCTTCATCCCGGAGCATATACAGGCCCAGCTCCTTGCCCAGCTTCCGGTGGTCCCGCTTCTTGGCTTCCTCAATGCGCTGCAGGTAGGCCTCCAGGTCCTCCTTGCTGGGGAAGGCCACGCCGTAGATCCGCTGGAGCATCTTCCGGTTGGAATCGCCCCGCCAATAGGCGCCGCAGGTGGAGGTGAGCTTGAAGCCGTTGTGCTTGACCCGGCCGGTGTGATCCAGGTGAGGACCGGCGCACAGATCGGTGAACTCGCCCTGGGTGTAGAAGGAAATGGCTGCGTCTTCCGGCAGATCCTCAATCAGCTCTACCTTGTAAGGCTCATTCTTTTCCTGCATATAGGCGATGGCTTCGGCACGGGGCTTTTCGCTGCGCTCAATGCGGACACGCTCCTTGCAGATCTTCTTCATCTCGGCTTCAATCTTGCTCAGATGCTCCGGGGTGAAGGCGAAGGGAGCGTCAAAGTCGTAATACCAGCCCTCGTCAATGGCGGGGCCGATGGCCAGCTGCACCTCGGGCCACAGCCGCTTGACGGCCTGAGCCATGATGTGGGAGCAGGTGTGCCAGTAGGTTTTCCGATACTCGGGATTTTCAAAGGTGTACAGATTTTCTTCAGACATACGATAACCTCCTTATTGCGTATGCGGCAGTGTGACGGGGAGGGTATAAAAAATACCCACCCCTGAACAAATCAGGGGTGGGATACAAAGCAGTATTCCACGGTTCCACCCTGGTTACGGCCATGGGCCGTCACTCATTGACGCAGTAACGGGCGCACCCGGCATGGCATTTCCGCACATGCGGCTCGGAAGTGGTGACCTGCCCCGGCAGGGAAACAGAGCCATTGCAGCGTAGAGGCTCCTCTCTGGGAATCTTACCGGGAAGGCGTGTCTTCGTCACAGCCTTTGAGATAGTGAAAAAATAGCACATTTTTTTCGGAAAGTCAATCCCCGACACCTGGAAAAAGCCGGTGGGATATGGGATTTTGCCCTGGAAGGAACCAGGCATAGCGCATAATCGGTTGGTAACTGATTTTTACAAGAGATTACATAATGCGACAGCTTATGTAAACAAATGTAACTTTTTGACACAGGATATCGCAAAATCAGACGGGAGACGACGAATATCTTCATCTTGGGTTTACATAATTTATCGAACAATTCAATGTAAAAAGTTGACGAAAAATGAGAATTACAAAGAAAAGCTTGACTTTTTGGAACTATTTGGTATAATGAAGCCACCAAAGGAAATGTGGAAAACAAAATGTAATATTTTGATACCATTTATTCCGGAAGGATATGTTTACCGCATTTTGCAGGAGGAGCCGCTATGTTAAAGCTTAAGCCATCGGGAAGAAAAAGAAGATTTTCCATGATCCGTCTGTATCTGCTGGGAATGACGATGATGCTGCTTCTGTCACTGATGGGGCTGCTGGCTCAGATGACATTTGCCTGAGCCTATGGGATTACCCACGGCCGCCGGGGGAGGATCTGCACCACCACTGCCATAGGAAGATCACGGGGACTGTCCTATTCTTTGCCTCAGCAGGGGAGCGCTGGGGCAAAATGGGCAAATGTCCGGAGAGGCCGGGATCTTCCTTGGCTGTGGGATTTGCGCCGGTATGGCGCTGGCCTTGCCTTGCCGCCGGGGTGAACTTTCCATTGCAAAACCGCCTTTGTTCTGCTATCATGAGGGCAGAAGAAAGGCGGTTTGTGTTATGGTTGACGTATGTGATATTCAGGTGATGAAGCCCCTGCTTGCCCAGCATGGCTTCCACTTTTCCAAGGCCAAAGGACAGAATTTCCTCATTGCTCCCTGGGTGCCCCGGTCCATTGCGGAGGATGCGGGGGTGGACGAAAGTACCGGTGTGCTGGAAATCGGACCGGGCATCGGCCCGCTGACCCAGCAGCTGTGCCTGCGGGCGGGGAAGGTCTGCGCTGTGGAGCTGGACAGCCGCCTGAAACCCATTCTGGATCTGACGGTGGGAGAGTTTTCCAACCTGGAAATCCTGTGGGACGACGTGCTGAAACTGGATGTTCCGGCGCTGGTGAAGGAAAAATTCCCCGGCCTGCGTCCCATGGCCTGTGCAAACCTCCCTTACTATATTACATCCCCCATCCTGACGGCGCTGCTGGAAGCGGACTGCTTTGACTCCGTCACGGTGATGGTGCAGAAGGAAGTGGCCCAACGGATTGCGGCGGCCCCGGGCAGCGCGGACTACGGCGCGTTTTCTGTATTCTGCCAGTATTATGCCCAGCCGGAGCTGCTCTTTGATGTGCCGGCCCACTGCTTCCTGCCCCAGCCCAAGGTGACCTCGGCGGTGATTTCCTTGAAAACCTACCGGGAGCGG
This sequence comes from Candidatus Faecousia faecavium, assembly GCA_018712645.1. Classification (GTDB taxonomy): domain Bacteria; phylum Bacillota; class Clostridia; order Oscillospirales; family Oscillospiraceae; genus Faecousia; species Faecousia faecavium. Next base: position 46,836 of record DVGO01000062.1, on the reverse strand, counting down.
CCCTGGAAGGTGGACAATGAAAAGACCTTCTTCCGGCTGGTGCGGGCCAGCTTTGCCATGCGGCGCAAGAAGCTGTCCAACGGCCTGGCCTCCGGCTTCCCGGAGCTGGGAAAAACCGGGGCGGCAGAGGTGATTGCCGCTGCCGGATTTGACGCCAATGTCCGGGGAGAGACTTTGGGCATTCCGGAATTTGCCCGGATTGCGGCGGAAATTGACCGATACGTTACACACTGAGGTGAGGGGCTTTGCAGTTTGACGCCGGTTTGCTGGAAACTTACAGACAGTTGGTGCAGACCACATCCCTGGCAGACAGCTATGGGGAATTTGTGCGATTGTTCCGCTTTTTGCGGGTTCAGATGGAAAAAGAAATGCCCCAGTTTCAGTTCCAGGGAAATATCGTAGACAATGCCATGGATTATTCCTATTTTCAGTTTACCAGCCAGGAACTGAAAAGCCGGGGGCTGAAAATCGCGGTGGTATTCCTGCACCGGCAGTTCCGGTTGGAAGTGTGGCTGTCCGGAGTCAACCGGAGCAGTCAGAAGCGATGGTTTCCTGTGCTGGCGGCTGAGGACTGCCCCTTTCTGCGGACGGAGAACCCGGAGCGGTCGGATTACATTTTGCGATCGCCGCTGCCGGACGGCTGGAACCTGGCCGATGGAGATGGGACGGTTTCTATGCTGAAACAGAAAGCCCTGGAACTGATTGCCTGGTCAGAAGGGAAATGGGTATGAAAGGATTTGTTCGGGAGAATCAGCTGTTAAGCTTGTGCGGCTTGAATTGCGGGTTGTGCCCCATGTTCTTGGGAAAATACTGCGGCGGCTGCGGAAATGGCAACCAGTCCTGCTCCATCGCCCGGTGCGCCATGGAACACAGGAATGTGGAATACTGTTTCCGCTGCCCGGAATATCCCTGCCAGAAGTGCGGCCATCCGGATGCATATGACTCTTTCATCACCCACCAGAGAAGACTAGAGGATTTGGAAAAAGCCAAATGCATTGGCATCGAAGCCTATAACCGGGAACAACGGGAAAAAATGGCAATTTTAACCGAGCTGTTGGAACAATACAACGACGGGCGGAAAAAGACCCTGTTTTGCCTGGCGGCAAATCTGTTGGAATTGCCTTCCCTGCGGCAGGGGATGGAAGCCATTCGCAGTCAGGGACAGAACCTGGATGCCAAAGCCCGGGGGGCGCTGGCATCTGCAGTGCTGCACCGGATTGCCGCAGAGCAGGGCGCAGAATTGAAACTGCGCAAGCCCAAAGCAAAAACAAAAGGAGAAAACCATGATTGAATGTGTGATGCTGGACCTGGACGATACCATCCTGGATTTTCACAAAGCCGAAGCCATTGCCATTTCCAAAACCATCGGCGACTTCGGCGTGGAACCTACCCAGGAGGTTCTGGATCTTTACCACGATATCAACCGCTGGCACTGGCAGCAGCTGGAGCTGGGGAAGATGACCCGGGATCAGGTGCTGGTGAACCGGTTTGGCGCGCTGTTTTCTCAGCTGGGAAAACAGGCAGATGCAGCGGCCTGTGCCCGCAGTTATGAGAAAAATCTGTCCCAGGGACATTATTTTCTCCCCGGCGCCCTGGAAACCCTGGACCGGCTGTATGGAAAGTACCGGCTGTTTCTGGCCAGCAACGGCACGGCCAGGGTGCAGCACAGCCGCCTGACCAGCGCCAATTTATACCGGTATTTTGAACAGGTGTTTATCTCCCAGGAGCTGGGGTTCAATAAGCCGGCCAAGGAGTTTTTTAACGCCTGCTTTGCCAGAATGCCGGGATTTTCTCCGGAGAAAACGGTGATGGTGGGTGACAGCCTCAGTTCGGATATCCAGGGGGGAATCAACGCCGGAATCACCACCATCTGGGTCAATCCCAGAAAGGAAAGCTGCGGAAGCATTTTCCCCGACTACCAGATTGAAAACCTGACCCAGCTGGAAGCGCTGCTGGAAAAACTTTAAAAGGAGTGTTTGTCATGGCGGAATATGAACTGGTGCATGAAATCAAAAATCTTTGCCGCAACAATCAGATGCGGGACATTTTCTTCGAGGAAATCCAGTGCGATGACCCGGTGGAGTACCTGAAATCCCGTCTGGCGGGAAAGCAGCTGGAACTGACCGTGGAGCCGGGGGCGGAGGGCACGGTGACCATCCACGCCCTGGTGGACGGAATGATGGAGAAATTTGTCTTTACCCCTCTGTGAGCCTGCTCGGGAGCATCTGGCAAAATTTTATAAAATATCGTAAATTTTGGGTTGAATTTAAGATGAAATTATGATACGATATCGTTGTATCGATATGGGCGCAGTGCGCCCATGCGATGATATACCGTTATCCATTGATGTAAATATTAGGAGGTAAAAAAGTATGTCTGTTATGGATATCCTGGACAAGCGCGCTGCGTTCTCTTTCGAGGTGTTCCCTCCCAAGACGGATGTGGGCATGGAGAAACTGTGCGGTGAAGGCGGCGTTCTGGATCAGCTGTACACCCTGAACCCCGACTACATCTCCTGCACCTACGGCGCAGGCGGCACCAATGTCGGCAAGAACCTGGAAGTCCTGGACAAGATTGTCAAGGACGGCAAGACCACCGGCGTGACCCATTTCACCTGCATCGGCAACACCAAGGAAGGCATCAAGGAGCAGCTGCAGACCTACCTGGACCATGGCATCAACCACATGCTGGCCCTGCGCGGCGACCTGCCCTTCGGCTGGACCGGCACCGGCGGCGACCTGCATTACGCTACCGAGCTGGTTAAGTTCGTTCGTCAGGAGTTCGGCGACAAGTTCACCATCGCAGTTGCTGGTTCCCCCGAGGGCCACATTGCCTGCCGTTCCCTGGAAGCAGACATCGCCTTCCTGAAGCAGAAGCAGGACAACGGCGCTGACTACATCATGACTCAGCTGTGCTGGGATATGGATCAGTTCCGTTACTGGCTGGACGCTATCCGTGCCGCAGGCATCTGGATGCCGGTGGACGTGGGTATCATGCCCATCCTGGACCAGGCTGCCACCATCAACATGGCTCTGTCCCGCAACGGCTGCGTCATGCCCCGTGCCCTGTGTGAGATCATCTCCAAGAACTGGATCTTCCCCAACCCCTTCGTCAAGGATCCCTTCGATGCCGACGTAGAGGGCAAGAAGGCATCCTTCAAGGCTGCTGGTATCGAGTACACCATCAACCAGATCGACGAGTACCGCGCCTGCGGCATCAACGGCATCCACCTGTACGCACTGAACAAGTACGAGGATGTGGCTTACATCGCCAAGGAAGCCGGCCTGCTGGACCTGATCTAATCGCCTCAGTTCCATACCAAACGAATCTTGCCCCTTCGGGGGCAGGATTCGTAACCTGATTTTACGCAATTTTCTATCTTAAGGAGAACCGAAACTATGGCACCTCATACCATTGCCGTTGCCGGTAAGGGCGGTGTGGGCAAAACCACCACCTGCGGCATGCTGATTGACTACCTGTGCAAAAAGAAGAACGGCCCCGTCCTGGTGGTGGACGCTGACGCCAACTCCAACCTGAACGAAGTTCTGGGCGTGGAGGTGGAGACCTCTCTGGGCCAGATCCGGGAGGAAATGGCACAGGCAGAGCTGAAAGGCACCATCCCCAAGGGCATGACCAAGGCCGAATACGCCGAGCTGAAGTTCAATTCCGCCCTGATCGAGGATGACGACTTTGATATGCTGGTCATGGGTCGGACCCAGGGCAAGGGCTGCTATTGCTATGTCAACGGCGTGCTCCAGTCCCAGGTGGCGAAATATGCCGCCAACTATTCCTATGTGGTCATGGACAATGAGGCAGGCCTGGAGCATATCGCCCGGGGAACCCTGCCCCATGTGGACACCATGCTGCTGATCTCCGACTGCTCCCGCCGGGGCGTCCAGGCAGTGGCACGGATTGCCGAGATGATCGGGGAGATGAACCTGAATCCCGGCCAGATGGGTCTGATCATCAACCGTGCGCCGGACGGCGCGCTGGATGACGGTATCCGGGAAGAGATTGAAAAGCATGGCCTGAAGCTGTTCGGCGTGCTGCCTCACGACGAGGCGGTTTACCGCTGCGACTGCGACGGCAGCCCCTCTGCCCGCCTGCCGGAAAACGACCCCATGAAGACCGCATTGAAGGAAATCATGCAGAAAATCGGCCTGTAAGCCGACTGTTTCCGTAATTGCTGCGCTATGCCTCCGGCACGGCGCATGATTAAAAAGCCCATTTTATTTATCAAAAAACAAGGGGGATAATTCATTATGGCTTTCACTCCCAAGACGGCTCCCTTCAGCGGCAAGATCAATGCCGTGACCCTGGGTACCGGTGACAAGGCAATCGTCATCGGCGGCCAGAACGTGATGCCGTTTTACACCTTCGATGCACCCATCGAAAACGCACCCAAGATTGGCGTGGAAATTTCCGACCTGGCGGGTTCCTGGAACGCTCCTGCTCTGAAGGAGTTCTACGCTGGCTGCTCCACCATGGCTGACTACGCCAAGAAGGCTGAGACCATGCCCGGTGTTGACTTCCTGTGCCTGCACTTTGAGTCCGCTGACCCCAACGGTGCCAACCGCTCCGTTGCCGAGTGCGTGGCTGATGCCAAGGCTGTTGCCGAGGCTGTTTCCATGCCCATCGTCATTATGGGCTGCAAGAATATGGAGAAGGACGGCGAGCTGTTCTCCAAGATCTCCGAGGCTCTGCAGGGCAAGAACATCCTGGTCATGTCCGCCAAGAACGAGGACTACAAGACCGTGGGTGCTTCCGCTGTTCTGGCTTACGGCCAGAAGGTCGGCGCTGAAACCGCTGACGACATCAACCTGGCTAAGCAGCTGAACATCATGCTCAAGGGCCTGTCCATCGCTCCTGAAAACATCGTTATGAACATTGGTACCGCTGCTGTTGGCTACGGCTTTGAGTATGTGGCTTCCACTCTGGACCGTGTCCGTCTGGCTGCTCTGGCTCAGTCCGATGCCGATCTGCAGATGCCCATTGTGGCTCCCGTGTCTCCCGACAGCTGGAGTGTGAAGGAGTCCACCGCTTCCGAAGAAGATGAACCCGCCTGGGGCTGCCAGGAAGAGCGCGCTATCGAGATGGAAGTCTCCACTGCCGCTGCCAACCTGACCGGCGGTGCTGACGCTGTGATTATGCGCCATCCCGCTGCCATTGCTACCATCAAGAAGTTCATCACGGAACTTGTCTAATTCGGAAGGAGGATACATACAATGGCTTTGAAAGGTCTTGACATTTTTAAGCTGTCTCCTAAGAAGAACTGTAAGGAGTGCGGCAGCCCCACCTGTATGGCTTTCTGCATGAAGGTGGCTCAGGGCGCTGTTTCCATCGACAAGTGCCCCTACTTCTCTGACGAGGCTAAGGCAATGCTCAACGAGCAGACTGCACCTCCCATGAAGACCATCACCGTTGGTGATCACAAGATGGGCGGCGAGACTGTTCTGTACCGTCACGAGAAGACCCTGGTGAATAAGAACCTGTTTGCCGTTGCCATCAGCACCGACATGAGCGAGGCTGAGGTTGACGCCAAGCTGGCCGAAATGGCAAAGGTTGACTACGAGCGTATCGGCGAGCGGATGTACGTTGAGTTCCTGTTCGTCCGCAACACCGGCAGTGACGCCGCTGCTTACACCAAGCTGGTGGAGAAGGCTGCTGCTACCGGCCGCAGCCTGGTACTGGAGTGCTGGGACGCTGAGTGCGCCAAGGCTGCTCTGGCAGTTGCCGGCAAGGACGTGATCCTGGACGGCGCTACTCCCGCCAACTGGGAAGCCCTGAGCGAGGTTGCCACCGCTGCTGGTGTGACCCTGGGCGTTTGGGCTGAGAACCTGTCCGATCTGTACGACACCGTGAAGAATCTGGAAGCCAAGGGCAACAAGAACCTGGTTCTGGATGTCACCGGCAAGACCGCCAAGGAGACCCTGGCCAACGCTGTTCTGGTGCGCCGCACCGCTCTGAAGGATGGCGACCGTTCCTTCGGCTATCCCTCCATCGTGAACCTGGCCAAGCTGGCTCAGGGCGACGACCGCCTGCAGACCGCTTACGCTTCCATGTTCGTGGAGAAGTACGCTTCCATCATCGTCATGGAGAACATGACCTACGCTCAGGCTCTGCCTCTGTACGGTCTGCGTCAGAACATCTTCACCGATCCTCAGAAGCCCATGAAGGTGGAAGCCAAGATCTACCCCCTGAACGGCGCCGACGAGAACAGCCCCTGCGCTCTGACCGTGGACTTTGCTCTGACCTACTTCCTGGTTTCCGGCGAACTGGAGCGTTCCAACCAGCCTGTGAACCTGATCATCACCGACGCTTCCGGCATGTCCGTTCTGACTGCCTGGGCTGCCGGCAAGTTCTCCTCCTCCTCCGTCAAGAAGACCTTCGAGGAGCTGGACATCGCCAACAAGATCAAGAACCGTACCCTGATTATCCCCGGCAAGGTTGCCGTTATGAAGGGCGAAATTCAGGAGAAGCTGCCTGACTGGCATGTGGTTGTTGGTCCTACCGAGGCTGTGCAGCTGCCCAAGTACATGAAGGATAAGGAATACGAAGCCGCTGCTAAGGTTGCTGCCGCTGAGGCTGCTGCCCGGGCCGCTGCTGCTCCCGCCGAAGAGGTCAAGGAGCTGTCCTTCGACGAGCTGCTGGCTACCAAGGTGCCCGCCATCGAAGTTGTGGACATGGGCGTCAGCTACAAGGGCCACAACCCCGAGAGCAAGACCTTCGTCACCATCGGCGAACGGATCCACTGCATCTCTCCCGCTATCCGCAAGGCTATGGACGAGCGCGATCCCGCTCCTATCCTGAAGCGTGCTGCTGAGCAGATCGCTGCCGGCGCTACCTACCTGGACGTCAACATCGGACCTGCTGAGAAGGACGGTCCCGAGCGTATGATGTGGGCTGTCAAGCTGCTGCAGGAGAACTTCAACAACGTGCCTCTGGCTCTGGATACCGCCAACAAGAAGGCTATCGAAGCCGGTATCAAGGTTTACAACCGTGCCAACGGCAAGCCCATCGTCAACTCCGCTGACGCCGGCTCCCGTATCTCCTACATCGACCTGGCTGCTGCCAACGACGCTATTTGTATCGCACTGTGCTCTGCCGACGGCATTGCAAAGGACAACGAAGAGCGCATGAAGCACTGCCACAATATGCTCGAGCGCGGCCTGAGCCTGGGCATGACCTCCGACGACCTGTGGTTCGACCCCCTGTTCCTGGTTGTCAAGGGTATGCAGGACAAGCAGATGGACGTGCTGAACGCCATCAAGCTGTTCGCTGACGAAGGCCTGAAGTCCACCGGCGGTCTGTCCAACAACTCCAACGGCGCTCCCAAGAACGTCCGTCCCATCATGGACTCCGCTCTGGTTGCCATGGCTATGATGCAGGGTCTGACCTCCGCAATCGTCAACCCCTGCGACCTGCGCCTGATGGAGACCATCAAGTCCTGCGACATCTTCAAGAACCACGTTCTGTACTCCGACTCCTACCTGGATCTGTAAGGCAGGACTACAGTAACAGAACGAATCCCACGCATTTACGGCTGGGAGGGAACCTCCCTCCCAGCCCCTTTGTATATTACCCCCAGGAGAGGAATGGACAATGGAATATTGGCAGTATTTGTCCGGATTTGCCGCTGTGATTGTCTTTTTGCTGGCAATCCGATCTGCCGTCGTGAAAAAACGCAAACGAAAAGAGCGGGACTTTACCCGGAAGCTGGAGACGGTGCTGCAGCCCCGGGAGACCATTAAGGTGATCTGTCCCAACCATGGCAGCCGCTGGATTCTGACCTCCCGGCGATTGCTGCTGGATACCAAGGATGGGTTTCTGGCCTATCCCTTTGGCAAAATCAAGAAGCTTCAGGGCTTTGACAGCACCGGAAAAGCCACCACCAGCGTGGCCAAAATGAAACGCCTGACGATAAAAATCGCAAAAACCGACGAAGAATACACCCTCGACAACAGCTGTGAGGAATTTTCACAGCTGGCAGGTCAGCTGAAACGTCAGACAGCAAAAAAGAAGAAACCATAGACCCGTCTTTCGGCGGGGTGCATCATAAACCGGCTGGGGCAGCCGGAAGCAAACAAACAATCAAATTATCGAAAGGACTTGCGTGTATGAAAGTAACCTTCCAAATCCAGGGAGCCAATCCCGTAACCATCGATTGCAACGCCGGAGATAATCTGCTGGAATTGGCCCGGCGGGCCAATGTGGCCATCGACGCACCTTGCTCCGGCAACGGCTCCTGCGGCAAATGCCGTGTTCAGCTGGTTGAGGGAGAGTTGGAATCCATACAGAGCCGTCATATCAGCGATGAAGAGTACGAAGCCGGCTGGCGCCTCAGCTGCAACTGCCGCATCGTTGGCGACTGCACGGTATTCGTGCCGGATATTGCCAGCGCATACCAGTCCCGGATGAAAACCGCCGACCTGAGCAGTCCCAAGGAAATTGCCATTTTCCAGGAGTGCCAGGAGCAGCTGAAGGAAAGCGGCATCCGCTTTGAAAATCCCTTCCTGGCGGTGCAGCTGGACCTGGCTGCTCCCACTCTGGACGATACCATGCCGGACAATGAACGGCTGACCTGGGCCATTGAGGATGCTCTGGGGGTATCCCAGGTGGAGATTCCTTACTGCGTGATGGTAAAGCTTGCCGCAACCTTGCGAGAAGAGAATTTCTCCGTCTGCGTCAAGGGCTACCGCAAGGAAGACACCTTCTGCTGCATGGAAATCTGCGGCAAAGACGATACCGCCATTGTAGGCGCCGCCATTGACATCGGCACCACCACCGTGACTATGGTGCTGACGGATCTGGCTACCGGCAAGATTCTGGCCAAGGGCTCTTCCGGCAATGGTCAGATCCGCTACGGCGCTGACGTTATCAACCGGATCATCGAACAGGGCCGTCCCGGCGGTCGGGTCAAGCTGCAAAAGGCCATTATCAAGGAAACCCTGAATCCTATCCTGGGCAACCTGTGCAAGAGCGCCGGCATTACCAAACGGGACATTCTGCGCCTGGCGGTGGGCGCCAACACCACCATGAACCACCTGTTCGTGGGCGTGGATGCGGAGTCTGTCCGGATGGAGCCTTACGTTCCCAGTTTCTTCGCCTGGGAGGGAATGCGGGCAGGGGATGTAAACCTGCTGGCCAACCCCATGGCTCCGGTGCTGATTGCTCCCAACATCGGCTCGTATGTAGGCGGCGACATCACCGCCGGTACCCTGGCCTCCGGCATCTGGGACAAGGACGAAATGAGCCTGTTCATTGACCTGGGCACCAACGGCGAAATCGTCTTCGGCAACCGGGACTTCCTGATTAGCTGCGCCTGCTCGGCAGGTCCCGCCTTTGAAGGCGGCGATATTTCCTGCGGCATGCGGGCCACCGACGGCGCAGTGGAGGCCTGCACCATTGACAAAACCACCATGGAACCCACTTTGAGCATTGTAGGCGACCCGGGGCAGAAGCCGGTGGGCATCTGCGGCAGCGGCATCATCGATATCATTTCTGAGCTGTTCCGTACCAGCATCATCAATGCCAAGGGACTGTTCGTTCGGGAAGGCAGCCGGGTAAAGCGGGACAGCCACGGCATGGGCCGCTATGTGCTGGCTACGGCTGAGGAAAGTGAAACCGGTCGGGAAATCTCCATCAATGAAGTAGATATCGACAACTTTATCCGGGCCAAAGGCGCTATTTTCTCCGCCATTGATACCCTGCTCAAAAGCGTGGATATGACGGTGGATATGATTGACAGCGTCTATGTGGCCGGCGGCATCGGCAGCGGCATCAATATGAAAAACGCGGTGAACATCGGCATGTTCCCGGATGTGGACCTGAGTAAGTTCCATTACATCGGCAACTCCTCCCTCAGCGGCGCCTACGCCATGGTGGTCAGCGATGAAGCTGCTGCCAAGACTGCCGAGGTGGCTGCCAACATGACTTATCTGGAACTGAGCACCTATCCTGGGTACATGGATTCCTTTGTGGCAGCTTGCTTCCTGCCCCATACCGATGCCCGGCTGTTCCCCAACAGCGTGCAGGAGAAGTAACATGCAGCTGGATCGGATCCACCATGTGGCCATCATTGCTTCGGATTATGCCGCGTCCAAAGAGTTTTATGTAAATAAACTGGAACTTCCTCTGGTGCGGGAAGTCTACCGCCCGGAGCGGCGGGACTATATCCTGACCCTAAGGATCGGGGACGTGGAGGCAGAACTGTTTGTGGAGGAGAATCCCCCTGCCCGCGTCACCAATCCGGAAGCCCGGGGGCTGCGGCACCTGGCGTTCCACGTGGACAATGTGAAAACGGCAGCGGCGTGGCTGCGTGACAAAGGCATTGAAACGGAACCCATCCGTGTAGACCCCTATACCAATCGCCGGATGACCTTCTTCCGGGACCCGGACGGTCTGCCCTTAGAACTGCACGAATAAAGGTAATACCTGCGATACAGACTGACAATACAAGAGGAACCAATATGCAGATTGAAAATCACAAAGAAGAAGTACCCTTCGCCCACTATCAGGAAAAATTCCGGCAGTTAGACCCGGAAAGCGTAAAGCAGCGGCTGCAGGATGTATCCTGGGACGGCAACGAATTTACCCTGACCATGCTTGGCAGAACCTTTGCCATTTCCTACCCGGACTACGCCATCCGGGCGCTGGATGGGGGCGCTCTGCCGCCTCTGCCCACCCAGACCTTCCTGCTGCGCTATCTGCTGGAAAGCCGGGACGTATTCTGGGCAGGCCAGTGGAAAACCTTCCGGGAAATGCCCTGGGGGGAAATGTACATCCAGCCCTATACCGGACGGGTGCTGACCCGGGCGGCCTTCACCTTCGGAACCCGGGTGGCAGCATTCCGGGCTGCGGCGGAGAAAATGGGCGCCCAGCCCATTGCTCACGGGGATGCCGGCTATGAATTTGCCCTGATCGGCGGCTATCGGATGCAGCTGCTGGTGTGGGAAGGGGACGAGGAGTTCCCGCCCAATGCCCAGGTGCTCTACTCGGACAACTTTGCCGAGGGCTTTGCTGCCGAGGACCGGGTGGTGGCCGGGGATATTCTGATTTCCACCATCAAGCAGTACTTTTAAACAAGAAGCCTCTTTGCGCAAGCAAAGAGGCTTTCTGCATGTACACGCTAGGGGAAAAATAGAATTTTTCTTCGTAAATTTCACCAAATATCTTGCAAAACTTTTGGTAAGGTGCTATAATTTTCAGTTGAGAGTTTCAAAGATCTAACAACCCGAAGGAGCGTTTATTATATGGTACCTCAGGAGAAAATCCGAAATATCGCCATCATTGCCCACGTTGACCATGGCAAGACCACCCTGGTGGATGAGATGCTGAAGCAGGGCGGCATCTACCGGGAAAATCAGGCCACCGTGGAACGGGTGATGGACTCCGGTGATCTGGAGCGGGAGCGTGGCATCACCATCCTGGCCAAGAACACCTCTGTACACTACAAAGATTATAAGATCAACATCGTGGACACCCCGGGCCACGCCGACTTTGGCGGCGAGGTGGAACGGATTCTGAAAATGGTCAACGGCGTTATCCTGCTGGTGGATGCCGCCGAAGGCCCCATGCCCCAGACCCGATTCGTGCTGCAGAAGGCTTTGGAGCTGGGCCACAAGGTCATTGTTGCCGTTAACAAGATTGACAAGCCCGACGCCCGGATTTCCGAAGTCATGGAAGAAGTTCTGGAGCTGCTGCTGGATCTGGACGCCACCGACGAGCAGTTCAATTCTCCCACCGTGTTCTGCTCCGGCCGTCAGGGTACCGCTTCCTACGGCCCCGATGTGGCAGGCACCGACCTGACCCCCCTGTTTGAAACCATCGTCAACTATATCCCCGCACCCCAGGGCGATGCAGAGGCCCCTCTGCAGCTGCTGGTATCCTCCATTGACTACAATGAGTATGTGGGCCGGATTGCGGTGGGCCGTGTGGAGCGGGGCACCATCCGGGTCAACCAGGAAGTGACTATCTGCGACTACCACGATCCGGAAGTGCGGCAGAAGGGCAAAGTGGTTGCCCTGTATGAGTTTGACGGTCTGGGCAAGAATCCCATTCAGCAGGCCAGCGCCGGTGAAATCGTAGCCCTGAGTGGTATGTCGGACATCACCATTGGCCGGACCCTGTGCGCTCCCGAGTGCGTGGAGGCCCTGCCCTTTGTGAAGATCTCCGACCCCACCATTGAAATGACTTTTGCCGTCAACGATTCCCCCTTCGCCGGTAAGGAAGGCAAGTTCGTCACCTCCCGGAATCTGCGGGATCGTCTGGAAAAGGAACTGCTGAAGGACGTGTCCCTGCATGTGACTGAGCAGGGCACCGACGCCTTCAACGTGGCAGGCCGTGGTGAAATGCACCTGTCCATCCTGATGGAAACCATGCGCCGGGAAGGCTACGAGTTCTCTGTATCCACCCCCCGTGTGCTGACCAAGGTCATCGACGGCAAGGTCTGCGAGCCCATCGAGCGGATGGTGGCTGACGTGCCGGAAGCCTGCATGGGTGCGGTGATTGAGAAGATGGGCCGCCGGAAGGCAGACCTGCTGGGTATGACTCCCATGGGCAGCCGCTACCGTCTGGAGTTCCTGGTACCTTCCCGGGGACTGTTCGGCTACCGCAACGAATTTTTGACCGATACCCGGGGCGAGGGCATCATGTCCTCCGTTCTGGAAACCTACGCCCCCATGAAGGGCGAAATTGAGCGCCGGCTCACCGGTTCTCTGATTGCCTTTGAAACCGGCGAGGCTGTGACCTACGGTCTGGCCGCCGCTCAGGAGCGGGGCAGCCTGTTCATTGGCCCCGGCACCCCGGTGTACGCCGGTATGGTGGTGGGCATTTGCAGCCGGAATGAGGACATGACCGTCAACGTCTGTAAGCGCAAGCAGCTGACCAACATGCGTGCCGCCGGTTCCGACGAAGCCCTGCGGCTGACGCCTCCCAAGAACTACTCTCTGGAGCAGTGCCTGGAATTCCTGGCAGACGACGAGCTGCTGGAATGCACCCCCAAGAGCCTGCGGATTCGTAAGCGGGAGCTGGATCACGGTCTGCGGATGCGCAACCTGATGAAGCGCCGTGCTCAGGAAAATGGCTGATTGGAAGAAATTGGCCGCTGCCGGGCTGTGCCTGGCACTGACCTTGGTCTCCGGCTGTGGTTGGCGGCAGCGGATTCCTGCTGCCACTACTCCCACCACCCAGGCTGTGCAGACGGAGCAAACCGCCCCCACTACCCAGCCGGTTCCGGAAACCACCCAGCCGGCTACCACAGAGCCCCAGCCGGAGAGCTTCCTGCTGACCTTTGTGGGGGACTGCACCTTCGGCACCAACCAGGTCAACGCCTACGCCGAATACGGCTTTACCAAAACCGTGGGTCAAGATTATGGGTATCCCTTCCGGAATGTAGCAGATTATGTCAACTCCGATGACGGCACCTTCCTGAATCTGGAAGGCCCGCTGTGCGACGAAGGCTATCCGGTTCAGAAAAAGCACACCTTCCGGGGCCCGACGGAGTATGTCAGCATCCTGACGGAAAACAGCATCCAGGCAGTGACCGTAGCCAACAACCACGCCTTTGACTATGGGCAGACCGGCTACGATTCCACCCTGGCGGTTTTGGAGGAAGCTGGGATTCCCTATGTCCAGCGGGACAGCTCCGTGCTGCTGACCCTGGAGGGCGGCCTGAAGGTGGGACTGTACGGTATGGTCTACTACCTGCTGGATGTACAGGATATGACCCAGGAGATTCAGGCCCTGCGGGATCAGGGCGCCGAACTGGTGATCGTGGCTCCCCATTGGGGCACCGAAGGAAGCTACCGCCCCACCCAGGAGCAGATTGACGTGGGCCATGCGGCCATTGATGCCGGGGCGGATATTGTGTGGGGGTCTCATCCTCATGTTTTGCAGCCGGTGGAGGAATACGGCGATGGGGTGATTTTCTACTCCCTGGGCAATTTCAGCTTCGGGGGCAACGGATATCCCCAGGATTTTGACACGGCCCTGATTCAGCAGGAAGTAATCCGCCAGACTGACGGAAGTATCTGCCTGGGACAGCGTACCCTGGTGCCTGCCAGCGTCAGCTCTGTATCCGACCGGAACAATTACCAGCCTACCCCCTACGACCCGGGCAGCAAAGATTATGACCGGGTGATATCCAAACTGGACGGAACCTTCCAGGGGCCGAACCTGCAAATTTCCGGATAGATTCCAAAGTCTTTCCCAAAGCCATAAAATTGCGAAAAAAAGATTGACCAAACTGCATTTTTCGGTTATAATGGTCAAGCATGACTGTTATCGTCATTACCTATGTGTTGCTGCGGCCTTTTGGCTGTCGAGCATATTGATTTTTGACAGGAGGTGTATCCGATTATGAAGCGTACCTATCAGCCCAGCCGTCGTCATCGTTCCAAGGTTCACGGTTTCCGCCAGAGAATGGCTACCGCCAACGGCCGTAAGGTTTTGGCCCGCCGCCGTGCCAAGGGCCGCAAGGTTCTGTCCGCCTGATGCGCTTAACGATGTGGGTCAAGGAAAATAAGCGCCAATGAGCGAAACGGGAGCTACAGCGGGGTGAATGAAGCATTCGCCCCGCTCCCTTTTTAGGACGCAATGGGGTTGGAGAGAGGTTATGAAGTATTCCAGTGCATTAAAACTCAACCACATTTTTCGCCGGCTGTACCATACCTCCGGTTTTGCTGACGGATACCTGGTGCTCTATGCCAGGAAAAACCGCACCGAAGGCAACCGGGTGGGCATTACCGTCAGCAAGAAGCTGGGCAAGGCCCATGTGCGCAACCGCACCCGCCGTCGTCTGCGGGAGATTTACCGGCTCCATGAGGAGCAGTTCCAGCCAGGCTGGGACATTGTGGTGGTTGCCCGGAGCAAGGCTGTGGATGCAGACTTTCAGCGCCTGACCAGAAGCTATCTGGCTCTGGCAAAAAAGGCCGGTATTCTGAAAGCGCCGTTGGAGGCGTAAGCGGTCCTATGGTTAAAAATTTTCTGCTGTTTCTGATTCGGTTTTATCAGCGCTATATTTCCCCGGGACTGCCGGCCCGATGCCGGTTTCGGCCCACCTGCAGCGCTTACGCTGCCGAAGCAATCCAAAAGTACGGGGCCTTGAAAGGCGGCTGGCTTGCCTTGCGCCGCTTTCTGCGCTGTCATCCCTTTTACAAGGGAGATGTCTATGACCCCGTACCCTGACTTCCATAATTTTGAGGAGGAAAGTCAATGTTTCTTGCATTCCAGTTATCCGACATTGTCACCGTGCCCTTCGGCTACCTGCTGAACCTGCTGTACCACTTCACCGGCAACTACGGTGTGGCGATGATCCTGTTTGCCATCCTGGTTCAGCTGATCCTCATGCCCATCAACGCCAAGGGCAAGAAGAGCATGATGAAGATGTCCCGCCTGACCCCCCGGGTTCAGGAGATTCAGGCCCGCTACGCCGGCGACCCCCAGAAGCAGAATGAGCTGATTCAGAAGCTGTACCGGGACGAGGGCGCTTCCATGGGCGGCGGCTGTCTGTGGAGTTTCATCCCCCTGCTGATTCTGTGGCCTCTGTTCGCGGTTATCCGGGAACCCATTACCTACATTCTGATGGAGTCTGCCGATGTGGCTCAGCAGATTGTGGCGGTTATCAAGGATAATGCCCCCGGGATCTTCTCCGGCAACAGCTACTATGATCAGGTGATTGCCGCCCAGGCCATCCCCCAGTTTACGGAAGAACTGAAGGCTGCCATCCCTGCCATCAGCGAAGCGACTCTGGCAGGTATCAACTTCAATTTCCTGGGCATTAACCTGGGCGCGATTCCCCAGTTTAATATCTTCTCCGCTTCCTGGGCTTGGGACTGGGCCCACATTGGTGCCTTCCTGATCCCTGTGGTGTCCTGCTTGTCTCAGGTGGCCCAGATGTGGATCGCTCAGAAGACCAACAACTCCGTCATCACCAACGAAAAGGGCATCCAGGACGCAGAAACTGCCAAGAATTCCCAGCAGAACCAGTCCATGCAGGCCATGATGTGGATGATGCCCCTGATGAGCTTGTGGATCGGCTTCACTGTCTCTGCCGGACTGTCCCTGTACTGGTTCGTCGGCGGCGTGGTGCGTATGATCTCCGACCCCATCATGACCAACCACTACCGCAAGATCTACGATGCCGAGGACGCTGTGCGGCTGCAGAAGGCTCTGGAAGAGGAGCGTCTGGAAGCTGAGAAGGAGCGCATCCGTGCCGGGCGCCGGGCTGCCAACCCCGACGGCATCACCACCAATACCAGCAAAAAGAAGCTGCAGAAGCAGCAGCGTGACCAGGAGCAGGCTGCCAAGGCGGCTGCCGCCAAGGAATATGCTGCCAGAAAGGGCATCCTGGAGGAAGAGGAAGAAAAGACCACCCTCTCCGGAATTGCCGATCGTCCTTACTGCAAGGGCCGCAGCTATGATCCCAACCGCTACGCTGCAAAGCCTACGGAGGAATAAGCTATGGAAAAGACCATTGTTACCACCGGCAAAACCATCGACCTGGCCATTGAGGCGGCCCTGACCCAGCTGGGACTGGATCGGGACAGTGTGTCTGTTACGGTTCTGCAGCAGGCAAAGGCAGGCTTCCTGGGCTTCGGTGCACAGCCTGCCAAGGTGCAGGTCAGCTACGAGGCTCCGAACCCGGTGCCGGAAGCTCCCAAGGTTGCCCTGAGTTCCGCTTCCCGTTCCAAGCCCAAGGCTGCCGCACCGGTGAAGAAGCCGGAGCAGCCCAAGGAAGCTCCCAAGGCGGAACCGGCTGCCCAGGAGCCCAAGGCAGACAAGCCCAAGCATGAACCCAAGGCCGAGAAGAAGCCGGAAGCACCCAAGCCTCCCAAGACCCCCAAGGAACCCAAGCCCGCCAAGGTGAAGGCCGAGCCCAAGGTGTACGCCCCTGCGGAAAGCGGCTCCACCGAGGAGAAGATTGAGCTGTTCCTGAAGGGCCTGCTGGAGCATATGGATTCCAAGGCCGTGCCCCACTGCTGGAAGGTAGAGGGCAATACATACAAGGTTGACCTGGTAGGCGATGACCTGGGTTACCTGATCGGCCGCCGGGGCGATACCCTGGATGCCATTCAGCACCTGGCCAACTACACCATCAACCGGGATCTGGACGGCCACGTCCGCATCAACGTGGATGCAGAGTGCTACCGGGAAAAGCGGGAGGAAAGCCTGCGCCGCTACGCCCGGAAGAAGGCCCAGCAGGTGCTGAAGGCCCGCCGCCGCACCACCCTGGAGCCCATGAATGCCTATGAGCGGCATGTGATCCACGCTGCACTGCAGGATATGGAGAACATCACCACACACTCCACCGGCGTTGAACCCAACCGCCGGGTGATTATCGAGTACGTTCGGTAATATAAAGTCCCCCAGGCCAAACGGCCTGGGGGATTTGTGTTGCTTCCAGAAGGTTATTTACTGTTCGTCTGCCAGTTCTACGGATTCAATGTCCTCCAGACGCATCATCTTCACGACTTTGCCGCCTTTTTTCTGGTCCAGGCGGATTTTGACCCATTCTTCATCGCAATCCAGGATTTCGCAGGTGAATTCACACTTCCCGGCGATGGACAGGCCCTTTTCCGAAATGAGAGTACAGGTTCTTCCCATCAGCTGCTGCATCAGTTTCGACATAGCGTATGCACCGTTCCTTTGTTTTTCCAATCGCTTTACTTTTGCCTCCAGTTTCTTCACCTTACCGGGAAGGGAAAAATAGCACATAACCAGGACAAAAGCAAATACACCAAAATATTCCATGATGGCTCTCCCACAATTTCTGTGTGACAATCCCCGGACAGATTTCTGCCCGGGGATTTGCTGCTTACTTGAAGTACTTCACTGCGGCCTCAAACATCCGGATGTCGTATTCGCCGGGGACGTTCTTGTACAGT
The DNA here is from genome assembly GCA_018712645.1 of Candidatus Faecousia faecavium. GTDB lineage: Bacteria > Bacillota > Clostridia > Oscillospirales > Oscillospiraceae > Faecousia > Faecousia faecavium. The sequence goes on along the minus strand of DVGO01000062.1, from coordinate 28,951 downwards.
CCCTTGCCAATACGTTCGCTGTGGCCCATCTTGCCGAAGACACGGCCGTCGGGGGAGGTGATGCCTTCAATGGCGTACAGAGAGCCGTTGGGGTTGAAGTGCACATCAGCGGTAGCGTTGCCTTCCAGGTCCACATACTGGGTGGCAATCTGGCCGTTGGCTGCCATCTGGCGGATCAGCTCTTCGGAAGCCAGGAACTTGCCTTCGCCGTGGGAGATGGGCACGTTGTATACATCGCCTACGTTGGTCAGGGCCAGCCAGGGGGACTTGTTGGAGGCCACCCGGGTGCGGACAATCCGGCTCTGGTGACGGCTGATGTTGTTGAAGGTCAGGGTGGGGCAGGTCTCGTCGGTGTCGATGATCTTGCCATAGGGAACCAGACCCAGCTTGATCAGTGCCTGGAAGCCGTTGCAGATACCGCACATCAGGCCGTCCCGGTTCTCCAGCAGGTCGGTGACGCCTTCCTTGATGGCAGCGTTGCGGAAGAAAGCGGTGATGAACTTACCGGAGCCGTCAGGCTCATCGCCGCCGGAGAAGCCGCCGGGGATGAATACCATCTGGGCACCTTGCAGTTCCTTGGCAAAGCGCTCTACGCTGCGGGTAATGCCCTCGGCGGAGAGGTTGTTGATGACGATGATCTCCGGCTCGGCGCCTGCATCCCGGACAGCCTTGGCAGAGTCGTATTCGCAGTTGGTGCCGGGGAAGGCGGGAATCAGCACCTTGGGCTTGGCAACCTTCACAGCCGGGGCCTTGCGCTGGGAAGCGACGTAGGAGAAGTTCTCCATCTTCTGCTCCCGGGTGGGGATGTTGCAGCTGTAGACGGATTCCAGCTTGTCCTCGTAGGCCTTCAGCACCTGTTCCTGGCTCAGAACTTCTCCGTGGTAGGAGAAGCTGCCATCCTGGGTAACGGTGCCCAGAACCGTGCCTACGGTGCCCTCTGCCATTTCCAGCACGAAGCAGCCGTAGCGGTAGCCGAAGAGGGTATCCAAGGTCACATCCTCAGCAAAGGCCATTCCCAGACCGTTGCCGAAGCCCATCTTCATAACTGCCTCTGCCACGCCGCCCATGCCGGGGGTGTAGCAGGCAACGGCCTTGCCGGATTGCAGCAGTTCATGCACCAGGGCGAAATTCTTCAGCAGGTCTTCCGTTACCGGCAGACCGTTTGCATCCTTGGCGGTTTCCAGCAGGCACACGCTGTGACCCGCAGCCTTGAATTCGGGGGAAACGACTTCCTGGGTCTTGCCGGTGGTCACGGCGAAGGAGACCAGGGTGGGGGGCACATCCAGCTTCTCGAAGGAGCCGGACATGGAGTCCTTGCCGCCGATGGCGGCGATGCCCAGATCCATCTGGGCCTGGAAGGCACCCAGCAGAGCAGCCAGAGGCTTGCCCCAGCGGCTGGGGTCCTTGCCCAGACGCTCGAAGTACTCCTGGAAGGTCAGGTAGGTATCTTCAAAGGAAGCGCCGGAGGCAATGAGCTTACACACGGATTCCACCACTGCCAGGTAAGCGCCATGGTAGGGAGAAGCGGAGGTGATGAAGGGGTTGTAGCCGAAGGCCATGAAGGAGCAATCGTCCGTGTGCTTCTTTTCCACGCTGATTTTCTGCACCATGGCCTGAATGGGCGTCAGCTGATTCTTGCCGCCGAAGGGCATCAGCACGGTGCCGGCGCCGATGGTGGAGTCGAAGCGCTCGGACAGACCCCGCTTGGAGCAGGTGTTCAGGTCGGAGGCAACGGCCATGAAGTTCTCGGTAAAGCTGCCGGATACGGCCTTGTCATAGCTCTTGGGGGCTGCGGCGGAGGCGGTGATGTGCTTGTCCGCGCCGTTGGAGTTCAGGAACTCCCGGCTGATGTCGCAGATGGTCTTGCCGTTCCAGTTCATCACCAGACGAGGCTCTTCGGTAACGGTGGCCACGGGCACAGCGTTCAGGTTCTCAGTCAGGGCCAGTTCCAGGAAACGGGCAACGTCCTTGGCTTCCACCACCACGGCCATACGCTCCTGGGATTCGGAGATGGCAAGTTCCGTGCCGTCCAGACCTTCGTACTTCTTGGGTACGGCGTTCAGGTCGATGACCAGACCGTCTGCCAGCTCGCCGATGGCAACGGAGATACCGCCGGCGCCGAAGTCGTTGCAGCGCTTGATGAGGCGGGAAGCCTCTGCGTTGCGGAACAGCCGCTGGAGCTTGCGCTCTTCCGGAGCGTTGCCCTTCTGCACCTCGGAGCCGCAGGTTTCCACGGACTGGGTGTTGTGGGCCTTGGAGGAACCGGTGGCACCGCCGATGCCGTCACGGCCGGTGTTGCCGCCCAGCAGGATCACCACGTCACCGGGATCGGGACGTTCCCGGCGGACATTCTCCGCAGGAGCGGCGGCAATCACGGCGCCGATTTCCATGCGCTTAGCGGCGTAGCCGGGATGGTAGATTTCGTCTACAATGCCGGTAGCCAGACCGATCTGGTTGCCGTAGGAGGAGTAACCGGCAGCGGCGGTGGTGACCAGCTTACGCTGGGGCAGCTTGCCGGGGATGGTTTCGGAAACGGGCTTCAGGGGGTCGGCAGCACCGGTGACACGCATGGCACCGTAGACATAGCTTCTGCCAGACAGGGGGTCCCGGATGGCACCGCCGATGCAGGTGGCCGCGCCGCCGAAGGGCTCGATTTCCGTGGGATGGTTGTGGGTTTCGTTCTTGAACAGCAGCAGCCAGGGCTCTTCCACGCCGTCCACGGTGACGTTGACCTTTACGGTGCAGGCGTTGATTTCTTCACTCTCGTCCAGCTTATTGAGCTTTCCGGCGGCCTTCAGGTGCCGCACGGCCACGGTAGCCAGATCCATCAGGCAGATGGGCTTTGCATGGCGGCCCAGGGCGTTGCGGGTTTCCAGGTAGGTTTCGTAGGTCTTCTGCAGCAGGGCATCCTCAAAGTGGACGCTGTCAATGATGGTGCCGAAGGTGGTATGACGGCAGTGGTCAGACCAGTAGGTGTCGATCATCCGGATTTCCGTGATGGTGGGGTCCCGGTGCTCGCTGACAAAGTAGGACTGGCAGAAGGTAATGTCATCCAGATCCATGGCCAGGCCATACTGACGGATGAAAGCATCCAGACCTTCCCGGTCCAGCTTGGTAAAGCCGTCCAGGGTGGCAACCTGGGTGGGGATTTCATACTGGATGGCCAGTGTTTCGGGAACTTCCAGGGATGCTTCCCGGCACTCCACGGGGTTGATGACGTACTTCTTGAACTCCGCAATTTCCGCCTCCGTGAGGTTGCCGTACAGGGCGTAGACCTTGGCGGTGCGGATCAGGGGACGCTCGCCCTGGGAGATAATCTGGATACACTGGGCGGCGGAGTCGGCCCGCTGGTCGAACTGACCGGGCAGGGATTCCACGGCAAACACATACGCGCCGGGCAGGGATACGCTTTCGCTGGCGGTATCCAACTGGGGCTCAGAGAACACGGTCTTTACGGCGTAGTCAAACAGCTCCCGGGAGATGTTTTCTGCGTCATAGCGGTTGAACAGCCGCACATGCTCCAGATTCGCCATGCCCAGAAGATTCTTGGCTTCGCTCAGCAGGCCCCGGGCTTCGTTGTCCAGGCCTTCCTTCTTTTCTACAAATACACGATAAACCATGGGGTAATCCTCCTAGTTTCTCTATTGTTTCCTTACTTCAGAGCCTGCAATGCCCGCTGTCCGATGTCGCTTCTGCGGTAGGCATTTTCAAAGCGGACGCCGTCGCTGATCCGGTAGGCTTCCCGGATGGCCTGCTCCAGGGTGTCGGCAATGGCGGTGGTGCCGGTGACCCGACCGCCGGAGGTGAGAAGCTGACCATTTTCCAGCTTGGCACCGGCGACGTAGGTGTGCTGAGCAGCTTCCTCCGTCATGGTGATGGGGAATCCCTTCTGGTAGCTCTGAGGATAGCCCTTGGAGGCCAGAATCACGCAGCAGGCGTGCTTATCGGCAAAGTGAGCTTCGGTTTCTGCCAAGGTGCCGTTGGTGCAGGCACGCATAATGGTCAGCAGATCGCTTTCCAGCAGGGGCAGCACCACTTGGGTTTCCGGATCGCCGAAACGGCAGTTGTACTCAATGACCTTAGGGCCGTTGGGGGTCAGCATCAGACCGAAATACAGGCAGCCCCGGAAGGTGCGGCCTTCGGCGTTCATGGCGGCGATGGTGGGCAGGAAGATTTCCTTCATGCACCGCTCGGCAATTTCGGGGGTGTAGTAGGGGTTGGGGGCCACGGTGCCCATGCCGCCGGTGTTCAGACCGGTGTCGTTGTCACCGGCACGCTTGTGGTCCATGGAGGAGACCATGGGCTTGACTACCTTGCCGTCGGTAAAGGCCAGTACGGACACTTCCGGGCCGGTGAGGAACTCCTCAATGACCACCCGGCTGCCGGACTTGCCGAAGACGCCGGCTTCCATCATGTCCCGAACGGCGGTTTTGGCAGCTTCCCGGGTTTCGGCGATGATAACGCCTTTGCCCAGAGCCAGACCGTCAGCCTTGACCACGGTGGGAATGGGGGCGGTGTCCAGGTAGGAAAGGGCCTCATCCATCTGGTCAAACACCGCATATTCGGCGGTGGGGATGCCGTATTTGTGCATCAGATTCTTGGAAAAGACCTTACTGCCTTCGATGATGGCGGCGTTGGCCCGGGGGCCGAAGCAGGGGATGCCCTTTTCTTCCAGGGCGTCCACACAGCCCAGAACCAGAGGATCGTCGGGAGCCACCACTGCGTAGTCAATGGCGTTTTCCACGGCGAAGGCTACGATTTTGTCAATCTCCGTAGCGCCGATGGGGACACAGGTGGCATCTGCGGCAATGCCGCCGTTGCCGGGCAGGGCGTAGATGGTTTCCACCTGGGGATTTTTCTTCAGGGAGCGGATGATGGCGTGTTCCCGGCCACCGCCGCCTACAACCAGTAATTTCATAAGCACCTCATTTTCTGTTTATCCAAAAACGCACCGATAGGGGGCAGCCTTTTTGGGGCTGTCCCCTATGAAAAACGGGCTTAGTGATGGAAAAGCCGCATGCCGGTGAAGGCCATGACCATGCCATTCTTATCGCACTCGGCAATGACCAGATCGTCCCGGATGGAGCCGCCGGGCTGGGCAACGTACTTGACGCCGGAGGCCCGGGCGCGCTTGATGTTGTCGGAGAAGGGGAAGAATGCGTCGGAACCCAGGGCAACGCCGTCGAAGCTTGCAAGGAAAGCGCGCTTGTCCTCTTCGGTCAGCCGCTCGGGCTGACGGGTAAAGTAGTTCTGCCAGATGCCGTCGGCGCAGACATCTTCTTCGTTGCCATTGATGTAGCCGTCAATGACGTTGTCCCGGTTGGGACGGCTCAGATCTTCCCGGAAGGGCAGATTCAGCGTCTTGGGATGCTGGCGCAGGAAGAAGGTGTCGGCCTTGGAGCCAGCCAGCCGGGTGCAGTGAATCCGGGACTGCTGACCGGCGCCCACACCCACAGCCTGACCGTCATAGGCAAAGCAGACGGAGTTGGACTGGGTGTACTTCAGGGTAATCAGGGCCACAATCAGGTCGATTTTGGCGCTTTCCGGCAGATCCTTGTTTTCGGTGACGATGTTCTCCAGCAGATGGGGGCCAATCTTGAAGTTGTTGCGGCCCTGCTGGAAGGTGATGCCGAAGACCTGCTTGGTCTCCTGCTCCGCAGGAACGTAGTCAGGGTCAATGGCCACCACATTATAGCCGCCCTTGCGCTTGGTCTTCAGAATGGCCAGGGCTTCGTCGGTATAGCCGGGAGCGATGACGCCGTCGGAAACTTCCCGGGCGATGAGCTTGGCGGTGGTGGCGTCACAGACATCGGACAGGGCAACCCAGTCACCGAAAGAGCACATCCGGTCGGTGCCTCTTGCCCGGGCGTAGGCGCAGGCCAGAGGGCTCTCGTCCAGTTCCGGAACGTCGTCTACAAAGCAGGCCTTCTTCAAAGTATCGCTCAGGGGCTTGCCCACGGCTGCGGAGGTGGGGGAGACATGTTTGAAAGAGGTAACGGCGACCATGCCGGTGGCTTCCTTCAGCTCTTTCACCAGCTGCCAGGAGTTCAGGGCATCCAGGAAGTTGATGTAGCCGGGGCGGCCGTTGAGGATGGTCAGGGGCAGGTCGGAGCCGTCGCTCATATAGATGCGAGAAGGCTTCTGGTTGGGGTTGCAGCCATATTTCAGGGCAAATTCATTCATGAAACATTCCTCCCTAAATCGTTCTTTGATAGATCAGCCGTGCTTGTTGATGATCCGCTGCTCGTATTTCCGGGTCTCCAGATCGGTATAGCGGACAAACAGGGAAATCTTGTTGTTTTCGTCCAGATTATCCCACAGTTCCTGGGTAAAGGCGTCAATGTCTGCCGGGATGCTCACCCGTTCCGGCTCGCCCTGGAAGGTGGGAATCACAGGATTGCCGTCGCAGACGTAGGTGTGCAGGAAGTGACCCAGACCGGGCAGGCCGGGATACTCGAAGGTAAACCGGGCGCAGTCGGTGCCTTCCGGGTCGGCGGATTTGAGAATGGACATCTTGTAGCTGCCGTTGGGGCTGAGCAGGCCGGAAATCCGGGGGGTCCAGTTGGGGCCGTCGTGCTCAAACTTCCGGCTGCGCAGAGCCTGCTCCATGGGAAGGCCCTTTTCCAGGTATTCCCGGATGGTGTCGGTCTGGTCACCGTTGGTGACGATCAGGCCCCGGCCAAATTCCCGGACGGGATGGTAGATAATCAGGCTGGGGTCCACCATTTTGCTGGGGTCGTAGGCTTCCGTGCGGATGCCGTCAGGCTCCTGGATGAATACCCGGTTGCGGCTGTTGACGCTGCGGCCCATGATGAAATAGGCGGCAACGGAAGTTTTGCCATCGGGGGTCAGGCCCAGCACAATGCCCCGGCCGGGGTAGGTGTTGCCGGAAAGACGCTGGGACATGGATTTGACTTCATAGACATTCATGTACAATCGCTCCATTCCTGAGAAAAATCAAAGAGTTTGCAGCTGGGCGCAAACTTGTTCCGCCGCCTGGGGCAGCAGAATCCATTCCGCCTGCTCCATCACCCGGCGCTGGAGGGTTTCCGGGGTGTCGTCGGGGGCAATTTCCACTGCCTTTTGGGCAATGATCTGCCCGCCGTCGGGAATTTCGTTGACAAAATGGACAGTGGCGCCGGTGACCTTCACGCCGTAATCCAGCGCGGCCTGATGCACCCGCAGCCCGTAGAATCCTGCTCCGCAGAAGGAGGGTATCAGGGAAGGGTGGACATTGAGAATCCGCTTGGGATAGCAACGGGTGAAATTCTCGGTGAGAATGGTCATAAAGCCCGCCAGGATGATGACCTCAATTCCGTGCTGGGTCAGCAGGGCTTTGAGGGTTTCTTCAAAGGCTTCCTGGGAGCCGCAGTCCTTTTTCAGCACCACGGCGGTGGGAATGCCGGCCTTTTTGGCCCGCTCCAGGGCGTAAGCACCGGCGTTGTTGGACACCACCAGCACGATCTCACCGCTTTGCAGCACGCTGCCCTGGGCGTCAATCAGCGCCTGGAGGTTGGTGCCGCCGCCGGAGACCAGAACGGCAATTTTGGTTTTCACGCCAGAATCACCTTTTCTTCGCTTTCCACAATGGTGCCGATGACATAGGCATCTTCGCCGTTGTCCTTCAGGATGGACAGAGCCAGTTCCACCTGGTCGGCCGGCACCACGATGCTCATGCCCACGCCCATGTTGTAGGTGTTGAACATATCCCGCTCGGGGATGTTGCCAAACTTTGCAATCAGGTCAAAGATGGGCAGAACCTTGACAGCGGACTTGTCGATCTTGGCGCCCAGTCCATCGGGGATGGAGCGGGGGATGTTCTCGTAGAAGCCGCCGCCGGTGATGTGGCTGATGCCCTTGACGTTGACCTTTTCCAGCAGAGCCAGAACGGGCTTGACGTAGATCTTGGTGGGGGTCAGTAGGGCCTCGGCAATGGTCTTGCCGCCCAGTTCTTCCCGGGGGACATAGAGCTGGGGATTGTTGTTGTCGATGTCAAAGACCTTCCGGCACAGGGAGAAGCCGTTGGAGTGAATGCCGGTGGAGGGCAGGGCGATGACCACGTCGCCGGCTGCCATGGTGTTCTTGTCCAGAATCTTCTTCTTGTCCACCACGCCTACGGCAAAGCCTGCCAGGTCGTACTCGTCTTCCGGCATCATGCCCGGATGCTCGGCGGTTTCGCCGCCGATCAGGGCGCTGCCGGCCTGAACGCAGCCCTCTGCCACGCCGCCGACGATTTCGGCAATTTTCTCCGGGACGTTCTTGCCGCAGGCAATGTAGTCCAGGAAGAACAGGGGCTTGGCGCCCACACAGATGATATCATTGACACACATGGCCACGCAGTCGATGCCGATGGTGTCGTGCTTGTCCATGAGAATGGCCAGCTTCAGTTTGGTGCCCACACCGTCGGTGCCGGAGACCAGCACAGGCTCTTCCATTCCGGCGATGGGCAGACCGAAGCAGCCGCCGAAGCCGCCCACATCATCCAGGCAGCCTTCGTTGCGGGTGCGGGCAACGTGCTTTTTCATCAGTTCCACGGCCTTGTAGCCGGCGGTGATGTCCACACCGGCGGCGGCGTAACTGGCGGAGTAGGAATTGGTATGTTCCATGGGAGTGCTCCTTTATCGTTGGTAATGGGATTTATTCTTCGCCGGTCCAGCAGTAGGTGCAGACCTTGCTGCGGTCCAGACCGATGGCCTCCAGCAGGCCGTCCAGGGACTGATAACCCAGGGAGTCGAAGCCCATCTGCTGGCAGATAGCTTCCCGCATGGCCTTGCCCCGCTGGGTAGAACCGTCGGCATATTCTTCCAGATGCTTCTGGCCTTCGTCGCCTTCCAGCTCCTGGATGACTTTCCGGGCCAGCAGCTCCATTTCCGAGTTGCTCCGGGAGAAGTTCAGGTATTTGCAGCCGTACATAATGGGCGGGCAGGCAGAGCGCATATGCACTTCCTTGGCGCCGCTCTTGTACAGAAATTCCACGGTTTCCCGCAGCTGGGTGCCCCGGACGATGGAGTCGTCCACCAGCAGCAGTTTCTTGTCCTCAATCAGTTCCGGGACGGGAATCTGCTTCATTTCCGCAATCATGTTGCGCATCTGCTGGTTGGAGGGCATGAAGGAACGGGCCCAGGTGGGGGTATATTTGACGAAGGGACGGGCGAAGGGCTTGTGAGACTGGTTGGCGTAGCCAATAGCGTGGGGCAGACCGGAGTCCGGCACGCCGGCAACGTAGTCCACATCCGGCATGGTGCCGTTCTTTTCTTCGTCCCGGGCCATGATCTCGCCGTTGCGGCAGCGCATGACCTCCACATTTTTGCCTTCGTAGTTGGAGTTGGGATAGCCGTAGTAGGTCCACAGGAAGGCGCAGATTTTCATCTTCTCCCCGGGGGCTGCCAGCTGGCGGATGCCGTCGGGAGTGATCTCCACAATTTCGCCGGGGCCTAAGTTGTAGCAGACCTGGTAGCCCAGCTTCTGGCAGGCGAAGGACTCAAAGCTGACGCAGTGACCGCCTTCTTTCTTGCCCACCAGCACCGGCAGACGGCCCACCCGATCCCGGGCGGCGATGATGGAATTGGCGGTCAGCAGCAAAATGGTGCACGAGCCATCAATGACGGACTGGGCATAGTGGATGCCGTCAATCAGATTGTCGCAGCGGTTAATCAGGGCCGCGGTCAGTTCCGTGGCGTTGACCTTGCCGGAGGACATGGCCATGAACTGATGGCCCAGGCCGGAGAAGGTCTTTTCCACCAGTTCCTCGGCGTTGTTGATAATGCCCACGGTGGACAGGGCAAACAGTCCCAGATGGCTGCGGAACAGCAGAGGCTGGGGATCGGTGTCGGAGATACAGCCAATGCCGATGGTACCGCTCATCTTGGTCAGGTCATTTTCAAATTTGGTGCGGAAAGGGGTATTTTCAATGTTATGGATCTGGCGCTGGAACCCTTTCTCCGGGTCGTAGAATACCAGACCGCCCCGGCGGGTGCCCAGGTGGGAATGGTAGTCCGTACCGAAGAAAACGTCATGGACACAGTCGCTGTGGGAAATTGCTCCGAAGAAACCACCCATAAGGGAATATCCTCCTTGATTCTATGTGCAGATTGAAGGTAACAGGGAATCATGGGTCACGGCAGCCTGAAACAGCTGCCGTGACCGGAGAGGGAAATCAAGCGAAGAACAGGGTGTTCAGAGTCATGGGGTCAATGTACTTGCCGTCCTTGTAAACCCGCATGTTGCCGGAAGCGATTTCGTCGATCAGCATGACCTTGCCGTCGGCGTCGTAGCCGAACTCGAACTTGATGTCGTACAGATCCAGGCCCTTGGCCTTCAGATCATCGGCAACAATCTTGGTGATGGCCTGGGTCATTTCCTTCAGGGAGTCGTACTGCTCAGCAGTCATAACGCCCAGGTCAACCAGACCGTCCTTGGTAACCAGGGGATCGCCCTTGGCGTCGTTCTTGAAGGTGGTTTCTACGTAAGCGGGCAGGTCGGCGCCTTCTTCAATGTAGTCGGAGTAGCGGCGGAAGAAGGAACCCACAGCCTTGTACCGGCAGATGACTTCCAGACCCTTGCCGAAGACCTTGGCGGGCAGCACTTCCATGGTGGTGTCGTCCAGGTTGGCGGAAACATAGTGGGTACGGATGCCGGCGGCGTTGATCTTTTCAAAGAAGTAGATGGACATGCGCAGGTTCACATCACCTACGCCCTCGATGGTCAGGCCGACGCTGTTTTCACCGGGATCAAAGACACCGTCCTTGCCGGTGCAGTCGTCCTTGAACTTCAGCAGGCAGTTGCCGTTGGGCAGGGCGTAAACATTCTTGGTCTTACCGGTGTAGAGCAGCTTGAGATTTTCCATGATAATTACCTCTTTCTGAAAATAGATGTTTATGTTGAAAGAATGGGCTTACGCATTCAGTTCCGCCTGAAGGGCAGCGTCCTTTTCCAGGACCTTTTTGGCATCGGCGGCACGCTTGGCATCCAGCTTGGCGGCCAGATCCTTGTCCTCCACTGCCAGAATCTGGGCGGACAACAAAGCGGCATTCACGCCTCCATTAATGGCAACGGTGGCCACCGGAATACCGGAGGGCATCATAACCGTAGAAAGGAGTGCGTCAATGCCGTCGAGACAGGTAGACTTACAGGGTATGCCAATCACAGGCAGGGTGGTGTTGGCTGCAATGGCCCCAGCCAGATGGGCAGCCATGCCGGCTGCGGCGATGATGACGCCAAAGCCATTTTCCCGGGCGGACAGGGCAAAATCCCGAGCCTCTACCGGGGTGCGGTGGGCAGAATAGACGTGGCACTCGTAGGGAATGTCCAAAGAGGCCAGAGTGTCCATGGTCTTGCGCAGGATGGGAAGATCACTGTCGCTGCCCATGACGATACCGACTTTTTTCATGTGTTACCTCCAAAGAAAAGTAAATAAAAAAGGGCGCACTTATCCCAAAAAGAAGGGAAAGTGTGCCCAGACGGTCGGCTATGATAACGCCCTTACTCCGTGTGGTGCTCCACTGATCCGTCAGTCATAAGGGGTTGTAGAAACTACATCCATATTATACCATGGGGCAAAAAACACGTCAAGTCGCAGAAAGCCAATTTCTGTCGGGATTTTGCCGGGGCGGCATGTGTATGTTGCCAAAATTGCCCCGCTGATTTTCTGCCCCACAGGCAGCGGGAAAGAAAAATCACCCCAACATATTCATACTACCATCCTCTTCGCCACAGGTCAACAGGAAAAATGGCATTATCCCTAATTTCTGCATTTTATATGGAAGAAAACTGGATAGTTTGTACACAATTCCGTATTGCATTTTCCGCAGGACATGGTATAGTAAAAGCACAAAAGGAATGACCAATCTGATTGGAAATCCTTGGTTCCGAAGCAGCCGCTTTGGAATCTGACAGACGCCGCTTCCGTTTTCTCAGCCGCAATATTACTGGAAGGGATTCAATTTTTGTCAGCAGAAGCCGTGTCTGATCCTGCAGAAAGAGAGGTTAATCAAGGATGTTAGATATCAAGAGTGAAGAGAAATAACCCTTGGCTGATTCGATTGAGAAGAAGGCCAAGGGTTACTTCTTTTTTATATTCCATTTTTGCTAAGACGGAGAATGGCCTGGACGATTTCGGGAACGGCGGCGTAGGAAGTATCGATTTTGTGGGTGTCCAGGGCATCATACAGGGGAAGCCTTTGCGGGCTTCTCAGCAAAATGTCCGGCTGCCGCAGACTGGCAGACACATCCTGATTCAGCCGCTGGAGCAGCACCTCCTGGCTGCACACCAGTGACACCGGTACCACCGTCACGTCGGTCAGATCCAGTCTGCTCAGAATCTGATCCAGAATGGCCTGCTGGTGCATTACCCAGCAGAAAATTACATGGTCATAGGCAGAACACCGGAGAAAGTTTTTCAGCAGTGTCGTGATGTTGTCCAGAACCATGGCTTTGGTCTCTTCGGTGACTACAAAAGGATTCATATCCCAGCACCAGTCGCCGTCTAAAAAGACGCTGCGCGGCAGTTGGTTTTTCAGTTCACGGCACACGGTGGTTTTTCCCACACCCATGGTGCCGCCAATGAGATAAAGCGTTTTCATAAGGGGGCCTCCTGCTCTGAAACGGAATTTCCTCACCGCGCCGTTGACAAGCCTGCTGCCGGGATGCTAAGATAGCCCGGAAAGGGGGGCTATCCATGGGACTTGCCCTGAAAGAAAGAACCGGCCTGACCGGTAATCAGCTGAAACTCATCGCTATGGCAGCCATGACGCTGGATCACATAGGGGTGTATCTGCTGCCCCAGGCGCTGATTCTGCGCATCATCGGGCGGCTGGCGCTGCCGATTTACGCTTACATGATCGCCGAAGGCTGCCGTTATACTCGCAGTCGGAAACAGTACTTACTGCGGATTGCAGGCCTGGCGGCTGTGTGCCAGGCGGTGTATTTTTTTGCCATGGGGTCGCTGTATCAGTGCATTCTGGTGACCTTCAGCATGGGAATTGGTTTGATTTATGCCCTGGATTACGCAGATAAGCGGAAGAAGTGGGCGGTAGGGATTGCCGCCTTGGCGGCAGCATTCTTTGTGTGCAGAATCCTGCCGGATTTGCTCAGCGGCACGGATTTTGCGGTAGACTACGGCATCTGGGGTGTACTGCTTCCGGTGCTGGTGTATTTTTCGCGGAATAAGTGGGAAAAACTGCGTGCGTTCACTGTGGGACTGATCTTGCTGGGCTTTGCCTACGGCGGTGCCCAATGGTTTGCCCTGGCGGCGGTGCCGCTGCTGATGCTGTATAACGGCCAGCGGGGAAAGCATGCCATGGGCATGGTGTTCTACCTGTATTACCCGGCCCATCTGGTGGTGATTTACCTGCTGGGTCTTATGCTGTATGCTTAATCGAAGGGGAAACCCAGATACCCCGGCGCCCGGGCCGAAGGCTTCAGGGGCAGGAACATGGCCAGCATGGTGTCGTGGCCCGGGGTGCGGAAGGTCCCTTCGGTGCAGCTTAGTGCTTTGACGATGCCCCCGGCGGCTTGCCGATTCCCCAAAAGCTCCAGACCATGCAGGACCGTCCCTTCCTGGGCAGCGGCCAGCAGAAAATCTTCCCCGGCATAGAAGCTTGCAAAGCTTTTAAGATATGTGATATTTTCTCCTTCCTGCACTACCCCGTCTTCCGGCAGATACTGCCGCCGAAGGCGGGTGTATTCGTCTGCCCCGATCATACGCAGGGGTGCAGGTTCCTTGGCAGCGGGCACAGACAATTTTGCGCAGTAGCAGCAGTCCCGGTAGCCCATGCCGCCGTACATCTGCCGCAGACCATCACTGGCAGGAGACAGCAGGATGCCTGCATAGCCCCGGGCTTTCAGCAGTTTTTTGGTATGGGTCATTAGGCAGCGGCACTGCCCCCGGCCCCGGAAGTCCGGGTGGGTGGCAACGGCGTAGAGATAGGCCAGCTTCTGGCCCTGGTATTGGGTGTCCAGCCAGTACAGCGCTGCGGTGACCTGGTCGCCTTGCATCAAGACCTGGCACCGGGCCGGGGTGTAGGCAGTGGAAAAGAATGCATCAATGGCGTCCTCCGGGTCGCCGAAGGAACACTGCCAAAGGGCTTTGAGCTGATCAATGATCATAGGAAATCTCCTTGTGGAGGTAAGCCCAGGACTTTTCCACCATATGGTCGGGATTGTAGGAGAGCTTGGCCTTGCGCAGACCTTCCAGACCCATGTCGTCCTCCCGGTCCAGAAATTTGACCTCCGGGTACTTCTGGCGCAGATACCGGGCAAATTCACTGTTAATGGCATTGTAAGCACCCTCCACATCTTCCCGGGCCTTTTCAAAGTGGATGTCGAAGGTGTCCGGAGACATACGGGAGCCCATGGTCACCGCCAGGATTTTCTCACCCTCCATCAGCATCAGTCCTTCCATCTGAAGGCCGGCGTAGCAGCGGAAGGCCCGGGACAGGGCGATGGTTTCCAGCATATAGTTGCCGTTGGGGTCTTCCTGAATCCGGTGGGTGTACCAGTCTTCCACCATGCATTGGGCCTGGGGGATATTCTCCGGGGTCAGGGGAACAACGGTATAGTCCGGATGCTCTGCCCGGAAGCGGTTGAAATGGTTGCGCTTTTTCTGGAATTTCCGGCCCCGCAGATCTGCCAGATCATCCACGGCGTAGACATAGTCAAAGCCGTCCCGGTCAACCCGGCGGAAGAACCGGCCGGGGAACCAGCTGTTCAGCTCTTCCCAGTCGGATGGCAGCATGTTGGTAATCCGGCAGGGAATGCCACGCTGCTGGGCGTCCTCCAGAATCAGGGAAATCACCGCCCGTCGGTCACCGTTTCCAATGGGATAAGGGTAGACACTGCGGCCGTAGAAATGGGAGAAAAAGGCGGCACAGCCATGGACAAAGGCCACCTTCTGATGGCCCCAGAGGACCAGGTTGGCAAAAGAATACTCACAGCCCCGGGTGGGAACGCTGAATAAAATGGATTCATATTGTTCTTTCTGGTTTACTTGCAGTCGCTTAAAATCGATCATAATTTCACTCCTTCAACAAGGCATCATACCATAGTTTGTCCATAAAAACAAGCCGGGAACCCCTTTGGGTTCCCGGCTTCAGCATTAATAATTGAAGAGGGCTGCATCCAGATGGCGCTTTTTCATGGCGTAGTACAGAAGGCTTCCCAGTACCAGCAGCACGGCCGCTTCTCCCAGGGCCACATACAGCGCATTGATCCAGAAGCCGCCGCCGATGTACACCGACAGTTCCCAGCCTACCAGAATGGCATTGCTCAATGCAGGCATCAGCATACCCAGCAGGGGATAGTCCTGGATGGTTACCTTCCGGGTCAGCCACATCACCTCTGCTGCCACGAAAGTGGCGACGGAGCCGATGACAAAATCCAGCGGCAGCGCAGCAGCGTAGGTGATGTTGAATACCAGGCAGCCCAGGGTCAGACCGGGAATGGCGGCGGGGGTGAAGAAAGCCAGCACGCACAGGGCCTCCGACATGCGCATCTGGATCATCCAGGTGGCGCTGCCAGGCACCAGCAGATTCTGCATATGGGTCAGCACGGCATACAGGGCAGCGATGATGGCGGCTTGGGTCAGGAATCGAACTTGTTTGGTCATTTGGCATTGCTCCTTTGAAAAATGGCGCAGCTGTGACCAGAACAACAAAAAAATGAGCGCAATGCGCCCATCTGAAATTCCCTAGTTTTGTTTACCGACAGGATGGTCACGAACTGTCCTATGAAATTAGTTGTATTATACTCTGGGGAAGCGGAAATGTCAAGACGGGAGAAAGTGTGGAACTTATTCTCACACGCTATTGCAATCCGGAACGTCCTTTGCTATAGTAGCAGTGGATACAAAAAGAGAGGAGAAACCATTATGGTAAACAAAACGGACAAACCCCAGAAAGGTACCCGGGCCTATCTGGAAAACAAAATGCGGGGTGGAAGGTACAGCCTGATGCTGGTGCTGATTTTCACGGTTGTCAATGTCGCATTTCTGCTGCTGGATTTCAATTCCTACCTCCTGTTTTCCGCATCCCTTCCCTACTATCTGACTGCCTTCGGCAAAGGATTTGACAATGCCTTCACCAACGGCAGCTGGGACATCACCGGAACCTACACGCTGATCGCACTGGGAATTAGTGTGGTGATTCTGGGAATTTTCTTGCTGTGCTGGCTGCTGAGCAAGAAGCGTTACGGCTGGCTGGTGGCGGCACTGGTGTTCTTCCTGCTGGACACGCTTTTCCTGGCGGGCTTTACTTGGCTGCTGATGGACAACCCCATGGAAAACCTGGTGGATTTCCTGTTTCATCTTTGGGTGGTCTGGGAGCTGTTCCAAGCAGTGCGGGCCGGTAGAAAACTGAGCATGCTGCCGGAGGATCTGGAAGGCGTTCCGGGCGTTTACAGAGGCGGTCCGGAATTATAAAACATATATAAAATTCGCGCGGCGTTCGTCTCAATGCGAGACAGCGCCGCGCGAAGTGCGTTTATCAGGCCAGATAGATTGCCTTGCAGGCCAGCATGGTTTCATAGCAGTCCAGCTTGGAAACCAGCTCGATGGGAGCGTGCATGCTCAGTACCGGCACACCGGCGTCTACGGTGACGATGTTCCGGTTGGCCATGTAAGCGGCCACGGTGCCGCCGCCGCCCTGGTCAACCTTGCCAAGAGTGGCAATCTGCCAGATGACACCTGCGTTGTTCAGTGTGGTGCGCACATGGCCCATGGCTTCTGCGGAAGCGTCGGAAGCGCCGCCCTTGCCCCGGGAACCGGTGTACTTGCAGATGGCAACACCGTAGTTGAGCAGGGAGTTGTTGCGCTTGTCGCTGACCTCGGGGAAGTTGGGGTCGAAGGCGTTGGACACGTCGGCGGACAGGCAGAAGGAGTTGGCGAAGCAGTCGGAAAGCTTCACGCCCTGGGCGTCGCACAGGCCGCCCACGAAGTGCTCAAAGAACTGGCTCTGCATGCCGGAAATGCCCACGGAGCCAATCTCTTCCTTGTCGGCCAGGATGCACACGGCAGTCTTGGTGGGATTCTCAACAGCAAACAGGGCGTCCAGCTCTGCGTAAGCGCATACCCGGTCGTCGTGGCCGTAGGCGCCCAGCAGGCTGCGGTCCAGACCCACCTCCCGGCAGCGGCCGGCGGGGACAACGGTCAGTTCGGCAGACAGAAAGTCGGACTCGATCAGGCCGTACTTCTCGTTGAGCAGCTTCATGATGTTCAGCTTCACCAGGTCGGCGCCTTCGCCTTCCAGAGGCTCGGTGCCCAGCAGCACGTTCAGCTGCTCGCCTTCGATGCCCTTGGCCAGGGTCTTCTGCATCTGATCGGCAGCCAGGTGGATCAGAAGGTCGGTGACCATCAGCACGGGATCGTTGTCATCTTCACCGATGGTGATGGTAATGACGCTGCCGTCCTTGCGGTACACCACACCGTGCAGAGCCAGGGGGATGGTGGGCCACTGGTACTTCTTGATGCCGCCGTAGTAGTGGGTCTTGAAGTAGGCGATTTCGCCGTCCTCGTACAGGGGATTGGGCTTAATGTCCATCCGGGGAGAGTCCACATGGGCGGCGCAGATGTTGATGCCCTTTGCCAGAGACTCGGAGCCAATCACTGCCAGAGCGATGGCTTTATCCCGGTTGTTATAGTAGATCTTGTCACCGGGCTTGACATCCATGCCGGGGACAAAGGGGCGGTAGCCCCGCTTTTCTGCTTCCCGCACAGCCCAGGCGGTAGCTTCCCGCTCGGTCTTGCAGGCATCGATAAAGGCCATGTAGCCTTTGCAGTAGGTTTCCATTTCTTCACGCTGCTGGGCAGTCAGCTGACGCAGGCCGTTCTTGGGCTTCATCAGCAGAGATTCCCGGAGTTCTTCAGTCGTCATAAATCAATCTCTCCTTTGGGTATGATTTCTTCTCCTATTATACCGAGTTGCTGTAAAAAAGCAAGGCATTTGTCACGGAACTGAGCCGGGCTTCCGTCGTTGGTCAGCACATAGCTGCATTTTTCCCGGAACCAGCTTTCTTCCCGCTGGGCGGCAATCCGGCGTCGGGCGTAGTCCTGGCTGATGCCGTCCCGGGCCATGAGCCGCTGCACCCGGTCTTCCGTGGGGGCGGTGACGGCTACGGTAATATCGCACAGCTGATCCAGCCCGCTTTCAAACAGGGCGATGGCATCGATGGCCGCCAGGGAAGGCTTGCTTGCCAGGCTGCGGCGCACCTGGGAAACCACCGCGCTGTGGGTGATCTTGTTCAGATCCTCCAGGGCGCTGGAGTCAGAAAAGACCAGATTTCCCAACTTTTTCCGCTGCAAAATCCCATTTTCCACGGTGCCCGGGAACCGGGCTTCAATCTGAGAAAGCAGCTGGGCATCGGTGGACAGAAGCTGGTGGTAAATGGCGTCGCAGTCCAGAACCATTCCGCCTTGGTCACCAATAAGCTGCAGCAGGGTGGTTTTTCCGCAGCCGGTGCCGCCGGTAATGCCCAGAATCATGCCTCTTCCTCCGCGTCCACAATGTGGAAGGCAGCAGCCTTGCGCAGCCGGTTCTGCACGGCGTAGGCTACGCCACCGCCTACCGGGCACCGGGCATAGACCTGGTGGATGCTGGGATCATCCAGCTCCCGCAGGGCGGCGAACAGACCGGCGGAAAGGGTGTTCACATCCGCTTCCTGGCCGTAGGACAGGGGATTGCAGCCTTCGTACAAAGGCAGCTCCTCTTCAAAGCACAGCACCCGATCTCCCGGAGTAAAGTGGCGATGAATATAAGCAGCAGCCTTTTCCCTGCTGCCGGAGACAATGACCACCGGCTCCACAGGGGCATAGTGGCGGTACTTCATGCCGGGAGCCTTGACAACGGTATCCTTGTCAATCTGAGCGGTGACGGCTTTGTCAATGACCAGATCCCCCAGCACTTCCAGCAGCTGCTCCGGGCCGATGCCGCCGGGGCGCAGCAGCCGGGGCCGCTCTTCGGTCAGATCCACAATGGTGGATTCCACCCCAACACGGCAGGGACCGCCGTCTACAATGGCGGCGATTTTGCCGTCGTGGTCGTGGAGCACGTGCTCTGCGGTGGTGGTGGAGGGTTTGCCGGAAATGTTGGCGGAGGGAGCCGCAATGGGCACGCCGGACAGGCGGATGATTTCCCGGGTTACGGCGTTGTCCGGGCAGCGCACTGCCACGGTATCCAGTCCGCCGGTGGTCCTGCGGGGGACAACGTCCCGGGCAGGCAGCACAATGGTCAGCGGGCCGGGCCAGAAAGCCTGGGCCAGATCGTAGGCGCTTTGGGGAATGTGGTTGCAGAACAGTTCCATCTGCTCAGCACCGCAGATGTGCAGAATCAGGGGATTGTCCTGGGGGCGGCCCTTGGCCAGGAAAATCTTGGCCACGGCCCCCTCATCCAGACCATTGGCGCCCAGACCGTAGACGGTTTCCGTGGGAATGGCCACCAGTTCCCCTTTTTGAATCAGTTCCGCCGCAATGGCAGCCGTCTGGGGCTGATCGGCGGAAAGCAGTAAGGTTTGCATGGGTATCCTCCATAAAAACGGAAGGGAGCAGCCATGGGCTGCTCCCTTGAGAAAGCGAAATTACACGGTGGGCTGGTTGGCAGCTTCGATGATCTTGACGAACTTCTCGGGAACCAGGGAAGCGCCGCCGATCAGGCCGCCGTCGATGTCGGGCTGAGCCAGCAGCTCGAAGGCGTTCTTCTCGTTCATGGAACCGCCGTACAGGATGGAGATGGCGCGGGCGTTCTTGGAAGAGTACAGCTTGCGCACCACGCTGCGGATCATTTCGCAGACTTCCTCAGCCTGCTCGGGGGTAGCGGTCAGGCCGGTGCCGATGGCCCAGATGGGCTCGTAGGCGATGATGACCTTGCGGATCTTGTCTTCGGGCACGCCAGCCAGACCCAGCTTGATCTGCATGGTGATCCACTCAGCGGTAACGCCGCTGTTGCGCTGCTCCAGGCTCTCGCCGCAGCACAGGATGGGGATCAGACCGGCTTCCAGAGCGGCCAGAACCTTGGCATTGATGTCGGCGTCGGTTTCGCCCATGGCGCGGCGCTCGGAGTGGCCGATGATGACGTACTTGCAGCCGGCATCGGTCAGCATGTTGGTGGCGATTTCGCCGGTGTAAGCGCCGGAGGGATTGGCGTTGCAGTTCTCAGCGCCGATGCCTACGCGGGTCTCCCGCATAGCGCGGACAGCAGCGGGGATGCACACGGCGGGAACGCACAGAGCCACATCACACCAACGGCCCTTGGGCATAATGGCCTTCAGCTGGGTCATAAACTCCTTGGTTTCGGAGGGGGTCTTGTTCATCTTCCAGTTACCGGCAATGACGGTCTTACGATACTTACGATTCATTTTCTTTTCTCCTTTTATTACAACATGGATGCAGTTACACCATGTGAATATACTGATTGAACGTTTTTTTCAGTTCCCAAACAGGGGAAGGCAGGCCGGGGAAAGGGGCCGATGCATGCACCGGCCCCTGCAAAACGGCAGATAGAAGCCTTACTTATCCTGCAGGCAGGCGATGCCGGGCAGCTCCAGGCCTTCCAGGAATTCCAGGGAAGCGCCGCCGCCGGTGGAAATGTGGGTGATCTTGTCAGCGAAGCCCAGCTGTTCACAGGCAGCAGCGCTGTCTCCGCCGCCAACAATGGTGATGGCCTCGGAGTCAGCCAGAGCCTGGGCAACAGCAATGGTGCCGGCAGCCAGGGTGGGGTTCTCGAACACGCCCATGGGGCCGTTCCAAACCACGGTCTTGGCGCTCTTGACAGCGTCAGCAAACAGAGCCCGGGTCTTCTCACCGATATCCAGGCCTTCCTTGCCGGCGGGGATGGAATCCACATTCACGGTCTCCACGGAAACGGGGCCGTCGATGGGAGAGGGGAAGCCGTCAGCCACCACGGTGTCGATGGGCAGCAGCAGCTTGACACCCTTGGCTTCTGCCTTGGCCATCATTTCCTTGCAGTAGTCGATCTTGGTCTCGTCCAGCAGGGAGTTGCCCACGGAGTAGCCCTTGGCAGCCAGGAAGGTGTAAGCCATACCGCCGCCGATGATCAGGGTGTCCACCTTCTCCAGCAGGTTGTTGATAACATTGAGCTTGTCGGAAACCTTGGCGCCGCCCAGGATGGCAACGAAGGGACGCTCGGGGTTGGCCAGAGCCTTGCCCATGATGGAAACTTCCTTCTGCACCAGGTAGCCGCAGACGGCGGGCAGGTAGTCTGCCACACCGGCGGTAGAGGAGTGAGCGCGGTGAGCGGTACCGAAAGCGTCGTTGACAAAGATGTCGGCCATGGAAGCCAGCTCCTTGCTCAGCTCGGGATCGTTCTTGGTCTCGCCCTTCATGTAACGGGTGTTCTCCAGCAGCATGACCTGGCCTTCGCCCAGAGCGGCGGCCTTGGCCTTGGCGTCCTCACCGGCTACGTCGGCAGCCATGATGACTTCCTGACCCAGCAGCTGGCTCAGACGATCGGCAACCACCTTCAGGCTCAGCTCGGGCTTCCACTCGCCCTTGGGCTTGCCCATGTGAGAGCACAGAATGACCTTGGCCTTGTGGGCGATCAGGTACTGGATGGTGGGCAGAGCGGCAACAATCCGCTTGTCGGAGGTGATGACACCGTTCTTGGTGGGAACGTTGAAATCACAGCGGCACAGCACGCGCTTGCCGGCTACGTCGATGTCTTCAATAGACTTCTTGTTGTAGTTCATAGTTACTCCTCCATAAAATTATCGGGAACCTTCCGGGCAGGAGGCACACTGCCTGAAAGGTCAGTCCCGCATTTTTCCATAATCCTGCAAATCGGGGAAGGACAGCTGCCGCAGGGCTTCATACACGGTGATGGCCACCGCATTGCTCAGATTCAAGCTGCGGGCATCGCTGCGCATGGGGATGCGGACGCACTGGTCATAGTACTCTTCCAGAAACGGCTCCGGCAAGCCCTTGGTCTCCTTGCCAAAGAACAGGTAACACCCGTCATGAAACTGAGCTTGGGTGTAGCTGCGGGGGGCTTTGGTGGAAAGACACCACATTTCCTCCACAGTGTTCTTGGCGAAAAAATCGGCCAGGTTATCGTAAACCGAAACCGACACCAGATGCCAGTAATCCAATCCAGCCCGACGAACGGCCTTTTCCGAAATGTCAAAGCCCAGGGGGCGGATCAGATGGAGTCTTGCTCCGGTGGCGGCGCAGGTGCGGGCAATGTTGCCGCAGTTCTGGGGAATCTCCGGCTCCACCAGTACGATATTCAGCAAAAACCTCACCTCGGCAGGACAGAACTTGGACAGACTATTTCAATCCGTTCGCAACCTATTGTAAGACAAATGTACCATAAAATCAATCGTGAAAATTCTATTTTTTCAAGATTTTATAGTATTCACATAAATTTAGGAGCAATAGACGGAAATTTGTTGAAAATGCAGAAGCTGACTCCGAAAGGAAGAAATTCACTGTAAATATCTAAAGGGAAAACCGGGAATAATAGAAAAAATTCGGATGTTTTTCCTATTCTTTCTCCCAAAATGTGGATTTGGTCAAAATGCAAAATGTACCGCTGACAAGAGCGGTACATTTTTTGAAGCGAAATTGGAAAAATCAGCCCACAGCCAGCAGAAGTTCTCCGCCGGAATAGTACCAGGTGCCGCCGGGAGCGGAGAGAATCTGGTCGTTGGACAGGGTTACATCCAGACGCAGGTGCAGCTGATGATCTTCCTCCATTTCCGGAACCGGGAAGGATACAGCATCCAGGGAGCAGCCGTAGCTGTTGGTGCCGTCGGTGGTGGTGAGGGTAACGGCCTGCTGGGCCACATCCTCGCCGTCCATGGTCAGAATCATCTGAGCATCCTTGGGGCTAATGGGCTGGCCGTCGTTGGTAATCCGGGGCAGCTGCACCTGGACCTCGCCGCCGGTGAGGGTCAGGTTCTTGCCGTCAAAGTCGGAAGATTCCACCAGCACATTGCAGTAGGAATTCAGAGCGGAGGCCATATTGACCAGAGTTTCATCGGTGAGGTTGGTGGGGGTGTTCAGGTCAATTTCTGAGGTGGTGCCGTCGGCGGAAATCACGGCGTAATAGCAGTAGCCGTCTGCCGCATTCAGATCTGCGGAGGCAACATAGTTATCGCCGCTGCGTTCACAGGGAACATTGGCAATCTCTTCCCCCTCCAGACGAACCACGAAGGAAACACCATCGTAGCTGTCATCGCCCGGGGTGAGGGTCAGGTTGACGGTAGCGCCGTTGGGGCTGCTCCAGGTGGTAGCATTCATGGACCAGGACATGCCGCCCTCGCTGGAAACCACAGCCTGGGAAGTTTCTTGGGTGGGTTGGGTTTGCTCCTGCTTCTTGCCGCAGCCGGTCAGGGCCAGAGACAGCAAGGTCACCAGGGCAATCACAGACAAAAGGGGTTTGCGGGTCATATTGGTTCCTCCTTATCGGGTGGTGCATCTCAATGTCCGTCTATTATATCGCAAAAGTTTACAATTTGCAACCTTTTTTCCGGCAAATTCCAAACACAGTATAGAAATACCGGGAAGCCACGGTGCGGCTTCCCGGCATAGGAGTTATACAATACGGGTCCATTCCGTGACCAACAGTCCCGGAATTGCCCAGACCAGCTGATACAGCAAAATGTTGGTGGGGGTCAGCAGCTCGGTATTGCCAAGCAAAGCCAGCACCAGCATAATCAGCATGCCCAGAATGCCGCCAATCAGGTGGATGGTGACACCCAGCTTTGCTGCGGTGCGCAGAGCGCGGGCACCGGTGACGGCATAGGCCGCGCTGACCAGTTCTTCCCGGGTGGTCATAGCCAGTACCGGAGCTTCCGGATTGGGCTGAACCTGGCGCAGCTGCCGGGCAGTCTCCCGGTCGGGGAAAGCCATCCGGCGGGTTTTGATGTCAAACTTGGCCTGCAGGAAGCTCTCGGTTAACATAAAGTCATCGCAGAGCATTACCGGAGTCAGCTTGGAGTAGCCGCACAGGGTTACCAGACCGGCGGCGGAAGAACGCATCTTAGCGTAGGTAATGGCGCAGACAGCACACAGCTGACCATCCACAGCCACATAGACTGCCTGGTTGACCATGGTGCCTTCCGGAATTTCCACGCCCATATCCTGCAGGAAGTTCAGGCTGCCCAGCAGAACCGGCTCGCCGCAGATTTCACCGCCGATGCCGCCGTCACCGTAGTTCTGGAAATTTTCCACAGGATATTCAGAAGCACCCCGGCTGGACAGCAGCTGCTTGAATACCGGCACCAGGTCGCCGCCGGCAATGCTGATCAGGGAGGCGGAATAACTGACAATGTCATCCGGGTTGCGATTGCCGTAGAATTTCACGCCGTTGAGCTTGGTACTTCCCTGGGGGAACAGATCATGGTCGTTCAGAGGGAAGGCCACTTTGCCGCCCAGACCCTTCACCCCCTGCCAGCCGCACAGCACAGCGCCTACCATATGCAGCCGCTGCTCCAAAATGGAGGTGGGACGGGAAACGGAAATAAAGAATGTGGCGGGAACGGCAACCAGCAGACTGGTGGACAGAATCTGTACACCCATGCTGACACCGTGGAACAGACCCGCAAACACCGCGATGCAGATGCAGGCCAGCAGGCTCAGACCGCCGTAAATGGACTGTACCAGCTGAGGGCCGGAGGTGCGGTCATAGGTTTCCATAAAATCTTCCACTTCGCCCTCGGTGCGCAGCAGACCGTCCTTGCCCTGGAAGTAATCGCTGACCCGAACCAGACCATGCAGACGCACAGCCTTGCGCATGGTGTCCATCTGAGAAAGCTCCGTATTGCGCTGCTGCAGTCTCGCCCACAGGGCCATGGTCATTTCCAGACAGAAGGCAGCGCAGCAGGGAACCCGCAGCTCCATCAGGCAGAAAGCGCCGTCCACCATACAGGCGGCGAAGGTCAGTGTCAGCAATGTGTTCAGGGTGAAGCGGCCCTTCAGCAGATCGCCTACGCTGTCCATCATCAGAGAACTGCCGAACAAGGCAGAGAGCATCATGCAAAGCACCTGGCTGAAAATCACCAGCCGCAGCCGGTTTTCCGGGATCATATCCAGCACAAACAAGGTGGTCACGCCGGCGCACAGGGCCACCAGCAGTACGTTAATCAGCAGGGCAATCTGCAGCTTGGTGGTGCCCACTTCCGACAAAGCGTAGTACCGCTTTTCCGGGCCGGCAACCAGCTTCTTTTTCAGCTCCTTCAGCCGGGAGCGGGGAGTGAACACGATGGGGGCGGGGATGAAGGTTTCCTCCGCCTGGAAGGCAGGCTCAGCCGCAGCGGGAGCGGGCTCTTCCTCCGATAGGTCAAATTCCAGGGTATCATCTTCGGAATCCGCTGGTTCCTGGGAATCCTCGGAGAGAGGCTCGTAGGTTGCGGTGTCATCCTGTGTATCGGCGGAATCGGCATCAGTCTGGTCCAGTTCAGAGAGATCCAGACCAGACAGATCCAGATCGTCCTGATCCGCGGCATCTTCCGGGGCGGTCAGATCTGATAGATCCAATTCCGCTTCCTGGTTGTCCGCCATGGAAGAAAGTTCCGGCAGTTCGGTCAGTTCCGGAAGCTCCGGGGTTTCCTCCTGGGGGTCTTCGTGAAATTCGTTGAGAATGTCGTCCAGGTCAAATTCCTGAAGTTCGTCTTTGTTATCCATCATTGGGTATCCTCCTGGTTATCGGCGCTGACGTACCGCCTCATACAATAAAATAGATGCGGCGGCGGACGCGTTCAGGGAACTGATGCGTCCGTTCATGGGAATGTGCACCATCACATCGCAGTTTTTGCGAACCAGCTGGCTCATGCCGTCGCCTTCGTTGCCAATGACAATGGCGGAAGGTCCGGTCAGGTCAGCCTGGTACATGGGAATGGAGCCTTCGGCGGCGGTGCCGTAAATCCACACGCCTTTCTCCTTCAGCTCGGCAATGGCGTTGTTGATATTGGTGACCCGGGCCACCTTCATATACTCCATAGCGCCGGCGGAAGCCTTGGCCACCGTGGCGGTCAGACCTACGCTGCGGCGCTTGGGGATAATGACACCGTGTGCGCCGGCGCATTCGGCGCTTCGCAAAATGGCACCCAGATTGTGAGGGTCCGACAACTCGTCACAGATTACCAGCAGCGGTGCCTGACCCCGGCTGGCGGCCTCTTCCAGAAGGTCGTCAATGGTGTAATAATCGTGGGCGGCCACCAGTGCGATAATTCCCTGATGGGAGCGGGTGGTGGACATGGCATCCAGCTTCCGGCGGTCTACCGGAACCACCACAGCCCCGGCTTCCTTGGCCTGCGCAGCCAAGCGCTGCAGGCCCCGGTCTGTATCACCGGAGGCCACAAATACTTTATCAATGGTACGTCCGCTTTTCAATGCCTCCTGGATGGCGTTGCGGCCTTCCAGCTGGCCCTCTACTTCTTCCACGCTGCTTCGTTCGGCAAACCGGTCTGCCCGGCGTGGGATGTCCCGTCCCTGGGGACGGCGCTTTTCGTTCATAGGTTTCAACTCCAGAATCAGCTTTCTGTCCATGTCGGGCAAAGCGAGGAGATTTCGCAACAATACTCCCAGACATAGCAATAGACGATAACAGTATAGCAGATTTTTTTCCATTGCTCAACTCTTTTTTTTCGGGCGGGACGGACAAATGCCGGTTTTTCCAGCCATTCACAGAAAGTTTACGGCAAATCTCAGAATCCTGCGTTGCCTACGGCGGAAAAATATGCTATGATGGGAAAAATGTAACACCCCAAGGAGGCGAGCGGATATGGATCCCAATCGCGGAAATGATTCCAATAATCCACAAAAGCCCGACGGCAACCGGCCAAAGGGCAGTTATTTTACCCCTTTGATGATCGCACTGGCTCTGGTGCTGGTATTCAGCTGGGTGATGAACCTGGTAGAAAGCAGCCAGTACACCCAGACTACCTATTCTGATTTTCTGGACGCCAAGAACGCAGGACAGCTGGCAGAAGTGGAAATTCAGGCAGACCGGATTCTGTATATGACCAAGGAAGAGGCGGCCAAGCCGGTTTCCCAGCAAAAGGCCTGCTTCACTGGTCTGCCCCAGAATGGTGATATGGAAGCAATGTCAGAAGAACTGCATGACATGGGCGTAAAGGTGAACAGAAAAATTGTGGAAGACAATTCCATGATTATGATGATTCTGTCTTACGTCATCATGATCGGCGGACTGTTCTTCATTATGAACATGCTGACCAAGCGCATGGGCGGCGAAGGCATGATGGGCGGCTTCGGCAAGAGCAAGGCCAAGGTCTATATGGAAAAGCAGACCGGCGTAACCTTCAAGGATGTGGCAGGTCAGGACGAGGCCAAGGAATCCCTGCAGGAAATTATCGATTTCCTTCACAATCCCCAGAAATATACCGCCATCGGCGCCAAATTGCCCAAGGGTGCTTTGCTTGTCGGCTCTCCCGGTACCGGCAAGACCCTGCTTGCCAAGGCAGTAGCCGGCGAGGCGGATGTGCCTTTCTTCTCCATCTCTGGTTCGGATTTTGTGGAGATGTTCGTGGGCATGGGCGCCAGCCGGGTGCGGGATCTGTTCCAGCAGGCGGCGAAGGTGGCTCCCTGTATTATCTTCATTGACGAAATTGACGCTGTGGGCCGTTCCCGGGACAACCGGTTCGGCAACAATTCTGAGCAGGAGCAGACCCTGAACCAGCTGCTCAGCGAAATCGACGGCTTTGAGCCTTCCAAGGGCATTGTCTGTCTGGCAGCAACCAACCGGCCCGAAGTGCTGGACAAGGCGCTGCTGCGGCCCGGCCGGTTTGACCGGCGGATCATCGTGGACCGTCCCAACCTCCAGGGCCGTCTGGATACCCTGAAGGTGCATACCCGGAAAATCCGGCTCAGCGAGGATGTGGATCTGCGCAAGATTGCTCAGGCCACTGCCGGTGCCGTGGGTGCAGATCTGGCAAACCTGGTCAACGAGGCCGCCCTCCGGGCTGTCCGCAAGGGCCGTCAGGCGGTGAACCAGGAGGACCTGCTGGTGTCCTTTGAAACCGTCATCGCCGGTACGGAAAAGAAAAACACCGTGCTCACCGACATGGAAAAGCGGCTGGTTGCTTATCACGAAGTGGGTCACGCCCTGGTGGCGGCCCTGGAAAAGCACTCCCAGCCGGTGTCCAAGATCACCATTGTGCCCCATACCTCCGGCGCTCTGGGCTACACCATGCAGATGCCGGAAGAGGAAAAGTTCCTCAGCACTGCCGATGAGCTGCGTACGGAGCTGCGGACCCTGGTGGGCGGCCGTGCCGCAGAGCAGGTGGTGTTTGGCATCCAGACCACCGGCGCTGCCAACGACATCCAGCGGGCAACTTCTCTGGCCCGGAACATGGTGACCCAGTACGGCATGAGCGAGAAGTTCGGCCTGATGACCACCGCTTCCGTCCAGAACCAGTACCTGGACGGCCAGGCCTATATGGACTGCGCCCAGAGCACTGCCGCCCAGGTGGATGAGGAAGTCAAGCAGATTCTGGAAAATGCCTACACCGATGCCAAGCGGATTCTGACGGACAACCGGGGACTGTTGGACGAGATTTCCGAGTTCCTGCTGGTCAAGGAGACTATCACCGGTGACGAGCTGATGGCCTTCATCAACGCCGACAAGAACAAACTGCCGGAGCCTCAGGAATCTGAGGAACCCCAAACTGGGGAAGAATAAACCCCAAGCCCCCACAAAAGCGGGAAATCTGCTCTTGTGGGGGTTTGCTGTATCTTAACCGGCTGCACATTGACACCGGCCTGCCCCTCTGGTATAATACAGACAATTTTATTTTAAAGGAAGGTGATAGATTCAATGGACAGTTGCGGTAGTACAGACGGTGGTAATCCTGACAATTTGCGTTTGTTTTCGTGTGGCATGCCTGTGTCCTGTTTGTAGGGATCGGTATGTCTTTTTTTGTTGCTTTTACGAAACAAACCGGAATTGAAAGGGAGAATAAGTTATGATTACAGAACATATCGGAAGTA
>DVGO01000061.1 GCA_018712645.1 Candidatus Faecousia faecavium | reverse complement strand
AGTCGCTCCCCCCACGGGGAGCGTGGATTGAAATCTCAGTAATGCGTTGTCGTGCATGATTCCCCTTTGGTCGCTCCCCTCACGGGGAGCGTGGATTGAAATGTCCGTCGGATTGATACCAGATCCAGAGCCTACGTCGCTCCCCTCGCGGGGAGCGTGGATTGAAATGTACTATGTAGCATAGGGGGGCATGGTTATGGTGTCGCTCCCCTCACGGGGAGCGTGGATTGAAATCGTCTTGTGGTGAACAATTTCCCCCGGCCTGTAAAGTCGCTCCCCCCACGGGGAGCGTGGATTGAAATCGCACAAGGAGGTCTGAATGAAAGTCAACGAAAGAGTCGCTCCCCCCCACGGGGAGCGTGGATTGAAATTACACCGAGTGCCGGGCGATGATGTGCCAGACGGGTCGCTCCCCTCACGGGGAGCGTGGATTACAATTACGGAGTAGGAAGGTAGGAAGTGAAATATTCACATTGCCTCCCTACGATGAGAAAAATGAAACATGTCATTTTTCGTTTTCGTCAAAAAAGAAGGATTCTCCGTATGTTTATCCACAAAAAGTCCAGTCAAAGGGAGTTTGTTCTTTTGACTGGCCATGGTGTGTTAGAAGAAATTGCAGTTTCAAAATCCGTTGTGTTAGAAAAGTGTTAGAAAGCCCAAAATGAGGTGCAACTTTTAGTCCTAAAAAGTTAGAAAAAGTACCGTATTTCTGGTGAAATACGGTACTTTTTTGGTTGCGGAGGCAGGACTCGAACCTGCGGCCTCCGGGTTATGAGGAGCCCTTTGGCGTGCACGAGTTCTGAAAACGCCGAAAATACGCAATATACGCCAAAATTGTAGGTATAAAAGTTCGGTTTTTCTATATCCATGTGAACAGATAGAATCCTGTAGGGGTCAAAATGGGGTCAAGAAAATGGGCCTCCCCCGAATAAAATAATGAACTAAGACCTTACACGGATATTGCCTATATTAGGGTTCCTTTCAATGAAATTGCCAGGACTCTATTTCCCTCTCCCGGGGACCTCTGAGACTTTCCTCTGAAAATACTTTCAATCTGAACTATCTTATTTCTTTTGAAAGCCAGCCGATCGGAAACGATGTCAGCAGAGTAGCGCAAATCATCAAGAAGATGTGTCCCGAACGAACTAAAAAATATGAACGTGAGATCCGTATTGCTATGGGGCATCTGCAGACCGTGCAATACATAGCGGCTATTACAGTTTAACTGATGCTTGCTTCAAATTTGTAGTAACTTTTCGATGAAATCATATTTCGATTGATTTCTCGCGTTCAATATGTTATTCTATATCTGAAAGTTACTACATTCACGAAGCAAGTTCGAGGTATATCTATGATCAAACGGGATTTCTATTTACATCAAATCATCCGCCACATGCACAACAGCGAGATCAAGGTCATCACCGGTATCCGTCGGTGCGGCAAGTCGGTGCTGCTCTTTGAACTGTTCCGGGATTATCTTCTCGAGCAAGGTGTCACCGAAGAACAGATCATCACGATTGAACTGGATCAGCGGAAGTACTACAAGTTCCGCAATCCAATCACCCTATGTGAATATGTAGAGTCTATTGTAACTGCTGACAAGTCAAAGCAGTTCTATCTGTTCATTGACGAAGTACAATTCACCAAAAAGGTGAAGGACGAAGAAAACGACGATATCGAAGTCAGCATTTATGATATGCTCAATGAGCTGAAGGCATACAAGAATCTGGATGTCTATGTCACCGGCAGTAACTCCAAGATGCTGTCCTCCGATATCGCCACCGAGTTCCGGGGACGGGCCACCCAGATCCGGGTGTATCCGTTCTCCTTTGGCGAGTTCTATTCCTATGTGGGCGGCGACGAACGGAAGGCATTGGAGCAGTACATGCTCTACGGAGGTATGCCCCGTGTCCTGCAAATGACAGACGACCAGGATAAGAAGAATTACCTGACCAACCTTTACTCTGAACTGTATGTTAAAGATATCGTTGAACGAAATGGAATCGAGCGGGAAGATATCCTGAACAACATTCTGGACTTCCTGGCCTCCCAGATCAGTTCTCTGACCAATCCCACCAATGTAGCAAATGCCATCGCCAGTATGCGGCAGGAAAAGGTCAACTCTACGCTGGTCTCTGCCTATATCGCCCATACCATTGACGCATTTTTGATTCGGATGGCCCAACGGTATGATGTAAAGGGCAAGTCCTACTTCAACTATCCCAACAAATACTACTACACGGATATTGGTCTGCGGAATGCCCGTCTGAATTACCGGCAATATGATCCCGGTCACATCATGGAGAATATCATCTACAATGACCTGATCCGTCGGGGATACAGCGTGGATGTGGGTGTTGTGATAGATCGCAGGAACGGAGGGTATGTCCAGAAAGAAGTGGACTTTGTGGTCAACCATGGTGACAGAAAGCTGTATATCCAGTCCGCTTTCCAGATGGGCACGGAACAGAAAGAATCCGCTGAGCTGGATTCTCTGAAGCTTACCGGCGACTTCTTCAAGAAGATCATCGTCCGGATGGATATTCCCCATAATTTCTACGATGACAATGGCATATTCCACTGTAATCTGATTGATTTTCTGTTGGATCGAGTAGATCTATTCTGATCCAAAACAGCCTTAAAATGTGTGCACCCCTGCGGAAGCATTGCTCCTGCAGGGGTGTTTTCTTAATAAATAATTGGCGCTCTTTTTCTGTGGGCATTCTTGAGGAAGTAATTGATCCGCTTCACATCCAGCGGCTGCCACCAGGTACTGCGAACCCACTCGGATATCTTCCTATGCTCCGGATGATTTTTGTCCTGCAAAACTTCCATATTGCACTATGCTCTGTCTGTATGACAGTCTCTTCTTTCCAATGTTAAATAAAAGCGTCCTGAATCAGCTCCAAAGCCTCTTTTGCAAATCTGTCTGCTTCCATCCAGTATGCTTTTTGACAGATTTCAATGGTGACGAAGTGCTGATAATTTGCCTCGGCCAGTTCTTTGAGGTTTTGCATCAGGGGGAGATTGCCCTCCCGGAAGCCGATGTGACCGCACACACTGCGGCCAAGACTGTAAATACCGGGAAGCCGCTTCTCTCCGACTGTCTTTTCCCGAAGAACGGTATTACCCAGGTGAACATGCTGAACATTTTCCGTTCCAATGATTCTCATATCTTCAGCAACACTCGTATCAAACTGGGCAAGCTGCACAGTATCCAGCATCATTTTGAAATTAGGATGGCTCACCATGTCCAGCACCTCTCGCTGCTGTTGAGCAGTATTCATAAAGAGGGCATCCGTTTGAGCCTGGGTTTCCAGTGCCAGTATAACGCCGTAGTCAGCCGCAGTTTGAGACAGTTCCCTTGCAGAAACTGCAAACCGATCACGGATGGCTTCCGGCTGCTCATCCATGGTGCCGTTGCCAGGGCAAAGCAGTACGGTTGGTGCACCAAGAAGTGCAGCGGCTTCAATAGAATGCTTCATGTGCTCAATGCTCCACCGGCGCAGGGACGTCTCTGATGCGCTGATATTGACCGGATAGTTATTTTGTTCCGGACAGAAGCATATAACATTCAGCCCGGCATCCTGTATTTTCTTTGCGGTAGTTCTTAAATAGTCAGGACTTTGAATATCTACCAGAAAATGAGGTTTTGCGCCCCAGATTTCGATATTCTTCAAGCCCAGCTCCTGCACAGATTTGAGAAAATGTTCGAACGGCCAATTGGTATAGTGATAATTTCCGATGGCAAGCTGCTCTTTTTTTAGCTTTTGCATGATGATCCTCCTTTGAATTTCTTATTGCATTGTATTATATTGTATTACTTTATATGTATTTATATTACACTTTACGAAAGCGATTGTCAATCAGTTTTACAAATATCCGCTGCTTCCGGAGCATTCCGGCTTGAACTAACAAAAAAGTGAAAAGATCCTTTGGGAGAAATGTTGCTTCTGTGCTATTTTTAACGCCCGAAAGATACAATTCAATACAAATATTACGAATTTATCAAAAGAAGAGGCGAATTATGTGGATAATTAGCAAAAGTACTGTCTTGCATTTCGTGGGGTATTCCGATATAATTAAATGCAAATA
Organism: Candidatus Faecousia faecavium; assembly: GCA_018712645.1. Taxonomy (GTDB): domain Bacteria; phylum Bacillota; class Clostridia; order Oscillospirales; family Oscillospiraceae; genus Faecousia; species Faecousia faecavium. Next base: position 17,921 of record DVGO01000061.1, on the reverse strand, counting down.
GATACAAATGCACTACGTTTATAGACGTGGAGGATCAACGATGGATATGAAAAACCACCTTAACTCCGAGAGCGCCGAACCTCTATATCGGCAGCTTGCAGGCAAATTGAAGAAAGAAATGGATGATGGCACATTTTCTGCCGGTAGCAAACTGCCAACCGAGAATGAGCTGGTCGAGACATACAAAGTCAGCCGTGTAACCGTACGAAAAGCACTGGATTCACTGACACAGCAGGGATACCTGGAAAGACGCTCCGGAAAAGGTACCTTTGTTGCGGAAAAGAAGATTCAGCGCGGACTGTCCGGTGTTATTGGCTTTACGGAAATGTGCCGTATGATGGGATGCGTTCCAGGCTCCAAAGTGATTAAGCTGAGTAAGGAATATCCCAGTGAGAAGGACGCGGAGCAGCTGCAGATTTCGGAAGACAGCCAGATCGTTGTTATTGAACGAGTCCGCAGTGCCGATGGGGAGCCCGTTGTCATTGAGCGCTGTAAGTTTCCGGAAGATTTTCTTTTTCTCATGCAGGAGAATCTGGCGGATGCATCGCTTTATGACCTGATTCAGAGGAAAAAGAATATTCATTTCTCAAAATCAGTAAAAACACTGGATATTGTGTATGCCACCAGTCAGGAGGGCCGATTCCTGGGTGTGGCCAAAGGATATCCGCTGCTGAGAATCGAGAGCGTTGTAGAAGATTCAACCGGGGCCTTCCGCTATCTTTCCAAGCAGCTTTGTATTGGAGACAAATTCAAACTCATGGTTTGACATATAAAAGCGTATAAGCCCGCATCATAGAATCGATGTGGGCTTAATTATCGCCATAATGTATTATATTGCATTAGATATGTTATAATCACCAAAACGATACAATCTTTTTTTACAATGTGCCGAAAGTGGATGAGATCTTTGGAATTCTGTTGACATAGGTCTCAATTATTTTTATAATGACAGCAATGCAAAGCAATACATATCAATAAATAAAACTGCACAGCATTGAATGGATTGCTTGTTAGAGATGGTGTGCACATACTCTCGAAATGATTCCGGCACCCACAGAGAAAGGGAAGCAGAGCGTCATGATCTTTGCTTGTCCGTATTTGCGGGGAAATCAAAATCATAGTATTTTAGGAGGATTTCTATGTTCTGGATTGAGCTCGTAATTCTGCTGGTTCTGATCGCATGGGGCGTCCGCAAAGGCAGCGTGTTCCTGACTCTGGCCGGCGGCTTTGGCGCCTTTATTTTCACCTTCCTGTTCAAAGCTCCCATGTCCGATCCCCCCATGACGGTTTTGAGAATCATCATGTGTGTGGTTATCGCCGGCGGTGCCATGCAGGCAGCCGGTGGTATCGAATACCTGGTTGCTCTGGCCGAAAAGATTATGAGAAAGTATCCCAAGTCTATCACCATTGTTGCCCCTCTGGTTAGCTGGGTTTTCGTTTTCTGCTGCGGCACCGGTCACATTCTGTGGAGCCTGCTGCCCATCATCAATGAGATCGCTATTGAAAATGGCATCCGTCCCGAGCGCCCCATCGCTGCATCCGTTGTTTCCAGTCAGAACGCCGTCTGCGGCACCCCTCTGGCTGCTGCTACCGCTGCACTGGTTGGCTTCCTGGAAGCTTCCGGCAGTGTTGACATGATCAAGGTTCTGATGGTCGTTATTCCTGCTACCCTGCTGGGTTCCCTGGCTTCCGGTATTGTCATGCTGAAGAAGGGCAAGGAACTGGCTGATGATCCTGAGTTCCAGGCTCGTGTTGCCAACGGCACTCTTGTACTGAAGGAGCATAAGGGCGCTACTGTCGATACCTCCAAGTTCAGCAAGCAGTCCAAGATTTCCGTCGTCACCTTCCTGGTTGCCATGGTTGTCATCGTCCTGCTGGGCGTTGTCAAGTCCCTGCGTCCTGTTCTGTCCAACGGTAACGCTCTGGGCATGACCGATATCATCCAGATCTTTATGCTGATGGCTGCCGGTGTTATTTGTATGGTAATGGACAAGAAGCCGGATGCTATCCTGGATAGCCCCGTGTTCCGTTCCGGCGTATTCGCTGCTGTTATTACTCTGGGCCTGTGCTGGATGGTCAACATCTTCATTGGTGCTCAGTCCTCCTACCTGACTGAGGTCGTTTCCCAGTTCACCAACAAGTATCCCTGGGTGTTCATCATTGCCTGCTATCTGGTCGGCAACATCACCACTTCTCAGGGCTCCACCACCGCCATCGTGATTCCTCTGGGCCTGGCTCTGGGCATCAGCACTCCTGTCCTGCTGGCAGGCTGGGTTGTAATCGGTTCCCACTTCCTGATCCCCGCAGCCTCCGAAAGCCTGGCTGCCATCGCTTTCGATACTGCCGGAACCACCAAGATCGGCAAGTTCGTTTTCAATACCAGCTACCTGCTGCCTTCTGTGGTTATGGCTGTTGTTGACTCTGCTGTGGCCTTTGTTCTGGCCAGCATCATCATCTAATCCTCTTTATGCAGGGGCGGGATTTTCTCTCCATCCCGCCCCCTATCTTTTCAGTCTGGAGGCGTTAGCTATGAAATTTACACTGATGAGCTACCATTATTTGCGTTATCCAATCCGAAAATATTTGGATAAAATGGAGCGTTCCGAGCTGGATGGAATCGACATTTACTGCACCGGCCCCCAGCTGAACCCCTTTGACTATTCTCTGGGCGACCTGATTCAGCTGAATCGGGACATCAAGGACCGCCATTTGAACCCCTATGTACTGACCGCAGAAAACTGTGTATATCCTGTCAATCTCGCGACCTCCGATCTGCAGACCTGGGAATCTACCCAGCGCTACTACCAGCGGCTGATTGATACCGCCCAGTTCCTGGAATGCCCCCATATTCAGATATGTCCCGGCTCTGGCTACTTCGATGCAGACAAGACAGAAGCCTGGAAGCGACAGGTAGAAGCTGTCCAGAATCTGTGCGAATATGCAGGCCACAAGGGCGTGTCCATTTTCCTGGAAACCTGCAAAAAAACCACCACTAATTTGATTGTTACCAGCAAAGAGCTGAAGCAGTTCCTGGACGATGTGAATTCTCCCTATCTGATGGGATTGTCCGATACCGATCAGATGTCCCAAGCCGGTGAACATATTAACGACTATTTTGACAACCTTGGCGACAAATATGGCTTCGTTCATTTCAGCGATTTGAACCATACCATTCCCGGCACCGGCGGCCTGCCCATGAAGGAGTACTACGATACCCTTGTAAAGCGCGGTTATGAAGGCTGGTGCTCCTGTGAGATGTGCAGCCGGGATTATTATGTGGATCCGGATGCAGCCACAGATGCCTACATCAATTTCATCCGGAATGTACTGCAGGCTTAATAAATATAATTAGTCACTTTTCTTTAACGGTTCCCAGGCAGTTCACACAGATAGCTACGCGGGTGTGATTCTGATTTTCCGGAGAGGCTTTTCCTTCTTCTCTTCCTCTCCGGGAATCCCTGGCCAGCCCAAACGAATCGGAAAGGAGTTTTATTATGAAACTTGCTCCCATGAGTTACCATTATCTACGTTATCCTATTGAAAAATTTCTGGACAAGGTAGAGCGTTCCCCGTTTGACAGCATTGACCTGTACTGCTGCGCTCCCCAGCTGAATATGTTTGACTATCCTGTCAGCAGCCTGATTGAGCTGGACAAGAGCATTAAGCGCCACAACCTGAAGGTTATGGCCATGACCCCTGAAAACTGCACCTACCCCGTAAACTTCTGCACTCAGAATCCCATCACACGGGAGTCCAGCATCCGCTACTATCAGAGGGCAGTGGACACCGCTCAGTTCCTGGAATGCCCTGCTATTCAGATCAGCACCGGCTTCGGCTATTTCGATATGCCCCGGGAGGATGCCTGGAATTATTGCCGTGACAGTGTAGGTACTCTGGCTGCCTATGCCGAACGCAAGGGCATTAAGTTGCTTCTGGAGGAGCTGAAAGTGACCACCACCAATGTTCTGATCAAGAGCACCGATCTTGCAAATATGATTGAAGAAATCGGTTCCCCCGCCGTTGTTGGCATGGTGGACATGGATCAGATGACCTATGCAGAAGAGACCATCGATGATTATTTTGCCAACCTGGGCGACAAGCTGCAGCACATTCATTTCAATGACCGGGGCCACACCGTGCCCGGTGATGCGGATTTCCCCATGAAGCAGTATTACGACCAGATCAAAGCCCATGGCTACGAAGGTACCGTTTCCTTCGAGATCTGCGACCGTCGGTACTATTGCGATCCTGACAAGGCTATCGATGATACCATCGCATGGTTCAAGGCCAACACCAACGAGCTAGATTGAGACCGGAGGTCTGCAATATGTGGATTCACGATATGTTCGACGTGGAAAAGCCGATTATTGCCCTGCTGCATCTGGATGCCCTGCCCGGTGACCCCGGCTTCTGCGGCAGTCTGGATACGGTACTGGAGCACGCAGGAGATGACCTGAAAGCTCTGCAGGACGGCGGCGTGGACGGCATTCTCTTTGCCAACGAGTTCAGCCTGCCCTACCAACCGGTTGCGGATATTGCAACGATTTCTACCATGGCCTACATCATCGGCGTTTTGAAATCCGAAATTAAGGTTCCTTTTGGCGTAAATGTGGTTAAGAACCCAATCGCCACCATTGACCTGGGCGCTGCCACCGGTGCCAAATTCGGAAGAAGCTGCTTCTCCGGTGCTTATATGGGCGAATATGGCCTATACACCTCCAACAGTGGTGAAGCCATCCGTCACCGCAAGGCTCTGGGCATTGAGGACTTTAAGCTGCTCTTCAAGGTCAATCCCGAGGCTGACTCTTATCTCGTACAGCGGGACGTAAAGGTAGTTGCGAAATCCATTATGTTCGGTGATTTCGCGGATGGCCTGTGCGTTTCCGGTGCTGCTGCCGGCTGCGAGCCGGACAATGGTATCCTCAGTGAGGTCTATTCTGTTGCAAAGCCCCGGAATGTTCCTGTGTTCTGCAATACTGGCTGCCGTCATGACAATGTGCGGGACAAGCTGACCCGCTGCGATGCCGTTTGCATGGGCACCGCTTTTAAGAAGGATGGCATCTTCAATGGCCGCGTGGATGTTGAAAGAGTCCGCAGCTTTATGGATATTGTTGCGGATATCCGCAATGGAAACTGACACGGAGGCAGTGTATGAAGAAGTATTTTGTTGGCATTGATATTGGCACCTTTTCTTCCCGTGGAATGCTTCTGGATGACTGCTACCGGGTTGTAGCGGATGTCTCCACCCCCCACACCATAGACAACCCCCAGCTGGGCTGGTTTGAACACGATGCGGAGAAAGTTTGGTGGAAGGATCTGTGCATTCTTTCCAGGGCACTTCTTCAAAAAAGCGGAGTGGATCCAAAGCAGATTGCCTGCATTGGGCTCAGTGCACTTGGCACGGACTGCCTGCCTGTGGACGAAAACTGCAAACCCCTGCGCAAGGCGATCCTTTACGGCATCGACTCCCGGGCCGGTGAGGAGATAAAGTGGCTGACGGAATACTACGGCGAGGATAAGGTGCAGGAGCTCTTCGGTCACCCCATCTGCTCCGGCGATACGGCCACCAAGATCCTGTGGATCCGCAACCACGAACCGGATGTTTATGCCAAAACATATAAATTCTTAACCGGCAGCTCCTATCTTACCGCAAAGCTCACAGGGGAGTATGTAATTGACCAATTCCTGGCAAAGGGCTCCTTCCGGCCCCTTTACCGCGGGGACGGCTCCGTAAATCCCGATACCGTCTGCCTGTATTGCCGCCCAGATCAGATCGCCCGATCCCTTTACTCCAATGAGATTGCCGGAACCGTAACGGCCCAGGCTGCAGCGGAAACCGGATTTGCCGAAGGTACACCGGTTATTACCGGCACCGGCGACTCCACCTCTGAGTCCATCAGTGTAGGTCTGACCGAGCCGGGAACCGCCTTTTTCCAGTACGGCTCCTCCATGTTTTTCTACTACTGCGTGGATCGCTTCTTTGACAACTACATTTCCCCGGAGGGCAACGGCTCCATTAAGGGCGGTAAGGTCTTTACCGTACCCGGAACCTACTGCCTGGGTGACGGCACCAATGCCGCCGGAACCCTGACCCGTTGGGTGCGGGATACCTTTTATTCCGCTGAGGTTGCCGCTGAGCAGCAGGGAGGTGAAAATGCTTATTCCGTGATGGCAAAAGAAGCGGCGGACATTCCTGCTGGATGTGATGGCCTGATTATGCTGCCCTATATCTACGGCGAGCGCAGCCCTATTCAGGATCCTATGGCCACCGGACTGCTCCTTGGCCTGAAGGGAAAGCATACCCGGGCACATATTAACCGTGCCGCCCTGGAGGCTGTGGGGTATTCCACCCTGCAGCATCTGAAGCTCTTCGAAGAGATGGGTGTGGGCGTAACCTCCATGATTACCGCCGGCGGCGGTACCAGAAACAGAACATGGATGCAGATCATCTGTGACATGGCGGGCCTTCCCATCACCATCCCGGAGCCCTTCCAGTGCTCGGCGTATGGCGATGCCATGATGGCGGCGCTGGCAGTCGGTCAGCTGAAGGATTTCTCCGAGCTGCGTAAGGCCCTGCCAAAGGGTACGGTTCTTTATCCCAACATGGAAAATCATATCCTTTATGAAAAGAATTATCAAATTTTCCGCGATCTGTACCACAACAATCGGCAGTTGATGCATACCCTTGCAGAGAACTGCTGAAAGGAAAGGATCCCAGAATATGGTTATTGATACACATATCCGTCCGGCGCTGTATGCGCCCATCTGCCAGGATAAGGAAGCTTTCCGGAAGCGCTGCGATGAGATGAATTATCACCTTATGGGCCCCGCCTCCATTGATCTGCTAAAGGAGCAGTATGCGCTGGCGGATATTGAGCATGTATTTCTCCTGCCGGAGGATTGCAGTGCCGAAACTGGCACTGCCTCCATCTCCAATGAGGACATCGCAAAGCTGGTGGCCTGTGATCCCGAAATGTTCTGGGGCTTCGCATCTGTTGATCCCAGGAATGCCGATGCTGAGGAGAAGCTGATTCAGGCTTTTGAGGAATACAAGTTGCTTGGCCTCTATGTTAACACCGCACGGCTTCACATTTACCCCAATGATCCGAGATTAATGAAGCTGTATGATATCTGTGCCCGAATGGACAAGCCAATCATTTTCCAGGCAGGTCTGTGTCTGGAGCGCAATGCGCTTTCCAAGTTCTGCCATCCCATGGAATTTGAGGAGATTGCAGCCAAATATCCGGATACAAACATCTGTCTGGCCCATGTGGGTTGGCCCTGTGTACAGGAGACGGCTGCGCTGCTGATTAAGTATCCCAACCTGTACACCAATACAGCTCTGATGAATTTTGATGGTCCCTATCAAATTTATCACAAGGTATTCCTGGAGGATATGGGGCAGTATTGGGTAGAGCATAACATTGCTGACCAGGTAATGTTTGGCTCTGACAGTCCCCGGATCCGCCCAGTCCGCAGCAAGCGGGGATTGGACAGCCTGAACTTCTCCAAGGACACCATGGAGAAAATCTGCTGGAAAAATGCCCTGCGATTCCTGAAACGGGAGGTTTGATCATGAAGTTTGAACTGAAGGAAATTTCAATCCGTGCCAAACAGGAATTTGAAATGATTAATATTACCCAGCAGGTGAAGGATACCGTCCGTGAATGCGGTATCTCCAACGGAATCGTGTATGTGATTACCGAGCATACCACCACGGGCATCACCGTAAACGAAGCCCTTCCCTGCGTGGAAAAGGACATCATGCAGACTTTGGATCGGCTGATTCCGGAAAACTATCCTTACAACCACAATCACTATCTGCCCAGCTACGGAACCATCGGCGGAAATACCCCCGGCCATCTGAAATCCCTGCTGACCGGAAATCACTGTGTGTTCCCCATTGTGGAGGGCAAGGTGAAGCTAGGAAGTGCCGCGGATATTTACTTCTGCGAATATGACGGTATCAAAAACAGAAAATACATGATTTATGTGATGGGAGAGTAACCGATGAAAAAAGCCATTGCAATGGCAGACAACTGCATCGACGTGTACTATAAGCTGGACCGGTACTACCTGACCGGCAACAGCATTGACTTCGCATTCAACTATAAGGATATGGGGGGTGATGTGACCGAGATGACGATTCTTGGAAACGATGTCTTCGCCATGGCGCTGGAGGAGCGCCTGAAGGAGCGGGACATCCCCCTGCGCATCCTGAAGCATGTGGACAAGCCCACCGGAATGGCTACTATGGATATCGTAGATGGCGACAAAAAGCATCTGCATTTCGAGGGCAATGCCATGGAAGAAATTGAGCTGAGTCCCGATGACCTGGAATTTGTGAAGCAGTTTGACATCGTCTATTCCGAACGCTGGGCTAAGGTCAGCCGCTATATCAAGGAGCTGAAGCAGCCCGGCCAGATCTGGGTCTATGATTTCTCCAAGCGTTTGGAACTGCCCGGCAACGACGATCTGCTTCCTTATCTCGATTACGCGTTCTTCTCCTACGATGCGGATGATGATTACATCCGGCAGTTTATGGTGAAGACAAAGCAAAAAGGTACCGGCTGCGTCATTGCGATGCTGGGCGAGCATGGCAGCCTTGCCTATGACGGCAATCAGTTCTATAAGATTGAAGCCTTTTCCGTCCCGGTTGTGAATACTGTAGGTGCCGGCGACAGCTATATTGCAGCCTTTACCTATGGCCTGAGCCTGGGTGAGGATATCCCCGCCTGCATGGCACGGGGCCGCGAACGTGCAACGAAGGTCATTCAGCAGTTTAACCCCTATCTGTAATCAAAAAACCAATATTGGAGGAAATACTATGACTTACAAAAGCACTGACATCAAAAATATCGTTTCCGAAATTCTGGAAGCCAAAAAGGACATCGGCGGAGTAAAGTCCCTGTACTATGTGGGCTGCGGCGGCTCCTGGGGTGCCCTGTATTCTGCAAAGACCTTTATGGAGAAGGAGTGCTCCAACATTAAGTGTGCGCTGATCAGCTCCAACGAGTTTGTTCACAGCACTCCCAAGGATTTTGGCAAGAACTCCGTGATCTGCCTGTCCTGCCACAAGGGCAACACCCCCGAGACCATTGCCGCTGCCAAGATGGGCAAGGAAATGGGTGCAACCGTTATCCTGCTGACCTGGCTAGAGCAGTCCGAAATCGTCCAGTACGGTGACTATATTGTCTGCTATGAGTTTGATGCCTCTCCCGATCATCTGGCCGGTGACATCGATTACGCAGGTGAAAAGACCATGTGTGCTTTGCTGGTTGCTGTAGAGCTGCTGAACCAGACTGCCGGTTATGAGAACTACGATAAGTTTATGGCTGGCGTGGGTATGATTACTACCGTCATCCGCAACGCCCGTAAGCATGTTGCTAAGCGCTCTCTGGCTTTCGCAGAAGAGTACAAGAATGACAGCGTGATCTATACGATGGGTTCCGGTGCAGGTTACGGTGCTGCTTATATGGAGAGCATCTGCATTTTCATGGAGATGCAGTGGCTGGATTCCAGCAGCATCCACACCGGTGAGTTCTTCCACGGCCCCTTTGAAATCACCGATACAAACCGTCCCTTTATGATTCAGATTTCCGAGGGCTCTACCCGTGCTCTGGATGAGCGCGCACTGAAGTTCCTCAAGACCTATGCAAAGCGTATTGAGGTTCTGGATGCCAAGGAGCTGGGCCTGAGTGTCATCGATGCCTCCGTTGTGGATTACTTCAATCACTCCCTGTTCAACAACGTGTATCCCATATATAACCACGATCTTGCTGAGGCCCGGAAGCATCCCCTGCCCACCCGCCGCTATATGTGGAAGGTTGAGTACTAATACACCGTTTTCCAGAGGAGTACTATCATGGAAGATGCAAAAATCATTGCTATCGGTGATAATGTTTGTGATAAATATCTTTCCCGTGGGAAAATGTACCCCGGCGGCCAGTGCATCAACACCTGCGCCTATGCAGGCATGAACGGTGTTGCCTCTGCTTATCTGGGAAAATTCGGTACGGATGAAGTATCTGCCTGCGTTCAGGAGACGCTGGATACCATGCAGGTGGACCGTTCCCACTGCCGCCAATATCCCGGTGACAACGGCTTTGCCCTGGTTACCCTGAAGGGAAATGACCGCGTGTTCCTGGGCAGCAATAAGGGAGGCATTGCCAAGGAGCATGCCTTTGATTTCACCGCGGAGGATCTGGAGTACATCAAGGGTTTCCAGGTGATTTATACCAACCTGAACTCCTATATTGAAGAGGACCTTCCTCAGCTGAAGGAAACCGGTGTTCCCATCGCCTATGATTTTTCCACCCGCTGGACCGATGAATATCTGGCAAAGGTCTGCCCGCATATCGAGGTTGCACTGCTCTCCTGCGCACACCTGACTGCTCAGCAGCGGGAGGAAGAAATGAAGAAGGCTGCTTCCTACGGCGTTCCCATTGTTTTGGGCACGATTGGTGAGGACGGTTCCTATGCTCTGGTAAACGGCAGATTTTTCTTTGCCAATGCTGTTCACGCAGATGATGTGATTGATACCATGGGTGCAGGCGACAGCTATTTTGCTACATTCCTGTGCAGCCTGCTGAAGGCATCCAAAACCGGCAAATTGCTGGAGGGAACAGACGGTGAAATGGCTGCATGCATCGAAAAAGCAATGAATGACGGAGCTGTCTTTGCGGCCCATGTCTGCGCTATGGAAGGTGCCTTCGGATACGGCACACCCATTCTTGGAAAAACAGAAGTATAAAGGAGTGTTTCTTATGAAAAGACCCGATATGTACGAAAACAACGGTGAGGGAATCCTCTGCGTATACAAGAACGAGAAATGGCTGGTTTCCATTAAGAACTGGAAGCCCGACAACGACATCGCCGGAATCGCCCATCTGGAAGTTCACCACTCCACCGATGAGCAGTTCATTCTCTCCACAGGCAAGGCTATTCTGATCACTGCCGAGCGGGAGAACGATGCCTTCAAGGACATCTGCCTGACTCCTATGGAGCTGGGCAAGGTTTACAATGTTCCTGCGGAATGCTGGTTCTATTCCATTACCCAGAAGGACACCAAGATGATGTATGTCCAGGATTCCAATTGTTCCATGGAGAACAGCGACTTTGCAGATCTGACTGCCGAGGATGTTGCTTATATTCAGGCAACAGCCAGAAAGCTGTTTGGTGAATAATGGCCTCCCGATTTGCTCTGTTCGACTTTGACGGGGTTATTGCGGATACTGAAACAAGCAACAAAGAGTTCCTGGAAAAAGCCCTGGCGGAATTCGGTGTGACTTTGACGGATGAAGAACGTATGAGCCTGGTGGGAACCAACGATCCCCATCGGATAGAGCGGTTTCTCTCCCGCGCAAACCGGCCGGTTACCATGGAGGAATATCGGGCACAACGTGTGATTTCCGGAAATACTTACGAAAATGGTAATCTTGTCCCAATGCCCGGCTTGATTCCGCTCCTGCAGGATTTTCGCAGTAAGGGCATTCGTACCGCTGTGGTGTCCACGACAAGCCTCCGCCTGGTTCAGATCGGTCTGGAACGTATGGGAATGACGGATTTGTTTGATGTTGTCATTGGCGGTGACATGGTTACGCATCGTAAGCCCCACCCGGAGCCTTACCAGATGGCAATGGCTTATCTCGGTGCTCAACCTGAGGAATGCATTGTTTTTGAAGATTCTCCCGTAGGAATCAGCGCCGGTAAAGCGGCGGGTGCCTTTGTGGTTGGCTATACAGGTGCTTCTATCCAGCAGGATACCTCCCAGGCGGACTGTGTACTTAACTGCTTTTCTGATTTTTATTCTGCTATCAGTCCAGATGATACTCCTGTTTTCTAGCGAAAGCTCCCTGCAGAATCTGTTCTGCAGGGAGCTTTCATATCAACGGATATAATACGAAAGCGGCACTGAAATTCAATCCTCGTCAGTGCCGCTTAAATATTTGTAGCAGATCCGTCAAGAATGCGAGAATAATCTGAGTATTACTCTTTTATCACGCATTCCTCGCAATAAACATCATCCTCATTCTCCGCAAAGAACGCCTTATAACAATTCGGACACAGCTTTAGTGTAGCAGTTTCATCCACCAGCATGAAGCTGAACATCATTTGAATTGCCAGAAGCAGGGAGTGGAAATCCCATACCATAGTGGGCCTGTCTCTCAGCTCAATATGGTATTCCGGTGCGATGCCCTCAAACGCTGCCATACCAGCCCGGTAAATGTCCCGGGTTTCTTCTTCCATTTCATCATAATCTTCATAGAACAGAAAGCTGCTTAAAAATGTGAAAGACCAATCCTGAAACATCTGCACCAGCCAGTCGTACCGCTCCGCATAATCCCGCAGGAAGCACATGACCTGGGCATCCGGTTCTTTCTGGAACGTCATTGCCAGCGCCAGCATGGTATTGTCACCATCAATGAACCATGCTGCATCCTTTCCCTTCTTTTTGAAGTCCAGTTTTCGGAAAGGGAAGAACAGTTCCAAGTATCTGTTGGTGTCCATGACCTCTTCCCGGATGAAATGATTGACCGGGAGATACACTGCCTTGTAATCTACGAACTTTGGTGTAGTGGGCAGTGCTGTCATCAGACCCAACAGGCCATACTTGCTGACGAAAACCATAATGGCATCCCGCACTTTACGTTTGGAGGATTTACGAATCATCAGTCCGATGTTCAGCGCATCCAGCACCATGGGCTTGTAATCTTTCAGCGGATCATAGATCTGCGGCATGGCATCGGGTGCCGGGGTAATGTAATACTTGTTGTTTTTATCTTTCTTCCATTCGTACTTGCTGTACCGCACCCAGCTGGAGCTGGAATGCTTGAACAGATTCTTCATCCGGCACACCTCTTTTCTTCTTCATCCTCTGCGTCCTCACTTTCTGTGAGGGCGCTTTTTTCATATCTCTCCAGGAATAGCTTTTCCCGGAGGCTCAGATTCTTTCTGTCCTTCAGTCCTTCATAGAGTTCTTCCCGAATCCGCTTCAGCAGCCGCATCCGCTTCTTGCGGATATTCCGATCTGTCTGATCAAGAAGTTCACCAAACTCCTTGGTGGAGATCTCCCGGATGATGGTGAAGAACAGCACATCCTTGTATTCCAGTTTCAGGTCCTTTAGGATCTTCAGCAGAATGGGATGACTGGTGAACTGGTGCAGTTCATAAGTACAGTTGAAAATCACATCCAGATTTCTTCCGTGCTGGATCGCAGAATAGTTGGGATCGTTGAGCCATTCCGGGAAAGCCGCACCGTATTTTGCCCGACCATATTCCAGTGGAATATCATCACCGCTGCGCTTGATTTCATGGTAGCGTTCTTTCCGTTCTCTGTTGGCATCCAGTTTGTCCCATGCCTCGGTAACTTTTTCAAAGTCCGCTTCTGTTCTGGCGGCTTCTTCCATCCGGGTCAGTGCTTCTTTCCGCAATTCCCGCTTCAGCTTTTTCTTTTTACGTTCCGGCTCAGGCAGACCGGATTCATCGAGTTCCAGCTTGATGGGCTTCTCATCCTGCTGAATCTGAATTTCCAGTTCTTCCATGCGCTCGGTGCTGAGCTGACTCTCGTGATTGTTCTCATGACCTTCGGTCACTTCTTCAAATGCTCTGATAAAATCATTCTCCGGTTTTCTTCCCCAGAAGTCCACTGCCTTCACCTTCTTTCTGTTGTAGCATCCAAATTATCTCAAAGTTTCGGTCCAATAAACTTCTCCGTTTTGTTCGTAACGAACTGTGATTTGGATACAGAAAAATTTTTTAAATATTTTTTGAAAATGGTTCCGCTGTACACCCTTCAAATCTCCTATTAGTGAGGGGGTAATCCGAGAGGATAAGAATTACCTCCGGGTATGAATCTCTTGATGCTGTATCCACAGAACACTTTACTCTTGTATGCTCGTTCTAAATAAACCGTCCTTGCGGTATCTAACTGATTAACAATACTGTAAAGGGCTGTGGTTGTACGCTTACGAAAACCGTCTTGCGGTAGCGTCAAACCACCAATCCACAGCATCCTCTACAGTGTAGCATATTGGTCCATTCATGGCCACAGTTGGCTACTACTCTATAATACGAGCGTAAAACCAGCTGGCGGCTTGCGGCAGGTACCTGTTCTATGAGATAATGTTCCAAACTCCAAATGTCTCCCTTAGACTGCAAGGGAGATATTTGGCACATTGGGAGATGGTCAAAAATGGAGCAGAGTCTGCAGGTAATCTCCAGGCAGGAGCGGCTGGAGAAATGGGCCTCCAGAATCATGGCATGCCGCAGCAGCGGGATGACCATCCGGGCCTGGTGCCGGGAAAATCAGGTTCCGGAGAAAAGCTATTACTACTGGCAGCGGCAGCTGTTTGACGCAGTGTCCCGACAGGAAAACCCCGGCCAACCGGCCTTTGCTGAAATCACGCCGCCGCCGAAGCAGACAACTGCTCCGGCAGTAACGGTTCGCTGCTCCGGTATGGAAGCGGATATTTACAATGGTGCAGATGCAACTGTCATTGAAACGGTACTGCGCATCTTAAAATCATGCTGACCGACTTCACCGGAGCAGACCGGATATACATCGCCTGCGGCTATACGGATCTGAGGCGCGGGATTGACGGACTTGCATCTATGGTTCAGCAGCAGTTTGACTTGGATCCGTTTACCAATACGCTGTTTTTGTTCTGCGGCCGACGGCGGGACCGGATCAAGGCGCTGTACTGGGAAGGCAATGGATTTGTTCTGCTGTACAAGCGGCTGGAATCCGGCACCTTTCAGTGGCCCCGGTCAGAAACTGAAGCCAGGCGTCTGAGCCCGCAGCAGTACCGCTGGCTCATGGAGGGCCTGAGCGTTGACCAGCCAAAGGCCCACAGGCCGGTTTCCGGCTTGGAAATAATTTGAATAATTTTAAATTTTTCTGTACTTTTCCCCGGAAATATGGTATAATATTCCCATGGAAAAGAAAGAAATTACCGGAACAAGCACCGAGGAAATGGTGACCATTTCCTTGGCGGAATACGAAAAGTTACTGGGTCAGGGGCAGCAGCTTCTGACCCAGAATGTGCGTATTTCTCGCCTTGAGAAGCAAGTAGAATTACTCATGGAAGCCCTGCGTCTTTCCCGGCAGAAGCGGTTTGGCGCATCCTCGGAAAAGGCAGATGCGGAAGCCATGGAACAGTTCAGCTTTCTGTTTAACGAGGCTGAGGTTCTGGCAGATGCCAAGGCAGAAGATGAGGATGTGGTGGTTGTGCCGGAGCACAAGCGGCACAAGGGCCACGAATACACCCTGGACAGCCTCCCGGAGGATGTTCCCACCCAGGTGGTAGAGCATACGCTGGAGGGTGAGGATCTGATATGCCCCCAGTGCGGGGATACCATGACCGATATTGGCACAGAAGTGGTGAAGAAGCTGAAAATAAAGTCCGTAGAGCTGGTGGTAGAGGAACACCGTTACCATACCTATGCCTGCCAGACCTGCAACCGGGAAAATACCCAGACTCCTGTTGTCAAAGCGCCCCGGGAAAAGAGCGTGATTCCCGGCAGCTTCGCCACACCGGAGGCCATTGCCCACATTATGGTGCAGAAATTCGTCATGGGCAGTCCGCTATACCGCCAGGAACAGGAGCTGAAAAGACTGGGAGTCAAGCTTTCCCGGCAGACCATGTCCAACTGGATTCTGAGGGCCTCAGAGGTGTATCTGACCCCGGTGTACAGAAGGCTGTATCAGGAGCTGCTGAAGCGGGAGGTTCTGCATGCGGATGAAACCACCTTGCAGGTGCTCCATGAGCCGGGGAAACCACCCCAGAGCAAGAGCTATATGTGGCTGTACCGGACCAGCGGGGATACGGACAGGGCCATTGTTCTGTACGAGTACCAGCCGGGACGGAGTGCAAAGCATCCCAGGGAATTTCTGAATGGCTTTCAGGGCTACCTCCATGTGGATGGCTATGCCGGATATCACAATCTGCCGGATGGAATTACCATTGTGGGCTGCTGGACCCATGCCCGGAGAAAATTTGACGAGGCGGTCAAGGCACTGCCCAAGGGGAAAGCAAAAGGCAGCTCCGCCATGCAGGGTCTGGCCTATTGCGACAGGCTGTTCAGCCTGGAGGATGGGTGGATGGACTTGTCCCCGGAGGAGCGATATACACAGCGGCTGGAGCAGGCAAAGCCTGTTTTAGACGCCATGTTGTCGTGGGCAAATTCCCGAACGGCAGCCCCCAAGTCTGCCCTGGGAAAGGCACTGAACTATCTGAAAGAGCAGTGGCCCTATCTGACCAGCTATCTGAAAGATGGCAGATTGGAGCTGAGCAATAACCGTGCGGAGCGGAGCATCCGGCCCTTTGCGCTGGACCGGAAGAACTTCCTGTTTGCCAACACCCCCAAGGGAGCCACGGGAAGCGCGGTGATTTTCAGCCTGATCCAGACGGCGCTGGAAAACAATCTGGATCCCTATCGCTATCTGACCTGGCTGATGGATGCCGCAAAGGACGCTGACCGGAACGATCCGGAAGCAGTGGAAAGACTGCTTCCCTGGAATGCACCGGAAGCGTGCAGGATGCCCCAAGGAAAGAAGTGAGAAGATGCGGCTGAAAAAGAACGGCGCCCGTCTGGTAAGTTTCGTGATAGACTTTGCCAACGGCAATATGAGCCGGAGAGAATTTGACCTGGACTACTCCGGCTATGTGGTGGACTATTTTCCTGAATTTAAGAAAGAGAATCCCTGCCTTGCAAGAAGATTTGCAGATACCATTGACGTTGCCTATGAGCACTGCTCCTGGATGGAGGATGAGCCGTTCCGGCAGGCCATTAGGGATGTGGTAGATGAATTTCTGGGCAGGGGTCCCATAGCGGATATCTACTGAGGGAGGCGTTTTTATGGGAAGAAAACATCGCTTTCGTCATCCCCGCTGCCTGCTGAAGGAAAGAAGCACTGCCCCGGCGAAGCCGGAAAACGGCGACGAAATCTTCTGCAACGGCATATTCCGCTTCCATATCAGCGCCTTGCTGGACTGGCTGAAGGAACACCCCCAGCCGGTGGTGGAGATGCCAATTTGCCTGTGGGAGTCATCCGGCAGCAAAGAGGACTGTTATGTGGAGGCAGCAGATGTAACACGCCCCATTGTCATTGCCGAAATAGCGCCGGACTACAGAGATTTCCTTTGTGAGATACCGGAAAGCAGTTGGGATATCCGTGGCTACGTATGCATTGACGGGTACCACCGGATAGAAAAAGCAAGGCGGATGGGTCTGGAAACGCTGCCTGCCGTTATCCTGCGCATGGAGCAGCATGTGCCTTTCCTGTACTCCGGTTATGAGCAGTATACAGACTATTGGAACGGAAAACTGGAGGAACGCAGCCAGGATGCCCAGCGTATACCGGCAGAAAAATAATATTGTTCCTGCCATCCGGGGTTGCGCAAAAAGCGCAGCCCCGGATGTTTTATATGCGGCTAGAATTGACGTTTACCACTAATATGCTCAAATTTAATAGATATTGCAGATAATCATACAACTATTTACACCTTAAATATGTATTTTGGATTGCAGTAATCACATTACTTGGTCTGCTACCACATGTTAACTTTATCTTACTGTTATAGAGCCGTATTTCCAAAATCATTGTTCCTCCGCCACAATAATTAGCGAGCTTCCATGCATCAAGATAAATACATCCATATTTCAGATTACTAGCCGGCTATATTGAGAAAGGAAGTTATACTTCATACCTTTCCTCAAAACATCATTTTCGGTAGTCTCATGCAACATGCTTCGTTTTGGTAGTAGTATTGCCACTTGATATAATGATAATGCTTATCGGCTTAACTCAGCACACCACAAGATGTAGCGACGGCTCTGGTTAAGCGAAGGAAAATCTGATCGCCGGTCATGCGGCGGTTGAAGCGGAAGCAGTACTCGTCCAGATAGGCCTGCAGTTT